>JAPLQI010000106.1 GCA_026399755.1 Pseudomonadota bacterium
GCGGGTGCAACCCGCGAGCAATGCTGAAAAATACGCGGGTTGCACCCGCCCTACGATGAGCCAATGCTTGTCATTGGGTAGTAACGATACGGGATCTGGCTAATTTGATAGGATTACCCACTACCCCGCCATCCGCACAATCGTCATGCAATCCGCCAGCGTCAGCTTACCTCGCTCACCCAGTGGGAAAGCCTTGTGCTTAGGCAATAACTCGCCGATGGCCTGCGCCACTTCGTCTGCATTTAGGCCATAAGCGGCTAGGTGCGTAGGCAGGCCCATACGCTCAAAGAAATCCGCCGTGGCATCGATCGCCGCATGGGCCACTTTCTTATCACTGCCTGATAATCCCCACACGCGGCGACCATATTGGGCGAGTTTGAGTAATTTATCTTCAAAGCAATAGCGCAGTAAGCTTGGCAGCAACACGGCCAGCGTTTGGGCGTGATCCATATTGTAGAGCGTTGTCAGCTCGTGACCGATGGCGTGGCTAACCCAATCCTGCGGCTGCCCAACACCTACCAAGCCAAACAGCGCCTGATTGGCACACCACATATAGTTAGCCCGAGCGTCAATGTCGGCAGGATTCGCCAGCGTCGTCGGCCCAACTTCGATCAAGGTCGACAAAATCCCCTCGGCCAATCGATCTTGTAAGCGTGCTTCGGCGGGAAAAGTGAGGTATTGCTCGGTAGTATGGATAAACGCATCGACCACACCGTTGCTAATCTGGCGCGGCGGCAAGCTTTGTGTCAGCAGAGGATCGAGCACAGCGCAGCGAGGAAATACCATAGCGTTTTTAAATGACATTTTATCTTGCGTAGCGCGGCGGGAAATTACTGATGCAAAATTACTCTCTGCCGATCAATCGTCTCATCTAACAGCGCTGCAGCCGCAATAAACTTAGCGCCATCAATCACTGAGCCCCCGCCCACAGCCAGCACCCAATCCACCTTAGCGGCTTTTGCCTGTGCAACGGCAAGCAGCAGCGTTTCATACTCGGGATTGGCCTCAATGCCTGCAAACTCAAAGACTTCATGCTGAGATAAAGCCGCCATCACCTGCTGATAAGCGCCATTTTGCTTAATACTGCCGCCACCATAGACCAAGAGCACACGGCTAGCCGCGGGGATCTCCGCTGCTAATTGCGCTACCTGCCCCTGCCCAAAATGAATGCGCGTCGGCGCGTAGAAACTAAAATTTTGCATCATGATTCTCCCTAGCCAAGAGTGAAGCTTACACCCACTCAAGGGGTTGAGGAGCAAACAGGCAGGAATGCCGCAAGTTGAGCACAGGCAATGAATGTATGAACCCAGCACGCCTATTACAATGGCATTAGCGTAACTCCGTATTTGCAAAATCTTACTCGATTTATCCACCCAAACTTATCGAACGTCGCCTCCCCGCTTACCAATTTCGCCACCATCAAACGAGAGTTAATGCTCGTTTGAAACGACTGGGTTAGACTGAGCGGCGGGTCGCTATCGGCCAAGACCAGACTGTGAGTAGTTATGTGTATGGTGGGAATGAACGACCGCGATACTTCCCACTGCAGCCCCTCAATGCATTACACAAGTCTAATGCCTCGACCTAAACGGACTTTTCGGTTCGAATTTTTTTAGCTGTTATCGGTCTAAAAATTGGCGTCCGCTCTCAGTAGGCCCTCGGTTTTCTTTTTTATTTTAGTTTAAAAATAGCGCTGGATTTTGCTCTTGATATTTCATTAGATTTTAATCATCCATCTCTTCTCCAGTACGAATTTTATTCAAATAAAATCGGCAGCGCTTTGCCTCCTCAAAGTAATTCTGCCTTGCTTCAGAAGAAAGATGGACTTTGTCATTACAAATGCTTTGAGTTAATCTAACTCGAAAAATTGGATGTTTTGCCTCGGCCTTTGCTTGTGAATCAGCTCTTTGAATTGGTGTCATATTAGCAACTACGCTACTGGGTTTATCTTGATAGTAGAGTGTTATCAATGGCTTCATGTGTAGTTGTCTCATTAAGGGAAATATTATTGGGTGATGGTAGTACTGTTTTCTGTTTGGAAAATTCATTAAGACATATGACTAAAAAAACCAGATTAGTTAAACAAAGCTAATTTCATCCCGTGTGTTTTTTTACAGAAACAGTGCTGCCGACCTTTCGCACGAAAAATGCGTCCAGTAAAGTGGTCACGCTTCGCAGTAATTTCACCGTTACCATCTTCCAAAAAAGACGCCTCAACAAGAATGCACTCAATACCGCCTCTTCTAAAATAATTGAAAATTTTATTTGATGAGTAATTTGATTTCGTTGGTGAATTTTCAGGATGAATATAGTGTGTATCCGTGAAATAATTTTCGTGACAAACAATTACTAATACTCCATTTTCATTGATCTCTGCCCAAGCATAAGGGAGGAGAGCACCAAATTTGATACCTACCGAGCGTAATAATTTACGCACATCTTCGCCCTTCAAATTTTTTGAATTAATCACTTCATAACCCTTATTCGCTAATTTATTTCAAAGTGATATTAAATTGACGCTAAGCGTTGCTCGAGGTAGTCAGAAACAGAAAGCCCAGACTTAGCTGCCTCCTCCTTTAATCGTGAGACCGTCGCTTTAGGTAAAACAATCTCTGCGGTCTCTTCCGTGTGGACTTCATCCGAGGCATCTCTTCTCGTCGTCGGAACAAAGCCTTTGCGCTCGGCAAGCCAAATTCGTGCATCTGCGACAGTAACTACCGTACGTTTGAATTTCGTAATTGTTTTTAACGCACCAGCCAATTTGGGGTTTGCCGCATTTCGAACACTACGTTCATCCATATTTGCCAGTAATGCAATATCAGTAATCGATAAGAAATTTCCCTCTTCAGGCGTGAATAAAGGTCTTTTTCCTCCATCTAGTACATAACGAGCAATCGCCATGATCATGGTATGGAATGCTAGAACGGGGGGGGTACCGCCTACAGGTTCAATCAATTTCTCCATCTCCGTGGAGCAAGCGACTCGCAAAAATAATGACAAGTCGATGACCTCAGAATACAACTCATCCTTGCCATCCCTAGGATGGTAGGCATAATCGTTACCAAGGATTCCAAAGTCATAAAGGCTGCCAAGTTCATCCCATATAGCTGATTTTTCGATATTAATGTCATTTGCCAATGTCTCGTCTATTTGTGTACTGCCATACAATGAGCCAATGCACTTTGCATATGACTTCAAAAAAAATCGCAGTTCTTCATACATTTGGATCTTAGTGAATTGAGTAGCCATATTCTTTATTTATGATATGTGTGATGTAGTTGATGAACTATATGCCTATGCCATGAGTATGTCAACGATGATATCACTACTGTAATGCAGCCTAAGGTGGTGAGAGGCATCTTTATATTCCTAAGCGGCCTCTAGTCTTATTGATGGTTCAGTGTCTGCAGTGGGTCGGGTGCTGCCACTCAAGTCCTGTGGATAAATGCGAAAGCGCAGGTGGCGACATTCGATAAGAATGGGTGGATAAATTGATAAGAATCTGCAGTATTCAAGCAAGCCTAAGCTGCGTAAACTGCTTTGCTCAGTAAAAACAAGGCGTTCAACATGTCACTCAAAGCCACTTGGTATCAAGACAAACTACGGAAAAAAGCCAAACGCGGCTTTCAAGGCTATCCGATCGCAACCGTTACTTTTTATGGGCCTAACGATCAGCTGGCGAGCAAAGTGTCTGTGGGGATTATTCAGGAGGAAGGCGGTGAAGTGGTTGCGCTGGAGCGCTGGCTAGATGAAAACGGTGATATTCGTAAGAATGGGGCTCTTATCGCAGAGGTCTTGGCCTTTATTACCCGCTACGATGCATTCTCAGTGATCTCACCCGAGCGTATTTTAGGCTGCCCGCACGAAGAAGGCACAGATTACCCAGTAAGCGAAAAATGCCCTAAGTGCGCTTATTGGGCGAATCGGGATCGGTTTACCGGCAAGTTGCTTGCTTGATTGATATGAGGGGTGGGCGGTGCCCTCAACCCTATCAACTTAAGGTAAAAAAACAGGGCAAAGTTTGGTTTTTCGTAGGGTGAGCAAGTCGCTTTTCTTGCGCACCGCTTTTTGGTGCGCAACGACTACGTCGCTGTACACCCTACGAAATGCCAACTCATCTTAAGACAAAAGCTAAAGTGAATAGGATTGGCTATGCCCCTCCCTATAGCCCCATCTGCTTTTGCCTAATCGCCAACAAGGCTTGATTCCTTAGCGTTTTCAGCAAATTTAATTCCTTGCCCGCTATTTTTAGATCCCCCGCTTTACCTTTATCGGCATAGAGCAAGCCAATGGTGCGCTTTTCTAATACCAGTGGAAAAATAATAAACGTTTGTGAGGTAAGTGCACTGCGATACCACGTCGGAATACGGCTCTTAATGGATTCCACATTAATATCTTCAATAAAAATATCGGCGTTTCGCTCCATTGCCACTTGAAATACATCCACCGCTTTATCTAAGCCAATTTGAAAACGCGGAATAATTTCGCCGATATCTGGCCCAAAGCCAAAGCGCCCTACGATTTGATTTTTCTTTGGGTCGCGCGTGGCAATTAAGACATGTTCAAAGCCCATGCTGCGATACATGGTTTCTAAAATCATCCGAAGTAAATCATTTAGTTTAAAGCTAGTGACCAGCGTATTGGTAATATCTTGCACCCCTGCCGATAGGGATTCAACCGCAGCCACAACTTGCTCTTCTTCCGGCACTGTTTCTGAATCTAAATCAAATTGCCCCGTGTGCATACTGGCTCTATCGATGGTATCCGCCACATGCGGAGCATTGCCCTTATCGGTAAGCACGCCAGTTAATATGCGTAGCTGATTTGCAAAATCACTTTGCCGTGTGTCTACCCCTAAAATGCCTAAATAGCCCAAATAGGCGGAAGCCGAATCCTTTAGCAAATCACTTAGCTCGCGTGCGCTCCAACCATAAGCGGGTTTAATTCTTTTTTCTACATCATAAAGTGCACGTTCTGCCGCAGCATTGGGGAGCTGAACGAGCGGCACTAAGGCCGCGCCGATATTGGCAAATAAGCGCAGGCGTTCGGTTTGATTTTGTGGCGGCTTCACCGGCCCTTCGGGCAAATGGCGCATACTGGCCAGCATCCGCTCAGGAAAATTCCAACTCTGTGCCACGCCTATACCTAATTCCCTAAAGCTTAAACCCAGCACTTGCACCGATGCGGTTTCTTCACCACTCCCCGCTTGCACGCGCTTATTAATCTCGATATTTTCTTCATGAAAGTAATACACCGTCAGCAATTTGCCTAGTGCAGTAAACATGCCGCAAATTAGGCCTTCTTCCACATCACGCGCACCGCTTTTTTTGCCTAGCTCACGTGATAATATCCCGCCAAAAAAGGCACTCAATACAGCATCTCTAAGCGTGACGGCCTGCGCCTTATTATGCATATGCTCAAACAGCAGCAGAGTGATCGCCAAATTGCGAATAGCATCAAAACCTAAAATCACAATCGCTCTAGAAATAGTGCTAATGGTGCCGCCAAAATGGCCGTAGCTGGCCGAATTCACAATTCTGAGTAATTTATTGGTCAGCGAAAAATCCTGCAAAATCACCTCAGACAAAACCTGTAAGCGCTCTGCATCGCCCTCGTTGATTTTATTGATCGCGGTGACGGCTTGCGAAAGGGCGGGGAAATCGGCGGTATGGCGCATTCGCCTCAGCAAGAAATCCAGCGTGCTATTGCCGCTACCCTCTACCCCCTCTGACTGATTTTGACCGCCCAGCCATTCACGCATAGCCAGCAACATGGCCCCTGCATCTTGATAACGCTCTTGCGGATTTTTAAACAGCGCCACCATCACAAGGTGATCAAGCTTCTCGTCCACGCTATTTTTTAAGCTAGATGGTGGCACAAAGGGCTCGTTAGCGATGCGATGCAAGATGGTATAAACCGATTCGCCCTCAGCGGCGGGCCTACCGGTGAGCATTTGATATAGCGTCATCCCCACTGCAAACACATCGGCCTCAGCATCTACCGGCAAGTTTTGCATCATTTCGGGGGCCATATAGCCCACCGTGCCTATCATGCTGCCCGCCTCCTTGCTACCGCGCTTGGCTGCGATACCAAAATCCATCAAACGGGGGCGATCATGCTCATCGAGCATCACATTGTGCGGCTTAATATCACGGTGAATCAGCCCTTCCCCATGAGCATAAGCCAAGCCTTCGAGCAGGCCGCAAATAATCTCCACCGCGCGCACGGGTGGGATGGCCCCAGTGCTGGCGATCAACTGCGCCAGCGTTTGCCCATTCACATACTCAAACACTAAACAGGGATGGCCACTATGTAGGAAGGTATCGTAAAGCGCCACGATATTAGGATGCTGTAAGCGGCTAACAATTTTGGCCTCTTGTGCACTTTCGGGGGAATGACTATGCAAAATCTTAATCGCAACTAATCTATCCAACTGCGTATCATTCGCAAGAAATACCAAGCCCTGCGCACCTTGCCCTAGCTCTTTAACAACTTTAAACCGGCCCCCTTCAAATTCTTTCATGACGAAGCTTTCCTTCTCTGCCTTAACTCCTTAACAACTTTAAACCGACCCATTTCATATTCTTTCATAACGAAGCTTTCCTTTTTCTTCTTAGCAATATAGCCTTAGCGCGCTTAAATCAGGAGCCTATTGTCTGTGTCTATATTAGAAATCATTGGTTTTATCGCCTCTTTACTCGGAATTTGGCTGGCAACACGCAGCCATGTACTGACTTGGCCCCTACAGCTGATCGCCAGCATGCTTTATGTGTGGTTATTTTTTGATGCCAAGCTGTTTGGTGAAAGCCTGCTGCAATTTGTTTACGCAGCCCTCGCCATCTACGGCTGGTGGATGTGGAAACGCAGCGCGACGAATCATTCCCTGCCTATCAGTAAACTCACCCGCCGCGAATGGCTGTTGATTAATGGCGGCGGCTTACTGCTCACCCTGCTAGTCACCCGCTTTCAAGTGCAGTTTTTGCCGACCGACCTACCCCTGCTCGATTCAGGCATCTTTGTCTTTGGCCTGATCGCCCAATGGATGCAGGCACGCAAGAAAATCGAAAACTGGCCGTATTGGATAGCGCTGGATCTGATTGCCTCTGGCGTATACGCCTATAAAGGCCTGCACCTCACCGCCGTGCTTTACATCATTCTGACGGCACTGGCCGTATCAGGCTGGATCAGCTGGCGCAAAGAGATTCAGAAAGAAATTAAAAATATCTGAGGATGCTTAAATTTAAACACAGGGAACAAAATCTTAAAAAACAGACTTTCACAGAGGAAACATTAGGTTTTATGGGTTTCTCTGTGTGCTCTGTGCTCGCGTTTTACTCTGTGGTTTAAGGTTTAGCTCTCTATCCTCTTCAGCAATATGTTTCAGGAAATCGTATGAAAATCGCCATCGTCGGCCCAGAATCCTGCGGCAAATCTACCCTTGCGCAAGACTTGGCCGACGCGCTAAAAGCCCCTTGGGTGGCCGAATACGTGCGCGAATACTTCGCACAAAAAGGTACCAGTGATTATCAGCTCAGTGATATCGTCGCCATCGCCCAAGGCCAGCTTGCCGCCGAGGCCGCTCACAAGGCCCCGCTTTTAATCTGCGACACCACAGCGCTAGTATGCAAAATATGGGCCGAAGTGCGCTACGGCCACTGCCCCGCCGAGCTTGCCGCCCACTACCGGCCACAAGACTACGCCCTCCACCTACTCACCCGCCCCGACCTCCCATGGGAGCCCGATCCGCTGCGAGAAAATCCAAACGATAGAGATTATTTGTTTAATCTCTACGAAGCGGATTTAAAAGCTAGCGGCGCGAATTATCGGGTGGTAGAAGGAAGCATGGAGCGGAGACTGGCTATGGCGCTGGAGGCGGTTTTAGCGGTGGGTTTTAGCGATGGGAGTTAGATAATAGGTTTGCAACATCCGTAGGGCGAACGAAACTCGTCGATTCTTAGCTCTCCAAGCCATAAACCGCAGGCTTCACCCCATTAGCGCTAACCAATTTGCTTTTGCATCAACAAACAACGAAAAAATGTAATGACCACAATCTTGGCGTAGGGCTTAAAAGTCCCCTTGAAGCACGCCGAAGTGAGGAACAAGCGGGGCGGGGTTTCGGCAAGGGAGCGAGGAACGAGCCAATCCCGCCCGCCGCCGACTCGATTGTCCGCAACTGAGGGGATTTCGTGCTGGTCGGGGCGGCCTTCTTTGCTTACTTTCTTGCCCGTTCAGAAACCAAATACTTCGCGGGGATCCCGCACCTAAATCAAAGTGCCGAAGGCACTAAAAAAATCTTTTCAACTATAGTTTGAGTGCCGCCTACGCAATAAAGATGCCCAATGCCACGCCACATTTCCCAACAGTCCTTTCAATCCCTTTTTATTGAAATGAAATTTGAAGGAACACTCCTATCTACGGGGACCGCTTTTTTCGCCCAATTACCCAATAGGCCAAGCTTTCTAATCACCAACCGGCACAATGTAACAGGAAGAAATCAAGAAACTAAGCAGCCTTTAAGCAAAACATTTGCTATTCCTGACTCTCTAACCGTGTCGCAAAACTCAAAACGTGAACTCGGGCATTTTTCAAAAGTTGACTTACCTCTTTTTTCTATTGATGGGCAACCCATCTGGATTGAGCACCCTGAACTTGGTGCTGAAGCAGATTTTGTTGCAATTCATATTCCAGATATTCCAGATGCAAATGAACACAATACTTTCCCATACGTCATTAATCCTTTAGCCCATTTGAAAATCACCCCATCTCAGAGAGTAGCTGTGATTGGATTTCCATTTGGCATACGCTCTGCCGTATCTTTCGCAATTTGGGTTACAGGTTATATCGCCTCAGAACCAGAGATTGACCACGAAGGTAGGCCCATTTTTCTAATTGACTGCCGTGCCCGAGCAGGACAATCAGGGTCTCCGGTAATTCTCTGCAATGAAAACACCCCGCTCACAGCAAACACAAGCGAACTTCTTGGTATCTATAGTGGCCGCATCAACAATGAATCTGACTTAGGCATAGTATGGAATGCATACGCAATTGCTGAACTTCTAGAACACGCAACCATCAAAATCCTGCTTACAAACAAATAGCCAAATAGAATATGACAAGCGTACAATCCTCGCTTGATAATAATTCGTATTCCAAAATGAAACTGCAATATCTAGCCTCCCTCCTTTGTTCGCTCTCCCTTTTTACCGCCTGCACTAGCGATTCTCAACCAGAAATCAAGACTGGAACCTTACTCAAAACCACGGGTGTTGATTACGATACGCGTAGCCAACATGGCCGCACGACGGCCAATGGCGAGTACCAGTATGTAGACGGCGAGATGGTGACTTTCCGGATTGGCTCGCTCGTGCTTGGCCAAGTAGCGGCGGGCGCAATGATTACGCCACTGACCCTCGCTAAAAACGAAGCCGATGCGCACAAAATTATGCAGCTTTTGCTGACGCTGGATGAAGACGACGATGCCAACAATGGCATTCAAATTGCCGCCAGCGATGCGGCACGTTTTGTCAAAGAGCAAACCATACAATCGGCAAGTATTAAAGAATTACTCGATGCCAACGGCAAATTGCCGCCAGCGATGCGGCACGTTTTGTCAAAGAGCAAACCATACAATCGGCAAGTATTAAAGAATTACTCGATGCCAACGGCGTGGCGCACACGCTGGTTAGCGCCGAATATGCCCGTCAGTTTTACAACCTCAGCATGCAAGCCATCAGCGGCAATACGCCAGCCCCGCGCTATACCCGTAAAGATGCAGACAGCGGCGCAACGCTGAGTGATGAAGCCACTCGCGCAGGCTGCGTGGCCGATAGCCAAACCGGCTTAAGCTGGGAAGTTAAAACCACCGATGGCTTACGTGCG
>JAPLQI010000073.1 GCA_026399755.1 Pseudomonadota bacterium
GCCCAGCGACTTATATCCGCCCAACTTACGCCGGTAGTGTGCTCACTACGGTAGAAAGCAGCGAGGCGGTGCAAGTGCTGACAGTGCGTGCAACTAGCTTTGATGCGGCCGCTAATGGCCCTGCCGCAAATGTCGTAGATCACGCTGCACCTGCTGCACAAACCCAGGCGCGTTTTGTATCAGCCACGCATACCGTGAGCGATCGCCCTGAGTTGGCTTCCGCTCGGGTGGTGATTACCGGTGGCCGTCCGCTAGAAACACGCTTTGATGCGATTCTGAATCCGCTGGCCGCTAAGCTAGGCGCTGCCATTGGTGCAACACGCGCCGCTGTGGATGCGGGTTATGCGCCGAATGATATTCAGGTTGGCCAGACCGGCACAGTCGTTGCGCCTGAGCTCTATATTGCCGCAGGTGTATCGGGCGCAGCCCAGCATTTAGCCGGTATGAAAGACAGTAAAGTGATTGTGGCGATTAATCTGGACCCTGATGCAGCGATTTTTCAAGTGGCTGATTTTGGTTTAGTTGCCGACCTATTCGAAGCTGTGCCTGCGCTGACTGCAGCGCTGGCTTAAAAAAATCTTATGACACAGAGCTTAATGTAAGAACACAGAGCACACAGAGAAAACAATAAGCGAATGGTTTTCTCCCCGTCCTCTGTGTGCTCCGTGTTCTCTGTGTCTACAGAACTTTTAAAAGATTAAAGAGAAAAACATGAGCGCTTTTGCTACCGAACACGTTTTATCAGTTCGCCACTGGAACGATACGCTGTTCAGCTTTACGACTACCCGCGATGATTCGCTGCGTTTTGAAAACGGCCAGTTTGTAATGATAGGTCTGGAAGTAAACGGCAAGCCGCTGATGCGCGCTTACTCGATTGCCAGCCCGAACTACTCCGAAACTTTGGAGTTCTTCAGCATTAAAGTGCAAGACGGCCCGCTGACTTCCCGTCTGCAGCACTTGAAAGAAGGCGACCCACTCTTGGTAAGCCGTAAGCCAACAGGTACTTTGGTACTGAGCGATTTAAAGCCCGCCAAAAACCTTTATTACCTTTCAACAGGTACCGGTCTTGCGCCATTTATGAGCTTGATTCAAGACCCTGACGCTTACGAGCAATACGAAAAAATCATCTTGGTGCACGGCGTGCGTACCGTGAGCGAGCTGGCTTATGCTGACTTTATTGAAAAAGAGCTGCCACACAATGAGTTCTTTGGCGAAGCAGTCAGAGAAAAGCTGATTTACTACCCAACGGTGACGCGTGAGCCATTCCGTAATCAAGGTCGTTTAACTGATTTATTTGAATCGGGTAAGTTGGAGCGCGATATCGGCCTGCCTCCGCTTAACCCAGAAACAGACCGCGCCATGCTTTGCGGTAGCCCAGCTATGCTGAAAGACACTTGCGCCTTGCTTGATGCGCGTGGTTTTCAAGTGTCCAAGCGCATCGGCCAGCCTGGCGATTACGTGATTGAGCGTGCGTTTGTAGAGAAGTAAGCGGGATTTAATGCAGAGATAAAATGGCCACATTGTGGCCATTTTTTTTCCGCTTGCTAAGCGTGTTTTATGATTAGCTCGATATTGTCAGCATACTGTTGATTAATTCACCATGAGTACCCGTATGTATATTGGAGAGCTAGCTAAGTTGACGGGCGCATCGCCCAAGGCCATCCGGCATTATGAGGCGCTGGGCTTGCTGGGCGCGGTACAGCGCTCAGGGGCATATCGTGTTTATGCTGATCGTGATGTGTTGTTGCTTCGCTTAATCAGGCAGGCTCAGGTGCTGGGTTTTAAGTTATCTGAGCTGCATTTTTTAAAAAGCAGCCAAAGCCAGCCAGATTGGCAGCAATTGAAGCGATTACTAGCCAGTAAGCGCTTAAGCATTGCCGTTGAAATAAAACATCTTGAGCAGTTGGATGGCCAACTAGAGGCGCTTAGCCTAGAAATCAGCGCCTGCCCAGAAATACAGGCTAGCCTAGCAGATTGTATTGCTTGACTCTGCCCCTAAGGGCAAGCTTTAGCATGTCCTTTTTCAGAAAAGGGCAGTGCAATGAAAACCTTAGTGATTCTTGGTCATCCCTCAGCGGATAGTTTGTGCGGTGCTTTGGCCGAAGCCTATACACAAGCTGCGCTTCAGGCGGGCAAAGAGGTGCGGCAGATCAGCCTTGGTGATTTACAATTTGATCCTGTATTGCATCACGGCTATGCGCAGATTCAGCCACTGGAGCCTGATTTGCTGGCGGCGCAGCAAGCGCTACTTTGGGCTGAGCATTTGGTGTTTGTTTACCCGATTTGGTGGGGAGCCATGCCAGCATTGATGAAAGGGTTTATCGATCGAATTTTCTTGCCGGGATTCGCTTTTAAGTATCGTGCCAATTCATCGCAATGGGATAAATTGCTGGCAGGGCGTAGCGCGCATTTATTAGTGACGATGGATTCGCCTCCTTGGTATTTTCGCTGGATTTACCGCATGCCCGGCCATCATCAGATGAAAAAAACTATTTTAGAGTTTAGCGGCGTTAAACCCGTGCGTATTTCTAGCTTTGGGCCTGTGTTAGGTTCGACTCTTAAGCGGCGTGAACGATGGCTGGGCGAGGTACGGCGTGCAGCTGCTGGCTAGCTTAAGTTATTTTTTTGAAAATACGGATTGCCTCGCGGCTTCGCTAACCGCCAGCACCGCCGGATGAGTGAGCCGCCTTTCAACTGAAATAGCGTAGTAGTTCACCACTACGGATTTGATATGGCCGATCAGCTCGGCTCCTTGCTGCTTTTGGATTTCTTCTTCCATGATGGCCGGGGCAGGAAACATACCTGCTCCCGCTCTGCCAAATGCCTTCATCAGGGCGCTATCATCAAATTGCCCGATAATTCGCGGCTGAAGATCTTGCTCCTGAAACCAGCGCAGTAGTGGCGCTTGCACGGCTACTTTATCGCCAGGCAGTAGTAGCGGTGCGCCGTTGAGCGAGCGAGGAAACCTTTCGCGATAGCGAGCGGCGAGCGTTGGTATGGCGTAGAGGGCAATGCCGCATTGCCCAAGTGAGTGGTTATAGCCTTTCACACCCAGCTCGGAGGGGAGAGGCTGATCGGCGATCACTAAATCTAATTTATGAATGGCCAGCTCGGCAAATAAGCGCTCTAGTTTATCTTCATAACAAATGAGTCGCACCGGCTCAGCCAAGGCAATGGCGGGGGCGAGTAGCTGGTAGGCGATGGATTTAGGCACGGCGTCCGCCACACCCACTCGAAATGATTGTTCAGTTGCGCCTCTTTTTAGTGTTTGCTCCAGCTCGTTACCTATCTGAAAAATCTCCCGCGCATGCTCATTAGCCATTTTTCCGGCCGAGGTTAGCTCTAGGCGGCGACCAGTGCGTCTAAATAAATCTGTGCCTAAGGATCGCTCTAACTCTGCCAGCTGGCCGCTGATGGTTTGCGGGGTGAGGTGTAGTTGTTCGGCTGCACGGGTGATGCTGCCTGCTTTAGCAACGCTCCAGAAGTAATACAGTTGCTTGTAATTTAGCATGCTCGTTTTCCATCAAGTTTTTACGATCAATTCATAAAGAATAATCTGTTTTTCTTTGTGGAAAAGCAAGCTTAGAATAGCACTGTAATTTGTGTTGACCTGCTATAGGCTACAGAGCGTTTTAAGTCCTTGTATGGGCAAAGCTAGCTTAATGCGAAATAAATAAAAACGCTTTTTCTTATCAATGGCGAATTGAATCAGCCGCTTGTTTTTATAAGGAGATTTTGAAGTGGTTTTTGAATCGGCTTTATGAGAGCTAGGCCACAAGGAGCTACCGTTCGCTTATCAGAAAGTACGGCTAGTAAGGACCAGCAGAATAAAAGCGGTAAGCTTGTGACTGTGCCGTGATCGTGCCAGTAGACAAGGGATGATGGGCTTGAGTTCTGTTTGAGTTTAAACCGTATTTGCTCGTGTTTAACCCCGCTTGTATTGCGTGTTGTGAAAGAGTAACTGGCATATAAGTGGCGATGGTTAAGGAGTGATGATGAAAAGAATGGGCTTATTCTTTTTAAGCAATCTGGCAATGATGCTTTTGCTGATTTATTATTTTATTAGCATCGATTTATTTCCCAGAATAGCGATTTTCAGCTTACCTTCTCTATGGGCGGGTCTGCTGATGTTGGCTTTAGCCTTACTCAGCGCCTACTTTGCATTTGTCTTGTCAAAATATAAAGCAAGACGATCGCTCGTGGCCAAGCAGATTGAAACTCCTCTTAATGCCTTGGAGTGCTGGTTACTCGCTACGGTTGCAGAACAAGCAAGGCTGGCGGGTATTCCTAGCCCTAAAGTCGGTATTTATGAGTCTGTGGGTGTTAATGCTTTTGCGACCGGCTTGAGCAGATATCAAAGCATGATTGCCGTGTCTACAGGCATGCTGTGCTTTATGCCCAAAGATGAGGTGGAGGCGGTGCTCGCTCATGAGATTAGCCATCTTGCTCATCATGATATGGTGAAGTTGATTGCCTATCAGGGGATGTTAAATCTGGGCTTTATCTTTGTCTCTTTGAGCGCATATAGCCTATTGGCATTATTTTTTGAGCCGCTAAGTATGGTGAGTCTGCTGATTGCGATGCTTGTATTGTCCTTATATGTGTTTATCGTGGCTTTGCTGATGCATTTTTCCCGTTTGCTAGAGTTTAGCGCGGATCAGGCAGGGGTAAAGCGATCGGGGATAGGGGCAATGATTGCGGCGCTGGAGCGATTAAATAGTGAACGTTGGTTGCCTTTACCAGAAAAAATGGCGGTATTGGGAATGAAAGGCAGTATTGGTAGCGGGGTAAGGCGATTATTTATGTCGCATCCCACTCTCAATGAAAGGATCGCTATACTGAAAGCGTTGAAATAAACGTTAATCGCGGCACTTTTGGATAAAGGTGCTGCGATAAAAAACCTGCTTTTAGTGGTGGTATTTATATTAGCCAAGGTCTGCATAGGCCTTTTTTTATGGATTTTCAAAGGAGTATCTCTGTGGAAACAGCCATCTCAATCGGTGAACCATGGATGTGGGGCGTGTTTATTGCTTTCGTCCTCGTCATGTTGGCCCTCGATTTATTTGTTTTTGGCGGTAGCAAGGTCCATAAAGTCAGTGTCAAAGAAGCTGCAACTTGGTCTTTAGTCTGGATTAGCTTGGCCATGCTCTTTAATGCTGGCTTGTGGTGGTATCTAAATGGCACCATGGGGCCTGAAGTTGCCGATCGTAAGGCCTTGGAGTTCTTAACTGGCTATCTGATTGAGAAATCACTGTCCGTAGATAACGTCTTTGTCTTCCTGATGATCTTTACGGCATTTAATGTTCCTGCTGAATATCAACGCCGTGTGCTGATTTATGGCGTACTGGGTGCGTTGGTGATGCGGGCGGGCATGATTTTGGCTGGTGCGTGGGTTGTGCAAGAATTTAGCTGGGTGCTGTATCTGTTTGGTGCGTTCTTGTTGGTAACCGGAGTTCGGATGCTGTTTGTGGCAGAAGAAGAGCCTGATATGACTAAGAACCCCGTGCTCAGAATCGCTCGTAAATATCTGCGTGTAACCGATGATCACCATGGCGAAAAATTTGTGGTGAAAAAAGACGGTATCCGTTACTTCACTCCGCTGTTTTTAGTACTGATTTTGGTTGAAATCTCCGATGTAGTATTTGCGGTTGATTCCATTCCGGCCATTTTTGCGATCACAACCGATCCATTTATTGTCTTTACCTCTAATATTTTTGCCATTCTTGGCCTGCGTGCTTTGTATTTCCTGTTGGCTGATATGGCGGATCGTTTCCACTTGCTACAGTATGGTCTTGCACTGGTACTGACCTTTATTGGTACAAAGATGCTGATCATGCCTTGGTTCCATATGCCGATTGCAATTTCTTTAACCGTAGTGACGGTACTGATTGCGGGTAGTGTGGTCGCCAGTCTTTATGTTACACGTAAGCCTGATTGAGACATTTAGATGATTGATGTCGTGGTCTTGTTCTTTTTGTTTGGTTTGGCGGCGGGCTTGCTGCGTTCAGAGCTAAAACTGCCCGTCGCTTTATACGAATCCCTTTCGGTTTTTCTGCTTGTTGCCATCGGCTTGAAAGGTGGACAAGGGCTTGCTTCTCAACCTCTGGCGCCCTTATTACCACAGCTTTTGGCGGTGGTGGTGCTGGGGGTGGTGCTCACGTTAATAGCGTTTCTCATCTTGCAGTATGCAGGGCGTTTTTCGCGCGCTGATGCTTCATCCATGGCGGCTCATTATGGCTCGGTCAGTGTGGCCACTTTTGCCGTAGGGGTGAACTGGCTGACCACGCGGGACATTCCTTTTGAATCTCAGTTGACCATTTTTTTGGCCGTGATGGAAATCCCTGCCATTTTAGTGGGGATTGTGCTGATGCGTGGCTTAGGCAAGCAAACGCGCTGGGGAGCGCTGGCGCATGAAGCTTTGCTGGGCAAGGGCGTGACTTTGTTATTGGGGGGCATGTTGATTGGCTGGGCGGCAGGTCCTGATGGCTTAGCACCGATTAAACCTTTGTTTTTTGATTTGTTTAAAGGGGTACTGGCGCTATTTCTGTTGGAAATGGGGCTGATTGTGAGCCATCAGGCTGACGAGCTTAAAAAGCGCGGTCTGTTTATTTTGTCCTTTGCAATATTAATGCCACTGTTAAGCGCTGTGCTGGGGCTTGGATGCGGTATTTTGCTTGGTTTGTCTTTAGGCGGCGTCACTTTGCTGGCCACCTTGGCGGCAAGTGCTTCGTATATTGCTGTGCCCGCCACGATGCGGCTGGCGATTCCTGAGGCCAATCCCGTTATCTCTCTGGCGGCAGTACTAGGTGTTACTTTTCCTTTCAATATTTTGATCGGTATTCCCCTTTATCACCGATTAGCCAGTTACTTTATCGGAGTTGCCGGATGAGTTTGAATACCCAAGCACGTACGCTACTGACTGTGATTACAGAGGCTGCCATAGAACAGGTGTTGGTACGCGATTTAGACCGGCTTGGTGTGCATGGCTATACCATCTCGGACGCTCGTGGTCGAGGCAGTCATGGTGTGCGCGAAGGTGCCTGGACAAAATCTGCAAACATTCGCATTGAAATGATTTTTCCGCGCGCAGTGGCGGAGGCGACGCTACTGCACCTGCAGGACTCTTATTTTGCGAATTACGCCATGGTGGCTTTTTTGCAGGATGTTGAGGTTTTACGTTCGGACAAGTTTTTATGATGCGTGAACTCACAGCCAACCCTTTGGCACAGCGAGTGTTGCTAGGGATGTTTGTGGGCTTACTCGGCTTGTCCGTGTCCATCGTACTGGCCCCATTTGTTATTCCTATGCTGTGGGCCGGTATTTTGGCTTTTTCGACCTGGCCCTTGTATCTGTACCTGTTAAACAAAACCGGGCAAAGGCCGACTGTTGCCGCATTGCTACTGACGTTGTTGATGTCGGCACTGGTGGTTTTTCCGGTGATTTGGCTCGTGTTCTTGCTCAGGGCAGAGAGCAGCCCGCTGATCGATTTGCTTACGTCTGAGCTAGGATCTGGGCGCGTTAAGCCTCCCGCATTTATTAGCCATTTGCCGATTGTCGGTGCAGAGCTGAGTGCCTCTCTCGGCGCTTTACTGGCAGAGCCCGCCAGAATTAGCCTTGAGCTAAAAAACCAATTACGTCAGCTAGATGCCTATGCCTTTGCCGCGCTGGGCGGGATTGGTAAAAACATCATTAAGCTGCTGCTTGCGCTATTTACACTGTTTTTTGTGTATTTGCATGGTGCAAACGTCGCCAAACAGGTTCGGATTGTCTGCATTTCACTCTTGGGTGAGCGGGCCGATGGCTACTTGAAAACGGTTGCCTTAACGACGCGAGCTGTGGTTTACGGCATCGTGCTGACCGCACTGATTCAAGGGGCGGTGGCGGGTTTAGGTTATTGGGTTGCGGGCCTGTCTGCGCCGGTTACCTTGGCTGCGGTGACCGTTTTACTGGCTATGGTGCCGTTTGGTACACCAGTGGTATGGGGGGCTGCAGGCTTGTGGCTACTCTTTACCGGTCAAACTGCGGCAGGAATTGGCCTGCTGCTTTGGGGCGTGATGGTTGTTTCATGGGTTGATAATATTGTTCGTCCCTTGGTTTTGTCCGAGGTTGTGGATATCCCATTTATTCTGGCACTGTTTGGTGTGCTTGGCGGTTTAGCTGCTTTTGGCCTAGTTGGTTTGTTTTTAGGCCCAGTGATTCTGGCGGTTGCACTGGCTGTATGGCGGGAATGGCTGGATGATAAAAATGCCTTGCCCAATCCGCCTTCTTAATCTGTCTTCATCGACATTGAAAGGGCTACTGTATACTTCTGACTAAGGCTTTCAGCCATTTTTGACCTCGAATACAGTAGACCATATGACCGACTCTCTCAGTGATGCTCCAGAAATTTCTTTAATTCATGATTACCTGCACACGTATCACGCCACACTGGTGACCACCGATGGTTGCTATGCGGTTTCTGTGCAGGGCGAAATTATCGTTAATGGTCTGCATATTCCCTATCACTTGGTGCCGGACGAAGGCTTTTTGGGCAAAAGCGGTAAGTGGCGAAAGCTCGATAGCGCTGCGCGTTTTGCCATGCTTAAAGCGCGTTGGAATGACGAGGCTCGCGCCAAGTTAGAAGCGCAGCTTATGCATTGCGCCGAGCAAGTACTGGCGATTGCCAAGGATTTTGATCTCGACCCCACGGCTACGCTGGCGGCGTTTCAGGCCAAATACGAGCTGGCACGGTTTCGCTGCCAATTAGCGCTGGATCGGATAGCCGCGCTTAAAGGCGGTAAGGCGGCTACACGCCAAGCAGATAAAACCCATAATGCGGTGAATTTATCGCTCTACCCCGAATCCTTCACCGTGGCGCAAGCCATGCCACGGCACTTTATTGCCATTCTAGGCCCGACCAATTCGGGCAAAACCCACGCGGCCATGCAGCATTTGATGAAAGCCAAATCGGGTGTGTATTTAGCCCCGCTGCGTTTATTGGCTTTAGAGAATTACCGTCGTTTAACGGACGCCGGTGTGGCAGTCAGCCTGATTACTGGTGAGCAAAGAAAGCTACACCCAGAAGCCACCCATGTGGCCAGCACGGTAGAAATGCTCAATCCCAATCGTGTGATTGAAGTGGCAGTGATCGACGAAATCCAACTTTTAGAAGATCAAGACCGCGGCGCTGCTTGGACGGCTGCGGTGTGTGGCGTGCCCGCGAGTACCGTTTATTTACTCGGTGCGCTAGAAGCACAGCCCGCGATTGAATCTTTGGTCAAGCGGGTGGGCGGCACATTAGAAGTGCGTAAATTGCAGCGTATGTCGCCACTGGAAATGGAAAAAAAACCGCTAGGTTCTTTATCTAATTTGCAGGCAGGCGATGTGCTGATTGCGTTTTCGCGCCGAGAAGTATTGAACTGGCGCGATCAGGCGATTGAGCAGGGCTTTAAGGTTTCAGCGATTTACGGCAATTTATCCCCGGAAGTGCGCCAAGCGCAGGCCGAGCGATTTATCGACGGTGAGACTAAAATTGTTGTGGGCACCGACGCCATCGGCATGGGCCTTAACACGCCAGCCAGACGGATTATTTTTACCACCGCCAATAAATGGGATGGCTACGCCGAAGGCACGATCGCCGCATCGCTGGCTAAGCAAATTGCCGGGCGAGCAGGGCGTTTTGGTGAGCACGAATCAGGCTTTGTGGCAGGGCTAGACGCAAAAACACACCAAATGATTGCTGCTTTGCTAAAGCAAGCCGCTGAGCCGCTACCAAGCACCGGCTTCTTTGTATCCCCTAATCTGGATTACTTGCAGCAGATTTCTGGCGCGACGGGCGAGACCAAATTGCAACCCCTGCTGGAGCTATTTGCCAAGCACATTAATGTGCATGACGAGTTCTTCTTGCCCGCCAACTTAAGCGAGCAAATCGAAAAAGCCCGCTGGTTGGATACGCTGACTCTGCCGCTGACCGATCGCTTTGTTTTTAGTCTTTGCCCCATCTCCACCAAATTCGCCATGCTGGAATCGGCGTTTAAAGACTGGACGCAAGCTCGCGCCAAGTGCCGTGCCGTACCACTCTTACGCATGGATGGCATGGGTGGGCGCAATGAATTGCAATATCTGGAAGATACTTGCAAGCTATATTCCGCCTATGCATGGCTGGGCTTCAGAATGCCGGATACCTTCCCGAGCGGCGAAATGGCCGAGTCGCTAATGCAATCGACTTCTGAGCAAATTGATAAGCTGCTGCAAAAGCAAAATACCAGCCGCAAACCCGCCAAGGTTGGTAAGGCTCGGCGGGGTGCTTGGGATAAGTAAATGTTCAAGAGCGGGTGAAACCCAATCCTATCAACTTTAGGCAATGCTTTTTGTAGTGCGGGTGAAACCCGCGAGCGATGCAAAAAAATACGCGGGTTTCACCCGCACTACGATAATTCAATGCTTGTCATTGCGTGGCATGCCATGGCTTATTGCTAAGTTGATAGGGTTGGGGTGAAACCCACCAGACTTTGGCATGAAATGCTAGAAAACGGCGGGTTTCACCCGCCCTACGTCGATTCAATGCATGTCATTAATTTTAGTGATGCAGCTAGTCTCTTCTTCTTTACCCCCTGCCCATTCTCGACTAGAACTAGGAGCAATCCCTGTTCTTGAGTCGAGGTTTTTATGCGCGCTATTTCCCTTTGTGTATTGGGCTGTGTGGGTATGACTTTTGCGGCTACCCCGCCTAAATCTGCGCCGCCCGTGGCTCAGGTTTGGATTGATTTGGCGACCTACTCTGGATCGATGATGCCTGCGGGCATGGGCTCTGTAGCTGGCTTATTAGGAGGGGTGTTTGGCGCTAGCAAGGGAGCGAATAGTTTTGGAAATACCCAAGGCGCAACAGCGGGGCGCTGGATGGATGTCACGCTTTCCACTCGTAAAAATCCAAGTTTGCAAGAGGGCGTGCAAAAGGTGCCGCAGGGCAGCCAACTTGCGCCGCAGCTGAATTTGCTTAGTCCGCAAGAGGGCAAGCCAGTGCCCATGACCGAGTCAGAAGAAGAAAGCCCCGCTCCAGAATTTAAACGTCCTAAGGGTAAAGTGTTGCTCTATTGGGGCTGTGGCAGCGAGGTGAGAAAAGGCCAGCCGCGCGTGCTGGATATGGCCACAGCCGATATGGCAGATTTTGCTAAGGTATTCCAAAGCCGCCGCGCCACAACGCGTGGAGCGCATAGCACACTAGGCCGACCGATCTGGCCAAATAAAAGCGATAGCCGCATGATTCCTGATGGTGCGTCCTTGCAAGGTGAGCATGAATTTAGCGGCTATGGCGTGCCAGAAGGCTTTAAGTTTAATCTAGATGCCCAACACGATTTAATGCCCGCGATTGATTTAAAGCAGCGAGATGAAGGGCAGACGGTGGTGTTTAATTGGCAGGCCATGCCGCAGGCTAGGGCGTGGTTTATCGCCAGCATGAGCATGAAAAATCAAGATGAAATGGTGTTCTGGAGCTCCAGCGAGCTGCCTGATGCGGGTTTTGGCCTGCTCGATTACCAGCCCAATGCCGCGATTGATCGTTGGCTTAAAGAAAAAGTATTGCTTCCCGCCCAAAGCACAGAATGCAAAGCGCCTAAGGAAGCGCTAGGCCAAGGCATGTTGCGGCTGATTGCTTACGGTGATGAGCTAAATCTTGCCTATCCTCCGCGCCCTAAAGACCCCAAAGCGGTCTGGAACCCTCAGTGGGCAGCAAAAGTGCGGCTGAAATCGATGGCAACAACGATGGTGGGGATGCCAGTAATGGAGCGTGGAAGCGATAAGTCCGTTCAGGACAAGCCGAAATCCCCTGATGCGGTTGATTTATTGAAAGGGATATTTGGAATGTAATGAATCGCTGCTGCTTGTGGAACACCTTGTTTTTTTATAAAAATAGCTTATTTTCCATCTGTTTATGTAAGAATAAAGACAGCTAATTGTATTGATTTTTGCTATATTTGCACAATATGCTGAAAATATAGGATTCATGTATGTTTTTAAAAAAGCAGTGCCTTTAAATGTTAAAGGCATTTATTTTTTGTATTCTTTTCTTTATTCCCTGCTCATGGGCTAGTGAAGCGTCTTCGGCTTTTCTTGTGGAATCTCAGAGTAGTGGCGCATATATCAACTCTAATATCGAATATTTTGTTGATGTATCAGAAAAGATGACGCTCGATGAGGTGCGCAGCCAAGCTAATTTTATTTCGGTAGGTGGACGAAATGTACTGGCACAGATTCGCCATCCCATTTGGTTTCGCTTAAAGCTAGAGCGCGGGCATGATGCGCCTCTGCGGTGGTGGCTGGATTATCAAATTTTTAGCCCTAGAGAGCTGGCTTTTTATTCCCCAGATCAAAATGGAGAATATATTGAACAAATCTCAAAAAAATATGAGCCATTCTCCGCCCATCCCCAATCTGGACGGCCATTTTTCTACCCAATAAAATTTAATGATCAGAAAGTGATGGTGATCTATTGGCGTTCTATATCACATAGTGCGGTTATTTTTCCCGTTAGAATTTGGCAACAAGAAAAATGGATAGATTCAACTTTAAGTGAATACCTCTTTTACGGCCTATTGCTGGGTATTATGCTTGGCTTATCTGTATATAATTTATTTATTTACCTTCGGCTAAGAGATTGTATGTTTTTGCTTTATTTCTTTGCCATTGTTAGCTATATGTTTTATTCGATAAATATAAATGGGCTAGATTTAAATATATTATGGAAAAGTGGGTTTTATCGATTTAAAGGGCTATCTTCGTGCATTACGGCAGCAACAGGTATTTTTTCTGTGTTATTTGCAATCTCTTTGTTGGGCGATTCTAAAAAAAGGAAGTGGTTTAACTATACTTTGTATGGGATTGTGCTAGTTTATTTATTTGTTTTTGTTCTTGTTTTTATAGGCAAATATTCTTGGGCTGAATTATTAACTCAATGGGCGGGAGGGGTGTGGTTACCGCTAGTATTAGGAATGTCTGCTTATCTGAGCTATTTGGGGTCGGTATGGGCCCGATGCTATTTATTGGGTGAAGGCCCCACCTTAATAGGTAGCACTTTACTTGTACTATTAACTCAAGGAGTTATTGAGGCTAACCGGTTTAATACTACATTTTATTTTGTGGCAGGTGCATGGAGCGCTATTTTATTCTCGCAAGCATTGGCTGAAAAAGTAAATAGCCTTAAAAAAGCCACTACGGCGGCGCTTAATATGGCGGTGGTAGAAAAAAATGCACGTTTACAAGAGGCTGAGGAATATCGAATGACTCTTGAAGAAAAAGTAAAACAAAGAACTAAGGAGCTATCGCTAGAAATAAAAATGCACCAGCAAACTTTAGAGCAATTACGGGACAGCCAAAGCAAATTAGAAGAAATGGCTTATAGCGATGCATTAACAGGTTTGCCAAATCGGCGCATGTTTCAGGATCGGCTTTCTCAAGCTTTTACGCGTGCACAGCGCCATGGCGGCGAATTTGCTCTGGCTTTGATCGATTTAGATCATTTTAAGCGAGTTAACGACAGTCTGGGGCACGCTGCTGGAGATCAGCTCTTACAAATTGTCGCTCAGCATTTGAGTGATACTTTACGTCATTGTGATACCGTGGCGCGTTTGGGGGGAGATGAGTTTGCCATGATTCTGACGGCGCCTATTAGTAAAGAAGACGCCGTAATGATATGTCAGCGTTTTTTGTCAAACTTTGATAAGCCAGTACTGATCGATCATAAGCAGGTGAAAACGGGCATGAGCATAGGCTTAGCTTGGTTTCCCGTGGATGGTCAAGATATCGATGAGCTGCTTGGTGCCGCCGATGTGGCGCTCTATCAGGCGAAGGCGGTAGGGCGGCATAGGCTTAATTGTGCGGGTTATGTGGCTGGTCCAAATTAGATTCCTAATTAGTATTCCATGTAGAAGGTGGTGTATTGCACTTTTGCAGCATAAGGAAAGGTATGCGTTCGACGTTTTCAATTGTTTTGCTGTGGTTATTAGTTGCAGGTGGAATTTACTGGGGGTTCAATGCCTTAATTGCCTATCAATATAATCCCAATACCCGTACTAGTCTGAACGCAGGGCAGGGGCAGACCCTCGTGTTGAAGCGCTCTAAAGATGGGCATTTTCGTTTAAATGGCCTTATTAACGGCCAGCCTGTGGTTCTGCTGATTGATACCGGCGCAAGCTCGATGACGCTAGGCGCGCCGCTGGCGGAGCGCTTGCAACTAAAAGTGGGCGAATCTTTTATATCGCAAACGGCCAATGGGCAGGTCGTGGGCTATCAGTCTAAGCTTGAGCAGTTTTCTTTTGGCCCGTTTGACTTTAAGAATGTCACCGTGGGCGTGGTGCCGCAACTGGGTGACGAAATCTTATTAGGCATGAATATCATTAAACGCTTTGATGTGATGTTAAAAGGCGATCAAATGATTCTGAAAATGAATCATTGATTTATCTAGCTCATGGTTGTAAAAGAATATAAAAAGATAGGTACCCATTTATTTCATAGTGTGTACTGATTATTCTCATCGGCTCTTTTAAAATGCTATGCTGCATATTCATTTTTTTAAATAAGTGTCCTTTATCCTATGCAAAAAATATTGTTACTGAGTGTTTCTGCCGGTGCTGGGCATGTGCGTGCTGCCGAGGCTATTCGCGCCTATGCAAATATGAACGATGCACCGTTAGATGTGGTTCATTTAGATGTGATGCAATATGTAACGGCTGGATTTAGAAAAATATACACCGATTTTTATATAAAATTAGTTAATAAAGCGCCTGCCATATGGGGGTATTTATATAACTATACCAATGATGCTCAAGCAGATAGCTCAATAGAAAAATTGCGTAAAAAATTAGAGCGAATGAATGCGCGTGCATTATTGAAAGAAATTGCCGAATTTAACCCCGATGCCATTATTTGCACGCATTTTTTGCCCGCCGAGATTTTATCCAGACTGCTTAAAAAAGAAGTATTAAATTGCCCAGTTTGGGTACAGGTTACTGATTTTGATTTGCACCGCATGTGGGTGCACGATGGCATGGCAGGGTATTTTGCTGCAAATGACGAGGTGGCTTTTCGTATGCGGGCGCAAGGCATTGCGGCTGAAAAAATTAGCGTGACGGGCATACCGATTATGCCAAGCTTTGCTGCGGTAGCTAGCCGTGAAGCGTGCGCTGCGGAATTTGGCCTCGATGCCAAACGCACGACTATTTTACTGATGGGCGGCGGAGCTGGTTTGGGGAGTTTGGATACCATTGCGGCACGATTACTGACGCTAGAGGGCGATTTTCAGTTGATTGTGATGGCTGGAAAAAATGAGGCGGCTTTAGTGGCACTGCAGGCATTGACTGTGCGCTATCCAGACCGCGTGTTACCCCAAGGCTTTACCGACAAAGTAGAACGCTTGATGGCATGCGCTGATTTGGTGGTGACGAAACCTGGTGGCTTGACGACCTCAGAATGCCTCGCGATGGGGCTGCCGATGATCGTCAATGCGCCGATTCCTGGGCAGGAAGAGCGCAATGCGGATTTCCTCTTAGAGCAAGGCGTGGCACTGAAAGCATTTGATGCCGTGACATTAGAATATCGGATTCAATATTTACTAGACAACCCTGGCAAGTTGGCTGATATGAGCGCAAAAGCGCGTGCTTTGGGGCGGCCTAGCGCAGCTCAACAGGTGCTTGATACGGTGCTGGCCAAATGTCCATAAACAAGCAATGGCTGGCTAATGGTCTAACTGTGTTTTGGGTTGCCTTGCTTGGCTTGTTTTTTGCACAGGTAGAAATCCAAATTGAAGGTGCGGCAGGCTGGGCCGCAGCTTTGCCGACTTGGCGTATAGAAAAACACTGGCTACTGGATATCTTTTGGGGTGGCAGGCCCATGACTGGCTATCACGCTTGGGTGTTTCCTTTTGTGGCCTTATTTTTTCATTATCCTTTTTTCTTTATGCAGCAATGGTCGATTAGGCTGGAGTTACGTGCTTTGGCTTCGATTATGTTTTTTTGGATTGTAGAAGATTACCTCTGGTTTATTTTAAATCCGGCTTATGGAATTAACCATTTTAGTCCTGAATATATACCATGGCATAAAAATTGGTTCTGGTTTGCCCCTGTTGATTATTGGATTTTTCTATTTGGCGCTGGGCTGCTGTTTTATTTCTCTTTTAGGAAGGCTAAATGATGTTCAAGGCCGTTTTTAAACTATTTATATTGATGTTTTTAGCCATGCCAATCTGTGCAGCAGAGCCAGCACGTAATGCCCAATGGGCCGAGCCTATTGAGCAATCGGCTAATTTATTTAGAATAACACCGCAGTTATATCGTAGCGCCCAGCTGGATGCTAAAGATGTGGCGCTAATTCAGTCTTTAGGTGTTAAGACGGTGGTGAGTTTGCGTGCATTTCATTCGGATCAGAAAATATTAAAAGACACGGGGCTGAAATCGATTCGTGTGCCAATGAAGACTTGGGATATTGATGATAAAGAGGTCATTGTGGCATTACGGGCCATTAAATATGCAGAGGGGCCGGTTTTATTGCATTGCTTGCACGGGGCGGACCGTACCGGCTTGATTTCGGCGATGTATCGCATTCTTTATCAGGGCTGGAGCAAAGAGCAGGCTTTGGATGAATTAATCAATGGCGATTATGGCTATCACTCGATGTGGACCAATATTCCGAAGTATTTAAATGCCGTGGACGTTGAAAAAATACGCCGCGTCGTTGATAAATAGAAGAGTTATTTATGCAGCATAAATTATTATTGAATGTGTTGTTGGCTTTGCCCATTACCGCAGGTGCGGCGCAGGGGATTGATGTGAATGCCCTAACGGACCAGCGGGTGACGATGGTCGATCAGAGCAAGGCTGATCAAACGGGTAAAACCTTTTTGGCCGCGACGCTTATCAATGCACCGGTACAAAAAATATGCACGGTGATTCAAAATTATGCGGATTACCCAAGCTTTATGCCTAATGTGGCCAAGGTGAAGGTTGCCGCTGAGAGCGATTACTCTGTGCTAGATATGACCTTACATTTACCGCCGGGTAAGGTCAAAAAGTATCGCTTAAAAATGACGCCAAAGCAGGGCGCGCAACAATGCCAGCTTTCATGGAAAATGTTGCCGTGGGAAGGTTTAAGCGCCGATGAAACCATTGCCGATACCTCGGGTTATTGGCTCATCACGCCGTCGACTGCTAACCCCGCTAAAACGGTGGTTAAATATTTTGTATTCACCGATCCAGGCCCCGTGCCGATGGGCTTGGGCTGGATTGTCGATAGTTTAAGCAAGGATAGCATTCCAAAAATGCTGGACGCTTTGCGTAATAAGCTGAAGTAAGGAGGGGCTACAGCGTGTTGGACGGATGTTGCTAAGGATCTGGCACAAAATAACTTCCCGAAATGCCACACCGTCATCCCCGAATGTTTTTATCGGGGATCCAGCAGTGCCACTGGATTCCCGCCCCCGACTCAAACATTCGAGGGCACGCTCTGCGCGGGAGTGACGAAATATCGGCAAGTTAATAGGGACCAAGTCCTAAGCCCAATCCGCCGCCATCGCTCTAACGGTATCAATCACCTGCTGTTTACTTACATCCGCACGCTTGCCGCTGCGCCAAGCCATCATTACTTCCCACTCCCAAAGCGGTAAATCGCTGATATTTAGCTTGATGAGTCGTCCTTCACGTAAATCCCGTTTTACGGCCACTTCTGGCATAAACGTTAAAAAGCCATGCTCCATCGCCATTTCCCTAGCTGCACTGGCGGGTTGAATGGCGTGAATCGGGCCGCTGGCGCTGCGTAAGCTGCGCAGCTGATTAATTAGCTGATCACAGCTATCGCCCCAAAATTGCGGTGCCAGTTGCTCGTTGGCAATATCGGCCAGTGTGAGGGCTCCGGATTTGGCAAGCGGGTGGCGTTTATGCACCACTGCAATAATGGGCGATCGCCAGATGCGCTCCATTTGAATGCCTGCCACGGCGGGGCATTTAAGAATAAAGCCGAACTGCGCCTTACTGCTGAGCAGGTTTTCCATAATGGTTTGCGAGTGATCGGTGCTGCAGCGGATCTCCATCGGCGCTTTTGCGAGGGCCACCAGAATGGGGCCAAACACCACGGAAGCTAAAGAGGGCATACAGGACAGCGTCATTCTGGGCAGGGCGGGTGCGCCTTGAATAGCGGTTCTGCCCGCTTCCAGCGTGGCGAGCGCTTCTTGCACTGCTGGCAAAAAAGACAGACAGGCTGCCGTTGGAATCGCGCCCCGGCGGTGGCGTTGAAATAATTGCGCGCCAAGATCGGCCTCTAGCAAGTTAACCCGTTGGCTGACTTGGGGTTGCGACCAGCTTCGTCTTGCCGCTGCCTGACTAAAGCTGCCACAAGCCACAATATCGATCAGTAATTGCAAGTCATCAATATTCAGAGCCATAAGTAAAATCCATATTAAATATTAGCAGTTCACGGCTTCTATAATAACTGGCCACAGCTGAGAATATGCATTAATCATCAAGGGAGATGCAAAATGGCTGGGGCAGAGCGGGCAAGGCGGCTGGGGCGGCGTTTTATTATGCTGGACAATATGTTGGGAGTTTGTGGGTTTTTCTTGGTTTTTCCACTGATTAGCCTGCATTTTGTCGACCAGCTGGGCTGGGCGGCGGCCGCTGTGGGTTTGGCTTTGGGGATTAGGCAATTGTCGCAGCAGGGTTTGGGCCTGCTTGGTGGCTCTTTAGCTGATCGCTTTGGGGCCAAGCCTTTGATTGTGTCTGGTATGTTGTTGCGTGCCGCGGGTTTGGCGGTGATGGCCGTGGCGACTCACCCTAGTATCTTGATTCTTTCCTGTGTCTTATCTGGGCTGGGCGGCACCTTATTTGATCCGCCAAGAAGCGCGCTGATTATTAAATTAACGCGTCCGCATGAGCGCAACCGTTTTTACTCCTTACTGATGATGCAGGAAAGTGCAGGGGCCATGCTCGGCGCTTTATTGGGATCATGGTTGCTGGAGTTTGATTTTTTCTGGGTAGGCATGGGCGGTGCCGCTGTTTTTGTGTTGGTTGCGCTGTTAAATGCGTGGCTTTTGCCTGCATATCGGGTGGCGGCTAAGCGCACAGCGGCATTAACGGCGATTCGTGTGGTTTTGGCAGATAAACCTTTTCTATTTTTTGTGTTTACCCTGAGCGGCTATTACGTGCTCTGTGTACAAATTATGTTACTACTGCCGGTGGTGATTAAGCAGCTAGCAGGCACTGCGCAGGCAGTAGGTTGGATGTATACCCTCGATGCAATGCTTGCACTATGCTTACTTTATCCTTTGGCTCGTTTAGGCGAACGCTACTTTAGTTTGCAAGTACGGGTATTGATAGGTATTACCTTGATGACCGCCAGTATGGCCGCAATGACCTTGGTCACTGGGGTTGTGGGGGCATTTGTGGTACTGACATTTTTTTATATGGGCACTTTAATTACCGAGCCCGCTAGGGAAGCACTATTGGCGAGCTTTGCTCAATCAGAAGCGCGTGCCAGTTATATGGGCATGGGGCGTATGGGTTTGGCTATAGGCGGGCTGTTTGGCTATACCGGTGGTGGTTTTTTGCTGGATCATGCACGCAGTTTAAATATGCCGAGTTTGCCTTGGCTAGTGCTGGCTCTGATCGGAAGTGCAACGCTGCTAGGCTTGTATAAACAATTTTTTCCTTCGCATAAGATACCTAGGCACTGGCTAAAGCCCCAGTCAGCATAGCGTTTTTGCGGCATGTTTCAGCACGATAGTGTCGCTTGAAAGTGCCGTCTATCTTCTCCCTATGTAAATAATGCACATGCGTATTAGTAAGACTTGCGGTGTAATGGCGTGAAATTTAAGACGCATGGTGAGAATAAGAATTCTTCACTGATTAAAAATAGAAAATTAAGTAAGCTTTAGATCTAAATGGAGTCCGCTATCCACCGCCTCTTTTTAATGAGAGCGGGTGTAAAGCCACAGGCTGAATAAGCTGGGTGGCTGTCCGTTTTGTACTGGTTTGCTTAGTAAGAATACAGAGAGCTTTGATGCAGTCTAAAAATTTAACCTTGTATATTATCCTCGCCATGGTGCTGGGGATTATCTGTGGCTATGCCGTGAATCAATATGCGGATAATTCCGCCTCCCTTGCTTCCTTTGCCTCATATATATCGCTGCTTAGCGATATTTTTCTGCGCCTAATCAAAATGATTATTGCGCCGCTGGTGTTCTCAACACTGGTGGTCGGTATTGCCAGAATGGGCGATAGCGGTTCAATTGGCCGGATTGGTTTAAAGACCATGGGCTGGTTTATGTTTATGTCGCTTACATCATTGGTATTGGGCTTGGTGATGGTTACGCTGCTGGAGCCAGGTGTGGGGCTGAATCTAGCTTTGCCAGCGGTTGGCACTGAAAGCGGCATTGTAAAAGGCGCAATGAATTTAAAAGACTTCTTGCACCATGCTTTTCCAACCAGCATTTTTGATGCAATGGCTAAGAATGAAATTCTGCAAATCGTCGTGTTCTCTATTTTCTTTGGGGTAGCGGGCGCGGCTTTAGGTGAGCGTGCCACACCCTTGATTGATGTGATCGATGTGGTTGCCCATGTCATGCTTAAAATCACCACCTACATCATGAATTTTGCACCCGTGGCCGTTTTTGCCGCGATGGCGGCCGTGATTGCCAAGGAAGGGATTGAAGTATTGGCGGTGTATGGCAAATTTGTGGCTGGTTTTTACGCCAGTATTTTTGTGCTGTGGTGTGTGATTACGCTATTGGGTTTCATATTCCTTAAAACGCGTGTATTTGGCTTATTACGCCGTATTCGTGGTGCCATTTTGCTGGCCTTTACCACAGCAAGCAGCGAAGCGGCTTACCCGCAAACGCTGGAGCAGCTGGAAAAATTTGGCTGTAATAAGAAAATTTCCAGCTTTGTATTGCCAATTGGTTACTCATTTAACCTTGATGGCTCGATGATGTATTGCACCTTTGCCACGCTGTTTATTGCTCAGGCTTACGGTATTGAGCTAACACTGATGCAAAAAATCATGATGTTGCTGATTTTGATGCTGACATCAAAAGGCATGGCGGGCGTGCCACGTGCATCTTTGGTGGTTATTGCCGCAACCCTATCGCAGTTTAATATCCCTGAAGCGGGCCTCTTGCTGATTTTGGGCGTGGATCATTTCTTAGATATGGGTCGCTCTGCCACCAATGTACTCGGCAATGCCGTGGCCACCGGTGTGGTATGCAAATGGGAAAACGAACTGGGTGCAGAACAGGATGTCTTGCCTGACGAGTTAGAGCCTGAAGTTGCAGCTCAGCCCACCCCCGTTTTGGATAAGCCTTTGACTGTTTGATAGTTTGATCGCTCCAATAAAAATGGCCCAGATGATTCTGGGCCATTTTTATTGGAGGTAGAGCTTTTTTGATGATCAAGCTGCTCTCGTTAAGCTTCGATAGTTCGCATTATTTTTTCAGCGCTTTGCCATTGGGCCAATTGGCAAATTTCCAGTCTTGATAGGTGTTTTGATTAGCGAAGCTGGCAAAGTCGCCGGGGAAGCGTTGTTGCTTGAGTGGCCTACCTTTGGCTTGGCTATAAACACCCATAAAGCCGCCACCGGGGGCGGAGATATAGCCCCAGTCATCCCCAGTCATCGGGTCTTTATAGGCTTTGCGTATAAAGCGCCTTGGCGTAGGGCTGCGTGGATCGAGTACCAGTTCTTCCAGTGTTTTGGGGTATTGCACGCCTTGCATCATGTTTTGCTCGCTATAGAGCTTAATGCCTCGGCGGATTTCAGCACCAACACGCAGTAGCTCTTCTTCTTTGGCCCGCTGAGCGCGGTTTTGCCACGCTTCGCCGACTTGGGCGAGGTAAATGCCCATGATTAAAACGGCCATGAGTGCCCATGCGTAAGCGAACCCTGACTGCTTGTCGGGGGTTGGGCTTGTCCGTATTTTTGTTTGCTGCTGCATGATCGAACGAAAGCCCCTTCCGTAAGCTCTGCCGAGCGGCTGCTTACCAGCTGTTGTAGGCCGAGCCGTCATTGCCGTTTCCTTCTGCGCCGCTTTTTACATCGTATACGCCACTGGCGTTTTCAGATTTGACGATTTGCCAGGCATCGCTTTTGCCGGTGATGGGGTCCATCGGCATTTCACGCAGGTATTTGCTGCTGACTAGCTCGTCTATCGTGGCGGGGTAATGGCCGGTATCGGCATAAAATTTATCGATGGCATCGCGCATGGCGACGAGGTTGTGCTTGAGCACCGTTTCATTGGCGCGTTCAGTTTGCTGAAAATAGCGAGGCACAACCAAGGTGAGCAGGCTGGCCATAATGGCGAGCACTACGAGTAGCTCGATTAGGGTGAAGCCTTTGTGGCTTTTGTAGCCTTTATTGGCAGACGACGCATGCGCCATGGTGATCCTATTGATGATGTTGTTTTACTTATTACGCGAGAACTAAAGTCAAAAATGATCAAAAGATTATTTTAGTGCCTTCGGCACGTTGATTTAGGAGCGGTTAGCCACCGCGGGGGCCTCACTTTCTTGAGCGGCCAAGAAAGTAAGCAAAGAAGGCCGCCCCACGAAACACGAAGGCCCCTGCGCTGCGGACAATCGAGTCGGCGGCAGGCGGGATCAGCTCGTTCCTCGCTCCCTGGCCGAAACCCCGCCCCGCTTGTTCCTCGCTCCGGCGTGTTTCAAGGGGACTTTAGCCCTATGCCATGTTTGGTGATAAGTTGCCAGATGCAATAAGTTTGAAAATATATAAAACCTATTAATAAACCTTAATTCCCCCATTGTTTTTCTCCGTGAAACTCCGTGTTCTCCGTGCCCTCCGTGGTTCAAGACTTGGGTTTCCGTAGCACAATATCAACTACCACTTTCTATAAGCCGTGCCATTCATTCCCAACCCACTACTCAGTGAATACACATCAAACACATCGCGGCCTTCTTGGGGGGAGTCGGGGGGGCTGGTGTAGCTGCGTAGGCCCCATGTTTTTTCATCTGAGCTACTTGGGCAATCGCAGAAGGGGTCTCTGGGTAGGCGGCGTAGAAAGTAGATCATTTTCTCATTGGGGTCTTTGGCGTCTTTTATCCCTGTTGTTAAGACGCTTAGATTGGGAGGGTAGCCGGTTTCATCGATGGATTTTTTGATCTGCCCCTCGTCTGCGGCTTGTTTGTAAGCGTCTATGCCCGCACGAATTTGCCATAGCGCATGGCGCAGGGCTTCTTCGCGCTGGCGGGTGGCGGCAATTTGCGTCAGCGGCATCGCCACCGTGGCGAGTACCGCCAAGATGGTGAGCGTTACCATCAGCTCGATCAGGGTAAAGCCGTGAGCGAGCGGGTGGTGAGATGGCTTACAGGCCAACATATCAGCGGCGTCCCATACCATTGCCTCTAGCAGGCTGAGGGGCGGGTTGGGCTGCTGGGTCTGCTGCGGGCGGCGTTGATTTAGGTACAAATTCCTCGGGTGCGGGCGCTGGAATAGGGGCTGGGCTAGGTTCGACTTGCGCCATGATGGGTTGGGGCGCAGGCATCATTACGCTGCCTGGTGCAGAGCTATTGATTTTGATGCTGGAGCTAGTACGCAGGCGCAGCGGGCTGGTGCTGATGGCGCCTTCGGTGCCGCTATCAAAGGTGGTGATATGCGGGGCAGGGATGGCCAAATTGCGCACTACGCGGGGCGTAATCAGTAAAATCAGCTCGGTTTTTTTATTGTCGTCGCTCTTATTGCCAAACAGTCTGTTGAGCACCGGCAACTCACCTAGCCCCGGTAGTGCATTGCCAGAAGATTGATTGGTGCGGGATAAGAGGCCCGCCAATACCTGAGTTTCGCCATCTCTTGCGCTCATATTGGTTGTGGCGTTGCGTGTACCAATGGTGTAAATCGTCCCACCGGAGGGGGATTTGCTTTTATCCGTAATGTTTGAAACTTCTAAAGACACTTTTACGCTGATATCGTTATCAATGGATAGCGTTGGTTCCACATTCAGAGTTAAGCCTACGTCTAAATAGGTGATGGATTCGGAGGTCACGCCATTATTGGTGGTGTTGGTGATCACTGGCACGCGATCACCAATTTGCACCTTGGCTTTTTCTCGATTTTTAACCCGAATTTTTGGGTTGGCCAGAATATTGGTATTGCCTTTATTGTGAGTGAAATTGGCTGTTAGGTCTGGGGGGCCTAGATTAACTAATACATCGCTTTTATTTAAATTATTGATTTGATCAAGAGTAATAGAGCGGGCGGTGGCCGAACTCAGCAAGGGATTGATGCTAGAAATAGGGGACAATGAGGCAGATATCTTGCTAGGATACTCAATACCCATATTGAGCAAGTCGGTGCTAGTGACTTCCAGAATTTCCACATCCAAAATAATTTCTGATTGTGGCAAATCTTGGGCGGCAATTAAACGTTCGGCCACGGCAATGGCTTCTGGCGTATCGCGCATCACCAGCATGGATAAACGCTCATCTATATATACGTCTTTGGTTTTGACCATTTGCTTAATCATGGCCAATACCTGTTTTGGATCAGCGTTAGATAAATAAAAGGTGCGCATGATCAAGTCTTTGTAATCACGGTCTTTATCTGGGCGCTTTGGATAAATCAGTATGGTGTTTTCATTGAGCACCTTTTTATCCAATTGATTGGTGGTCAATATTAAATTGATCACATCTTCAACGCTGCTATCGTGCGCATAAATAGTGGTGCGTAAATTGGGCGCAACATCACGATCAAAAATAAAATTAACTTTACCAATACGCGAAATAATATCAAAGACGCTGCTGAGGCTTTGATCTTTAAATTGCAAAGAAATAGGGTTTTTTAAAGATTGCGCCAAGCCGGGGCGTAGCGTGGCTTCACGCGTTTTGCGGCTTTCTACCTCATCTCTTAGCCTAAGTGCCTGCGTATTGCGTGGATTATCCAGCAAGATTTGGGCTAAAACATCCAGCGCTTCTTCTGGCTTTGCATCTTTGATTTCCCGCGCATATTTCAGCATGGAATCCTGACGCACCGCGATTTCGGCCAGCCTTAGCCCTTCGGTGGCACGGTAATTGCCCTTATCGTGCGAGAGCATTTGCTGATAGCGATTGCTCGCCAGCTCAATATCGCCACGCGCACGGGCGTTGTCGGCTTCTTTTAGCAGCAGATTAAGCGTGCTGTCTAATTGCCGCTGATAGCTAGCACGTAGCTTAATATCGTCAGGATAAAGCTTGGCTTGTTCTTTTAAATATTGTAAGCCTTGCTCTACTTCGCCTTGATAAATCAAGGTTTCACCCTGCTTGCGGGCCATGTCGGCAGCACAGCCAGTCAGCAACAGGCTGGTTGCGATAAGGGTCATGGTAAAAGTGCGCTTCAAGGTGTCGCTCCCAAGGAAAGGACTTGCTGCTGATTGAGCGGCATAAATGTAAATACAATTTGTTGGCGGGTGACTTGATCTACTCGCCAAGAGCCCAGTAAAACTTCACCCTTTTGCACACGGCCAAGGGCGTTGCAGCTTTGGCAAACCACCATCTGCTGGCCACCTGCTTCAAGCACCACGTAATTCGTGGGGCCATCGTGCCAAGTTGAGACCACTTGAAATGGCAAAGGCGGCGCAACGGGCGGCGGGGTAGGCGTCGGTTTTGGCGTTGGGGTGGGTTTAGGTGGCGGCGGAGGTGGCGGCTGCCATGTTTGAATCGGGAATAAATTCACTGCCACACTGCTGGCCGCAGACGCCGCCGATGCTTGCGCCGCAACGGCCGACGCTTTAGCGCTGGCTTCACTGGCCGCTGCCGCATGTTGCTGGCGGCGGGCAGCAGGCGTGTCATCGGGCTGGCTATCTTGCCAAGCAGAATAAAGCGTCAGTAAAACAGTAATTGCCAAAACGATTTGGAGCGGGCGCGAGATCATGGCTGCACCTCGCTTAAATACGACATTTCAATTTGCACATTCAGCATGGCATCGCTAATTTGTGGGCGCGATAAATTTAAAGTCTCGATGCGCACGCCGGGTATTTTTTCTAGTTCGCTAATAAATTGTTGTAGGTCTGGATAAAGCCCGTTCGCGGGGAATTGCAAACCATAGCGCAATAGCTCGCCGCCGACTTCGGGCGTGGCTTTGTAATCGCTTTGCTGCAACACAATCTTTTTTTGCTCGGCCAGCTCATTCAATTTGAGCAGGAAGGCGGTAAATTGATTGGACTGCGGCAGGCGCTTGGCCACGCTGCTGGCGGTGCTAGATGCGCTCGATGTTGATTGTTTAAGTTTGCGTGCAGCCTCTAGCAAGCCTAGCTCGCGGCGTTCTAAATCTTTTTGGATGGGTTGTAGTTTTTGTATATACAGCGCCCCAGCCAGCAGCAGCAATACCAAGCCTGCAATCGCCAAAATCCCCGCATATTGCCGCCATTGGCGTAAATACCAAATCACCTGCTGCATAAGTCGCTGCGCATTCATAAGCGCGGCTCCCAAGTGATATCCAGATTGACTTGCACAGGGCGAAAGGGATCGCTCACACGCATATTGTGGCGGGATAAAGACACCGTTTTTACCCCCTTAGTGCTGCCAAGTCGATCGACCAAAGCCAGCGCATCAGCCAGTGTTTTGGCTTCTAAATCCAGCTTGAGCAGATGCTCGTTACTCGCTAGATCAATGCGGGTATAGGCAAGAGTCGGCAGCCAAGTTTGCTCCAATACAGCCAGCACCGGCCCGATGGCCTGTTGCTGTGCTTGATGAGCCGCCAATACCTTGGCGTTGGTTGGCGCTTCTTTTTTCTCTTTATTCTGCGCCTCATCCAAGCGACGGCGCTGCCAGCTGATCTCATCTTCACGCGCATCCAACTGCTGGCGCGCTTGATCGCTGATATCAAGGCGAGTCATTACCCAGAGCAGGGCAATGACGGCTGCTACGACAAGGGCTAAACCCAGCCAAGGCGTTGAGCTTGGGGGCCGATGAAAATCGAGTTGCATGGGCTTCATGCGGGAAAGTCCGGTTGATCGCGATGCGATGTTTTTTGCTGGCTTGCGCTCGCATTAAACGTGTTTATTGTGAGCTGAGCCTTTGTAGGGCGGGTGAAACCCGCCGTGGTGTGCAAGGACTTCATATCGGCAAATCCCCAGCAAATAAGGGGTGCACCACGCCTAAATAGCTGACTTGGCATTCTGGTAGGCTGAGTTTGGCGAGCGGGTGTGTGGTCGAGCTGATATAGATTTGTGGCGGCAAAGACACTTGCGCCAACATGGCCGCTTGGCGTAAAAGCGCAGCCATACCGCCATCGAGCAGTGCATCGCTATCTTGATTCAGCGGCAGGCTGACGATGCCTTGCCACGCTGCATCTCGCCAAAACCCACAGCAAAGCTGATCGGCTTCGGTGATCACTAGCGCAAATTCGGTGGCTTTGAGTTGTTTGCGGTACTGCTGATGCACAGCGGAAAACAGCGGTTGCACACTGCTTAAACGCAGCTTATTCACGCGTGCCAGCTCGATGGTGACTTGGTAAATGGATTCATCCATGGCGGCGACCAAGCGCGATTCACCAAAGCCCGCTGGGTTGATACACAGCCGCCAGCCTTCGGTAGAGCCAGCAAATTGCTGGGCTAAAATCAGCCTGGCGTAAGCATCCCAATCGGCAGGCTGATACAAGCCATCTTGCCAAGGCAGCACGGCGTAACGCACCCAGTCTCCACTGATCAGCATATTCAGCGTGCTGATGCTGCTTTTAGGACGAGTCTCTAGCCGCTGCTGCAAAGCCAGCGCAGCAGATTGCGCATCGATCGTAGTCGACGCCCATTGCTTATCTGCTTTTTGTAAGCGCGGCTGGCTGGCTAAAGTCAGCTTCTTGCTCGCCAGCCAAACGCTATGCTCAATCCATAAAGGGGGCACGATTGCTTTCCATAAATGCGTATTTGGTAGGTTGGGTTAGCGATGCTTTACCGCGTAACCCAACATGCGCTGGTGAAAAAAATTCTAATGATCAAGATGCTTCAGCTTGTTGCGGTGCGTAACGCCTACGGCGTTTTGCACCCTATGAAACTAAAAGGTCTGTAGACACAGAGATCAGTGAGAACACAGAGCACACAGAGAAAAACAAAGGTGTGTAACCATGCAGGAGGGCAAGTCTTTATGCCCTATACGCATCAACTTAAGCCGATGTCATTCCGTAAGCCGTAGGGTGCAATAAGTCTGAGGCTTTATCCAGACGCATTGCGCCGTATGCGTGCAAACCACCATGCGGCGTAATGCAGCCAAGCAAAAAATGCTTGGCTGCATTACGCCCTACGTTTCCTCGTTTCTCTCCGTGTTCTACCTTTAACTCCGTGTTCTCTGTGTCTACAGATCTAAGGTTCTTTTAAGTTTGTTGCGGTGCGTAACGCCTACGGCGTTTTGCACCCTATGAATCTACAAAGAGGCCAAATTTAATCCACAAAAGTCACGCGATTGATTTCTTGCAAGGTGGTTTCTCCACTGGCGACTACCGCCAGAGCTTGCTGGCGCATCGACAAAAATCCAAAGCGTGCGGCGAGTTGTTTGAGTTCTACGGCTGGCGCCCGGCTGGCGATAGCTTGCTTTAGCTCGTCGTTTAGCCGCAATACTTCGGCAATCGCCTTACGCCCTTGGTAGCCGGTATTGCGACAAGCCTTACATCCAACGCCTTTCTTAAAGCGCCAGCCTTTCACTATTTCGCTATTTAATCCTGATGTGGCGAGTAGCGCTTCATCAGGCTCATCGTCCACTACGCAATGCAAACACACTTTACGAATTAGCCGTTGTGCCACCACGCCGATTAGCGCATCCACAAAGCTATTCGGCTCCACACCCATATGAATAAAGCGATCGAGCACCGAAAACACATTGTTGGCGTGCACAGAAGTGAGCACCAAGTGGCCGGTTAGCGCGGCTTGCACCGCAATATTGGCGGTTTCGCCGTCACGAATTTCACCCACCAAAATCTTATCTGGATCATGGCGCAGCACCGATCTCAAGCCGCGGGCAAAGCTCAGGCCTTTTTTATCGTTCACAGGAATTTGCAATACGCCGGGCAGCTGGTATTCCACCGGATCTTCAATGGTGATGATTTTTTCTTCGCCGGTATTAATCTCAGAAAGCGTGGCGTAAAGCGTGGTCGATTTACCTGAGCCGGTAGGGCCAGTGACGAGCAGCAGGCCGTAAGGCTCCCGCGCCAGACTTCTGATCCGCGCCATAGTGCCGTCATCAAAGCCCAGAATATCTAAGCGCAGCTGCTTAAAAGCATCGCCGCCATTTTGCTTATCTAATACCCGCAGCACAGCATCTTCGCCGTAAATCGACGGCATGATGGAGACGCGAAAATCCACTTCGCGGCCATTAATTCTTGCCTTAAAGCGCCCGTCTTGCGGCACGCGGCGCTCTGAAATATCCAGATCGGCCAGCACTTTAATCCGCGAAATCACTTGCTCCGCGGTTTCCAGGCCATTTGCGCCGCCGATATGCAGCAACACTCCATCGATACGATATTTAATGGTTAAGCCATTGGGCGTGCTTTCCATGTGCACATCGGACGCCTTGGCTTTGAGTGCGTCGTACAGGGTGGAATTCACCAGTTTGACCACGGGCTTCGTATCTGCGGCCAAGGTGGCGAGTGAAATTTCGACGATACCGTCTTGATTCACCTCGCTTTGCTCGCCCACCCCCAGCTGATCCATCGCACGGTGTGAGGTTTCAAACTGTTCTAAGTAAGTACGCAGCGCCTGATGATGAGCAAAAGCAGTTTGATAGCTGACGCTTAGGCGCTGGCGCAGCCAGTTGCGCAGTGTGGCATCGAAAGGATCGGCCAGCACAACACATAGCCCGTCGCTGCCATCGAGTAGCAGGCATTGCCTTGCTACTGCTTCGCCGTAAGGCAGCAGGTCATAACGTGGGCTAAGTGCGCTGATGGCATCGAGGCTTAAAAACGGCAGGCCCAGAAAGCGGCTAAGCTGCTCGCCGTAATCGGCATCGTTTAGCCTAAGTGCTTGCTGTAAACGCGGTGCAAGCGGGGCTTGGTCTTGGCGTAATGTTTGGATTAATTCTAGGCTGAGCTTAGGCGACGAGATGGTGATCGCTTCAGTCTTGGCTGGCATATATGTGGCATTTGTCATGGCATATTCCCAGCCAGCTTAAGAGTCTGCATAAACAGCACAATTCCATCGATCAATACACCAAGAATCAGCATTAGAAAAATCTGCTCAAAAAGGCCGGAGAACACATCGACGGCATTTGTCATTGCATATTCCCAGCTAGCTCAAAAATCGGCATATACAGCAGAAAAACAATTCCGCCGATCAATACACCAATAATCAACATTAAAATGGGCTCAAAAAGGCGGGTAAACATATCGATGGCGCGTTCTAGCTCTTCATCGCAAAACTGCGCCGAGCGCTCGCACATAGTGGCTAGCTCGCCGCTTTGTTCCCCAACGCGCAGTAAGCGCTCTGATACGGGGGTGGTCAGCTGATAGCGGGGCAGGGCTTGTGAAAGGGACTGGCCCGATTTCACATCAACCAAGGCCTGCTGTAAGCCAAGCTGCATTTTCAGCGGCAACAATTGCGCCGCCAGCTCCATTGCATGTACTACCGATATCCCGCCAGCCAGCAGCAGGCCCACGGTGCGGTAAAAACGCGTCAACGAAAATAAACGCCGGTACTGCTCTAAACGTGGCAAGCGCCAGAAGGCCTCACGTAAAGCACTTTTAGCCGCCTCGGTACGCAGTAAAAACACGGCCAACACCACGCTAAGCACCAAGCCGCCAAACATCATTAGGCCGTGCTTGTGCACCAAATCCCCCCACCACAGCATTACTTGCGCGGCAAAGGGCAGGTTTTTCATCGAAGCATAGATTTGGCTGAACTTTGGGATTACATAAAACAGCAAAAACAGCATAATGCCGCCGCCTATGCCTATCACCACCAGCGGGTAAATCACCGCCGAAATGACCTTCTTTTTGACCGCCGCCAGCCGAGATTCGTAATGGTGGTAACGCCCTAGCGCATCGGCAAGGTGGCCGGTTTTTTCTGCCGAGCTAACGGTCGCAATATATAAGGGCGGGAAGTGCTGGCTCATTTGTGCCAACACTTTAGATAAGGGTAAGCCTTGGTACAGGCCTTCAATCATGCGGCTTAATACATCGCCATTCGTATCTTGCGCGCTCTTTTCTTTTAGCGTTTCTACTGCTTCAACCAGCGTCAGCCCCGCTTGCAAAAGCGCGATCAGCTCTTGGGTAAATAGCGATAGGTCAAATGCTTTGGAAGAAAGCTTAAAGGCACTATGTGCCTTGGCAGATAAAAATTGCTGTCCTTGCGCCGTCAGCTTATCCCGTAGCTCGCTTTCATTAGCGGCGTCGATATCCAGCTGCAGCAGCTTGCCTGCCTGCAAGGCTTTAACGGTGTAGCGCATGGGGGCTTCGTCTTGTAGGGCGGGTGGAACCCGCCGTTTTAAGGGGATTTGTAGACGGTTTCGTCTTACAGATTAATAGCTAACATCGCTATCTTCCCCTGTACCACCCGCTTTGCCATCCGCGCCCATGGTCAGCAAATCGTAGTCGCGGCCATTTTCCCCAGGTTTGTTGTAAACGTAAGGCCTATCCCAAGGGTCCGCCGGCACGTCTTTCATCAAATAAGGGCCTTGCCACTTTGGCTCGTCACTTGGCTTTTTGGTTAGCACATTGATGCCTTGTTCGGTACTTGGATAGTGGCCAGTATCAAGGCGGTAATGATCGAGTGCATCGGCGATGGATTTCATCTGGCTTGCCGCAGTCTTGGTCTTGGCTTTGCCTACTTCACCAAATAGCTTAGGGCCGACGTAACCAGCAAGCAGGGCAATAATAAGCAAAACAACCAGTAATTCCAGCAGCGTGAAACCTCTGGAGAGGCGATTATTTTTCATTTTTTTTGTCTCTTCCCGTGAAGGCTAGCAGGAGCCGCCTTTCATCTTCTATTCCCGCATCGTAATACGACGCTTCTTGCGGGATCAAGCCTTTTTCACGGCTTTTGCCTAGATGGAAAAATACCGAGCTTGAAGTACGCACTACAACTAGCTGAGTAGCGTGGATTGTGTAGCTGTGAATTGCCTAATTTGTTAGTTAGTAAGGTGGAATGAGTACTGGTTATTCGCTGCTGATTCTTGTTATCGTAGCTGGGTAATAGAGTGTGATCTTTTTAAGAAATAGCTATAGTTTGCAGGGTGGGCGCTCTTCATTTTTTGCTTTTTGTATAAATACGTAGCCAAAGGATATTTAAGATGAAAAAATTACTCATTACGATGATTTTAGGTTTGCTGGCCACTACGGCAATGGCCGGGCCTAAGGAAGAAAAAAACAAGGCGCTGGTGCTTAAGTTTTACGATATTGCATTTAATAAGCTGGATGCCGAGGGTGTTTTACCGTTTATTGCTAAAGATTATATTCAACATAATCCGGAAGTCGCAAATGGTGTGCAGCCTTTGCAGGATTTTATTCGCTATATAAAAACTAATTCACCGAATTCCCGTGCTGTGATTAAGCGGGTGATTGCCGAGGGTGATTTGGTGATGCTGCATGTGCATTCACAAGATAAAGCCGGTGAGCGTGGCGTGGCGATTGTAGATATTTTTCGCGTTAAAAATGGCAAGATCACTGAACATTGGGATGTGATTCAAGCGGTGCCAGAGAAAGATGCGAATGGCAATGGCATGTTTTAAGTGATTTAAGCCGCTGTATTTATTAAAAACCCCATGCTTAGTCTAAGTATGGGGTTTTTTATTGGATCTAGGGCGAATCATGAATTGACAGCCGCTGCAAGCTTCAATAGATTGGCCGCTGCCACGCGGCCCAACTTGGCTTGATCGCCAAGACTTGCCGCAGCCATAGCAGGAGAGACTGTTCGCACAGCGCCGAAGGGGAATCGCCACAGAAACTCTCAGGCAAAAGAACTGTGATGGTGAGTGCTCTGTTGGGTTAAATCACAGACCGCTAGGCAATCTGGAGAGAAGGCGCGGTTTTTGCCGCTGCCTCGCCGAAGGAAGCATGGCCGATGCGCTGCATCTGCCGCAATCTCTCAGGCAAAAAGGACAGAGGGGCATCGTTCGGCAGCTGCTGAGCGGGCACTGTCATCCTTTTTAGCCCTGTTCAGCCTTGTTCAAACTCTGCCGCTTTGCACCGTTAACCTTTGCTTCTACCATGAGCCATTTAGAAACAATTGGCGTTTAGTCGCCTCATTTTGCGCTGACGCCGAACGATATTCCGTAAAAACGATCCAACTAAAAACATAACTTAACAATAGCCGGCACGCGACTGGTGCATCTACTCAGCGCAGCAGCAGGCATTACCCGAGATATATAAAATGGCAATCAGCGTATTTGATTTATTTAAGATCGGCCTAGGCCCATCCAGCTCGCACACCGTTGGCCCGATGCGGGCTGCGCGCACCTTTGCGCGTCGTTTAGAGAAAGATGGCATCCTTGATAAAGTCGCAAAAGTAAAAAGTGAGTTATTTGGCTCCCTAGGTGCAACAGGCAAAGGCCACGGCTCGGATATCGCGGTTTTATTGGGCTTGCAGGGCGAATCACCTCGCCTTGTGGACACCGAAAAAGTGGATGAGATGGTCGCCGCCATTCGTGAAGGCCGAAAGTTAAACCTGCTAGGCAAGCATGAAATTCAATTTATTGAAGCCGAACACCTCATTCTGCATAAGCGCAAAACACTGCCTTATCACCCCAATGGCATGATTTTTGAAGCCTTTGATGCCGCTGGCGAGAGTATTTCTAAGCGCGCTTATTACTCGGTAGGCGGTGGTTTTGTGGTCGATGAAGCCGCCGTGGATGCAGGCTTTAACCCGCCAGGCGTTACCGAGCTGAAGCACCCGTTTAAGAGCGGAGCCGAGTTACTTGCGCTGTGCGAGCGCCACGGCAAAAACATCAGTCAGATCATGCTAGAAAACGAGCTAGCTTGGCGCACCGAAGATGAAATCCGCGCGGGCCTGCTGGAGATTTGGGCGGTGATGCAAGCCTGTGTCAAACGCGGCTGCGAGCGTGAAGGTATTTTGCCTGGCGGCTTAAAAGTAAAACGCCGCGCTGCCGATATGTACCAAAAGCTACTGGCTTCCCCTGAAGCCGCCTTGCGCGACCCGCTCACCGTGCTCGATTGGGTGAATTTATACGCGCTGGCGGTTAACGAAGAAAACGCAGGCGGTGGCCGAGTAGTGACCGCGCCTACCAATGGCGCAGCAGGGATTATCCCTGCCGTGATGCATTATTACGCCCGCTTTACGCCCAACCCTAGCGACGACGGCATTGTGCGATTCTTCCTGACGGCTGGCGCAATCGGTATCTTGTTTAAGCTGAATGCTTCTATATCTGGTGCAGAAGTGGGTTGTCAGGGCGAAGTGGGCTCTGCTTGCTCTATGGCCGCAGGTGCGTTGGCTGAAGTCTTGGGCGGCACGCCCGAGCAAGTCGAAAACGCCGCAGAAATTGGCATGGAGCATAACTTGGGCCTGACCTGCGATCCGGTTGGCGGACTTGTGCAAGTGCCCTGCATTGAGCGCAACGCCATGGCATCGATCAAAGCGATTAACGCCGCCCGCATGGCGCTGCGCGGCGATGGCCAACACTTTGTATCGCTCGATCGCGTGATTAAAACCATGCGTGATACCGGCCGCGATATGAACACCAAATACAAAGAAACCGCTCGTGGTGGCTTGGCGATTAATATGATTGAATTGCCTGTGAATATTGTGGAGTGCTGATTTTATTGGCTTTTCATTAAAAAAACGGCGGGGAGACTCGCCGTTTTTTATGGGCGTTTGTTTGAATACGCCTGCGTTTTTGAGTGACAGATCTTATTCATTGGCTTAAATCAATATATTCATATTAAATATTTAATGCTAATTGATTATTAACATATCCTGCCGTAATATTTGCAATCTTTGAAAGATTGTGGCGGTTTCGTGAAAACAATACTCGGTTTTTTTCTGTTGGTTGGCTTACATACTGCAGTGCAAGCGGTGGAGAGCAAGCTAGAAATGCTGCCTGTGTTAGCTCCAGATATTCGTCATGGGCAGCTGGCTAATGGCTTGAATTACTATATCAAACGCAATGCCGAGCCTGCAGGCAAAGTTGAATTGCGTCTATTGGTTAATGTGGGCTCACTGAGCGAGGCAGAGGATGAACGAGGTTTGGCGCATTTGCTTGAGCATATGGCGTTTCGGCGCACCAAGCATTTTGGGCCGGGGGCACTTAAAGCCTTTTTAGAAAGCCAAGGCATGCGCATCGGTAGTGATTTCAATGCGTTCACCTCTTATGAGTGGACTAACTATCAAATCAGTGTTTCGCAAGAGGCGCTGCCACAGGCTTTGCAACTGCTTGCGGATTGGGCAAATGGCATTGAGCTGGATGCGGCTGAATTAGAGTTAGAGCGAGATGTGGTGCTGGATGAGGGCAGACAAAGACAGTGGTCTACAGATTTTTATCAATCCTTGTTTAAAGTTTTATATGCAGATCCTAAATACCCAAATCGAATGCCGATTGGTGATGCAGATATTGTTAAAAAAACCCCTTTAGCCAAGATTAAAGCTTTTTATCAGCGCGAATATCAGGCGCAAAGAATGACGCTACTTGTAGCCGGAGATATAAAGCCGCAAGAAGTAGAAGCACAAGCCCACACACTCTTTGCAGGGATAGCAAAAGGCAGCTCCGCGATTGGCTATGCTCCTCCTGCGCCAGCAAGCGGCTTACGATTTTTTAGCCATCGAGATGTGCTGGGGCTGGCTCACCCCAAAGCGACATGGAGCTGGATTTTACCGCCAGATAAAATGAGCGATGCAGATGCTGCATTTAGCCATTTTAAGCGCGGTATGTTGGGCGAGTTATTGCAGCAACGTTTGTCTATACAAGCGAGGAAAGCGGATAGCCCCATCATGGAGGAAAGTTATTTTAATGGCCACGGTGTGAGCTTGCCGACCAGCCAAGGCGAATTTACGCTGACTGTGTCTGTAAAAGACGCGCAAATGAAGAATGCGCTACAGGTTTTATATCGGGAGCTGGAAAGGGCCAAGCGCTTTGGCTTTAGCCAAGACGAGCTTTATCGCAGCTATGAAACCTACAGGAAAAAACAGTCGCCACAATCCAGCCATAGTGCTTGGATACAGCGCTTACAGTGGCATGTCCAGTATGGGGAATCTGCCAGTGATGTAATGGGGGATTTTCATCAGCAAAGGCTCTTTTTTGCCGCGACCACACCAGAAGTATTACAGAGCGAGCTAAAACGCCTATTACTTTTGCCTGACCAAATAGCCACCATCTTGTTGCCACCCGCGGTGAGCAGCTACACGATGTTTTTTGAGAAAACAGCACAAAATATCGTCGAGGCAGTGCAAGCGGAGGTCATGGAAAATCAATCCGTCGCCAGCAGTAATAAACCCTTGCTGGCGGCCTTGCCCGTGCCTGGGAAAATTGTTTCAGAAAAGGACGACCCTACGACGGGTGGCTTGTTGATGACTTTAAGCAATGGCTTAGAAGTATTGACGATCCCCCCTCAAGCTGGAATGGATAGAGTTGGATTTTATGCCCGAGCCAAGGGCGGCATGGCGGCCCTGCCTAAGCCGCTGTCGCAAGCAGGTTTTGCACTGACCGAGTATTTAAGCCAAGCAGGTTTGGGGGCATTTAGTGGTGGAGAATTAAGGCAGAAAATGTCATCAGCGCTGGAGCTAAGGCCCATTATTCAGGCTGATCTGCATGGCCTAGCGGGAGAAGTCGATGTTAATAACCTTGAAACACTGCTGCAATTGCAATATCTGGCTTGGACCGCGCCAAGAGACGATCAAGCCGCGGCCAAGCTGAGTATGAATCTAGCTTATCAGTCACATATCAGTACGGCTAATGGGCTGTATATGGAATTAAACGAAAAGCACTATGGCAATCAATGGCCATACCCGCGTTATTGGCAGCCCTACCATTTTGACGCGTCTGTTGCTGAGCTGAAAGAGGCGCGCCAAATCTTGTTTGGCAATCCACGTGCTTTTCGTTTTGTGCTGACAGGGCTGATGGATCATCAGAAAAACAGGTCGCTGATTGAGCAATATTTAGCCAGCCTTCCTGTGCAGGCGGTGGCTAATTTTAAACCCGAGCCTCTGGCTCATGGCAGGGGGAATGAAATTCACTACAAAATACCTCAGCCATTTGCTATGCGGCTTTGGCATGCTTATGTACCTATGGAAGCTAATTCGGGTAGCAATGCAGTGGCTAGTTTCTTGAGCCAATTATTGCAACAGCGCCTTTGGCAAGCATTGCGTGAAAACACAGGTGAAACCTATGGCGTATATAGCAATTATGAATTGAGCGCTCAGCAGGGTTTATTACTGAAAGTGGAATATCAAACAGATATTAAACAATGTGATCAATCGGCAAAAATCACCGCCAGCGAGATTGCCCGCTTGCGTAAAGAAGCGCCTACTTTGGCCGAAATGCAAAGCGTGCGTGCCAATTTGCTTAAGTTTCAAAAAGATCGAATGAATAAACCCATGCAATATGCTGAAGCCCTTTCTTGGTATTGGCTGATGGATGGCTCACTGGCGGGCAGTGCCGCTGATTTTGCTAGCTTCACCCCTGATTATATTCATCAATATGCTAAGGATTGGCTAGGCCAAAGTTATTGGGCCGTGGGTAATTTTAATTGCAGCAATACGGCAGATTTAACAGTGTTGGCGGGGGATTAGGGGCCATTTTTATTCTTCATGGCAAAGCGAGTGCTTTTGCTACTTGCTCGCTAGTTTATTCTCCGCTTAGGGGGTAAACCAGCGAGCAAGCATCTAGTCATTTTTAGGGCAGCTGAAACCCGCCGATTTGCAGCATTTTATGCGGGCGGCTTGCACCCCAATCTTATTAACTTAAGCAGTTTAACTTAGCAAAACCCAAATCTTGAAGCACGTCGAGCCCAGAGAGCACGGAGTTTCACGGAGAAAAGCAACTTAGGAGTTAGGCTTTTATAGGGTGTACAGCGACGCAGTCGTTGCGCACCAAGAGCGGTGCGCAAGAAAAACGACTTGCACACCCTATACCCAAACCAAACCCTGGCCATTTTTGATCTTAAGTTGATAGGGTGGGCTTGCCCCCGCCCTACAAAAATGCTCATACATGAGATTGATTGAACTTGATGGCGGATGGCCGTCCTAATCTTCGACTGCCGCCTTACGTCGTACAATCTCCGACCGCCACCTTACGCCGCTCTATCTCCGCCATAAACTCCAGCAACTCCTCTGGAATATCTTTTTCTAGCCGCTGATAAACGCGGCAATCTGGCGTGCGGGTGATGAGCTTGTAATTCACTAGCTCACGGCGCAGCAGTACATGATCGCCTATGGCTTCTGCACGTTTAATCCACTCATTCGCCGCTTTCTCGTCCATTTCTAGTTGGGCGGGGAAGCTGGCCCATATCGGCCAGATGCAGGGCAGCTGCTCAGAAAACTTCTTAGGCCAGCGTATCAAACGTCCTTGCTCATCAAAATACCGAAGCAAGCGTTTGCTCAGTGGGGAGTGAGTATTGCTTACCGGAGTGGGTGCTTCTGCTGCCGCACGTAAATGCTGAAAATTACTAAATCCAGCGGCGCGTGCCAGCATATTGAGGATTTGTAGGTGGCTGGGGGCGGCAGGCTCAAGCGCCCATTGCTGTTTGAGCGAGCGGGCGAGAGCCGAAATATCGGAAGTATAAAAAGGATAGCTAGTACGCGACATGGTCAAATCTCCTGTCGTGCCTAAGTCTAAAAGACTGCCGCTGGTCGCCGTTACGGCTTGGCACTGGGATTGAGCCAAGCAATGATGATTAATATTTTTTTGCCATGGCAGGTTTAGCGTGGTTCTGAATGAACCGGCGACGCCTAGGTGAGCTGCAGACCTAGGTCGGATCATATACCAGAGTTCGGTTTTAATTCAAGTTGCGGTAAGTATTTGATGATTTTATTATGACATTTGCTTGCTCGTATCTCTCTACATCCTTAGACTGCTTAACTACTGTGTAAGTCAATAGCTAGGCTCTAAGCATAAGGGCCGTTAAAAGGGGATACAAGATGAAGCAGCGCTACGCCTATTTAAGTAGCTTGATGGTATTGGCTATGTCGGCTTTTGCCGATGAAGGAATGTGGACCTTTGATAATCCGCCTAGCGCCTTGGTGCAACAACGCTATGGCAGCACCTTAAGCCCAGCATTACTTACGCATTTACAGCAGTCCGCCGTGAATTTTGGCGCGTCAGCGTCTTTTGTTTCTAAAGATGGCTTGATGCTGACTAATCATCATGTGGCGATGAGTTGCATCGATAAGCTGTCCACTGCCGAGCGCGATCTGCAAAAAAATGGCTATGTGGCAAAGAAAACCAGTGATGAATTAAAGTGCCCCGGCGGGATGGCGCGGGTGTTGATTTCTAGCGATGACGTGAGCGAGGCGGTGAGCACAGCGGTCGCCGCAGGCAAAGATGATGTAGAGCGCACGGCATTGCGTAAGACGATAATTGCTGATTTAGAAAGTAAATGTAAGCAATCAACCGCCTTGCAGTGTGAAGTGGTTTCGCTTTACCACGGCTCGCTCTATCACCTTTATCGTTTTAAAGAATGGAACGATGTACGCCTCGCGTTTGCGCCAGAATATCAGGCCGCATTTTTTGGCGGGGACGCAGATAATTTTGTTTACCCCCGCTTTGCCCTCGATTTTGCGCTGTTTCGGGTGTATGAAAACGGCAAGCCAGTTAGCCCAAAGCACTACTTAAAAATGGCCGATAAGCCGGTCGGTGAAGGCGATGCGGTATTTGTCGTTGGCCATCCAGGCAATACCGATAGATTGCAAACGCTGGCGCAACTGAAAGCGCTGCGCGATATCAATATGCCGATTCAGCTAGCCAGTGCAAAAATGCAGCAACAATTGCTACATGCGTTTTCCAAACGCTCACCCGAAGCCACAAGGCAGGCATTAGACGTATTGTTTGGCACAGAAAACTGGCAAAAAGCCTTAATGGGTGAATACGCAGCACTGAAAGACCCACTCCTGATAGCGCGTAAAGAATCTGACGAGGCGAAATTTCGCAAGGCGTATCAAGAGAAAGGCTTAGCCGGTGATCCGTGGGCGGATATCGATGCGGCCACGGCGAAAGGCGTAGCAAAAGCCAAGGAATTTTGGGCAGTTGGCTATGGGCATCGCACCCTGTTTGATAAGGCAGGCAAATTGGTTGAACTCGCTTTTGAGCGCCAATTGCCTGATTCCGTGCGCCTAAGCGCCTACCGTGATGCGCAAATTACTGCGTTGGAGCGTAATTTACGTGCCGATGTGCCCGTTTACAAAGAATTGGAAACGATAAGACTTGCCGCAGGGATTAACGAAGCGCTCGATTTATTAGGGGAAAAACACCCTTTTATTCAAGCCACCTTGGGCGGAAAATCGCCGATGGTTTGGGCTGAGACAGTGGTTAAGAAAAGTCACATCAATGAGGCAAAAGAGCGGGTGCGTTTATTGGAAGGCGGCGTAAAAGCGATAGAAGCCTCGGAAGACCCGCTGATTAAAATCGCCCTTGCTGTCTATCCGCTGCGCCGAGAATTGCTTAAGTTTAAAGAAGAGCAGGTAGAAACGCCGATTAAGCAAGCGGCAGAAAAGCTAGGCCAAGCCCGCTTTGCGCTTTACGGTAAGACTTTACCGCCGGACGCCACAGGTACATTAAGACTGTCTTACGGCAAAGCTGCGGCCTACACCTCTAACGGCATTGCCACGCCTTGGAAAACCACCTTTGGTGGCTTGCTCGCCCGAGCCGATGGCTTTGCAAGCAAGGCCCCCTTTGATCTGGCCACAACCATTTCACAAAAACGCAGCAAACTAGACCCACGCACCCCGCTAAATTTTGTCAGCACCGCCGACATTATCGGCGGCAACTCCGGATCCCCCGTGGTTAATAGCAAGGGCGAATGGGTAGGGCTGATTTTTGATGGCAATTTAGAAGGCCTAGGTGGGCGCTTTGTGTATACCGATGAAACCGCCAGAGCCTTATCGGTAGACGCGCAGGCCATTTTATATGCCCTAGACCAAGTCTACGCAGCGCCTCATTTGGCTAAGGAATTGAGGGTGAATTAGAAGTGAAGTGAGTAGGGCGTACTCGAAGCGAAGCGCAGTACGCCAAACAATCCACCTTCATCTCAAAATAGCCACGGCGTAATGCGTCTGGAAAAATCGCCCAGACTTATTTCGCCCTACAGGTAGGGGTGCGATCCAGAATTAGTGAAGATGGAGCTCGACCTATGTTGGATTACGCTTGCGTGCAAGGATCCTGAAGATTATTTTCAGCGCTATCCGGGGCGATTTCCCTTGATTTTCTTATCTCGCATGTTGGGCTTCGCAGGCTCAGCCACAACCTACGCCCAAGCAAAAAGTAACACGTCATGGTAGCTTGGTGTTTAGATAAACGAAGCCCAATATAGGGGCTAAATCAGCCCTTGATGGCCGTTTTGATTTAATTTACTAAGGTAATGAGATGTACTGTGAATTCATATTCTAAAATATTGATCGTTGGTACCAGCGGATCAGGTAAAAGCACTCTTTCAAAGCATTTAGCAAAAAGTTTGCAGCTGACTGATATTGAATTAGATGCTTTATATTGGCAAGAAAATTGGACACCTGCCAGTGCTTTAGTTTTCAGAGAAAGAGTAGCCAATGCAATCAGCATTCATGGCAATTGGGTAATGAATGGCAATTATCTTGAGCTTAAAGATTTAAGTTGGGGCAATGCATAGCAATTAATTTGGCTAGATTATTCATTGTCTACGGTGATGTTTCGGGTCATTAAGCGATCCATATCAAGAGCACTTAAAAAAGAAAAATTATGGGCAGGGAACACCGAAACTTTAAAGAATAATTTTTTCAGTAAAGATTCTATTATTTTATGGGCTTGGCAAACCTATGCCTTAAGAAAAAAACAATATGCAGAAATGATTGAAGATCCCAGCTATCGTCATTTACATGTGCTACGGTTTAAAACGCCTTCAGAGCTTGAGTATTATCTTGAGGGTTTAAAGCAGGCCTCTCTCTAAGTAGTGTTTTTAGCTAAGCAGGTAGGAAACGCTGGCGGTTCGTACCTGCGGTGCTTTTAATCACTTCAAACTCAGGCTGCTTCTGTGCAAACAATGCCAAGTTTATTTCCTACGGGATCTCGCACATAGGCGGCATACCAATTAGGGCCATAAGGGCGCAGTCCCGGAGCGCCTTCATCCGTCCCGCCATTGGCAATAGCAGCAGCATAAAAAGCATCGACTTGCTCGCGTGAGCTGGCGGGGAAACCGACCATAGACCCATTGCCCGCCGTGGCAGGTTCTGAGTTGAATGGCTTGGCGATCCAAATAATTAAGCCTTCTCCTAGCCCTTCACTCGAATATGCCTTCCAGCTGGGGAAGTTCATATGCGAGCGCCACTGAATGGTGGCTAATACCGCATCGTAGAAAGCGCATGATGCTTCATGATCATTAGCACCTAAAGTGACATAGTTTTGCATGACTTAGTCCTTACGTTGAGTTTAACCAAAATGTGCTGATGAGTATGACATAAGCTTATTTTTCCCCCAAGCAAAAAAGAACGAACGTTCTGCTTTGTGGTTTTTTCCCACTTTTAATTTATTTTCAGCTTGGTCGCTACGGCTTGCTCTATATTTCCAAATAAAAACCCCAGTTCTTTTAATCAGAACTGGGGTTTTTAATTAGGCCTTTGTGTTAATGCCTAATAAAATCAATAACGCTTACCCAAATACTGCGGATTAAGCAGATTTTCATTGGAGAAAATATCATTTAATTGCGCTTGGCTAAGTAGTTTTTTCTCTAAGCACACTTCAATGACGGTTTGTCCTGTTTGCGCGCAGATTTTGCCAATTTCATCGCATTTAGCATGGCCTAAAACGGGGTCTAGGTAGGTGACAATGGCGATGCTATTAAGCACATTTCGGCGGCAGGTTTCTACATTGGCGCTAATGCCGTCTATGCATTTCTCTTTTAGCCCTAGCATGGCATTTTGCAGTAAATGGATGGATTCAAATAAAGACGATGCAATCACCGGCTCCATCACATTAAGTTGCAATTGCCCTGCTTCTGCCGCTAGGGTAATGGTTAAATCATTGCCGATTACTTTAAAGCAAACTTGATTCACCACTTCTGGCATCACTGGGTTTACTTTGGCGGGCATAATGCTAGAGCCAGCTTGTAATTCGGGTAGATTAATTTCTTTTAAACCCGCCCGTGGGCCTGATGATAATAGGCGCAAATCATTGCATATCATCGATAGCTTGGTGGCGGTGCGTTTTAATACGCTAGAAACCATAACATAAGCACCGCAATCTGATGTGGCTTCAATTAAGTCTTCAGATGAGGTAAAGGCGTGGCCAGTGATTTCGCAGAGTTTTTTTACAGCAATTTCGCGGTATTCTGCTGGTGCATTAATGCCGGTGCCAATAGCGGTAGCGCCAAGGTTAACTTCGAGCAATAGGTTTTTAATTTGCCCAATAAGGCGAATATCTTCTTTGATTAAAGTGGCAAAGGCATGGAATTCTTGGCCTAAAGACATAGGCACAGCATCTTGTAGCTGGGTGCGGCCCATTTTAAGCACGTCTTTAAATTCAATTGATTTTGCAATAAAGCTTTGCTGTAGCGTTTCCATATGCTGTATTAAAATCAGCAGATGATCAAATAGGGCGACTCTAAATGCGGTTGGATAGGCATCATTGGTGGATTGGCATTTATTAACGTGATCATTGGGGTGAATATATTGATATTCGCCTTTACCGTGGCCTTGTAATTCTAAGGCTAAATTGGCAATCACTTCATTGGCATTCATATTCACCGAAGTACCTGCACCACCTTGAAATACATCGCTGGGGAATTGGTCTAAGCAGCGGTTATTATTAATGATTTCATCGCAGGCTTTCACAATAGCTTCAGATATTTTCTTTTCTATGGTGCCAATTTCACCATTAGCCAAGGCGCAGGCTTTTTTTGTTTTGGCTAATGCTTTTACCATAATGGGGTTATCGCTGATTTTGGCTTGCGATATCTTGAAGTTTTCTATGGCACGCTGGGTGTGGATGCCGTAGTAAGCATCAAAGGGAACTTCTTTTTCGCCTAATAAATCGTGCTCGATTCTAACGTTTTTCATCAGATAAAACCTCCACAAAGAATGATATTAGCAGTGAGTGCTTTTTATTTGATGATATTAAGCAACATATTGCGCGTTAGGCTGTAGGTGAAAGCATGTATAGGACTAGCGTTAGGTGTGTGTTTGCTTAGTTTGCTCTTGGGGCTAGCAAAATAACCGCCATGCCGGTCAGGCTTATTAGGCTGCCGAGGATATCCCAGCGATCCGGCATAATGCCGTCCACCTGCCAAAGCCATAGCACCGCCACGCTGACATAGACTCCGCCATAAGCCGCATAAACTCGTCCGCTGGCTGCGGGGTGTAAGGTTAGCAGCCAAACAAAAATCATCAGGCTGAGTGCAGCGGGTAGTAATAAAAATACCGATCCCCCCTTACGCAGCCATAGATAGGGAAGGTAGCAGCCAACGATTTCTGCGATGGCGGTGGCGCTAAATAGGCCGAGGGTTTTTAGGAAAAAAATAGATTGATTCATGGCAGATTAGCAAGGGGAGGGAAGTCACAAAGTATACTGAAGCGCTTTCACTACTGTATTGGGAAAGACGCCATGATTTGTAGTAAAAAATTGCGGAGTTAGGCGGGTGAAATAAATGCTTCTTTGTTGAATATATTTAATGTGTTGCACTTCTTTAAACAGGCTTGTTATGTGGAAAAAAATAAGAGTCGTGATTTTGCTGTTGGTTTTAGCCAAGGTCGCCCAATGGACTTGGCTAGATAAAGGTGCGCTGGAGTGGAAAAAGAATCTATATGTGGCGATTTATCCGGTGAATGTAAGTGGCAGCGCCGAAGTCAGTGCCTATTTGCAAACTTTAAGTAAAGATGATTTTGAGCCTTTAACGCAATATTTTGCCGCAGAGGCTAAGCAATATCAGCTGAATATTCATCGGCCATTTGAGTTTCAATTAGGGGCGGAGGTAAAAGAGATTCCTCCTACGCCGCCTAGCAATGGCAATATATTAAATACGATGTTTTGGAGTTTGAAATTTAGATACTTTGCTTGGAATAACAGCCCTAAAGTCAGCGTGCCACCGGACATTCGTCTGTATTTATTGTATTACGATCCAGCCACGTATCCTCAGCTCAGCCATTCTACTGCGCTGAATAAAGGCCGTATTGGCCGGATTAATTTATTTGCGGCTAAGGCCTACGCTAAGCAAAATCTGGTGATTGTGGGGCACGAGTTGCTGCATACGCTGAATGCTAGCGATAAATATGATTTAAATACCAATATGCCTATTTACCCAGATGGCTTTGCCGAGCCAGATAAAGTGCCACGCTATCCACAAGGCTATGCCGAACTCATGGGCGGGAGGATTCCGGTGAGCGAAGTGCAGGCCACCATCCCGGATAATCTGAGCCGAACTTTGCTGGGTGTGAAAACGGCGCAGGAGATTGGGTGGTTAAAGACTGCCCAGTAGCTGCTGTTGTCGGGGGGGAAAAGGCTCTATCTTGCCCTCGCGGAGAAGCCTTTAGCCATCTAAATACAAGCTTTGCTTGTTTTTAACACGGAATAGTTATGCTTACAGAACACGATGCCTTGCATCATTTACGCCCCTTTTGGGCTTCTTATCAAAGCATGTTGAAAGAGGTGGAGGCAGGCGGGCGTTTTCATGCCAGCCCGCAAGAAAGCTATGCGGCTAAGCTGTTTGAAATGCTGTATGAGCTAGAGCACGATCTGAGCAATCTAAAGCGGGCGACGTGTTTTATTCGTAATTTAGCGCCCAATTTAGCAGAGAGCTACGACATTTATGGCTATCACGATGAGCACTTTTCGATGCGTTTTGCGGGCATCTTGGATAAGGCGCATCGGCTGGTTGGGGCTTCTTTATTATTAAAGGCCGATAAGTGTGAGGGCAGTGGCGGAAGCTCTTTTGTGATTAGGGCGGCCAAAGATCATTACCCCGAAGTGGCGGCAAATCTGGAGCGCTTGGCTGCGCTTGAGGCTAATCATAAAAAAGCACGCAAGGGCGTTGTTGTTACCGATGCGGCAAATAGGGCTGTGGCAGATTTTGCCTTGGAAGTGGCGGCTTTAGAAGCGCTGATGAGCAAAATAGTCGCAGCCATGGCTGCCTTGCTGCTTTCGCTGGCGCCTGTTTACGCCTTGATTTGATGGATAAAAAAAACAGCAAATAGCGGGTGGCCGCTACTTGCTGCTGTTTAACGATGGCCGAATAGGCCGCCGTAATGCTTAAACTTTAGATAACTTCATGCCTGTTGCTTCAGCAGTCAGATAACCTACAGCGCAACCAAATTTGTTTTTGTAGTTGCTGTTAACAATTGGGTTAACCAGTGCCTTGGCGGCTGCATCCATGGTGGAGATCCATTCACCCGGGTGCTGGAAGTTGCTCATGATATAGGTCCAGCCGTTTACATCATCGGCAACCACGAGGCCAGTTGCTTCTGCACCAGAAGGCATAGAGATCAGACGTGAAAGCACTTTGGTGTCGATATTGTAAGCCCACACAAAGTTATTTACGTGCTGGCTGCTGTCTTCACCAATAAACAGGGTGCGCAGTTTTTCAGAGAATTTCAGATTGTCCGGGTTGGCAATCTTGTCAACGTTTGCGGTATTGCCCAATGCATCTTTGGCGATATCTTCACCAATAATCAGCGCCTTAGTCAGTACCGGTACCCACTCACTGTTGATGGCTGCGCCGCCTGTATCTTTTTGCCCGCCTGTTAAGGTATGTGCCATCACGCCGCCCGCACTCAGTTTCTTAGCAAGAGAAACATTGTAAGCCGGGTTGTTTGCAGCGTCGCCTGCAATCATTGAAGCCTGGATGTTTTGTAGTGCAGAGTAGGCGATTTTGTCTTTTGCGTTAACGGTGGTGCCTTCCATCTTAGTGAAGGCCATGCTGGCGCCTACATAGCTGGCGTAACGGTGAGTTTCAAGGAAGGCTGCTGCTTTTTCCATGCCTGGCTTGATTTTGATCCATTGTGTTTTGCCACCGTAGAAGATCTTGGTGTAGCTTGCGTCAGCTGGATCTTTTGTTGCAACAGTCATGATGTCGTTTGGCTTGAGGGTGTCAGCCAGTTTTTCGATTTCTGCGCTGGTGGCGGAGCCAAGCTTAATCCACGTCAGTGCGGCACCGGCTGCTGCCGGGTCGATAGAGAAACCTGTACCGACTTTAGCCACGTACAAGGTACCTGAAGACAGATCTTTTTCTTTATCTGCCACGAAAATAAACAAGCCGCTGTTGGTTGCATCGTCGCCCATTAATGCGGTGCGATTATCCGGCATAACTTGAATCAGCTCATGCGAGATACGGCCCAGGCAGTAATGTTTTTTGATCGAGCCAGTACCATCCGGGTTAACCGTTACTTCTGGCATATGGCCATAGTGGTAAGGGTTGGCTTTGGTTTCATCGCCGAATACATTTTTGCTGAAGGTTTTAAATTGCGTATCTGTTGCGGCAGTAAAAGCATCTGGCTCGTATTCTTCGCTGGAAAGGTGGGTATTCCATGGTGACATGCTGGCGCCACAGGTGATCCACAGCATGTGCGCTGCTGAGGTATCTACATTGTGGTATTTAACCAGTGTCAGCTTACCTGTGGCTTGATCTTGATCTAGCGTCAGCACAGCGATAGGGGAAGGCAGCTGGCCATACATGCTTTGGCCTGCTTGGTTGTTAGTGGTGTATTCAAACTGAACAACGGCAAATACCGCTTTGCCCTTGATGCCGGCAACCGTTGCTTTATCCAAGTTAATCAATGATGTGCCATCTGCACAATCAGAGAAGAATTGTCTTTCAAGGCCAACTACGGATGTATCCAGAATAGGCTTGTTGTTGATGTCAACATAGCCGCCAGACAGGCTGTAACCGCCTTTACCATCAGGAACGTAATCACCGGTAATAAAGAAAGGCTTGTAAGCCAATTTGAAGCTTTGTGTGCTGCCATCGCTGAGTTTTACATTCAGAGCGGAGCCAACGCTGGTGGTACCCATTGCATATGGATCGCTAATGCCAGGTGCGCTCATGCCGCTAAAGCTGGCGGATTCAAAGCTAACTGTGGCCGGTGCTGTTGCCACGGTCGTATCGCTATCGCCACCACAGGCGGTCATCAGCAGAGATGCGGCTGATGCGCCTCCCAGTGGTAAAAGTGGAATGCTGGAGAATAATTTTAGGGCTTGGCGGCGGGCAGCTTGCATCTCATCTAACAATTTATAACTCCTCAGTATTTCCGGTCACAGAAAGAAAAACGTTCTTGTCAAATGCCTGATTGAGTACTAGTGGCATTTATTCTGCGTAAGGTAACGTGTTTATATGACAGGCTTATGACATATCCTTATGGGTCTCAGCTATCCACATTGGGTTAGGAAGTTAAAATTGTAGTGAATAGTTGTAAGCTACATTAAGGTTTTGGTAATAATATTTATCCTGACAGTCTAAGAAAATAGCTGATTTTTATAGGGTTCGAATGTCGGTGGTAAGGACTTGAATACCCTATCAGTTCACATGATTTTGCATTAAAAATACCTGATAACAGATGCTGAACAACATACGTAAAAAGGCCCGCTATTCAACCAATTTCTTGGCAAATAGCGGGCCTTTTAATGCTTACAGATAATCTAGATTAACCGCACGCTCCAACAAAGCCGCAGGATACGCAGCGGCTGCAGCCGTCGATTTTTTGTAAGGCATATGCGCCGCACTCTGGGCATTTTTTACCGGTGGCGATGGGGTTTACTGGGGCCAAAGGCGCTTCATACTGGCTATCGTCTATCACATAGGCCATATGTTTATTTTTAAAGCGTGTCGCCAGTAGCTTGGTCGGTACTTGATTGCCGGATGCATCTAAGAAGCCGCGTTTGGTGAGGATTTGCTGCAATGCATAGCCAATCGCGGCCACTTCTGATTCGTGGAATAAAGGCGCTTGCGAGCCGTCTTCCTTATTAATCATGCCGCAACGAACCGTGCCCTTGCCCCAGCTTACTTCGCGCATATCGGCCAGCGATTTAGCGATCGAGCCGCCCGAGCGTGCCGCCATGGATAAGAGGCGCATGCTGGCGGTGATCCACTGCTGATCTTCGCTTTTTTGGCTGGCAGGCATAAAGAATTCAAATGGGCGCTCAATCGTGACCAACTCGCCGCCGACAATGCCGGTGATATGGATAAAGCTGACGGTGAGGTAAACCACTTTTTTACCTTCGTACGTCATATACGCCACTTTAGAAGTCACCGATTCCAAATCGCCATTCGGGCGGCGATCAAACTGCTTGCGCAGCAAATCATCATCTGGAATTAGCTCTTCTTCTACCACAGTAACCGGCGCTTCAGCGACTGACAATACGCTGCCCAAAATGCTATTGGGGCGATAAGTCGCTAGGCCTTTTAGCCCCGCACGCCATGCATCCATGTATAAATTTTGGAAATCAGCGTAAGGATAATCGGCAGGCACGTTCACTGTTTTAGAAATTGCCGAATCAACGAAAGGCTGCACGACTTCCAGCATCTTCATATGATCGCTGGCCGACATATTCAGCGCAGTCACAAAAGGTTCAGGCAATTTGCTGTCATCCGATACATCGTGGCCCATATGGCGATACAAGCGCCAAGCGTGATCGGCCACTTCGTAAGTTTGCGTGGTGCCATCGTTCATGCGTTTTTTGCGGTTATAAACCCAAGAGAACGCAGGCTCGATACCATTAGACGCATTGTCCGCAAAGGCCAGTGTAATGGTGCCGGTTGGGGCGATGGACAAGAGGTGAGAGTTACGCAAGCCATGCTTGGCAATCGCCGCACGAATCGCCTTAGGCAGACGTTTAGCAAAGTTACCCACTAGATATTGAGTGCTATCGAATAGGGTAAACGCGCCTTTTTCTTTGGCTAAATCTACCGATGCAAGGTAGGCCGTATCCCGCATCACTTCAGAGATTTTTTGTGCTAGCGCACGCCCAGCATCAGAATCGTAGCGCAGGCCCATCATCACCAGCGTGCTACCCAATCCTAAATAGCCCAGACCAATGCGGCGTTTGGACATGGCTTCGGCTTTTTGCTGTGGTAGCGGCCAAGCGGTGGCTTCCAGTACATTGTCCAACATGCGGATCGCAATGCTGACCACAGCTTGGAAGCCTTCAAAATCAAAGCCCACCTCTTTGCTAAAAGGCGATGTGACAAAGCGGGTGAGGTTGATCGAGCCTAGGCAACAGCAGCCATAATCGGGCAAAGGCTGTTCGGCGCAAGGGTTGGTGGCTTCGATGGTTTCGCAGTAATACAGATTGTTATCCGCATTCATGCGCGACAAAAATAAGATACCCGGCTCGGCGTGGTCGTAAGTGGATTTCATCACTTCTTCCCACAACTCGCGCGCACGGATGGTTTGGTGCACCCACAGGCCGTCTTCACGCTGATAAGCGCCCGCTGCGACCTTCTCTTCACAAGGCTCGGCTTTGTGCACGAGGCAGAAGTCTTTGTCTTGGTTTACGGCTTCCATAAACTCGTCGGTTACGCCGATCGAGATATTAAAATTGGTCAGGCCGCCCTGATCTTTAGAGCGGATAAATTCCAGAATATCGGGGTGATCGCCACGTAACACACCCATTTGCGCGCCGCGCCGCGCACCGGCCGATTCAACCGTAGAGCACGATGCATTAAACACCTGCATAAACGAAACAGGGCCTGAAGCACGCGAGCGTGTGCCGCGCACCAAGGAGTCTTTAGGGCGAATGGTCGAGAAATCGTAGCCCACGCCGCCACCACGGCGCATGGTTTCTGCCGCATCAGAGAGCGCGGTATAAATACTTGGCTTGCCATCGGTGCTGCCCGAAACCGAATCGCCCACCGGCTGCACAAAGCAGTTGATCAGCGTGGCGCGTAAATCCATGCCCGCGGCAGAGTTAATGCGGCCAGCGGGTACAAAACCATTTTGCTGCGCCCACAAAAACTTCTCTTCGAAGTAAGCTTTTAAATCAGGCTGCTCTACGCTGGCCAAAGCACTGGCAACACGCGCCTGTACGTCGCTAATCGAGGCTTCTTCGCCCTTGGCGTACTTTTCTAGCAATACATCCAGAGAAATTTCTTGCGGAGCCATGTCGGTATTTCCTAAATAATTGATCGTATTCGGTGTCATGCGGGCTGCGGGTTTAATTGCAAGGCGGGGCGGGGTTCTGAGATTCTGTGCAGCTCTTATTGCATCTATTAACAAAAAACGATGCAGAGCCAAGGCCATCATTCCTTGTGCCGCGCGCGCAAGAGAGGGCAGGATTTTAAGCCAAGTCGGCGTATGTCGTGAGGGATTTAGTACAAGTGGTAATAGTTTGAATAACCGGATGCTGGCCGTATTCAATGCTGATGCTTGCCTTTTTACAAAGGCTTTTCATCAGGATAAATATCCCAGTAAGGGGCATCCAGCCACTGCTGTTGATCGATAAAGTCTAGAAAGGCACGCACTTTTGCTGGCACATGTTTGCGCTCAGGGAATACGGCGTAGATGGCGTAGCGTGGTAGCGGGTAGTCGTCGAGTAAAGTGACTAGTCTACCTGCAGCTAGATCGGCTCCCACTACAAAGCTGGGCATATGGCAAATACCCAAGCCTGCCAGCAGTGCGTCTCTTAGCGCTTCGCTGTTATTGACTTGGTAATTACCTCGCGGCAGTACTTTGTTTGCGCCTGCTGGACCAGCAAAAATCCATTCTGTTCCTCCTCGATAATAAGAATACTGAATGCAATTATGCTTAAGCAGATCAAGCGGCTGCAGTGGGTGGCCATGCTTTGCAAGATAATCGGGTGAAGCGCAGAGCACACTTTTGCAAGGGGCAATCCGTCGCGCAATCATTTCAGATTCAGGCAGGTGGCCAATCCGAATGGCGAGATCAAAACCGCCATCGATCAGATCGACCATTTGATCGTCCATGACCATATCCAGTTGCACGGCAGGGTGGGCATGTAAAAAGGCGGGCACAAGCGGAGATAGGTGCAGGCGGCCAAACGCCATAGGTACACTGATTCGCAGTAAGCCTTGGGGTTGCTGCTGCAGGCCAGCAATAAAATCTGCGCCTTCACGGGCCAGAGCTAATGCTTGGCGTGCGTAATCGTAATAGCTCTCGCCTGCTTCGGTAAGGCTTTGGCGGCGAGTCGTACGCTGTAGCAGACGAGTGCCTAATTGGGCTTCTAGCTGCAAAATGCGTTTGCTAACTGCCGATTTAGTCAGCCCCAAGCGTGTGGCGGCTGCCGAAAAACTGCCGCATTCCACAACGGCCACGTAGACCGGAATCGCTGTCATGTACTCCATTTGATCGTCAACCTTTCGCTACAATCCGTTTCCAATTGTCTAGATTATCTTAAAAATAAAAACAATGTACATTCAGTTTTTCTGCATGAACCTTGTTCTGCACTTACTAACAAGCATTAAGCCTGTCAGGCTAAAAGGAAAAAATGGAAACAAATCTCGCCCTAGGAATCGATCGCAGCAGGAATATATGCCTCGCTGTGCTCTCATTAGCGCAGTTTATGATTGCGCTGGATTATTCAATTGTTTACGTGGCCCTGCCTGAAATTGCGCGATATTTGCTACTGGATCACAGCTTGTCGCAGTGGGTGGTGTCGTCTTATGGCCTGATGTTTGCTGGGTTTTTACTTGTGGGTGGGCGGCTTTGTGATCGCTTTGGCGCAGCAACTATTTTTGTCTGGGCGATGGGGATATTTGCGGCTGCTTCACTTTTAGGCGGGCTGGCACCATCTGGTGCGTTATTGTTACTGGCAAGGGGCATACAGGGCGTCGCCGCCGCTGCATTGCAACCCGCAATTATTGCCCTGATTGCATTGAGTTTTGCAGAAGGTGCGGAGCGGACGAGAGCCTTGTCTATTTGGGGAGCGGTGGGGGCATCGGGTTTGGTGGCTGGGGTGGTGCTGGGCGGGGTATTGGCAGCGCTGTCGTGGTCGCTGATTTTCTTTATTTATGTGCCGGTTGCCTTACTTTGCCTGCTCTTGGCTCGTGTGGCGTTTTCTGCGGCTTTACCTTCTCTATCTGCAGGCCGGATCCCAATCGTGGCGTCTGCTCTTGGGACTGCTGCGGTTTTTGGGCTCGTTTTGCTACTCACGGTGGTGGCTGAATATGGTTATCAGCATGTTTCTATTCCCTATTTACTGCTTGGGGCGCTGGGCTTATTACTGGCTTTTTATTATGTTGAAGCGCGCTCCACTGCACCCTTGATTTCCCCTCTGCTTTGGAAAATCCCAAATTTGAAAACGGGATGTTTGGCGAGTGCCTTGTATATGGCGGGCGTGGGGACAGAGTTTTATATGGTGACTCTGCTGCTGCAGGAGGTGTATGGCTACGATGTACTAAGCACGGGCTTACTGTTTCTACCGCTTTCACTGACGATTATTTTGGGCAATATACTCGCCGGACGCTGGATAGGCAGGCTAGCCGCAAAGTATGTGCTGGCTGCTGGTTTTATGCTGGGGGCGGTCGGGTTATTACTGCTGGCGCTGAGTGCCCATGCAAACAACTATTGGCTATACATTTTTCCTGCGCTGATGATCAGTGGTTTGGGCCATGGCATGATTTATACCGCTAAATTTGTGGTGGGTATTGAAGGAGTTTCAGAGGTGCAACAGGGATCGGCGAGTGCCTTAATGGTCACGGCACAATACAGCAGTGGTGCGCTGGCATTGGCTTTGTTGGTTATTGTTTTGAAAGCATTACCTGCCCAGCAGGCGTATCCCATGTGCTTTGGTTTATTGGTGTTGTTTTCATTGTTGGGGGTGATGGTGGCGCTTAGGAAGATAAAGCCGCAATGTCAATAAGCGTTGCAGCGCTTGATATATGAGTAAACCCAACCGCTCTTGCCCTGAGCGGTTTTTTTTACGCCTTCACGCCCCCGCTTTACCTCACTGCCCCTTATCGTGGCTTCCACCTGCCCCTTCCACTTCCCCTCAAATTTCCACTTCGTAGTGGAAATTAAACAGGTACAAAGCGTCTCCCATATTGCTTACGATGAGTCATCGAATTAATCACAGCTAGCTATAACGGGCTTGGGAGCAAACATGGGTGAAATTGCAGAAGTAAGCGAGGTAGAGATTCAGGCTTTGGCAGAACGGGTGTTGGGGCAAATTACTGAGTTGCTGGAGGTGGAAAACAAATACCTCAGCGATGTGCAGCAAATGAAGATGGATTCGCATATCAAAGCGATGGCCCGGCGCTCTTTGTCGGGTGAGGGTTTGCCTGATTTTGATGATGATTTGTTTGACGAGATTTCGGCCCCTGCGATGCGACTTTCCGAAACGGTAACGGCGATGTTTGGCAATTTGCCAAACAAGGAAGCGCTGCTCTTATCGATTCATTTTGAAGTGGCAAAGAATAAATAATATCCCCCTTTGTAATGAACTCTTCTTAAAAAGGAATTGAAATGACTCAAATTACCGTGGTAATTGGCGATCGTTTAGGTAAAGGCCAAAAAGTAGGCGCTGGCGTTGAATTGGCAGCGGGGCGTGCGGTGGTGATTCCCGGGGTGGCTGCGGATATGAAACTGGGCGATGTGATGAAGGCTGAAAACGCGCAGTTGGGTATTTCATTTTGCGGTAGCGGCGGGGCGGGGGCGATTACGGCACAGACCAAGCATGGCTATAAGGCGAAATATGGTATGCGCTCGGTTGAAGAAGGCATTACTGCGATTGAAGAAGGTTACATCGTCCTAGGCTTTGGCTTTATGGATAAGGAAGAGCTGGGCCAGCGCTTGGTTGTGGCTTATCAGAAAAAGTATGGCAATTAAATGAAAGAACACTTCCAGAGCAAGGTGATTGTGAGCGGCATGGGGGACAGCAAAGCTAAGGCTTTTGCCGATGCGCTCTCCCAAGTGCAGCGCGCCGTGATGGCAGGTAGCCAAAAGATCTTGCTGCGCATCGAGCCACAAGATGTGGTGGTGCTAAAGGCTGAGGAGGCGCAAAGGAAGGAGCGATTTTTATTCTTGTTTCTGCCGCGTATTCGCTCCCATTACAAAGTGCAGCTGGAAGTGATTGTGAGTGTGACGGCAATTGATATCGATCAGGTGTCTTTTACTGCTCATCCATCCAAGTCTTAAAAAGGTAGCCGTATGTTGCTGATGATATTAATGAAGTCGCTCGTGATTGGTGGCTTGGTTGGTTTTGCTGTTGGGGCGGGGGCTGCGCGGATGTTTCATGCGCCAACGGCGCAGGGGATAGGCGCGTTTCGTACCTTAGGCGAGCTTAATTCGTGTGAAGGCGATGCGGCTTCGCATTTCTCCTTTGGTTTGGGCTTCTTTTTTAATGCTTGGGCCTCATCGGTAGCCGCTGGGGCGTTTACTCAGGATGTAGATCACCGCGTGATTCCGCATTGGGGTGCTGCCGCGCTGATGAGTAAAAATCCAAATCTAGCTGAAACCCTGCACAACCCTAGAAAAATGGCGCTGGCCTGTGGCTTGATCGGCATGGCGGTGGTGGCGTTTTTAAATACCACGGCTTCGGCCGTGCCACCTTCTTTGCAAGTAACCGCGGTTAAAGTTTTGGTGCCTGCGGCCAATATGCTGGTCAATATCATCATGCCGGTGATTTTTTGGCTGGCAGCGATTGAAGCAGGTAAACGCTCAGGCTTTTGGGGGACGATTTTTGGTGGCTTAGCGCAGCTCATTATGGGCAATGCCGTACCGGGCTTGGTGCTGGGTATCTTGATTGGTAAAGGTGTTGATGATGGTGGCTGGAACAGAATCACCAAATCGATGATGTTTAGCGTGGTGATGTTATTTGTATTAAGCGCCTTCTTCCGTGGCTTTGATTTGAAAATGATTCAATCCTTCCATTTAGCCATACCGGCTTGGTATGAGCTGCTGCACGCTACGCTGAAGCCTTAAGGAGACGAAAATGACTGAACTCACTAAAGAAGAAGTACAGGGTAATTTCTGGTTCGCCGATTGGAGCTTTCCTTTCTTTGTAGGCTTGCTGTCCGCCGGGGTATTTGCCGGAACGCATATGTATTACGTCTACGGCATAGGCGCATTCAACGAAGTGGCTTTTGTCTCGATGCTTCGTGCGGGAATGGATACCGGCGTTTATGGCGCGGTGGCCGCCTTTGGTGCGAGCTTTTTGTTCGCACGGATTATCGAAGGCGCACTGGTCGGTATTTTGGATATCGGCGGCGCGATTATGACTGGCGTGGGTCTGGGCATTCCCGCCATGTTTTTGGGCGCAGGCGTGACTTATCCGCTGGATAACTTCTTTGCCGCTCTCGCCACAGGCATGGTAATTGGCTGCGCCATCGGCGGAATTATTATCCTAGCGCGTAAATTTACGGTGAACCAATCCAACTCAACCTTTGGTGCCGACGTGATGATGGGCGCGGGAAATTCATCGGGGCGTTTCCTAGGCCCCCTAATCATCATCACCGCAATTGGCGCATCCATCCCCATTGGCGTGGGCTCATTAATCGGCGCTTTAGCCTTCTACCTCTGGGGCAAACCCATTACCGGCGGCGCAATTTTAGGCGCGATGCTGTTTGGTTCGGTGTTTCCGGTGGCGATTGTTTGATTTGCTGATTTGATGCTGGGAAACCCAAATCTTGAACCACGGAGGGAACAGAGAACACGGAGTTTCACGGAGAAAAACAGCTATTCGCAGGTCGGGTGAAACTCCATATGCACTAACCAGTTTGCTTTTGAATTAGCAAACAATGAAACAACGTAATGGCCACGCTCTTTGCATAGGGCTTTTTAAAGTCCCCTTGAAACACGCCGGAGCGAGGAACAAGCGGGGCGGGGTTTCGGCTAGGGAGCGAGGGACGAGCTGATCCCGCCTGCCGCCGACTCGATTGTCCGCAGCGCAGGGGTCTTCGTGTTTCGTGGGGTCGCCTTCTTTGGCTTCGTTTCTTGGCGAAGCAAGAAAGGAAGGCCCCCGCGGTGGCTACCGCTCCAAAATCAACGTGCCGAAGGCACTAAAAAGGGCTTTTTGACTTTGTTTAGCGCAGGGTGCAACCCGCGTACTTTTCAGTATTGCTCGCGGGTTGCACCCGCCCTACGAAAGAAGCGCTTCAGACCTTGGCTTAGTTCTCGGTGCGCAACGACTTCGTCGTTGTACACCCTACGAAAGATGCATGGTATTGGCCCGCTCGATGCCTGTTAGCAGCAAAAAAAGGAATCCCATGTTTGATTTAATCATCCGTCGTGCCGTGAGTCCCACAGACGATGCCATCTTTGATATTGCGATGAAGGACGGCAAAATTGCGGCCATTGGCCTGATCAATGCCCAAGCTCGCCAGACTATGGATTTAAAAGGTCAGTTTTATGCCAGCGCAGGCTGGATTGACGGCCATGTGCATTGCTATTCGGCCTCGCCTATTTATAACGATCAGCCCGATTTAGTGGGTATTGCCGGTGGCGTGACCACGGTGGTGGATGCGGGTAGCTGTGGCGCGAATGATATCGGGCATTTTTATCAGCTGGCGCAGGCCTGCCAGACCGAGGTGCGGGCTTTATTGAATATTTCTCGCATCGGTTTGGTCACTCAGCACGAGCTGGCTGATCTGGCCGATATTGATGAGGCCGCCGCCAGCCAAGCAATTGGCCAATTCCCTGATTTTATCGTTGGCTTAAAAGCGCGTTTAAGTGCAAGCGTGGTGGGTGGCAATGGGATTATCCCTTTGCAGATTGCCAAAGCGATTCAGCAAAAACATCGCCATTTGCCGCTGATGGTGCATGTGGGAAATACCCCGCCCGATTTGGATGATATTGCCGAGCTACTCGATCAGGGCGATATTTTAACGCACTGCTACAACGGCAAACCCAATCGCATTTTGAATGCCGAAGGCGTGCTGCGGCCTAGTATTTATCGGGCGATTCAGCGTGGTGTTTGCCTTGATGTGGGCCACGGCGGGGCGAGCTTTAGTTTTGCGGTGGCAAGGCAAGCGATTGCTCAGGGCATTTTGCCGAACACGATTAGTTCGGATATTTACTGCCGTAACCGCATCGCTGGCCCGGTCTATGGCTTGGCTCCGGTGATGACAAAGTTTCTGTCTTTAGGCATGAGCCTCGCGCAGGTCATTAGCTGCGTTACAAGCCATGCTGCCAAGGCGCTTAATCTGCCTAGCAAAGGCCAGCTGGCTGTTGGCTTTGATGCCGATATCTCGATTTTTGCCTTAGATAAAACGCCCAATACTCAGCGTGATTGCGAGGGCGAATCGCTTATTTCTGATCACCAACTCAGGCCTTTGGCGGCAATTGTCGCGGGAAAGGTATTTTTGACTGAAGAAGGAAAAAAAGATCATGTCTTCGATTTATAAAAAGTACCAACTTAAGCCGGTGATTAACGCTTCTGGGCGGATGACCATTCTTGGCGTGTCTACCCCGCAGCCTGAAGTGGTGGCGGCGGTCAATTTGGGGCTAAATCATTATTTCGAGATGCAAGATTTAGTCGATAAAACTGGTGCATATATTGCGGGTTTGCTAGGGGTAGAAAGCGCGGTAGTTGTGTCTTGCGCATCCGCCGGAATCGCCCAAGCTGTGGCCGCTGTGATTATTAAAGACGATGCAGATTTGCTGCTGAATTTGCATGCCAAGCCCATCAATGGCCCTTGCGAAATTGTGCTGGCAAAAGGTCATAACGTGAATTACGGCGTGCCGGTGGCGACGATGGTGGCGCTGGGTGGTGGCAAAGTGGTTGAAGCGGGTTGGGCCAATGAGTGCTCGGCTGAGGAGTTGGCTGCTGTGATTACGCCCAATACCGCAGCGATTTTATATATTAAATCGCACCATACTGTGCAAAAAAGCATGTTGAGCGTGGCAGAGGCTGTGGCCGTAGCTAAAAGCCATGGCCTGCCTTTGATTGTGGACGCTGCCGCCGAAGAAGACCTGCGTCTTTATTATCAGCTAGGCGCGGATTTGGTGATTTACAGCGGCGCAAAAGCCATCGAAGGCCCGTCCAGCGGCTTAGTGCTGGGCCGTGAGCAGTATGTGGCTTGGGTTAAAAAGCAGGGCAAAGGCATTGGCCGCGCGATGAAGGTTGGCAAAGAAGGCATTTTGGGCCTGACTTGCGCCATTGAAACTTATTTATTGCGTGAGAAAGAAAGCGGCGAGCAAATGGTTGCCAAAATGCGGCCCTTTATTGCGGCGCTTAACGAGATTCATGGCGTGAGCGCCAAAGTGGTTTGGGATGGCGCAGGGCGTGATATTGCCCGTACAGAAATAGCCTTTGATCAGGCCGCTTTGGGCCGCAGCGCCGTCGAAATGGTGGCCGCGCTCAAAGGTGGGCCTATCGCTATTTATTTCCGTGAATACAAAGCCAATGAAGGCAAGGTCGAGGTGGATGTGCGCAGCGTTAGCGACAGCCAGCTCAGCACGATCAGCGAGCAGATTCAGCAATTGTTAAAGGAAAAATTACTATGAAATTAAGCCAATTAAGCCCAAATTTTTATCGAGATCGTGTGTGTTTGAATGTTTTAGGCGGCACTAAGCAAAATGCCGTGGATATTTATCAGGCTGCAGAGGGCGCCGTGGTGGTGGGCCTGCTTTCTAAAAACTACCCCGATGTAGCCAGTGCTGTTGAAGATATGCGGGCCTATGCCCAATTGATTGAGAATGCAATTTCTGTAGGCCTAGGGGCGGGTGATCCTCGGCAATCGGCGATGGTGAATGAGATCAGCCGCCAGATTCAGCCACAGCATATCAACCAAGTGTTCACCGGCGTCGGCCCCGCCCGTGCTCTAGTCGGCCAAGATAATACGGTGGTGAATGGCTTGATCTCACCGACGGGCCAGGTTGGCATGGTAAAAATCTCCACCGGCACTTTCAGCAGCAAACAGGCAGATGGGATTGTGCCGGTTGCCACCGCCATTGCCATGCTGAAAGATATGGGCGGCAATTCGGTGAAATATTTCTCAATGGACGGCCTGAAATACCGCGACGAATATATCGCCGTGGCCCAAGCCTGCGCGGCCAATGACTTTTGGCTGGAGCCAACCGGTGGGATTGATCTGCAAAACTTTGAAGAAATTTTAGGGATTGCGCTGGACGCTGGCGTTACAAAAATCATCCCCCATATCTATAGCTCGATTATCGACAAAGCCAACGGCAACACCCGACCAGAAGATGTGGCAACTTTGTTGGCGATGGTGAAGGCAAAGCTAGGCTAGGCGGTTGTATTTGTAGGGCGGGTGAAACCCGCGGGTTTGCAGCGTTGCTCGGGGGGGGCACCCCATACGAGCCAACCAAATTGCTTTTTCATTAGCAAACAGCGAAAAATATAATGATTACGCTCTCTGCATAGGGCTTTTTAAAGTCCCCTTGAAACACGCCGGAGCGAGGAACAAGCGGGGCGGGGTTTCGGCAAGGGAGCGAGGCAGCGAGCCAATCCCGCCCGCCGCCGACTCGATTGTCCGCAGCGCAGGGGCCTTCGTGTTTCGTGGGGTCGCCTTCTTTGGCTTCGTTTCTTGGCGAAGCAAGAAAGGAAGGCCCCCGCGGTGGCCAACCGCTCCAAAATCAACGTGCCGAAGGCACTAAAAAGGTCTTTTTGACTTTGCTTAGCGTGCAGTAGGTGCAACCCGCCGATTTTTCAGCATCGCTCGCGGGTTTCACCCGCCCTACATATGCAGCATAGCATTGGGGCTATTTACCTTTGCTGATCTGGCGAGTCCCCGTAATCTGAAGATATGGCGTTCTTGTTCGCTTCGCGCTGATTCAGGCGATTTTGATTGATCGATTTATTTCAGCGGGTGTGTTCTTGTAGTGAAGAGGCACTCCTTGCAGGGCTTAAGTCATTATGGTTCGTTTCCCTTATAAGCGTCTGGCTTTGCTTTATCGTACTTTGCAGGCAGAAACGCTGCCGCAGGATGAGCTGGCACGCCGGTTTTCGGTGTCTACGCGCACGGTGCGTACCGATATTACGGCGCTGAATGAAACTCTACTTGAGCATGGCGCGCAATTTGTTTTGCAGCGCGGTGAGGGCTATGTGCTCAGTATTCATAATGAAGAGCACTTTGCTCAGCTGACTTTCAACCAAAAACAGAGCAAAGCACTGCCACGCACTGCTGGCGAGCGGATTCAATATTTATTGATGAGTTTTCTGACTTCGGCCTATGCGTTTAAATTGCAAGACCTTGCGGATGCTTGGTATGTGAACCGCGCAGTGCTGCAAATCGATATGGCGGAGGTGCGCAGCCAGCTTGCCCAATATCAATTAAGCATCGAAACACGGCCGCATTACGGCATGAAGCTAATGGGTAGAGAATCGGCGATTCGGGTGTGTTTAAGCGATTTACTCTGCCAGCTGCGCCGCGAAGAAAACCATCATCCACTGCTGGCAAGTGATCCGGTACTGGCCAATGCGGCTATGACTTTTATGAATGCCTTACCGTGTTTACTTGCGCGTAGCTCGGTGCGTTTAAGCGATGAAGGCTTTCATTTTTTGAGCCAGTATTGTGCCGTAGCAAGTAAAAGAATTAGCGATGGTTTCCCTATCGAAGAGCGATTGGGGGAAGAGGTGAGCGCAGATGTGGCCGCTCTTGCTAGTGATTTGGTGGCGGAGCTGAGGCAGATCACGCACTGCGAGTTATCGAGTGCTGAAACGCATTTTTTAGCCGTTAATATCGCCGCCCGCAGCACGCAAGGCATTTTGCCCGATACGATTAATGCCGACGATGCCGAGGCCTTGGTCAGCTATATTCTGGATTATATCAACCGCCATTATCACTATGATTTACGCCACGATAGCCGTCTGCGCCTTGATTTGGTCACCCACGTTAAAACCATGATCACGCGTTTGCGCTATCAGATTAATTTACCCAATCCCGTCCTGACCGATATCAAGCAGCATTACGCTTTGGCCTACGATTTTACCCTGAGCGCGGTTTCCAGCTGGGCCAAACACACGGCCTATCAAGTAAGTGAAAATGAAATTGGCTATCTGGTGCTGCACATTGGCGTAGGGCTGGAGCGGCATTATCAAATTGCCTTTGTCTGTCGCTCACAGGCCCTGCTGGTGTGCGATATGGGCAATTCGACTACACGAATGATAGAAGCCATGTTGCAGCGCAAATTCCCGCAGGTATTGCTGAGTAAATCAATCTCACAGCAGGATTATTACGCCTTAGATACGGTAAGCGATGACTTTGTCATCTCTACCCAGCCGCTAGACAACAAGGGCAAGCCGGTGATTGTGGTTTCGCCGTTTCCTACTGAGTTTCAGCTAGAGCAATTGGCTAAAACGGTAGAGATCAACCGCGCTCACCCCTATATGCTTGATCGCTATTTTGATGCCAAGCACTTTTTGCGCATTGATGAGCCTATCACCCAAGACGCACTATTTCAGCGCCTATGCCAGCAATTAGAGCAAGAAGGCATCGTGAGCGAGGATTTCTACCCTTCCGTCACCGAGCGCGAGGCGATTTTATCCACGATCCAAGGCGATGGCATTGCGGTTCCACATTCCTTGGGCCTGCTTGCTAAGCGCTCCGTGGTCTATACCGTGCTTGCTCCTCAGGGCATTGCTTGGGGTGATGGCGTGGTGGCTTCGGTGATTTTTTTGCTGGCGATTAGCAAGGAAGATTACGAAGAAGCGATGGCGATTTATGACTTATTTATCTCTTTAATTAGGGAATGCGCCAGCGTCCGTTTGCTGGAGTGCGCAGATTTCGCTGAGTTTAAAGCGGCAGCGATTCGCTCTTTAAAAGCGCATTAATCTGGCACGTATTGCTAGTGTTTTTGCATCATCCCAAATCAAAGCGCTGCGCACGATGCTTGTGATCTTGCGGCTCAGGGCAGGGGCTTTTTTCCTTGCAAAGCCTCGCTCATGGCCTCTGCCAAAAGCCCGATGGAATACACGCCGCCGTTGGTCCATGTGGAGCGCATGGTGAGGAAGTTTTGTTTTTTAACGAAGGGCATGGCTTGCCACATGGGGGTGCTGCTGAGTTTGGCCATTTGATTAAAGGGCAATACGTGCAGCACGATGCCGTCGTGTATTTTGCCTAGCTCAGTCAGCTTGCGCTGGGCTGTGCCCCATGCAGTTTTGGGCTGCGGGCAGGCGGTTTCTAAGCCAAGTTGGCGCATCGCGGCCAGCGGCATGGAGTTCTCTCCATACACCCAGATGGTAGTGGGGGTAGCAAAGCGGATCACGCATACCTTGGGGAGCTGGCCTTGGTAATGCGCGGCGAGCTGGCTTTTTAGCTGGCTAAAACGCTGCTTTTGCGTGGCAAGCAGCTGATCCAACTGCGCGGTTTTGTCGAATAAAACCGCTAGCTCACGCTGGATGCGATAGCTGGCGGCTTCATTATCATGATCGCTGCGATAGGCATCCAGCAGCAGGGTGGGGGCGATACGCTCTAGTGTGGGTTTTAAATCGGTGAGCGCCGGATTGATGATGATGAGATCGGGCTTGAGCGAGGCGAGCTGCTCTAAATTAGGCTCCATTCGTCCGCCAGCGCCCAGCACCTGCTTGGGGAGCGTGGGTTGCACCACCCATGTTTGATAATCACTTTTATCGGCTACGGCGAGCGGCGTAATGCCGAGGGTGAGCAGGTATTCGGTGGCCTCCCAACTGAGCGCCACCACGCGTTGGGGCGGTGTGATGGTTGTGGCGCTGGCAGGGTGAATGAACAGTATCGCGAGCAGACCGCTTAATAAATATCTCATGCTTTTTCCTTAAAGATTCGCATTGTGAGCAGAGCCAGAATCAGCAGCGCACCGCAGCTAACCGAGGCCACAATGCCGACCGGTATTTGCCTTGGGAAAATCAGCGTTCGCCCCGCTAAATCGGCGCAGGCTAGCAGAATGATCCCTAGCCCAGCGGCAACGATGAGCTGACTTTTGCTGCTTCGCGCGCCGCATAGCTTGGCTAAATGCGGCAGCATCAGGCCGATAAAAGCCAGTGGGCCAAATTGGCTGGTGATGATGGCGCAGAGTGAGCCGCTGAGCATCAGCAAAATCATGCGTGTTGGCGCAATGGCGAGGCCACGGGCGCGGGCGGCATCGTCACCCAGCATCAGCAGCGATAAAACGCGTGCGCATAGCAAGGTGGCTAGGCCCAAAATAATAATCAGGGCGCTACTGATCAGGGCTTGCTTGGGGCTGACTTGGTAGGTTGATCCGGCCAGCCAGCTTAATATTCTGAAGCTATCTGCATCGCCCTTGGCTAGCACAAATTGCAAAATGGCCTCGAGCATGGAAGACAATCCCACCCCCAGCAAGATGAGTTTGGCTGGCGAGTGGCGCTTACCTAGCCAGAACATCAATATCAAAATCGCCATCGCCCCCAGCCATGCCAGCGACGCGGGATTGGAGTCAGGAAAATTACAAATGGCAATCAGTAGCCCTAAGCTGGCACCCGATGAAATACCGAGTAAATCTGGGCTGGCTAAGGGGTTTTGCATCAACCTTTGTAAGACGCAGCCCGCCATTGCTAGCCCCAAGCCTGCAGCCATCGCGGCCAATAAACGCGGCCAGCGCAAGCTCCATTGCAAGGCGTCCGGCAGCGCAAAGACCCAGCCTTCGCTACTGCGGCTGGCAAGACAGGCGATGCAAAGCAATAGCATTCCGATTGCAACTAAGGCGGCGAGTTGCCAAGGTTTAGGGCTATAGCTGCGGGACCACGCGCCATAATCGCTAGGTCGATCAACGACGCGCTGACGCAGGCAAAGCCAGATTAAGCCCGGCGCGCCCAATAGGCTAACCGCCGCACCGCTGGGCACGGCATCGGTGAAATAGTTGGACGCCAGCAGCGCCAAAGCATCGCCTGCCAATAAAAACAACGCGCCATAAAATGCCGACAAAGCCAGCTCGGCACGGCTGCTGCGTGCGCCGGATAATCGAGCCAAATTAGGGGCTAAGAGGCTGATAAAAGCAATCAGCCCCACGGCGGTAATCGAAACGGCGGTCAGCCAAAGGGAAGCCAAAAAAATAAGCGCACTAGCAAGGCCCACTTGCATTCCGGCAGAGCGGGCCGCGCCAGAGCCTAGGCGCATTAATTGCAAGGGCCGCTGTAAAAGCGGAATAAGAATAAGCACGGGCAAAAGGCGGGGCAGGCACCAGCTTACCCAGTGCCAATCGTTTTGCGCCAAATCACCCGCGCCCCAAATAAACAAGGAGCGGGTGTATTGATCGTTCATCATCACGGCCAGCGCAGCCGTTGCGCCGAGCAAGATATTAATCGCCATCCCCGCCAAAATAAGCGGCATGCCCTGAAGTGAAGTCCAGCCTGCCAATAACAGCACCAGCCCCACGGCCAGTGTTGCGCCGCCTAGCGCCAGCCATTCACCATAATCGGCCAGCAAAGCGGGCATTAAAATACTGGCCAAGACCACCGCCAACCATGCGCCGGACGAAGCGCCTATGGTCATGGGCGACACCAAAACATTTTGCGTGAGCTGCTGCAAAAGGCTGCCAGAAACCGCCAGCGCCGCGCCCAATACCAAGGCCAAAATTAAGCGAGGCCAGCTGCCGTGTAGGTATTCGATTTGATCAAAATTCAACGGCAGTGCGGGTGGGGAAATGTGCTCAAAACTCAGTGGTGCTGCGCTGCTTAAAGTATGCAGCTGATCGGTGATGGATAAGGGCGTGGCAATCTGCAAGTAGAGCAGCGATAGCAGCATGAGCAGCAAAATTTGCGTGCTGGGATGGCGCAATGGAGTGAAGATTTTCATGCCACCACCGCCACCGGATGCTTGCCCGCTCCTCGGGGGATAATTTCTAAAGCTATGCCGTAGAGCTCAGAAAGTTGCGGATGAGCGAGTAATGCAGCAGGCGTACCATCAAACCAAAGCTTGCCTTCGCGCAGGGCGATAATGCGGTCGGCATGGCGAATCGCTAGATTAAAATCGTGTAGAATAATCAGCACGCCACGCTGCTCGCGGCGATTGAGTTGGGTGAGTAAGGCCATCAAGGAATATTGGTGGGCCAGATCGAGCGCGGCGTTTGGCTCGTCTAGTAGTAATAAGGGTGCTTGTTGGGCCAGCAACATGGCAATCCACGCGCGCTGTCGCTCGCCGCCGGATAAGTCGCTCAACATCTGCTCGCTAAGATGCGCTACCTCGGTGGCCTGCATGGCCTGCTTACAGAATGCATAGTCTTCGCTTTGCCAGCGTTGCAGCCATCCCCGCCAAGCATAACGCCCCAGTAGTACTAATTCTTGCACCTGCAAGTTGGCGGCATCCGGCAGCTGCTGCGGCATAAAAGCAATCTGCCGTGCCAGCTGGCGTGAGGAATAGCGATCTAGCAACTCCCCATTCAATTGCACCGAGCCCTGATCGGGCTTGAGCTGGCCCGCCAACAGCTTCATCAGCGTCGATTTGCCTGAACCATTGTGGCCAATGATTACCGTAACTTCATCGGGCTGTAGCTTTAAATCATCAATCTGCAAAATGCTGCGCCCGGCGCGGGTGATTTGAATGTTTGAAAGATGGTACATAGGGCCTGCGTGTCTCAATGAATTTGGGGTGTGATGGCGAAGTCGATGGGTATCAGCGAAGGTTATTTCATGTCACAAACCGTAGGGTGCAATAAGTCTGAGGTTTTATTCAGGCGCATTGCGCCGTATGTGAGTTGACTACCATGCGGCGTAATGCAGCCAAGCAAAAGCGCTTGGCTTTATTACGCCCTAGGAATGATGCAATGCTTGCAAATGAAAGCGGTGCGCAACGGCTTGCTCACCCGAAGCAGAGCCAAATTTTTCTCTTTTTTCTCCGTGAAACTCCGTGTTTTCGGTGGCCTTCATGGTTCAAGGTTTGGGTTTTTCTATCCCAGATCTATTTTATTACTGTAGTTTCGTAGGGCGGGTGCAACCCGCGAGCCGTGTTGAAAAATACGCGGGTTGCACCCGCCCTACGATGATTCAATGCTTGTGATTGTGTAGAACGGTGCGCAAGAAAAACGACTTGCACACCCTATGAAAATCTTCTTTTTCGCTATGTGTTGCTTATTGCAAAACCTGTTTTACTCTGTGGCCTCCGTGGTTCAAGATTTGGGTTTTCAAGCTTCACTCCTGCAGCAATTCCTGCCGGATCAGTTGTAAGCGTTGCGGCAGTGGATGTTTGGGGCAGCTGCTGCATAGTTCGCCGTCGCTGCGACGAAAGTGTTGGCAGCAGCCTTTGCGATCGAGCGCGAGTTGTGGTTTTTTGGGGCTTAGATCAATGGTATGCAGGCCGCCGTTTTTACTGAGGCCACAGGCGTTTAGCCACTCGTCTGCCAGCGAGCGTATCTGTTCGGTGCTCCAGCGGGCATCGATGGCAGGCAACATCATTAAGGCCGATAGCAGGCAGTCGGCCAGCAGGCAAGCGGCTAGTTTTGCGGAAAATGGGCGTTGCTGGCGCAGTTGCGCCAAGCTGCTGTGTTGGATGGCTTGTAATTGCTGGCCAGCAAGGGCAATCAATGCAGATTGCGAGCCTGTTTCTACCAGATGTTCGGGCAGGCTAAAGCCCGCCACATAGCATGGTTTTAGATCTTGCTCTAGCTGATCCAGCCGAGGCAGCGATTGGCTTAAATGCACCGATAGCACACTTAGATAAGCAGGTTGCCAGATCAGTAAACTCCAGCTGCGTGTGGCCCAATAATGCGGGCCTGCTTCTGGGTGGGCTGCTTGTAAATCGCTATAAAGTTGCGCCACCCAATCTGCCCGCACGCTGTCTTCCGGACGAACACGGCCAGACAAAAGCGGCAGGGCTAGTCTCACGGTGGCGAGCAGCTCAGCGAGTGATTGTGGTGGCGCTTTCATTATTGATCCAAGCGGGCAGGGTCGGCCCATGCAGCCAGTGGGTTGCTTAATCTGCCTGCAAATTGCAGGCCGCTGGCGGGGTCTTCCAGATTGAGCATGTGCTGATTATTGGCGATTTGCAGGCGGTTTAGGCAAGAGTGCGAGAAGTCTGCGGCAAATAAATCATAGCGTTCAAACTGGGCTGTTAAGGCGGGGTGCTCGGCCTGATAGCGGTGCGTGCAGCGGGCGACTTCTTGCCAGAATGCATCTGCAGAAAAATCGCACTGCGTATGCAAAATGGCGGCTAGGTGACGGAAATAGCCATCGAATACATCGATAAACAAGCACAGCGTTTTCATCTCATTCGGGATATGGGTGGAAACGCGTTGCATGATTTCTGGCAGGGCGACCTCTGGGTTCAGAATGCCGACTTCTTCTGCGATATCTTTCATCAGCACCCGCACAGGGCGGTGCGCGTCCATCACCATAATTAGGTTTTCGCCATGCGGCATAAAGATCAGATCGTGCTGGTAAAAGCAGTGTAAAAGCGGCGCAAAGTAGGCATCCAGATAGGATGCAATCCAGCGTTGCGGCGTTAGCCCTGAAGCGCTAATCAGCTCTGCCAAGAGTGCATGGCCGTCATTATCTAAGTGCAGCAGCGCCGTCATGCTCATCAGCTTTTCACCCGCTTGTAATTGGGTGAGTGGGCATTCGCGCCAGAGCGCTGAGAACATTTTTTTGTAAGCGTTGTTCTCTGTAATAGCGGCTTCGTAGTAAGGGTTGCGATAGCCGATTGCGGCCACTTCGCGCAGGATGCGAAAGCCCTTGCTGGCTAAATAATCATCGTGGTGAACCAGCTCGGCCACCCAATCATTAATGGCCGGTGTGGCCAGCATGTAATAGGGCGACAGGCCGCGCATAAAGCCCATATTCAAGATAGAAAGCGCGGTTTTGACATAGCGCTTATGCGGCTGGCTGATATTAAAAAAGGTGCGTATCGATTGCTGGGCCAGATATTGATCTTGGCTGGCGCCCAAATAAATAATCTGCTGATTGGCAATTTCGGCGGCAAAAGACATCGACAGCTTGTTTTTCCATTGCCAAGGGTGGGCGGGCATCAGCCAGTAATGGTCAGGGTCTACACCAGCAGTGGCGATTTGTTGTTGATAAGCCGCCAGCGTGGCGGCGCCCAGCTCTTCGGTGATCAGCGTTTGGTAATCCAATTCACTAGAGAGCGATAGCGTGGCGCGTTGCTTATGCACAGCTAGCCAAATAATCGAAAACGGCGTGGCGGCCTCTGGCGCGTATTGCGGATAATCCGTGGCATCAAAGCCAATACGGCCATTATTTGCCACAAAGCAGGGGTGGCCTTCGGTCATGGCGGTTTCAATTTGCTGGAAATCCGCGTTGATTAGCTCATGCGCCGAGGGGCTGTTGCGATGGTGTTTGTAAGCGCTGCCGTAAAGCGTGCTGCTAATTTCATCTAAGTAAACAGGGATGATTTCTTTTTTTAGATTGAGGGTTTCGCGCAGCTCAATAATCAGGGTCAGCGCGTCCAGCTCGCTGGCGACGCCTTCATAGTGGCGCTGAATCGAATCCGCATCGATATGCCAGTGATTGAGCGCCAATATTTGCGCTTTAAAAAGATACACCGCCCGCTTGTCGTCGCTATGCAATTTGAAGTTTTGCCATGCTCCCTCACGGGTGATGGGCTCGGCTTGCAAGAGCGATTCATGGGCAAACTCACTGAGCGCCTTGCGCACCAGTAAGCGATTGACCTTGGCCCAGATTGCAGGCTGCAGATGGGAGTTGGCCGGATGGATGGGAAGCGGTAGGCGGGCAGTCATACGTCTCTCTCGGGTTGGTTGAGGGCGGCTTGAAAATCTCCGCGCTGGCAAAAGGCCAGCCAGGCTGTTTTATTAGGTAGATTAATCGTGCGCTGGTAGGCAAAACCCACGGCGCGATTCAGTGGATGAATTTTGTCGTTTTGCACATCAGGCTCAACCACCACGCGCTGCACTGTTGGGTCAGCAAATAGAAAACTCAAAATGGTTTGCAGTACCGCTTGGCTAAAGCCGTGTATGCGTGGGCCGCTGGCTGGGGCAATTAAAAAATGCATGCCCCTATCTCCGGCTTGTACGGGGTAATGGCGGGCCAACTCATCATGCTGCGGATCGTAGCTTTCCAATAAAAATGCGGCCTCGCCATTAAATAAGCCGATATAGGGCCAGCTATGTGGGCTATCGGTTTGTTGCTGATAAAACGCCGCTACACCTTCCACCGTTTCGTTTTGCATACCCCAAAAGCGCGCCCGCTCATTGCTTACCCAGTGATGCAGAAGGGCGGCGTCTTGCTTGGCAATCAGTGGGCGCAGGCTGAATTCGCCACTTAGCTCGCTAATGCGGGCTGCATTGATGCGTGGCTGGCTGGCGTGTAATAGAGGCTCCAACATAGTCCGTGCTCCGGTTGAGGGTGAGTTTTTATTCATGCTTACAAATAGCGAGTTATCGTGGGGCGGGTGCAGCCCATGTGCGCTGACTAAATATAAAAAGACCTTTTTAGTGCCTTCGGCAGGTTGGTTTAGGTGCGGGCATCCTCATGTGCAATAAGTATCCACACAATTCAAAAAGGTCATCGTAGGGTGGGTTAGGCCGCTCTTGATGTTCACTAGGGTACTGATTTATTTCGGCCGTAACCCACCATGACACTGCGCTGCGAATCAAAGTTAAAAAGATCTTTTTTATTAGTGCCTGCGGCACGGTGTTTAGGTGCGGGTGCCCCCGCGTGGGCCTTACTTTCTTGCTTCGCCAAGAAAGTAAGCAAAGAAGGCGACCCCACGAAACACGAAAGCCCCTGCGCTGCGGACAATCGAGTCGGCGGCAGGCGAGACTCGCTCGTGCCTAGCTGCCTCTGGCCGAAACCCCGCCCCGCTTGTTCCTCACTCCGGCGTGTTTCAAGGGGAGGTTTAAGCCCTGTGCGATGTGTTGTGACAAAAAGTTAAATGGTTTTGTGCCGACAATTTGTCCAACCCAAATGTTTTTACTCAGCTTTTGCCTTTCTCCGTGAAACTCCGTGTTCTCTGGGGCCGAAGTGGTTCAAGATTTGGGTTTTCACGGCAAGGCATCGGCGGTGTTCCGGTTGAGGGTGTATCGGGCGGGCATGAGTAGCGGCCATAGCATGATCAGTAGGGCAAAGCCGCCAGCGGCTAGCCAGAAAGGCATGCTTAGGCCGTGTTTGGCGACCAGTATTCCAGCGGAGTAGGAGGACAGCAGCACACCGATGTTTTGGAATAAATTGATTTTGCTGTAGTCGCTGGCATAGGAATCCGGTGTGCTGATTTCAAACAGCAACATATCCAGCCTTACCGTCAGTTGAAACGATGCCCAGCCAAATAGAACGCGGCCCAGTAATACCCAGCCGGTTTGCCCGCTGGCCTGTAGCACTAATCCGGCCAAGCCCAGCAAGAGGCAAAAGTAAATGCCATCCATAAAACCGCTACGTTTGTGATTCAGCCAAAGTGCGGCTAAGCCTACTGCGGCGGGAATGGCATAGACCCATGCGGCTAGCTGCATGCCGTGTTCTGGCGCGATGGCCTGCCAGTATTGAACAAAGAAGGGCACGATCTGGTATTCGCTGAAGTAAAACAGCAGCATCAAAATGCCCAGCAGATAGATTTGCCGGCCACCACCTGTGGCTGGCGAGTGGCTGACTGGGGCGGCGGGGATAGGATCTCGATCCAGCCCTTTTTTAAGCACATAGCGGCACATGGCCATCTGGATAAAATCACCTGCGGCCATCAGTAAAAATGCCTGTTCCATCGGCCAGTAGCTGAGCATTGCGCCGCCAATAACTGCGCCAGCGATATGGCCAAAATGCACCACGATCGATAACACGCCTATGGTGTGGGCATGTTTTGATTCTTCCTCTCTTTGCATAATGTGGGGATAAACCAGCAGGTAGCTGGCTTTAAACACAATCATCGCCAAAGACAGTAGCCAAAATAGCCAGAGTGAACCCACGAAGCTACATGCAATGCAAAGCAAGCCTGCTGCAAGCTGTGTCCAGCATAAAAGCCTTAGCGTATTCGTAGTCCGCACGATTCTTGCCCAAAAAGGCAGGGCCAGCATGGCGGTAAGGCAGATGGCGGCAATATAGCTGCCCACGTGTTCGGGGCTGGTTTGCCCAAAGCGCCCCGCAAAATATTGCGGATAAAAAGGCAGCAGCATGGAATCACTGAGCACGGCCACGGCCGTCATCATGATTAAATAAAATTTTAGGCCCATGCGTGTTGTGCCTGCTGTTGCATTGAGGAGGGCAGACCGAAAGTTTGAAACGCGATGCGCTCCTCTATCGGATAAATATCGCGGCCAAGGATTTCGCGCAGGATGATGGAATTGCGATGGCAGGCCATGGTGAGATCAGGCGCGGCTAAGCCATGCGTGTGCAGCTCGGCGTTTTGCACAAAAATATCGCCCCCCTTGATGTCGATGCTGTAGTTGCGCGCTACATCAAAGCGGCCGCGTTTATCCCGCTTAATTCTGTGGGCAATGCCTTGTAAAAACGCCGGCTCCTGATAGCAATAGCCGGTCGCTACTATCAGCGCATCGCTTTGCTGAGTTGCAACTTGATCTTGTTCGGCGTGTTGTAAATCGAGGATGAATTCCCCGTCCTGATATTGGCAGCCGAGTAATTCAGTATTGGTGAGCAATCGGCTTTGCGGCGTGCCATGCAGGCTTTGCGCATATAGCTCGTCGTAAATGGCGTTAATGGTGCTGCGATTAATGCCTTTGTAGAGGCCTTTTTGCTCTTGCAGCAGCTGGTCTCTGGTGGTTTCGGGCAGGGAGTGGAAATAATCGATGTAGTCGGGGGAAGTCATCTCTAGCGTGAGCTTGGTGTATTCCAAGGGGAAAAATCGGCTAGAGCGAGTCAGCCAATCGACGCGGTAGCCCAGTTTGCGGCTGTCTTTGAGTAGATCGAGATAAATTTCGGCGGCGCTTTGACCACTGCCGGTGAGTGTGATGGATTTTTTACGCTGTAGCTGTGCCTTATTTTTAAGGTATTCCGAGCTATGGATAAGATGCGATCGAACCGGCTCGCAGCAAGGTGGCAAGCAAGGCTTCGTGCCTGTACCTAGCACCAGCTTACGGGTGCGATATCGAATCTGCTCACCGTTTTGGGTGGAGATGCAAAGCAGCTCGTAGTATTGCGCGGCTTCGTTATAGCTAACTAGCTTAACAAATTGATTAAAGCGAATCGGGTTGAGCTGTGCTGCGGCCCATTGGCAATACTGATTGTATTCTTGCCTCAGTAGAAAGAAGTCTTCTTTGATATAGAAGGCATACATTCTGCCGCTTTGCTTTAGATAATTGAGAAAGCTATAAGGGCTGGTGGGGTCGGCCAGCGTGACCAAGTCAGCAATAAATGAGGTTTGCATGGTGGCCTGATCAAGCAGCATGCCAGGGTGCCAGTTAAATCCATCGGCCATATCTATAAAGAGGCCGTTAAGCTCATCCAGTGGCTGGCTTAGGCAAGCCAATCCTAGATTGAACGGCCCCAGTCCGACGGCAATAAAGTCATAAATGGGTTCTTTCATGCTGACACCTTCATGTGAATTGACCTTGGTTATTACTTGTAAATTGCTGGTGTTTCATTATTTCTAGTTACATAAAACTTACTTGTTTTTCCTTAAGAACAATTATCTGTGTCAGAGGATGCATGATAAATATCATGCCACAGATGACAATGAGAATCAATATCGTTATCATTTGTCATTTCGAGGCCAGTGCGGTCACTTCGTACCCATTGGCGGCTATCTCTTTATGGACAGGAACCTTTAATGAAACAGCGATCACCATTGTTTACGCTTCGGGTATTAAGTCAGGCCTTGTGCAGCGCAGCGATTATTTCAACGCCAGCCTTTGCCGCGACAGAGCTGGTCACTTTGCCGGCCGTAAGCGTAAAAGCCAGTGCAGAGCAAGCTGGGTCTAAGGAGCAAACTCAGGGCTGGTTTAGCCGTAGCAGCCAAGGGGCGAGCAAAACAGATACGCCGCTGCGCGAATTACCGCAGTCGGTATCCGTGGTGAATCGCCAGCAAATCGAGCAGCAAACGCCGCAAACAATCGGTGAAGCTTTGAATTATTCGGCGGGGGCGTTTTCTGGTTTGGTGGGTGGGGGTAATCGTTATGATTACGTGGCTTTGCGTGGCTTTGTAGACAATAGCGTTGAAAACACCGTGCTCGACGGCCTGCGGCTGATGTCGGATTCGGGCAGCTTTAGCGCGATGCAGATCGATCCCTATTTTGTAGAGCGTATCGATCTGATTCGTGGCCCAGCCTCGGTTTTATATGGGCGATCATCCCCTGGTGGCTTGGTGGCGCTCACCAGCAAACGCCCGCAAGCCTCAGAGCAACATGAAGTACGCGTAGATTTGGGCACAGATGCTCGCCAAGCGCTGGCGTTTGATAGCACGAATGTGCTGAATGAATCTGGCACACTCAGCTATCGCCTGACAGGCTTGGCTCAGCGTGCTGACAGCATGCAAGATCATGTAGAAGAACAACGCTTGACGCTGATGCCACAGCTGTTGTGGCAGCCCAATGAAAATACCTCTCTTTTGCTGCAAGCCTATTTGCAGAAAGATCCCAAGGGCGGCTACCACAGCGGTGTGCCCTATGAAGGCAGTGTGACTGAGCGCGCAGGCCAAAAAATCAAACGTAGTTTTTATGATGGCGAGGCCGATCTGGACGTGTTTGAGCGCACGCAGCGCATGCTGAGCTATCAGTTAGAACATCGCTTTAGCCCCGATTGGAAGGTGCGCCAGAACTTGCGCTATGTTTCGTCCGATGTAAAAACCGGCTCGGTGTATCAGAAAGGCTGGAAGGGCGATCGCACTTTGGAACGTGGTTTTTCTGGGGCGAAAGAGAGCTTGTCTGGGCTGGCAGTGGACACCCAAGTTGAAGGGGCGCTAACAACGGGCTCTATGCAACACGCATTGCTGGCGGGCTTTGATTACCAAACAAGGAGTAACGAAGGTTATTGGTCTTGGGCGTCGGTGAGCGATATCGATGCCTTTACCCCTGCCTATGGTAAGACGGCGCTGACCGACCCGGGGCAAACCGATTGGCAAAGAGATTTAGACCAAACGGGCGTGTATCTGCAGGATCAGATCAGCGTAGATCGTTGGCGCTTTACACTTGGCGCGCGCTACGATCATGCCAAAGTAACGACCAAAGATTTAAGCGCTAATACCCAAGCTAATTGGGAAGGGGGGCAGTGGACTAAGCGCCTTGGTGCCCTTTATCTATTTGATAATGGCCTCGCCCCCTATGCTAGCTTTAGTGAGTCTTTCGATCCGAATACCAATACTCAGCAAGATGGCTCTCTGCTGGAGCCACTTCGTGGTAAGCAATATGAAGTGGGGCTGAAATATCAGCCAGCTAATAGCCGCACTTTGCTGACCGCCGCTATTTATGATTTGGAACAGCGCAATTTGGCATCTACCGTGCCGAACACCAATTACTCCATCCCTGTGGGCACGGTGCGCTCGCGTGGCTTGGAGCTGGAGGCTAATACGCCGCTGAATGATCAGCTTACTATGCTGGCCAGCTATACTTTATCGCGTATGGAAACTCAGGGCAAAGATGCTGAAACGCAGGGTAAAACACCGGTGCAAGTGCCAGAGCATAAGGCCTCGCTTTGGCTAAATTACACGCCCGTCAACGGGGCGGAATTGGGCCTTGGTTCGCGCTATATCGGCAGCACTTGGGCTGATACCAGTAATACCCTGAAAGTACCCGCCGTTACCTTGATCGATTTTTCACTTAATTTACAGCTCGGCAATTTGATCGATAGCCGCTTTAAAGGCGCATCCGTTCAGCTCAGCGCGAATAATGTATTAGATAAAGACTATATTGCATCGTGCTATAGCAGCAATTATTGCTACTTTGGCCGTGGCCGCACCGTCTTATCATCGCTGCGCTATCAGTGGTAGTTGATGAGCTTCGCTGATACCGTCTTCAGTCACATCTATCGTTAATTTTTGAGAAAAGCTGCCTCAAATCATTGAGGCACCTTTTAAATTAGTTACAGCGTAGCGTTTCAGATTGGCCTTCCCGCACATAGGCTCTTTTCATATTGCCACGGCAAGAATATTCAATGGTTGCCATTTTTTGGTAACCATCTGAAGGATCGCCACACCATTGATTACCGGCTTTGAAGTGATAAGACGATTTGCCATTGGCAGAACGGCCCAGCCTCTCGGTAAAATCACAGCGCCCACGCGCAGAACCATATGTCGCTTTTGATATTTGAATTTTGCGGCTGTAATTTCCCTGACCACTACTGCTACCGCTATTCATCATCCTCATTGCTTCACGAAACCCATCTCGAAAACCATCCTGATACTGCGAATTTTTGCCTCGCAGCATGTCTTCAGGCATTCTCGCCTCACTGGCCATCAGGCCCGTTGAAACCAGAGCAAGCATACAAAATATTTTAAGTTTCATCGCATCGCCTTATCAATTGGTGGGGGAGCATCTAATTTTTTGTATGCAGAAACAAGCCACTTAATTACAGCGGTGTAATAAGGCACATTTATTCAGCTTACTTTATTTTTGCAAAATCTTACTCAATTTATCCACCCAAACTCATCGAACGTCGCCTCCCCGCTTACCAATTCCGCCATCATGAAACGAGAGTTAATGCAGGGTTGAAACGACTGGGTTAGACTGAGCGACAGGCCGCAGTCGGCCAAGAGCGGAAGTAATACTGCACTTGTTCATGCTCGCATGAGCGTCTGCAGCCCTTCTGATAGCAGGCGCTAGTAGCTCGGTTAATGCGTTAGTAACGCTTGAGGCTTAAATTGTAGAAGTTGAAGTCGTTTAATAAAAATTACATTAAAAATCAAAATTATATGGCATTACTTATTGCGTTAGGCCTCACCCGATTAGGATTAGGCCTCAATGAGTTAGGCCTACTTAATAGTGAGGCCACAATGAACTTTAGCGACCTTATGTCGTTGCCATACAAAGGCGATTACGATCATGATATCGATCTCGATGCGATATTGAATGAGCTCCCTGAAACACCTCGTGAAGTTGCACGCCAACTCTATTCAGAACATGGTAGAAATAAAGATTTTCAGGACACTTATGGACTGATTAATATCAGTCAAATCAAATGGGTAAAAGTAAGCGAAAGAGCCGAAATAATTGTCGCCTCATCAATGAATCCAGACTTTGATGAATGGTTTCGAACTGCAGCAGGTAGAGTGGGCTCCTTTACAAAGAAAGGCTGGGAATGTATCCACACTAGAAAAGATGTTCAAGAACATTGGAAAGAATTCAAAACTTGGGATCTGCCCCCTGTGACAATTAGCGCTGCGCTAGTCGGATTAAAATCACCGCTACACCTCGTAGAAGGGCACTCCCGAGTTGGATTACTTGCTGGGCTTATTCAGCATGAAATTTTACCAAAGCAGTCTATGCATCATATTTGGTTAGGAACTGCAAACATGGCCTAACAAGACATTCAACTGAACTGGTCGAGACGCGTCTGCTTCATATCCATTACCAGCCACTTATAGTACCTACTACTCAATGTCGGCAATGGGTCGGGTGCTGCCACTCAAGCCCTGTGGATAAATACGAAAGCGCAAGGGGCAATATCCGATAAGAACGGGTGGATAAATTGATAAGAATCTGCAATTTTCTCTAAAACACCGTAGCCATCAACAAGTCTTTGTAAATGCCCACCTCACACTCGCCAGTGTGCGAACATCGCCCACCAGCGCGGCAAGATGGCTGAATAAATTAAATAGCCGAACATACCTAGGCATAGCCTGTACTCCATCGATTTGGAGCTGAAAAAATTGGATAAAAAAAGCCCCCGCTTTTATGAAAGCGGGGGCTTCCTAGGCTATTGCCCTGTGATGACTTAATAAAAATGATTTATTTCAGCTTCACATTCCAGTTCTTTTCTACACACTTCACATAATTGCCTTCGATCAGTGCGTTGTATGGCGTTTGGTAATCGACCAATTGGCACTGATTATCTTGCCCCGCACTCCAAGTTTTTTCCCAGAAAATAGGGTAGGCGGCGGAGCTGCCTTTTTCGAAGCGCTGCATGCCGGTGCACTTCATAGATTCTTGCTTAATATCCCAGCCTAAATCACGTGCAAACTCGCTGTAGTAGTCGATGCGATTTTTAGCAGCTGGTTTGAGGGTTGCATCTTGGCATTCGGCGTTAATAATTTGAATAGTGGTTGGGAAGTCATTGCCCAAGCCACGCGCCTTATCCTGAGCATTCGGCACCCAAGTGCCGTCGATCACATGCAGCATCGATGGTTTTGGTGGCTGTGGATACACAAAGAAGAAGGTGGCAGAAGCCATATTCAACCAGCTTTCTGCGATCAGATCCGGCTCGTTGAGTAGCTTGGTTTGGTCGCCACTAAACATCACTTGCGAGAACGGGCCATAGTTGTAGTTGTAAGAAAGCTGCTTAGCGCCACGGCCAAAGTACTTTTTAAAGCTACCGTCCGCGTTCTTACCGCAGGTCCATACGCCGTTAAATACCGGATCGGTACATTCGGTGTTGTAGCCGCAGCCAGTGCCGGTTTCGTTGCAACCCATTTCACGCACATGCACCAGCGCCTGACGCCATTCATCAATGCCGTATTGGGTGACGCTATGGCCACCGGTTTCTTGGGCAAAGTGGGCAAACATGGTGGCGAGCGAGCGGCGGCAGATTTGGTCTGCATTGCGGCCATCGCTGTAGTCATCGCAAATGCCTGGGAATTTGGCGACGGCTTGCAAGAAGCGCTGATAGGTATAGCTAGGATGACGCACTGAGAAATAGTATTGAAACTTTTGCTCAGAAACGAGCGCTTCAACCCGTTTTACATTCAGCGGGTTATCACTTTTGCCTGGGGCAACGGCATCCACAATGGTGTTGCTGGCAGTGCGTACCGATGCTTTTACTTTGCGGAAAAAATCGTTATTAGTGAGGTCGGCTTCGCGGGCTAAAGCTTGGCTAAGCGTTGGCACACCGTCTGATGGCGTAGGAGGTGGCGTTGCGCCGCCACCTGTGCTGCCACCGCTACATGCTCCATTATCGGCCCATGTGGCGCTCTTGCCTGGCTCTTCGGCAGCGTTCACCCACCATTTTGCGGTGTAGTTGCGGTTGGTGTAGCTCACCACACTGCCACCGACATAGCTGCTGCTGGATGTCCAAGCTGCTTTGCAAGCGGCAGCGCCGGGGACCGGGGTCGGAAGAGCTGTAGGTACGGGGGTTGGAAGCGGCGTAGGCGCCGGAGTAGGAAGCGCTGTTGGAACGACCGTTGGGGCCGGTGTCGGTGCTTTTGTTGGTACTGCCGTTGGAACAGCTGTTGGAGCGGGCGTCGGCGCTTTTGTTGGAACTGCCGTTGGCACAGGCGTTGGAGCAGGTGTTGGCACTTTAGTAGGCGTCGGGGTTGGTACAGGTGTCGGCACAGGCGTTGTGCCGCTGACTAATTCCCAAGGCCCCCATTGCTCGGCGCCAGGCACATTGCCTTGTGTCCACCATTTTGCCTTCCAGACTTGGCCTTTGTAAGTGGCGCTTGATCCCGCCGTATACGTGCTGCTGGCGCTCCAATCTGCGGCCATTAAAGTGGCGCTCATAAACATCGCGGCTAAGAGTGCCGTGACTTGTATCTTTGCTTTCATTGTGTCTCGCTCCATCCAAAATAAAGGCTGGTTTGTTGGCTAATGCCTAGGATAGGCAGTAGCGCAAATCAGGTTTAGAGAGGTTTGCAGGCTTTTCGCCCATCTGATTTTGCTTGAAGTGGTATCTTCAATTATCGTTGTAAGGTTTGCGGATAGTAGCAGCTGTAGTCGTTGTGTCAATGATTACAGAGATGTATTTGATGATTAATTAGGGCATTGTTATATTCTGGTGGCATGAGGCAATTTGGCACAATTTTATGCTCGTGATTGCTAAGTGATTGTTATGAAAGGATATTGAAAGCAAGAAGAGAAGTGGCGCTCTAGGATGCTTGAGTTTGCTGATGTGCTACTGCAAATAAAGGGGAATATTTCAGACTAAGCAGCAAAAAGGACGTGAAGTGGTATTACGTAAGTTGAGTTTGTGGTTGTTATTTAATTGGCGGTGAACGGCGTTAGTGCGAGGTTTGAATCCGGTATACTTGCAGCCATTGATTCACTTGCTGACGAGATGTTCATGCGTGGTTTTTTTCCTTTGCTGCTTTGTGCTGCACTTTTTCCTTTTAGTGTTCAGGCTGAAGATGCCCCGCTGCCTTTTGACGTGCCTTCTGCCGCGCCCGTGATTCAGCGCACTGCCGTTGTAAGTAAACCCGTGGCTTATCGTACTGTTGCTCAGCAGCCTGCGGTACAGCCAGTTAAGTCGCATCGCAATAAGCGCTCGGCACAGGCTAACCGAGTTAAAAAACCGAGTGCTGTGGCTAAAAAGCAGAAAGGCACGCGTCCAGCTGCGGTGAAAAAAACGAAGGGCGTTCGATCACCCGCCGTGGCCAGTAAGAAAAACACGAAGGTAAGTCAAAAGCGCTCTACTGTGAAGCCTAAGGGCGCTGTACCTAAAAAACAGCCCGCTCATAAAAAGCAGAGCACCGTTAAAAAGCATTAAAACACGCTGCTACTGGCGTAATGATGTGCAATTGGCAGCTTTCGGGCTGCCAATTTTATTGCGTGATCACTTAATAAAGTCATGAGTCTTTCGGTATAGTTCAGCAGATCATAGTGCTATGATCTGCTGAACCCCCTTTCTTTATTACGCTTGCCTAATGCTTGGTACTCGTATGTTCCTGCGTCGTTACTTACTTATTGCCAGCTTGTTGTGTATGCCTAGTTGGTTGTGGGCTGTTGAATTAAGGGTTTTAGTCTTAGAAGGCGATGCAATGCCATGGGCTGAGGTGAGAAATAATCAGCTTAGTGCAGGGCTATATTTCGATCTTGGTCAGGCATTGGCGATACAAATGGGGCGCAAGGCCCACTTTGTACTATTGCCTCGAAAAAGGCTGATCCATGCGTTGGAGCAGGGAAGTGCAGATGTGATCTGTAATTACTTACCTGTCTGGCTGCCCGGTGATTTCGATTGGAGCACGCCTTTTATCCCTAATGCTGAGCTATTGATTAGCGATCTACGAGCTAGAAAACCCAGCGTATTAGGTGGTTTTGCCAATGTGCGGATTGGTACGGTATTGGGTTATGTCTATCCAGAGCTTGATGAAGTCCTTGGCCTGCGTTTTTTGCGGGATGATGCGCCCAGCATGCACCATAATTTATTAAAAATGGCTGCAGGGCGGGTGCAGCATATGGTGATTAATCAGTTTGAGCTTGAATATCTACAAAGGCGGGGAGCGTTTAAAACGCCTTTACACCCAGCTATGGTGCTCAGAAGCTTTAAAGGGCAGTGTGCAGTTTCCCGCCGAGGGCTTGTGACTGTGGCGGCGGTGAATCAGGCGATCGCAGTTTTGCAAACTCAGCAAGCGCTGCGAAAGATGCTAGAGCGCTCTCGCTAGGCAATCCATTGAAAGCACTGCTTCAAATGGATTGCTTGCAGAACTGCTACCTTATGAAGAAATTTTTGCTAGCTCTTCAAAGTAAGTTGGAAAAGTCTTTGCTGTGCATTGCGGGTCGTTAATTTGTACCGCTACGCCTTTGACGGCGACCAGCGAGAAGCACATCGCCATGCGGTGATCGTCGTAAGTATCAATCGCTGCACCTGCAATCAGCGCTTCAGGTGGCGTTACGGTAATAAAATCCTCACCCTCAATCACACTTGCGCCGACTTTACGCAGCTCGGTAGCCATGGCGCTCAGGCGGTCGGTTTCTTTGACGCGCCAACTGGCGATATTTCTGAGTGTGGTCGGGCCTTTGGCAAAGAGCGCTGCCACGGCGAGGGTCATAGCGGCATCGGGGATGTGGTTCATATCTGCATCAATACCGGTTAACTGGCCGCTCTTTGGTGGTGCTGCTTCAATAAAATTGCTACCCCAAGTGATCTCGGCTCCCATCAAGGCCAGTGCTTCGGCAAAGCGCTTGTCGCCTTGAATACTGTCGCTGCCCATGCCGGTGACGCGCACCTTGCCGCCGCCCATTGCGCCCGCGGCTAAAAAGTATGATGCAGAAGAAGCATCGCCTTCTACTTCAATGATTCCAGGGCTTTGGTAAGTTTGATCAGCGGCAATACTAAAGCTGCTCCAGCCGTTTTGTACAACCTGTACACCAAATTTCGCCATCAGTTTGAGCGTGATGTCGATATAAGGCTTAGAGATTAATTCACCGATTACTTCGATGGTCACCGCTTGGCCGGTAAGGGGCAGCGCCATCAACAGCGCCGTTAAAAACTGGCTGGAAACATTGCCTTTTACTTTGATCACTTGCCCGTTGAATGTGGCAGGTTTAATGCTTAGCGGTGGGTAGCCTTCAACACCAGTGCAGCTAATATCGGCACCCACTTCCCTTAGTGCATTGACCAGATCGCCAATCGGGCGCTCGTGCATACGGGCCACGCCGCTTAAGGTGTAATGGCCTTGGCTGAGCGCCAAAGCGGCGGTTAGCGGACGAAATGCGGTCCCTGCATTGCCGAGGAATAATTCTGCTGTTTTAACCGGAAACGCACCTGCCGCGCCGTGCACAATAAAATCACGGCTATCCCCGATTTGCTCCCATTTAATCCCTAATGCTTTCAGTGCTTCGAGCATGTAATGGATATCGTCTGCGGCCAATAAGCCTTTCACTTCCGTTGTGCCTTGTGCGAGTGCTGCGAGCAAAAGGGTGCGGTTTGAAATGCTTTTGGAGCCGGGCAGAGCAACGGTGCCGTTGACGCGGGCGATAGGGGCGAGGGCGATGTGTTCCATAAGGCGTTCCGTGTTAAAGGTTTTTAGCAGATCGGGATGGCGTATTGCGGGTCGTTATAAGGCTTGGAAAATATCTGAGTGAGCGGGGCATCATCATGAAGAACCGCGCAACTAAGCAAGAAATTCGTGTCACAAAAAGGGGGCGGCTGCAAAAGCTTGTGATTAAAACCATCCCTAAGCGCAAGTAGCCTATCGATTTAGGAATGGTTTTAAGCTTAAAACGTCTTAGTCGCGGTCATGTCCATGACCCTTGCCATGGCCTTTTTCATGACCTCGACCATGGCCACGATGCTTATCGTGATCTCGATCACCGTAGTGATTGTCTCGGTAGCGAGGCACCACTTGCGAGTTGTACCAGCTTTCTTGTACAAAATAGACGGGGCGGCTACAGGCATTATATCGACCGCAGTGCTTAGACCATTTTTTAGCATGGCCAGGTGGAACGACCAGATACATAGGGGGTTGAACAACAGTGACCCGTTGTATGATTCTTGGCTCACGATAAATGAGTTGAGGCTGCTGGAAGTCGCCAATATTGAAGTTGCCGTAAAATCCAGGCTGCCCAAATTGCACAGAAACACCAAGATCTGCAGCACAGACCGTGGTGGAAATGAGTAAGGGGAGTAACAGCCCTAATTTTGATAAATATTTTTTCACGATTTTCCATCCATAGCTTGGATTTATTGGTGAAAAGGCTAAATACACCACAAATACTTAGGCCAATAATTGATCCAAAGCTATCAGCACCTTATCAGGCCCAAGCTGATTAAGGCAGTTCATATGTGTGAGTGGACAGACGCGTTCAAAGCAGGGGCTGCACTCCAAGTCCAAAGTCACAATTTTGGCATTGGCCGATAATGGCGGAGTGAATTCGGGTGAGCTGGAGCCATAAATCGCCACCAAGGGGCGCTCGAGTGCGGCAGCGACATGCATTAGGCCAGAATCATTACTGACTACGGCACAGGCCAGCGACATCATATCAATGGCTTCGGCCAGAGAGGTTTTGCCGCAGTAATCAATCACTTCGGGCGCGCCAGCCAGTATCTCGTCAGCAATTTCACGGTCTTTATTCGAGCCAAAAATACAAACCTGAAAGCCACGGTTCAGTAGCGTTTGGGCAAGGGAGGCCATATGGCTACCCGGCCAACGCTTAGCTGGGCCATATTCTGCGCCGGGGCAAAGTGCAATCATCGGCTTGCTGGTATCAAAACCCAATTTAGCAGCACTGGCCGCTCGGTCTTGGTCATTCACGACTAAATGCGGGAAGGGAACGGGGCGAACGATGGGCTGATCGACATCTTCGGCCAGCGCCGCAAAGCGTTCGACCATTTGCGGTAAGGCCAGCGGATCAAGCACGCGGGTGTCGTTCAGAAAACCATAGCGAGATTCTCCTACCCAGCCCGTACGGATCTTGATGCCGCTAAACAGTGGTAGCAGCGCTGATTTAAGCGAATTCGGCAGCACAATCACTTGATCGTAGCCACGCTTTTTCATTTGCCGCGCTAAAGTCCAGCGTGTGCCCAGCTTTAGCTCGCCATGGCCAAAAGGCGTATCAAATGATTCGCTCACTTCGGGCATGCGAGCATGTAGAGGGCGTGTCCAAGCAGGGGCGAGCACATCCAAAATTAGGCCAGGATAGCGTTGATGCAGGCGTCGATAAAGAGGCTGGGCCATAATGGCGTCGCCAACCCACGCTGGGGCAATAATCAGAATTTTTTTCATAAGCTCAGAAGTGACGAATTGGCCATGAGGCCTTATTCGGCCAATTCATCCGAGGTATTGTCCTGTAGGACGGGTGGAGCCCGCCAAGGAAGGTCGTTACATAGTTAAAACGGGGAGTAAATCCGTTTAGTGGCCTTTAACAACTTCACCCGCTTTTAGGTGGTAGTGCGTACCACAGTATGGGCAAAGCGCTTCGCCATTTTTGGCTACTGGCAAGAACACACGTGGATGAGAATTCCAGCTCAGCATATTAGGCATTGGGCAATGTAGGGGTAAATCGCTAGCTAAAACTTCGATTTCACGTTGGGTATTTTCTTTGAGTTCCATGGATTTTCTCTTTCATGCTGGGTGATTCAATCACCATAGTTCAAGGGAGTGGATGCGCTCCACTCCCTGCTTTAATATTAAATCAGTGTTAGCCAATCTTCGTGCAGTGGGTCTAAACCCTTTACGCAGTCAAAATAGCGTTTTTGCAGGCGTTCGGTAATCGGGCCACGGCTACCAATGCCAATTGGGCGATTATCTAGCTCACGAATCGGTGTAACTTCGGCGGCTGTACCGGTGAAGAACGCTTCATCTGCGGTATAGACTTCATCGCGGGTGATGCGTTTTTCGATGACTTCGATGCCTTCTTCTTTAGCCAGCGTAATCACGGTATTACGGGTAATGCCATCTAAACAGCTGGAGACATCCGGCGTATAGAGTTTGCCTTTTTTAACAATAAATAGATTTTCGCCTGCACCTTCAGATACATAGCCTTCGGTATCAAGCAGCATGGCTTCATCGTAGCCATCTGCGGCGGCTTCTTGGTGCGCCAAAATGGAGTTGACGTAATAACCGCTGGCTTTGGCACGCACCATGGATACGTTCACATGGTGGCGAGTAAAGCTGGAAACCTTAACGCGAATCCCTTTCTCTAAGCCTTCAGTGCCTAAATAAGCGCCCCAAGGCCATGCAGCAACGATCACATTAATGGTGTTGCCAGTGGCGGCGATACCTAGTTTTTCTGAGCCAACAAAGGCCAGTGGGCGGAGATAGCAAGAAGCCAGTTTGTTTTCACGCACCACGGTTTTTTGCGCTTCAAAAAGTTCTTCAAAGCTGAACGGAATGTTCATTTGGAAAATTTTGGCTGAGTTAAACAGACGCTCTGTGTGATCGTGCAGGCGGAAAATGGCCGTGCCCTTTGGGGTTTCGTAAGCGCGTACACCTTCAAACACGCCCATGCCGTAATGCAGGGTGTGGGTTAAAACGTGTGTGGTCGCATCACGCCACGGTACTAATTTACCGTCATACCAAATAAGCCCATCGCGGTCAGACATCGACATATTGCAAACTCCTGCCCAAAGCATTGATGAAAATAGTGAGTGCTGATTGTAACTGAAAACGAGAGGGCTGTTGGCGGGGGTTAAGGCAGTAACAAACGATCGTGAGCCTCTGTGCATATAAGCTAATAAACATATTTACTGGCACTTTAGGGGGGGTGTGTAAAACTAAGGTATTTATTCATCATATATTCATGTGTATTTAGTGAGATACCGCATTAATATAAGTAAAAACTAATGTTAAATAGAGTGAGGGACGCTGTGGAAACTGACCAAGATGAAATCCTTATATCGGCGACAGGAAGTGCAGAGCTTGTCACTGTGCTGGCGGCGAGCTTGGCCTTGGCTGCCTGTGGTGGCTCTCAAGGTGAGCCTCAAAGTGCTCCTGTTAGTGTTGCTGCCCCCGTGGTTATCAAGCCGAAAACAGATGCAGAGGCCGCTCGTTTTCTTGCGCAAGCAGGCTTTGGTGGCCGTCAGGCAGAGCTCAATGCGCTGAAAGAATCTGGCTATGAGGCATGGCTAACGCAGCAATTTAATACTGCACCCCCACCGTCCCGTTGGGCCTATGCCAATGAATTGCGTAGTAAAGACTTGCCTGCTTATCAAAATTGGCAGGTGTTACCCAATGTTTTGTGGCAAAGCATGCTGACAGGAAGTGATGTCTTGCAGCAGCGCATGACCTTGGCTTTGTCAGAAATCTTTGTGATTAGCTATGCAGGGGTGGATGTGCCGGGGCCGCTTAAAGCGCTGGTGATGGCAGATTTCATGGATATTTTGCAAAAGAATGCATTTGGCAATTTTTATAACTTACTGATCGATGTCACGCTGAGCCTAGCGATGGGGCGGATGCTGGGCACCTTTGGTAATTTAAAAGAGGACAATAAAGGCCGTCGCCCCGATGAAAATTATGCGCGTGAGGTGATGCAGCTCTTTACGATTGGCCTTTATGAATTAAATCTGGATGGATCCTTAAAGAAAGATGCTAAGGGCCTGCCGATTGAAACCTATGGCCTCGATACAGTCAGTAATCTGGCGCGTGTGTTTACTGGCTGGACTGCGCCTTTGCAATTTAATGTGCCTAATCCTGATATTGAAATAACAAGAAAGCCAATGACTTTGCAAAGCGCCAATCACTCTCTTTTAGAAAAGAGTTTTTTGGGAGTTACGATTCCGGCCGGAAGCAATGGCACTGAATCACTCAAAATCGCTTTGGCAACGCTTTTTAATCATCCCAATGTTGGACCGTTTATTGGCAAGCAATTGATACAACGGTTTGTGTGCAGCAACCCTAGCCCTGCTTATATTGCACGCGTTGCAACTGCCTTTAATGGCGGTGCTCAGGGGGCGCGGGGCGATATGAAAAACGTGCTTTCTGCGATTTTGCTTGACCCTGAAGCGCGGCAAGCAGCGGATGGCAATGTGTTTGCGGGTAAGCATCGCGAGCCCATGATTCGCTTGGTGCAGCTGATTAGAACGTTGGATTACCGAAGCCCAGATGGCGCATGGCGCTTGGGAAACACCACCGATCCAGCATGGCGTTTGGGGCAGGGGCCATTAGGGGCGAGTAGTGTATTTAACTTTTTTAGGCCAGGTTATGCTCCACCAGGGTCTGAGCTTGCCAAGCAGGGCTTGCTTGCGCCTGAAATGCAAATTGTCTCGGAAATTACCACGATTGTGCAGCTTAACTATTTGTATGGTTTGTTGACAGCGCCTGAGAGCAATACCTTACGAACCTATAACGATAGTAATGGGGCGAGCCAAAATGACAAAAAAGAAACAGGCCTTTCCTTGTTTTTAAATGAGGAAAAAACCATGGCCGATCAGCCTGCGGCCTTAGTTGAGCGATTTAATCTCTTATTTGCCTGTGGGCAACTCAGTGAGGGTGTGAAAGCGGCTATTGTTGCCAGTATCAGTAAGCTGCCGATGAGCGACCTCAATCCCGTCAAGCTCGATATTCAAAAACAAAATCGCGTCGTTGCGGCCTTGTTAATGGTGCTGAGCAATCCAGAATATTTGGTTTTAAAATAAGGAACTCCGATGGATAAGGACCTTTCACGTCGCGAGTTCTTACGTCGCGCAGGCATGTTGGCGGCCACGGGTGTAGCGGCACCGATGGCATTTAATTTGTCATTAATGAGTGAGGCCGCTGCTGCGGCGAATCCTAGCGACTATAAGGCGCTGGTTTGTGTGTTTTTAGCAGGAGGGAATGATCATCAAAACACGATGATTCCTTATGATTTAGCTAATTACAATGCCTATGCCGCGATCCGACTAGCCTTGGCTACGCCGCGTGCACAGCTCAATGTCTTGCCCAAACCATTAAGCGATGGCAGGCAAATGGCGCTGGCCCCGCAGCTATCTGGCTTGTCTTCTTTATTTGCAGCGGAGCGTTTGGCCGTGGTGGCAAATATGGGGCCGCTGATTCAGCCCACTACTAAATTGCAGTATCAAACTCGCAGCGTCCCTCTGCCGCCTAAGCTGTTCTCGCATAATGATCAGCAGAGTTACTGGATGTCTTCGATGGCTGAAGGGGCTGATTCAGGCTGGGGCGGGCGAGCGGGGGATCTATTTCTGAGCGGCAACACCAATGCGGCGCTCAGCTGTGTTTCGGTAGGTGGGGTCGGCTTGTATTTAAGTGGTAAAGAGGCGCGAAGTTTTTCGGTCGGTGTAAATGGCAATCCCCTGCTTTTAGGCGGCTCTAACACCCTATTTGGGCCGAGCTTTGTGAGTGAACTCAAAGCGATGATGGTCAGTAATAAAAGCAATCATCTGGAAAATGAATATGTAAAAGTCACCCAGCGTGGCTTGAATACCTCTTCTCAGCTGGATACGGCACTCAAAGGTGCACCGGTATTAACCACGGTATTTCCTAAGGGAAATGCGCTGGCGGATTCGCTGAAAATGGTGGCTAAACTGATCAGTGTTCGTGGGCAGCTGGGTAATCAACGGCAGGTGTTTATGGTGCAGCTAGGTGGTTTTGATCTGCACGATGGTTTGGTGGCGAAGCATCCGTTGCTGCTGACAACGCTCAATGATGCGTTGATGGCCTTTGATGGCGCATTAACAGAGCTGGGCTTGCAAAACCAAGTGACTACTTTTACAGGGTCTGAGTTTGGCCGCACTTTAAGTAGCAATGGGGATGGATCAGATCATGGCTGGGCGAGCCATCATTTTGTGATGGGTGGCGCTGTAGCCGGTGGGCAAATTTATGGGCGAGTGCCCTTGCCAGTGATTGGTGGGAGCGACGATGTGGGGCAGGGACGTTATATTCCTGATCTATCTGTTGAACAGCTAGCATGGCCTTTGGCTAAATGGTTTGGTGTGCCAGATGCGGATCGCTATCTCGTCTTGCCTACCTTGGCGAGATTCGATGAGAATGCTTTGAAGATCATGAAGCTAGGGGGAGTTTCTACAAATTAAACTTGGCTTTATATCCGTTTTGCAGTTTGGCCTTATTGGGCCAAACTGCAGCGCGAATTGGTCTAGCTGCGCTCTGATTCCATCTTTGGGCTACGCCCCATCAGCTCAGACAAAATATCTTGTACCGGCATATGCTCAAACAGCATTTTGCATACGGCCGCAGTAATGGGCATTTCAATCCCTAGCCCATTGGCTTGACGTAAGACTTCCCTTGCCGTAGGCACGCCTTCTGCGACATGGCCTAAATTCTTTAAGATATCGTCCAGATTTAAACCCTGAGCCAATAACAAACCGACACGGCGATTGCGTGATAAATCGCCGGTTGCGGTTAGCATCAAATCACCAATCCCAGCAAGGCCCATCATGGTTTCTGTTTTGCCACCTAAGGCTGCGGCAAAGCGTGCCATTTCGGCAAGTCCTCGGGTCAGTAGTGCCGCTCGAGCGTTTAGACCAAGGTTTAAGCCATCACATACGCCAGCAGCAATTGCAATCACGTTTTTAACGGCGGCGCCAATTTCTACGCCAATCAAATCATCGCTGGCATAGAGGCGTAAGACTGAAGTATTGAGCTCTTCTACGGTGTGGCGAGCAAATTGCACATCGCTCGCGGCAATGGTCACAGCAGCAGGTAGGCCTTGAGCCACTTCCTGAGCAAAGCTTGGGCCAGATAACATGCCACGCGGTACTTCATCTGCCATTTCTTCTTTGGCAACTTGGTGGGGCAGCAACATCGTGCCTGCTTCTAAGCCTTTGCAGGCCCAAAGTACGGCAGCTTTGCAATCTAAGTTGCGTAAAGCTTTTAGCGAAGTGCGTAAGCCTGACATCGGCGTCACAATCAAAACCAGTTCAGCACCTTGTACGGCATAGGCTAGATCTGTGGTTACAGATAGTGAGTCAGGAAAAGCCGCATCAGCTAGGTAGCGAGGGTTAGCTCGCGCGTCTTGCATTTCTTGTACTTGATGGGCATCGCGCGACCAAAGGGTGACTTGATGTCGGTCGGCAAAACGAATTGCGAGTGCAGTGCCCCAAGAGCCTGCACCCAATATGGCTAATTTCATACGCCCCACACTTCTTCGATACGAATAAAGCCAACAACACCATCACGGTGCTTTACTTTCAGCCAGCCGGTACGCGTGTTTTCTTGTAGCTCAAGTAGTAAATCTTTGCCCGCACGATAAATAATGGCTGATTTTGCATCTGCCGTTTTATAGATCGCAGAGTCTTTTAATACTTGTACGGTGTGCTTGCTACTTAAGTCTGTTTTTTTTAACCAAGCCAAACTACCCGTTCGATCACGCACTCTGGCCCAGTCACCTTGTTCGGCAAGGAGTTCAAGCGGCATGCCCTTGCTGGCTAAGAATAGTTTTTTAGCTTCATCAGCAGGGGCTTCAGATAAAACGACGCCATGGCGAGCAATGGATCGATATTCAAGAGCAAAAGCCGCGTTGGCGGATAAAGCCAACGCAGCGATCACACTCAGTTTAATGAGTGGTTTGTGCATTCGCGGCCTGCTCTTCTGCTTGCTGACGCTGTTGCAAGTAGATTGCTTCAAAGTTAATCGGTTGCAACATCAGCGGTGGGAAGCCCGCGCGTGTTGTTAAGTCAGAAACCGCTTCGCGCAGGTAAGGGAACAAAATGCTTGGGCAACCAATGCCTAAAAGCGGATCCATTTCACCTTCGGGTACATTTTCAATATTGAACAAACCATTCTGGGTGACTTCAACCAAGAAAATCGTTCGATCTTCTACGGTAGCTTGAGCTGTTACGGTTAAAGATACTTCATAGAAACCATTGTCAAAGCTACGAGCCTGGTTGCGGAACTGAATATTAAATTCAGGTTCAGCTTGCTCAAGAAAGGCTTGTGGTGAATTTGGGGACTCAAGAGAGATATCTTTAACATATAGTTTTTGAATAGCAAAAACAGGCTGAAGCTCTTGTTGTTGTTCGCTCATGGCAAATCCTTATTTTCTATTTATATAGGTGGGGTAAAACGTGAGGCGAAATCATCGCACGATTTGTATGTAGATTACTACCGTCTGTCTCGGTTTGATTGTATTACGCGGCTAGCAGCGCATCCAGCTCACCCGCATGATCTAGCGCAGCTAAATCATCAAAACCACCAATGTGGCGCTCGCCAATATAAATCTGCGGCACAGTGCGACGGTTCGTGCGCGTCATCATCTCATCGCGGCGCTCTGGGTTTAGATCGATGCGCACTTTCTCGATCTCGGTGATGCCTTTTTTGTTTAATAAACGCTCAGCCATCACGCAGTAAGGGCAGACCCCCGTGCTATACATTAAAACATTGGCCATTTTGGGTCCTTTAAAACCGTCTTTTAGATTAAATAATAGATGAGGGCAATTTACGATTCTACAAGTCGAAATTTTCTGCGATAGTCGACATTATGTAAATCAATGACTTAGCGACTTCCTTGTGTTTTAACGCAGATAGGGTGTTGACCTAGGCGGCCCTTGCCCGTATATTTCGGCCTCTCGCTGCAGCGCACACAGCAACACGGTGTTCTAGCCGCAGCGAATGATCTTTAAAAAAATACAGTCGATGAGTGTGAGTGCTTGATTCGGAAGCGAAACAAGTGCTTGCATTAGTAAGGAGTA
>JAPLQI010000057.1 GCA_026399755.1 Pseudomonadota bacterium
CAAAAGAGTCGATAAATTACCAATTATGTCAGTTAAGGCGCTTAATCATATTGTAATTATAAATCAGTGAGTTGCGATTGATTAAAGATGTTGCCGCATGCCTTGAATAAAGGCAAGCGGCTTAAGTTGATAGGATTGAGGTGAAACCCGCGAGCGATAATGAAAAATACGCAGGTTTTACCCGCCCTACGGTGATTGAATGCTTGTCATTGTGTGGCCATACCATTAAAGGGGCTAGGTTCGTTTTAATTTCTGAGTAATGCCAGCCACAAAAAAAATCGCCTCTAAAGGCGATTTTTTTGTGCAGCAATAGGGCTAATTACTTGCCGAAATACTTGCTGTAAATCTTTTGGTAAGAGCCATCTGCTTTTACATCGGCTAAGCCTTTGTTTAGCTTGGCTAACAGCGCAGCATTGCCTTTTTTAACCGCAATACCGTAGAACTCTTTATCAAAGCTGGTGTCGTCAATTAGCTTGAAGCCAGAATTAGGATTGTTGATTAGATAGTTTTTAACCACGCTATTGTCACCAATCACTGCATCCACGCCGCCGGATTTTAATTCTTGCAAGGCCAGTACGATGGATTCAAAGCGGCGGATATTGGTGTTGCCTTTACCAAAATGCTTTTGCGCCACGATATCGCCGGTGGTGCCATTTTGTACGGCCATTTTCTTGGTTTTAAGATCGCTTAATTTGCCGATCGGGCTTTTGGCAGAAACCACGATGAGTTGCTTGGCTTCAAAGTAAGGAGTCGTAAAGTCCATTGATTTTTGGCGTTCTGGGGTGATGGTCACCGCAGCAATCACGATATCCCGCTCGCCATTGTTTAAGCCTGCAAATAGGCCTTCCCAAGGGGTGTTGATTAGCTTGATTTGGATGCCTGCCTTGTTAGCAACAGCATGGATTAAATCTGCATCAAAGCCTTCTACTTCTTGTTTTTTATTCAAGATTTCAAAAGGTGCGAACGTGGCGTCTGAACCTACCGTCAGTACACGTTCTGCTGCAAATGCGGGAACAATCATGACACTGCTGGTGATTAAAGCGGCAACTAGCTGACGTAAGTTCTTCATTGAATCTTCCTTGTGTTCGAGGGGTACAGGATACTTTGCTGACATATGGCGTCAATGCGCGTCAGTAATAATTGCTTTGTGAATTTTACCAATAACGGCTTTTACGCCATTGCCACGCGAAGCGGATAGAAAACGGGTCAGCCCTAGCGAGACAAGCCAAGCCTCACAATCAAACTGGCTGATCTCTAGCCTTGTTTTGCCTTGATAGGCTGCCATGAGTAAAACCAGCAGCCCTTTTACAATGCGGGATTCACTATCCGCTTCCAATTGGATATATTCACCTTGCCAGCTGATTTTTAGCCAAGCGGTGCTTTCACAGCCCACGACGCGGTTTTCTTCGTTTTGTTCTTCGGCAGGCAGCAGGGCTAAATCCCTTGCAAGCTGTACCAGTAAGCGATTTTTACCTTCCCAGCCATGGGCGCTGGCGAGCTTGATTTCTATTTCTTCTTTGTTCATGGTGATTTTCCGGACAGCTTGATGCTTGGGCTAGGTTTTAAGGCAATAGCGAGGTGTTGGCTATATAAAAAGCACGCGCTTGCAAGTATTGAATCATCGTAGGGCGGGTGAAGCCCGCCGTTTTCGTATTCCATCGTAAAGCTCGGCGGGTTTCACCCGCCCTACGAAAACTAGGCTTGGGTATTAAGCCAATAGCTCTAATGTTTCGCTTAGGCCCGCCAAGAGTGCGTCTACATCGGCGCGGGTATTGTAAGCGGCAAAGGATGCTCGTAAGGTCCCTTTAAGTCCCAGACTGTTGAGCAGCGGCTGAGCACAGTGACTGCCTACGCGCACGGCGATATTTCTGGCATCTAAAAACTGGGCTACATCGTAGGGGTGGGCGTCGCTAAAAGCGATCGAGACGACTGGGCCTTTTTGTGCCGCGTTGCCGATGATGCGTAAGCCGTCGATTTGGCGCAAGCCGTGTTCCAATTGCAGGCGTAAAGCATCTTCATGCAGGGCAATGGCGGGGCGATCTTGGCTTGTTAACCAATCTAAAGCGGCAGCAAAGCCAACGCTTTGGGCAATAGCAGGCGTGCCTGCTTCAAAGCGAGCGGGGGCTGGAGCATAGCTGGTGGTTTCAAAAGAAACGCGCTCTATCATTTCGCCGCCCCCTTGCCAAGGCGGCATGGCTGCGAGGATGTCGGCTTTGGCCCATAGCGCACCAATCCCCGTCGGGCCGTACACTTTGTGGCTAGAAAACACATAAAAATCGGCATCGAGCAGCTGCACATTGATTACTTTATGCGCCACGGCTTGCGCGCCGTCGATCAATACTTTGGCGCCCACACGATGCGCCGCTGCGATTAAATCTGCAACGGGTAGCTCGCTGCCAATGGCGTTAGAAATATGCGCAAGGCCGACCAGCTTGGTTTTGTCTGAAAGCAGAGAATGAAAGTGTTCGATATCTAAGCTGCCGTCGCTCAGTAAACGCACCGGTTTGATGATGGCGCCGCAACGCGCTGCCAGCATTTGCCAAGGCACGATATTGGCGTGGTGCTCTAGTGTGCTGAGTAAAATCTCATCGCCAGCGTGCAGGTTGGCCGCTCCCCAGCTTTGCGCGACTAAATTGATCGCTTCGGTTGCCCCGCGTGTAAAAACGATTTCATCGCTAGATGCCGCGTTAATAAAGCGCGCAACGCTCAACCTAGCCCCTTCAAAAGCATCGGTGGCCGCTACGGCGAGGCGGTGCGAGCCACGGTGTACATTGGCATTGGCCGTCTCATAAAAATGACGCTCAGCATCCAACACCGCCAAAGGTTTTTGCGTGGTGGCGGCGTTGTCGAGATAAATCAACTCGGGAGCGCGCAGCAATAAAGGAAACTGGGCACGAAGGGCGAGGGCATCAAACATAGTGGCTCAACAATCTATATAGGCCGCGATTGTAGCGCGCTTAGGGTTTTTTCTCATGGGAAAGAATGGCAGGGCGCATTCAATGCGAAACGTAATATGCCAATTTCTTGCTTCTTGTTGTATTTGTCTGCATTCACCGTTTTTTACGCGATGAAGTTGTGAGTGGGCGCTTGCATGGTTTAAGCTTTGCTTCTCAACGGCCTTTTTAATTTGTCATGACTATTCCAACTGCATCAAAGCCGTACAAGCAAGCGGTATCTGCGCTGATTGTGATTCACACGCCTGATCTACAGGTACTGCTTATGGAGCGGACTGATTTTAATGAGGCTTGGCAATCGGTCACCGGTAGCCGAGAGGGCGAGGAATCGCTGGAGCAAACGGCTCGCCGAGAGGTGTTTGAAGAAACCGGCATTGATGTCGGCCTCTATACATTACGCAATTGGCAGCAAAGTCACGATTTCGAGATTTATGAAATCTGGCGCCACCGTTATGCCCCCGGCACTACCCACAATACCGAGCATGTTTTTAGCCTAGAAGTCTCGGCCACGATCGCGATTACATTGGCAGTAGGTGAGCATCGCCGCTTTAAATGGGTAAGTTGGTCGCAAGCCGCAGAAATGGTGTTCTCGCCATCCAATGCCGACGCCATTCGCAGCCTACCAGAGCGCTGTGCGCATTAGCTTCAATATAAAACCCAAATCTTGAAACACGGAGGGCACAGAGAACACGGAGTTTCACGGATAAAACCTTAGGTTCGTTTTTCTCCGTGGCCCTCTGTGTCCTCCTTTTTCTCCGTGGTTTAAGATTTGGGTTTACTAGGGCTTATCGATCAGCCATTTCTTGAGTAGGGTATTGAGCTGCAAAGGAATAATCGGCTTGGCAAGGTGATCGTTCATACCGACTTCTGCGCAGATTTTTTTATGCGATTCTAAGGCATCGGCGGTTAAGGCGATCACCGGTGTGCTATCGCCTCTTGCCCGCATTTGTCTCGTGGCGTCTAGCCCATCCAGAATGGGCATTTGTAAGTCCATTAAGACCAAATCATAGTGATGGCCGCTCAATTTTTGCAGGGCTTCTTCGCCGTTATTGGCTTCGTCACAGCTAATTTTAAGTAAAGACAGCAGTTCGCGTGCGACCAGCCGGTTGATGGCCACATCGTCGACTATCAAAATATGTTTGCCCTCAAAATTAACGGCCTTTTCAATAATTTCAATGTGTTGAGTGTTTTGTGCTTCTGGCGCAAGCGCTAAATCCAAGCTCAGGCAAAATTGGCTGCCTTTGCCCTGCTGGCTGCTTACGGTGATTCCCCCTCCCATGAGCGAAGCTAATTTCTTACTGATCGAAAGCCCCAGCCCTGTGCCACCAAATTGCCTTGTTGTGGAATTGTCAGCTTGAATGAAGGGCTGAAAGAGTCGGCTTATTTGTTCTGCTGTCATGCCTATCCCTTGATCGCTAATGGTGAAAATAAGCTGCGTTTCGCTAGGGGTACTGAGCGTTAAATGCACATTGCCACGCTGGGTAAACTTAATGGCATTGCCTAAGAGATTAATGAGGATCTGGCTGAGGCGCAGGGCGTCGCCTTTCCGCCATTCGTTAAATTGCTCAGGCAGGCTAAGGGTTAAAGAAAGCCCTTTTTCTTCGGCTCTAAATTTAAGCAGTGAAACCACTTGATTAGCCATTTCTCTACAAGAAAAAATTTCATTTTCTAAAGTAAGCCGTTCGGCTTCTATTTTAGAAAAATCAAGAATGTCATCGATTAAGGCAATTAAGGTGTTGGTCGATTGGGTGAGCTTGAGCAAGTAGTCGGCTTGTTTTTCATCCAAAGTGGTGTGCCGCATTAAATGGGCAATGCCATGAATGGCATTGAGAGGGGTACGAATTTCATGCGACATATTGGCCAAAAATGCACTTTTGGCCTTGGTGGCGGCCTCGGCGGCTTCTTTGGCTTGATTAAGCTCGGTGATGTCCATCATGGTGGCTTCAATATGGCTGGGCTCGCCTTCTGCGTTGTAAAGCAGGCGGCTGGTGGTAAGCACATCCATAACCTTGCCATTACTGTTGCGAATCTTAATGGCGTAGCGGCTTACTCTTTCGTGCTTTTTGATCATTTCTTGCAGTTGTGCGTGCTCTTGCTGGTTTGCATAAAAGTGTTGTGCGTTTTCACCGACTAAAGATTCTGCATTGCTTACGCCAATGATATCGAGCATGGCCGAGTTGATCGCGAGGATTTTGCCGCTGCTCAGCTCGGTTTTCATATAGCCGGTGAGCATGCTTTCTACGATGGCGCGAAAACGAGATTCACTTTCTCTAAGCGCTTTTTCGATGCGATTTCTTTCTGCTAGCTCGTTTTCTAGATGCTGATTAACCGCGCTTAATTCCTGTGTTCGCACTTCAACACGGCTTTCTAGCTCGTCGTAAAGGCGAGCGTTTTCCATGGAGATGGCCGCTTGGGTTGCTAAGGCGTGAATGACTTCTTGTCTGTCGGTGGTGAAGGTTCCTGCCGCGAGCGGGTTTTCTAGGTAGTAAACGCCAAGCAGCACGCCTTGCTTAATAATGGGGCCGCATAAAACCGATTTAACACGGGTGCTGTGTATGTAGGCATCGCGCTGAAAACGCTCATCAAGACCGGCGTCATCTAAGGCGACGGTTTCTAAAGTGCGCCACACATATTGCAAAATCGACGCGGCCACAGGCAGACTTAGGCTGTTTCTAGGGCGAACGGTAATGGCGTCATTTTCGATAATGCCGACGGTTTTGAGCCGAGGCTGGCCGTCTTCCGCCAAAATGAGCGCCCCCATGGTGGCACCGGCGCTTTCAATCATCAGCTCGGTGAGGCGAACCAGTAGCGGGTCGAGGGCTAGCTCACTGGCAATGGCTTGCGAAGCTTTCAGCACCCCCGTGGAGGAAAGCGCTCGGCCATGAAATGCATCTTCTTCGGGCGGGATAAATTGCCAGACGGAGCTAAATTCATGGCGCAGTGTCTTGGCAAGGCCAATTGCACCCCAGTGTTGTAAGTTAGAAATGGCGTTTTTGAGGTGGTGAGTTGCGTAAAGAGGGTAGCCCCGCTCAACCCACAATTTACAGGTATGGATTTCTGCTAGGGCTAAGTCTTGGGTAAAACCTTGGCTGCGTGCCGCAGTAATGGATTGGTGACAGTATAAAAGTGCTGCTTCATGTTGGCCTGCTAAGAGGGCAATTTGCGCATCGAGTAAATACAGTTTGTGGGAAAAATTGGCGGGGCAATCATTGCTCCACGCTAAAAGTTGCTCACGATGCTGCTGGATTTCAGCAAGCTCATCGGGGGCCGGAGCATGGTTGGCGAGGCCCATGGCTAAACACCAATGGGCATCAAAGTTAGCAATGAATCCCATAATGTAGCGGCACAGCGCCAGCCCTTGGCGGGCATGCAAAATGACTTCTTCATAGCGGCCAGCAAACAGCATGCGTTGGGCGCGATAGATATGATAAAAACACAGCGAGGAGCGGCTATCGCTTTGCTCAAACGCTTGAACAAATTGACTTTCATTGGGGGCGTTGCCATCCCATATGGGCGCAGTATAGGCGGCCACAGAAAAACGTAAGGCGCTAAGGGTATCGATGGCCCATTGGTTTTTGTTGCTGATCGAGGATTGCAAGGTCTGCTCGATGCGCTCGCTGAGTTTAGAAAGCGGTAGACCGCTGATATAGCGATGCAATACATCGGCACAATACAAATAGCCCGTGAACTGCTGATCCCCTGTCATTAGGCCGGCATTAATGCTGTCTTGAATGAGAGGCAAAGAGTCGTGCAGCGGCTTAACCCAAGGCAGAGAGCCGACAGCATAAGGCCAGCCAGTCTTACATTTAAGTGCCAAGCCATCTAAGGGGGTAATCAGCTGATAGCCGAGGCTAGCAAACTCAAATCCTCTTTGGCGCTGGCCAAATAAGCAGCCCAGCAAAACACCAAAGGTGCCATAGCCCTTACAAATCTCGATTGAATTGCCGTGCTCTAAGGCGGTAAGCACCATGCGCGAGATAATAAAGGGGTAGTAGCGGGGGTGACCAAATGAGGTGGAGGTGTCTAAGTTAAGCAGTGTTTTTTGAATAAGCTGCTGCTTTGGGTCTTTTAAGAGTGGTTGCTGGAGCAGATCAATCGGGCTGCGATTTTGCATCTTGCTTTCAATTTGCAGCATAAGATCTTGAAATGCCGCTTCAGGGTCTTCTGGCCAATGTAAACCAAGTAACTCCAGCGCTTCACGTCCCGCTTCGATCGCCCCTTGGTAATCCGCTGTCAGCGTTTTGCCAATAATTAACAGATTTTTGAACTCGGCTTGCTCAATTGCACTGTGTAAGCGGGGTACGGTGGCCAAAATAATGGCTTCTGATTGGGCTAAGTCGCCAGACAGGAAGGCCGCTTGTGCTTGGGTGTAATTTAATCGTAAGCGTAGGGCGTAGTCCTCATCCCACGTGCTGCCCTTGTTGAGTAAGAGCTGGGCGTTGCTGGCAAAAAGCTGGGCGCTGGAATAGGCCGCAGCGGTAATCGCTTTGCTGGCGGTTTGTAAAAATAAATCGGCCAGATAGCGGATGTCGTTGGGGTCTGCAGCCTTGAGGATGAGCGCTAAACCCGCGCTAAATTGCTGAGCAATAATAAATAATTGCTCTTGAAAGTGCGTGCCGCTCCTCGTGCTGGCAAGGTGGCGGGCAATACGCAGATGCGTTTCTTGCTGCTGTAAATCGTTCAGTAAAGAATAGGCGGCTTGCTGGACTCGATCATGCATAAAGCGAATCGGCTTGGGTTGGCCCGCTTCACTCGGAATCTCCGTCATCAGCTCCGCTTGTCTTAGGGTGTGCAAGCACTCAAAGGTTTGGGCTTGGTTAAGGCCAGTGATGGCAGCTAAATCGGCCAAATTGCACTGATTGCCAAAGCAAGCCGCTGCACTGGCTAAGGCTTGTACATGAGGCGGAAGGCGGTGGAGTTGTTCGATGACTAGATCAACTACATTTTCTGCTACGTTATGCGTAGCCAGCCGAGTGATATCCCACGTCCAGATGCGTGAATTTCTATCCCAAGAGATAAAGGCTTCATCGACTAAGGCACGTAATAGTTTGCCAATGAAAAAAGGATTGCCCCCCGTTTTTTTATGAATCAGGCTGGCAAGGCTGAGGGTGTTTTCGCCGGTATGTAAGGCTTCGATTAAAAAATCATTCACTTGAGCAGAGGTGAGCGGGGCAAGCTCAATCTGGGTGCTGCGCACATTTTGGGTGTGCCATTCTGCTTGGGCAAGGAGTAGCGGGTGGCCAGCAATGACATCGGTGTTCCGATATGCACCAATTAAAAGCAAGTATTTATTATTCGAATTAGTCAGCAGCTGGCCGATTAAATCTAAGCTGGCAGGGTCGGCCCATTGCAAATCATCCAGAAATAAAACCAAGGGCGATTGCTGATGGCAAATGCCCTGAATAAAGTCGACCAGCGTTTTATTGTGGCGATGGCGGGATTCGGCAGGACCTAGCTCGGCAGCGGGCGCTTGTGGGCCAAGCAGCCATTGCAATGGCGGAATAGCGTCAATCAGCACCTGTGCATTTCTGCCTACGGCGGCGAGTATGCGGCTTTTCCAATAATCGGTATTGGGCTCGGCCAGCCATTGCCGCACCAGCTTATCAAAAGCGCTTGAGAGTGCTGCATAAGGAATATTGCGTTGATATTGGTCGAACTTCCCTTCAATAAAAAAACCACCCGCCATCATAATATCGGGCCTGAGCGACTGCACCAGCGAGCTTTTGCCGATGCCAGAGTAGCCAGAAATAAGCACCACTTCGGCGGCTTGCGTTTGGCTACGCGCAAAAGCATCGAGTAAGCAGATGCGCTGATGATCTCGACCATACAGGGTGTTTGAGGGGTGAAGTACGCCAGGCTCATCATCTTCGCCGAGAGGGAAAGGGCCGGTTAATCCATTTGATAATCGTTCGGTGCAGCGTTGTAAATCGTGAGCCAGCCCCGCAGCGGTGTGATAGCGTTTTTCAGGAACCTTCTCTAGCAATTTCATAATAATGGCTGAGAGCGCGGGCGGCGTATCTGAGATCTCGCTAGGGGGCGTGGGGATTTTGGCGAGATGCGCGTGGATTAAAGACAGCGTGTCATTGCTATTAAAGGGCAGCTGCCCCGTAAACATGCGATAGCAAATGACCCCTAAGGTATAGAAATCACTTCTTGGATTAACATCAGAGCGCAAGCGCCCAGTTTGTTCTGGGGAAAAATAAGCGGCGCGGTGTTTTTGTGGGTCGGTTTCACCGCCATCAGCCATGCCTACAAAGCGGATGCTATGGTCGGGGGCAATAATAATATGATCGGGCCACAGCCTGCCGTGCGGTTTGCCACTGGCGTGTAAGTCAGAGAGGGCGTGGGCAATCGTGGTGGTACGCTGTAGTTTGCGGGCCAAGGTAATGGCCAGTTGCAAGGTGGTGCTGGGGCTGTGGCCCGATTCGTTGATTAAGTCTTCTAAGGTGCGGCCAGGGCAATCACTTAAAACCAGCACCATCGCTGCGCCATGTTTGAATAAATCAAGCGGCTGAGGTGCGTGGGGGCTGTGAATTTGTTCGAGCAAATCGCGTTCGCTCGTTAAAGTGATACTGGCGCGGGGAAGTGAGCCAATGCGCAAGATACAGGCCATGCCGTCTGAGCGCACCGCACGGACCATGCTGCCTGTCACGTCTTGATACAGTGTGTTTTTTAGACTGTAGCCGGGAATGTCCACACTTACCCCATCTAGCTGGAAGCGTAATGTTTCAGAAGATTCAGCGTTCTTATAAATGTAGGGAGGTTTTTACTCCATACGCATTAAGTTAAATTGCTTTTCTTGGCAAATAGCGAAGAATGTATTGGCCACACTCTTTGCACGGGGCTTTAAAGTCCCCTTGAAACACGCCGAAGCGAGGAACAAGCGGGGCGGGGTTTCGGCAAGGGAGCGAGGAACGAGCCAATCCCGCCCGCCGCCGACTCGATTGTCCGCAGCGCAGGAGCCTTCGTGTTTCGTGGGGTGGCCTTCTTTGGCTTCGTTTCTTGGCCACACAAGAAAGGAAGGTCCCGCGGGACGCCCGCACCTAAATCAACGAGCCGAAGGCACTAAAAAGATCTTTTGGGCTTAGGCTAGTGTTGGTTTCGGCTACAATACTCGCCCTTCATGACTGCAATATTCCCCTTAATAATCAACCATCAGCCGTAATTTTAAGCACCAATTCACGCAATACTTTATTGGCGTCTTCATTGGCCACTTGGCAAGTGCCTGCGTTTTCGTGCCCGCCGCCGCCGTATTCCAGCATCAGCTCGCCAATATTGGTTTGTGAGCTGCGATTAATAATTGATTTGCCCGTGGCATAAACAGTGTTTTGTTGATGTAAGCCCCACAACATATGAATCGAGATATTGCATTGGGGGTAGAGCGCATAAATCATAAATCGATTGGTAGCATAAATTGTTTCTTCATTGCGTAAATCAAGCACTACTAAATTATCGTAAATACGGCTGCAATTAATTAGTTGCTCTTTGGCTTGTGGGGCGTGTTCAAAATAAACTTCGATGCGTTCTTGAATGTCGGGCAGGCCAAGGATGTCATCAATATCGTGGCTGCCGCAGTATTTAATTAAATCCATCATTAGTTGGTAATTAGAAATTCTAAAACTCTTAAAGCGCCCTAAGCCTGTGCGGGAATCCATCAGGTAATTGAGGAGTACCCAATCTCTAGGGGTAAGGATTTCTTCGCGGGTAAATTCGGCCGAATCGGCCTTATCTACCGCAATCATCATTTCCTCACTAATTTTAGGGAAAGCACTTTTACCGCCGTAATAGTCATAGACAACCCGCGCGGCAGAAGGCGCTTTGGGGTCGATAATATGATTGGTCTTTTCGCCGACGGTGCGTATTGTTTCGGATGAATGATGATCAAAGGAAATAAACGCGCCTGCCACATAGGGCAAATTGGTGGTGATGTCATTGGCGGTAATGGGGATCTTGCCATCCTGCATATCTTTAGGATGGACAAATAAAATATCGTCGATCATATCCAGTTCAGTTAATAGCACCGCGCAGACTAAACCATCGAAATCACTGCGGGTGACGAGGCGGTATTTGGGTTCTGACATGGCGCTATTTCCTTACGTGAATTAAGACTGTACGGGTGGTTTAATCACGGACATCGCTGTGGCCACCATACCCGCAACGTCACTGGCATTGGCGGGCAGCAACATGGTGTTGCCTTCTTTAGCAATATTGGCAAAGGCCGCTACATATTGCTCAGCTACTTTTAAATTAACCGCTTCTAGGCCGCCGGGTTGCTTAATGGTTTGTGCCACCATATGAATCGCTTCGGCGGTGGCGCGGGCGACTAAGCGTAGCGCCTCAGCTTCCCCTTCTGCTTGGTTAATGGCCGATTGCTTTTGGCCTTCGGATGCATTGATGGCCGCTTGGCGCTCGCCTTCGGAGCGCTGGATTGAGGCTTCACGCTGGCCGGTGGCTAAGTTGATTTGTTCTTGCTTTACCCCTTCTGATTGCGCAATCCGGCCGCGTTTTTCACGCTCGGCCGTAATTTGCTGCTGCATGGAGTGCAAGATTTCTTTGGGTGGTGTTAAGTCTTTGATCTCATAGCGTAAAACTTTTACCCCCCAGCTGCGTGCGGCTTCATCCAGCGCATTCACCACAGCGGCATTGATGTCATCCCGTTCTTCAAAAGTTTTATCAAGTTCCAGCTTGCCGATGACCGAGCGCAACGTGGTTTGTGCCAGTTGCATAATGGCCATCACGTAATCTGAGGTGCCATAAGAAGCAAGCTTAGGATCGGTTACTTGGTAATACAAAAGGCCATCAACTTGCAGCTGGGTATTGTCCCGTGTAATACAAATTTGCGATGGCACATCAAGGGGGATTTCTTTAAGCGATAAGTTATAAGCAACGCGGTCGACAAAGGGCACGATAAAGCTCAGCCCGGGTTGCAATACGGCATGAAACTTGCCAAGGCGCTCAATAATCAGAGCGTGTTGCTGCGGCACCACTTTGAATGTTTTAGCGATAAAAATAACGGCGATAACGAGAAAAAAAAGTGGGAATCCGAATTCCATTAGGAGTGCCTTAGGGGTGAGTGGTTAAGAATAAGCGAGTTGCCACGGGTGGCAATAATCAGGTAATCGTTTAGGCCGGTTTCTGTGTCGGCCGCTAGCTCTGCATCCCATAGTGTGCCGCGATAGCGAACTCGGGCGCGACGCGCGTCTTGCCATTCCACAATTTCTACGTGTTGGCCAATGTCGCTGCTGATTTCTGCTGGAGGGCTGTTGTGCTGGCTTTGCCAGCGACGTAAGGCCGCCACGGCCACAAGGCCGATCAGGCCAGCGCTAAGGGCTTGCACGGTAAAGCTAAAGCCCAGCCATGCAGCCAAAGCGGCACTGGCCAAACCAATTGCTACAGCGAGTAAGTAAAAAGTGCCAGTCAGCATTTCTAAGCCGGCAAGCAGCAATGCAGCAAGCAGCCAGAGGGTTTGTAAACTCATCACACGGTATCTTTTGATATGAATATCTGCTTTGGTATAGCCGAAATATCTAGGCTCTGGCAAGCAGCAAGGAAGACTTCCATCAGTTTATTGATGGAAAACAGACAGTATGCTGGGAATTATGACGTGGGGCTTGTGGCTTTTTTGTAAGGAATGCCGAGATTGAACGAGGCTTGCCACGTCTCAATCTCGGACCTTTGCTTTCTGCAGCTTACGGGTTCAGATGACTTAAAGGTAGGTTGGTGGTGTTTTTGAATTCTTTTAGCACAAAGCTCGATTTGATGTCGGCAATACCCGGGTGCTGGAGAAGCTGCCCCATCACAAATTTAGAAAAATGCGTCATGTCTTCAAAGTAAACCTGCAGCAAGTAATCCATCTCGCCTGTCATCGCGTAGCAGTTGACGACTTCAGACCAATCTTGAATGGCGGTGACAAATTCTTGCAGATGGCTATGGCCGCGTTTTTCAAGCGAAACGCGGATAAAAGCCTGTAAACCAAGGCCAATTAAAAGTGGATCCAAAAGTGCAACATATTTGCGAATAACACCACTATCTTCGAGTTGTTTGAGCCTGCGCAAGCAAGGTGAAGGCGATAAAGCGATCATTTCTGCCAGCTCCACATTGCTTAAACGGCCATGTAACTGAAGCTCGTTCAGAATTTTAATATCAGTCCTATCTAGTTCCATGGTGTTTTCTCCCCTTGTTTTATGTTTATTTGGTGTTAAATTGCATAAATATTTATTTTATTGGCATTTTAGAATTAAAATTGCTGAGCAATTTTTGTAAAATGAAAAGCTAGTGTAGAACAGTTGCTGTGAAAAATACCATTTAGGAGAAGTCTTGTGTATACCGATGAAGCAGCAACCCTCAGGTCTGATATGCAATTGTCGGTGCCAGAGGCCGTGCTCGATATCCGTGCCTACCCCATTCCGCAGTACACCGATGTCGAACATCAGACATGGGCGACCTTGATTGCTAATCAAAAAGCCGTCTTGCCGGGCCGTCTTTGCCAAGCTTTTTTGGATGGCATTGAGCAAGTGGGCTTTCCCTGTGATCGTATTCCAAGCCTAGTCGAAATTAGCGACAAAATAGAAGCGCTCTCTGGCTGGAAGCTGACTCGGGTATCAGGCATTGTGCCGGACGAAGATTTCTTTAAATTATTGGCTCAACGTATTTTCCCCTCTACCGATTTTATTCGTAAGCCAGATGAAATTGGCTATACCCCTGCGCCCGATATGTTTCACGATTTGCTAGGGCATGCGCCGCTCTTGGTTCACCCACGTTTTGCGGCCTTTTTTGAAGCATTTGGCAAAGCCGGTGTGCGTGCTTTTGAGTTGGATCACCCCGCTAAGGTATGGCTGCCGCGTCTTTATTGGTACACGGTTGAATTTGGCCTGATTCAAGAAGCCAATGGCCTGCATATCTTTGGTGCAGGTATTGCGTCGTCCCCTAAGGAAGTGATGTTTAGTTTGTCTGATCAAACAAGGAAGCATGCGTTTGATATTGAGGTGGTGGCAGCAACGGCATATGACATTTGGCATATGCAGGAAGATTTGTTTGTAATTGAAAGCTTTGATGCATTGGAAGAAGACTTTTCAAAATGGACTGCTAAACACGGTTTAAATTAAACCGATATAGACAGGCCGTGATGATGTTTTTATAAAACGATTTTTCAAAATGGACCGCTAAGCACGGTTTAAATTAACCCGATATGGCAATGCCGTGGTGATATTTTTATAAATAGAATCACGGTTTTTTTGTATCTGGGTTTCACCTACTGGAGAGATAGATGAAAATGGAAAAACCAAGCATTAACCCACTTGAAACCAATGGTTTTGAGTTTGTTGAATACACTGGCAATACTCAGGAAGCATTAGATAACCTGAAGGCCTTGTTTATTTCTTTGGGTTTTGTGGAAATCGCGCGACACAGAAGCAAAAATGCCAGTCTTTTCCGTCAAGGTGAAATCAATTTCATCGTCAACGGCGAGCCTACTCAGCCCGCTAGCCAGTTTGCAGCGATTCATGGCCCGTCCGCTTGTGCGATGGCTTGGCGCGTGGCCGATGCAGATCGCGCATATCAATACGCCATTGAGCACGGCGCTAAACCTTATAACCGCCCAATTGGCTTTATGGAACTCAATATTCCTGCGGTGGAAGGCATTGGCGGCTCTGCGCTGTATTTTGTTGATCGCTATGGTAAAGATCAAAACATCTATGACGTTGATTTCGTGCCGCTTGAAGGCGTGGATCAACATCCGGTTGGCGTAGGCTTATACGAAGTCGATCACCTTACCCATAATGTGATGCGCGGCAATATGGATGTTTGGTCAGGCTTTTATGAAAACATCGCTAATTTCCGCGAAATTCGTTATTTCGATATCGAAGGCAAGCTGACAGGCCTTGTTTCCCGTGCCATGACCAGCCCTTGCGGCAAGATTCGTATCCCAATTAATGAATCGTCTGATGATAAGAGCCAGATTGAAGAATTCTTGCGCCAATACCAAGGCGAAGGCATTCAACATATCGCCATGGCCAGCAACGATATTTTCGCTACAGTAGAAGCATTAAAAGCCAGTGGCACACGTTTCCTGGATACGCCGGATAGCTATTTCGATCGTACTGATGCCCGCTTGCCAGGCCACGGTGAAGATTTAGAGCGCCTGCGCAAAAATCGTATTTTGATTGACGGCGCGCCAACCGAAGGCGGTGGCATTCTGCTGCAAATCTTTACTGAAACCGTGATCGGACCCATTTTCTTTGAAATTATTCAACGTAAAGGCAATGAAGGTTTTGGCGAAGGCAACTTTAAAGCGCTGTTTGAATCGATCGAAGATGATCAGGTTCGCCGGGGTGTATTAAGCGCAGATTAAGCTTTCTTGTATGTATAAAGAAACCGCCACAAGCGATCGTTTGTGGCGGTTTCTTTGTTTTAAAAGCTGACTTTGTGCTTTCGTTTGTCGATAATAAGGAAGTGTAGGGTGAGTGCAACCCGCCGGTTTTCGTGGTATTTCATGCCAAAGTCTGATGGGTTCCAGTTTATGTGTGCTAAGTAAGGTCAAAAAGATTTTTTAAGTGCCTTCGGCACGTTGATTTTGGTGCGGCATCCCCGCGGGGGACTCCCTTTCTTGAACGGCCAAGAAAGGAAGCAAAGAAAGCCGCCCCGACCAGCACGAAGGCCCCTCAGCTGCGGACAATCGAGTCGGCGGCGGGCGGGATTGGCTCGTTCCTCGCTCCCTTGCCGAAACCCCGCCCCGCTTGTTCCTCGCTTCGGCGTGCTTAAAGGGGACTTTAAAGCCCTATGCGGAGAGCGTGGTTATTGTGTTTTTCGCTGTTTGCTAAAAAACCTATTTGCTTAGCACTATGTAGTTGTGCCCATCTTGCAAAAATGTCATTCATGAAATTGGCCTAGCAGGAGCAAAAATGGGAAGCCCTCAGGTTTGTAGCGGTGCCTCTTTGCAATGCAGCTTTGGCGCAGCGCCCGGCACCTTGATGGTGTTGCCGATTAATCGGGTGATGGTGGGGGGCATGCCTGCGGCTAATTTGATGGATTACATTCCCATTGTAAATGTCGCCCCTTTTGGCACTTGCATGAGCATGGCCAATCCTATGGTAATCGCCGCAACGGCCGCGGCTTTGGGCGTGTTGACGCCGATGCCTTGTATTCCGATGACCGTTGCACCTTGGATACCCGGCGGCGCGCCGACGGTGCTGGTCGGGCCTATGCCTGCGCTGAGTGCGAGCGGTACTTTGATGTGTACTTGGGGCGGGGTTATTAAAATTGCGATGCCAGGGCAAATGCAGGATCTGGTGCCTTGATGAGGCTTGCATGGGCTTACTAGAGAAATGCTTTAAGCTGATGGCTGTGCATCTCAGCATTGCCATGCCACAATAGCCAGCCTAAAAAAGCCTTACTTAATTTATGCCCACTACAAATCCATTTAGTCAGCTTAATCTCAATCCTGAAGAGCAACGCGTATGCGCTCTGCTGCAAAAGCAGCGTCAATGCACCAGTGTTGAGCTGATCAGCAAGGCCAAAGTCACCAATCCCAGCGCTGTGATTGATGGCATTAATCAGCAGCTGCTCGCTGCTAACAGCCAGTGGCTGATTCAATGCAGCGCAACACGCATTACGGGTCGACAATCAGCCGCGCCTGTTGGCTATTATCGATTGCTTAAAAAGTTGTTTTAGTTTTGTATCAGTTTGAATCCTTACTAGGTACAGCCTAATCTTATCAAGGTAAGGTCAAAGCAAAGCTTGGTTTTGTATAGGGTGTGCAAGTTGTTTTTCTTGCGCACCGCTCTTGGTGCGTAAGGACTGTGTTGTTGTACACCCTAAGAAATTCAATTAAATACAAGGCTTGTACTCTCCCTAAGAGTGCACAAGCGAAAGCAGCTAGGATTTGAGTAAACCGTTGCTTATGTTTTTAGCCATGTTTTTATCTTAGATATCGGCTTGCCATCTTCTCCAAGCAGTTTGCCGTCGCTTGCAAACTGCTGAACTTCTTCGTCGCTTAGCCCGTTTTTAAAATGCTGACGCTCTGCCATTTGCCCATTGGGGTGAAAGCGCAGTTGTTCGCCGTGCAGCAGCCCTGCTTGGTAGTGCTCCAGTTGGGCGACTTTGGCATTATTAAAATAATTTTTACATACGCCTTGCAACTGCCCCTGCTGATAGCCGCATTCCCGTTGCAAAGCGCCTTGCGATGAAAAAAATTTGGCAGGGCCGTGTAAGGCGCCTTTTTGAAAATGGAGTTGCGCTGAAACCTTGCCATTGGGGTGCATCATCAACATCGGCCCATGCAGATCGCCGTTTTTATACTGCATGGAGGCGAGGGGCTTTTTGGCATCCAGCACTTTAAACGGCCCATCCAGCGCACCTTCATTCATCGTGCCGCTCAGCTTGCTGCTGCCGCGTTCTAGTTCAAAGGGTTGGGGCATGTGATCTCCATGTTTGAGCAACGGCGGGTTTCACCCGCCCTACAAAACCTCAGTAGGGTGGGCACGTCCTTGTGCCCACAATAGGCATCACTAAAGACAAAACTTAGCAAAAAAGCTGATTTTCATAGGGTGTGCAAGTCGTTTTTCTTGCGCACCGTTTTTTGGTGCGCAACGACTGCGTCGTTGTACACCCTATAAAACCGTGTTCTCTGTGTGGTTCAAGATTTGGGTTTTATTTTTAACTCACCCAAAAGCATCAATTAATCTTCACCAGTCCGCCCTTAATGGTCAGCATGCCGCCGCCGTCGACGGTTTGTTCTGCGCCGCCTTTGTTCATCAGGCTGACGCCGCCGTCGTTGGTGAGGGTGGTTCCGGCTTTGTTATCCAGGGATGTACCTGCCTGATTGGTCAGTGCTGTGCCCGCTTTATTGGTAAGGCTGGTTCCGGCCTGATTGGTCAGTGCTGCGTCGCTTTTGGCGGTGTAGGCGCCGCTGCTTTCTATGCTGATGGTGCCGCTGACTTTAATGCTGAGATTGCCATCCACGGTGATGGTGTAATTGCCTGTGACTTTTTGCGTAAGGTCGCCACCTACTTCACGCGCTTCGTCGCCGCCTGCTTTTACGCTGCGCTTGCCTTTGATATCGGTGGCCTCATCCCCTTTGCTCACGGTGAGCGTGCGGTTGCCTTTGTCGATGGTGGTGGCGTCGTTGCCTTCTTGCACGGTACGGGTTCTATCGTTTTTGACGGTACGGATTTCATCGTGGCCGATGGTGTGGGTGACGTCGTTGAGCGTGTTGGTTTTAAGATCTTTCTGCGCTTGCAGAAACACTTCTTCGGCATCTTTTTTATCTTCAAAACGCAGCTCATTAAAGCCGCCACCACCCTTGGATGAATTAGTTTTGATGCCCGATTGCGTTTGATTGGCGGGCAGAGCGTAGGGCAGGCTGTTGTCGCCGTTGTAAACGCAGCCGGTGACCAGCGGTTTATCCGGGTCGCCATCAATAAAGGTCACTACCACTTCCTGCCCTATGCGCGGAATAAATTGCGCGCCAAAGGCCTTGCCGCTCCACGCCTGCATCACCCGCACCCAGCAGGAGCTGGTTTCGTCTTTTTTGCCGTCCTGATCCCATGGGAATTGAATCTTGATGCGGCCATATTCGTCAGTCCAGATTTCTTCCCCTGATTTGCCCACCACCAGCGCAGTTTGCGTATGCATGCGCGGTTTGGGGGTGAGCCTTGGCGGGTGGTATGGGGTCGCCTTGGGGATGGCGCTAAAGCGGTTGCGATAATGTTGGTGGCTGGCGTCGTGCGTGACGGCGGTGATCACCCATTCAATATTGGCGGCGGCATTATCGTGGCCGCTCAGGGTAAAAGTGTGGCCGGGGATCAGCCAGCGGCAATCGCTCTCGCCGATAAAGCGCGTCTCCTGGCTGCGTAAACCGGCTACGCGAATTTTGCCCAGTGCGTCTCCCTTGGCCTTGGCGGTGTAGCCACCCGGATGCTCAAACACCGAGCGTGCGCCGTCCACTGCCTTGGTTTGCGAATAAAGCGAAGTGCTGGCGGTGGTGAATTCGTAATCACTGGTGTTGTAAGCGGTGGAAACCGCCTGCTGGCATAGCTCGCCACTGCGAATGCCGTGCAGCTCACGGCTGCCCATATCCTGCCCCAGCCAGGCAATGGTGCTGGCATTGGGGCAGGCGGGGAAGGCATCGTTGCTATCGGCCAGTACCAGTGTGTGCTTGCCGTCTTCATGGGTAAAAAACCAGAAAATCCCCTCGTCTTCCATCAGGCGGGAAACAAATGCAAAATCGCTCTCGCCGTATTGCACGCAATATTCGCGCGGATCATAAGTGGCATCGAGTTTCAGTGAATAATCGCTAAAGCCATGTACCGCAAACACTGCCTTTACTATATCCGGCACGCTTTTGGCCTGAAACACGCGGTTATTACTTGCCAGCGTCAGCCACCACAGCCAGGGGCGCAGTGTTAGGCTGTATTTATCTACTGTCGCATCGCCCGGCAATTGCCGAATCTCCGCGCACAACAGATCCAGCGGCCGCGTTTTAGCATCGTGGCGCAAGGTGATGGTCAGGTGAGTGGCAATCGCCGCATCCATCGTCAGCGTGGTGCCGCTGTAGCCTGCCAGTGTGATGACACCCAGCTGATTCAAACCCTCATCCCCCGACACGCCATCGGGGTAAAGATCCGCGAGGGCAGAGGCTGATAGGGAGATTGAAGTGGCGGTGTCGGTGGGGCGGGTCATGGGTAAAGCCTCATCAAGGGAGGTGTGATTTTTTTTGTGTTTCTTAGCCGTTTCTTATTTGTTGTATATTTTTTATCGAAATATATCACTGCCATCTTTTATGATAAGAGGCCCAAATATATCGCTGTCGTCATCTATCCCTGCTCGTTTTGTTGTTTTTATTTTTTTATTGTGTGTGGTTGCGGCGCAGGAGTAATTTAATAGAGCTTCTCCAATAGAGTCAGGAACTATATCTGATAGTTCTGGATTTTTAAATAAATAGGAATTTACTACCTCTCCTCCATTTTTACCCATATATGCGATTGACTGTGTAATAGCAGATTTTCTTAAAGAGCAATCCCAGATATATAGTTCTTTAGTGGATTGATAGGTCTTTAATGTATTTATGTTCTCATTGAAAATTTTTGTTGAATAGTGTTCATTATGAGGGGAAGAAAACTGACCGTAAACCCACCCTTTTACTGAGTGACCATTTTTTCTTAGTGAGCTTTTGTCAACCGAAAATGTACTTTTATCTTCTGATTGAGTTACTTCAATCCAATTTGATGAATAGGATTGAGTTGATAAAAGGGTGAGGTAAAAAACGAGAATTATCTTGTTCATTTTCTTACCATTTTGGTGGTGGAAGGGATAAATTATTGGGTATTGAATCCATTCAAAAATTTCATGCCTTTCGACAGAGAGGGGCGAGTCGTTTCAATCAATAAATGATAATGATTGTCCATCAGGCAATAGGCATGGCAATACCAATCATGCCGTGCAACGGTATCGGCAAGCAGCGCAAGAAATTCAATCCTGTCTTCATCCGCCAAATAAATAGCGGCACGCGCAATACCGCGTGCCGTAACGTGATACAGCGCCCCAGCAAACTCCACCCGCAAAGGCCGCGACATTCCGTTCTCCTTGCCTGTCTAACTTAGTAATAAGAATAGATGCGGGAGGGGGAATGTCAAATGTAAGACCTGACCCCAGAGCTTCCACAGAGCTTCACAGAGCTTCATGACCCCAGAGCTTCCATTAATCCTGACTTCATTCATTAAATTAATTACAGCAAACGCATTACCGCGCTCCGTAACGTGATACAGCGTTCCAGCAAACTCCACCCGCAAAGGCCGCGACATTCCGTTCTCCTTGCCTATCTAACTTAGTAATAAGACTAGATGTGGGAGGGGAAATGTCAAATGTAAGACCTGACCCCGAAACCTGACCCGAGACCCATATAAATCGTCGAGTCTTCAATGTGGTGAATTACGCATCGGTTTAGTCGCTGACTCCATGCAATAGAGTATTGAATGTATATTTCGTAAAATCCACTACGAATAGTATTTGATTGAACAAAGGCTTTGAATGTTTGTTGTGTCCACCTATATTCATTTAATTCTCTTACCTGATTGGCTGCGACTTCAGATTGTACATCCCTCCAAACTGTCAAAATTTCACGTTGTAGTTTATTTACAGCCTCTCGATCCATTATTAGTATCGTTGATGTATCCACTATCCTACTGGCAAGGACCCCAATATTATGGTCCTTGTCAGGATCACAGCAATAAACAACATGAGATTGACGAAACAATTCAGTGGAAATATTTGCCATTTGATGCCTTAACATACCTAAAAGATTTAAATCTGTTGGATTTTGTTTTGCCCGGTTTTTTTTTCTCATGGCAATAATACTCCTCGTAGTTGTTTACAAATGAATGGGTTCAGATACCGTCTTGCAGGTCAAGGTTTTTATCCCTGAAATGGGCATCAAACGGTACGCCTGACTTCAAACAAAAGGGGTCAGATCTTACATTTGACAATTCCCCCTCCCTCCAGAAAAAAAATAAAAATTTACTCATTACTCCAAAACCCATTCCGCCAATTTCCCCACTACTTCCCCCATCAAAACATTATCCACATCCCTCGCCCCAGCCCCTCTGCATCGGGCTAATACCGCCGTCACAATGCCGCTTTCAAATTCAAAGGTTTTCCCCGTGGCATCTGTATAGCGTTTTTTTAATTTTTCTAATTTGGTTTTTATAATCTGGGCCAGAATGGCGTCGTCTAATGCGCGGTAGGGCACGACGGTCATGCGGGCTAGAAAAGCGGGGCGGAAGGATTGCAGCAGGGTGTGGCGCAGGTCGTCGGCGAATTGGCTTGTAGCAAAGGTTTGCGGGGGGGTGTCGAGGATCAGCTCTGCCCCTACATTGCTGGTGGCCAGGATGACGGTGTTTTTGAAATCGACGACTAAGCCGCTGCCGTCTTCCATCATGCCTTTGTCAAATACGTTGTAAAACGCTTCCAGCACATCGGGGTGGGCTTTTTCGATTTCGTCCAGCAAGACCACGCAGTAAGGTTTGCGCCGCACCGCTTCGGTGAGCACGCCGCCGCTGCCGTAGCCCACATAGCCGGGCGGCGCGCCTTTTAGCTGGCTGACGGTGTGCGCTTCCTGGTATTCAGACAAATTAATGGTGACCAGATTGCGCTCGCCGCCGTAGAGCGCGTCGGCCAGTGCGTAGGCGGTTTCGGTTTTGCCCACACCGGTGGGGCCGGGCAGCAGAAACACGCCGACCGGTTTGTTTGGCTCGGTCAGGCCCGCGCGGTAAGCCTGAATGCGGCTGGCGATGGTATCCAGCGCGCTTTGCTGGCCGATAATTCTTTGCCCCATGCGTTTAGCCAGGGTGCGGATGGCGTAGGCCTCGTCGGCCAGCATTTTGCCAACCGGAATGCCCGTCCAGCCTGCAATTACGGCGGCAACGGTGCGTGAATCCACATGGGCGGGCACCATGGTGTCGTCCTGACGTATGGTGTCCAGCCCGCTTTCTAGGCGTTTGATGGTGGCGGGCAGATCGGTAAACAGCTCTTCTTCATCGCTGCTGCGCGGCTGTTGTTTGGATAATTTGATTAAGGCGGCGTGGGCGCTGAGCAGCTCTACTACGGCGGCTTTTTCTTCCTGCCAGCGGTTTTCTAATTCCTGAATCTGCGCTTTAAGCTGGCCATGTTCCGCCTGCAAGCCGGCGATGCGCTCCTGGTGCGGGGCACCGGTGAGTTGCTCGCGCTCCAGCCGGTTGAGTTCGTCATTAATGGCGTTTTGCCGGTGGCGGGCGCTTTCCAGCTGCGGCGGCACATCGTGCTGGGCAAGCGCTACGCGGGCGCAGGCGGTATCGAGCACGCTGATGGCTTTGTCCGGCAACTGGCGGCCGGTGATATAGCGGTGCGATAGCTTTACCGCGTCGCAAATGGCGGCATCCAGCACATACACGCCGTGGTGCTGCTCCAGCTCGGCCGCCACGCCGCGCAGCATTTCGATGGCGGTGGCCTCGTCGGGCTCCTCAACCTGCACCAGCTGAAAACGCCTTGCCAGCGCGGGGTCTTTTTCAAAATATTTTTTGTATTCCAGCCATGTGGTGGCGGCGATGGTGCGCAGCTCGCCACGGGCCAGCGCGGGTTTCAGCAGATTGGCGGCGTCATTTTGCCCTTCGGCGGCACCCGCGCCCACCAGCGTATGCGCTTCATCAATAAATAAAATAATCGGGATTTCTGAGTTTTTAACTGCTTCGATTACGCTTTTTAAGCGCTGCTCAAACTCGCCTTTCAGGCTGGCTCCGGCTTGCAGCAGTCCTAAATCTAATACACGCAGCGCCACGTTTTTAAGCGCAGGTGGTACTTCGCCTGCGGCAATTCTGAGCGCCAGGCCTTCCACCACTGCAGTTTTGCCCACGCCCGGCGCGCCAACCAGAATGGGGTTGTTTTGCCTGCGCCGCAGCAGGATATCGATGGCCTGGCGGATTTCGCCATCGCGCCCCACTATCGGATCAATCTTGCCAGCGCGTGCATCGGCGCAAAGATCCTGCGTGTACTGGCTGAGCACACTGTTTTCTGGCGCATTGGGGCTGATGCCCGGGTTAGCAGCGGCGGGTTGCTGACCGGCTTCTTTGACGGGCGCAGGCGGCGCTTCGCAGGAGGCGGCGCTCCAGTTGCTCAGCTCGCTGCGCAGGGTATCGCGGTTAATGCTGAGTAGGGATGAAACGCCATTGAGCAGCAGGCTGCGCAGCTCTTCGTTTTCTAACAGCGCCAGCAGCAGCATGCCGGATCGCACCCGCTGATTGTGGCTGACGGTGGCGTAGACCACGGCGCTTTCTAATAGCTTAACGGTGTGCGTGGCAAAGGCGGGGGTGCGGGTATTGCCGCGCTTAAATCGCTCCAATGCGGTGTTGATTTCGGTGCTGAGCGCATCGCGGATGATGCCGCAGCGCGGCAAAATGGCGGCCAAGTCGCCCGCTTCAATGTCGATCAGCTCTAGCAGCAGGTGTTCTATCTCGATATAAAAATGCGTTTGCACAAGGCAGCGCTGGGCGGCGCGCTCCAGTGCCTCGCGGCAGGGCGTGTTCAGCAGGGCAATCAGGGCGCTTAAATCTAAGCTCATAGGGCCACCGGTTTAGGGGCAATCTGGCATTGTCGGGAGATATTGCTTGAGCCGCCCAGCCATGTGGTCTGGCCGAGTAAAAAGGGCGTGGCGGTTTTGGATAGCGGAGTTGGGTTTGTGCCGTTGTTGGCGGTTTTTGCATCGGCGGCGAGTTTTAGCACCAGCCTGCAGCGCATCTCTGGCCCAAAATAAAACGCCGCCAGCGCCATCAGCTTGCCGTAGAGAGCGCCGGTAGGCAGATAGGCCAGATATTTATCTAAAGACAGCGGGCCTATGGTGAGCGTAATGCCTGCGTGCTCGTCCCAAATCCGCTTACCTGCCACGGCGTTTTGCCCTAGCGTATTGTTTTTTGTGCCCAGCAGGCTGAGGTGAGACACGGGCAGATCACTCCATGCGCCGTCAAACTGTCTGATCCCTAGCATGTCTCCCCAATAGCTGGCGGCGAGCGCTTGAAATCCCTCTACCGAACGGCGACGATTAGCCAGAATGGGCACGCGGGCCAGTAAGGCTTGATCGCTAATATCTTGGCGATGATGTAAGGCTTTGGGCAGGATGCCTGCCAGTGCGCGCAGCAGCGGCTGCACGGCGCTGCGATCCGGCGCGGTAAAAGGCGCGGCAATATGATGCTTGCCCTGCACCCGATACAGCTGGCCAAGGATGCGCTGATGAAATAAATCTAAAAACGCCGCCGGTGCATGATCTTTTTGTAAGCGCCGCCCTTGCAGCCATTCCTGATAAACATAAGGCAGCGGGCCATCGGGGCCGCCTAGGCCAAAGTGGCAGGCTTGCAATTCTAATTGGCTGGCGTGCGAGCGCCGTTTTACAGGCTTTCTTCTGAGGCTGAGTTTGAAAGTTTTAGTGCTGGCTCTAAAGCTGAGTCGATGATTTGTTTTACTGAGCGAGGCCAGTGCGCTGGGGTAAAACAGCGGGTAGAGCGGCCCGCTTAAACGCACCGTCTCCTGCCGAGGGTCCAGCCCCGTACCCAGCGGCGTTTTGCGCGGGTAGCATTTCTCCAGCAGCGCCAGCGCTTGAGCAAACTCAAAGCGATAGGGCGCAGCGAAGAGCTCGTCGATGAGGGTGTTAGCGGGCATGTTGGTTTCTGCTTTGCATGCGGCGTAGCTCATGGTTTATGGGGTGCGCATCCAGTTAGATGTTTCTCATCGGATGGCCGCGCACGTGCAAGTTTTGAATCATCGTAGGGCGGGTGCAACCCGCCGTTTTTGGTCTTTTTCATATGTTTCGTGTTCGCTAACTAAAATCAAAAGAAAACCTTAAAAGACCTTTTTAGTGCCTTCGGCACGTTGATTTTGGAGCGGTAGCCACCGCGGGGGCGTTCTTTTCTTGTACGGCCAAGAAAAGAACCAAAAGAAGGCCGCCCCACGAAACACGAAGGCCCCTCATCTGCGGACAATCGAGCGGCGGCTGCGGAACTCGCTCGCAGGCTCGCTCAAACAGTCCTCGCCGAAACCCCGCCCGCTTGTTCCTCGCTTCGGCGTGTTTCAAGGGGAGGATTAAAAGCCCCGTGCAGAGAGCAACTCAAAGCAAACCTAAAATATAAGGTTTGCTTTTAACTCCGCTTTTCTCCGTGAAACTCCGTGTTCTCAGTGTCCTCCGTGGTTCAAGATTTGGGTTTTCGCCTTGAAACTTCATGGTTCAAGACTTGGGTTTCCATCTCTTGATAAATTCACAGAATGAGTGGATCACCCACCAGCGGTTGCCATGTTTTTATTTCTCGGTCTTTTTCTACTAATACGGTGCGGATAAAGCGGTTTACGCTGGCGTATTGGGCGAAGAATTGGGCGAGTACGCCGGAGAATAAGACTCGGCTGCTGCCTGCAAACTGGCTGGCGTCTAGCTCCAGCCTGACTTCTAATCCGTTGCGCCAGCCGCGCCATGCTTCTTTGCCGACTCTGTCTACCGTGCGCTGGGTGTGGATGCTGCGGATGCCGGCGATTTGTTGCTGGGTGGCGGTGCTGTGGCCGACGTTGTAGAGGTTTAATATTTCGCGCAGCGCGGCAAGGGCTTGCGGGCCTTCGATGAGTGACAAGTGATTTAAGGAAAGTTGCGAAACTAATCGCCATTGTGCCGCGCTGGCGTAAGGCAGCTGTGGGGTAGGCGAGGCCATGAGGCGTACTTTGGCGACAGGGCCGGGTTGCTCAAAGGCCAGTGCCGTGCCTGCTGCCAGCGATTCAGCGAGGAAACGATTCGTGCAAAGCAGCTCGGCGCTTAGCGTGGGGGCGGGCGGGTCGGTGGCGAGGAAATTCGCGTTCACCCAAGTGAGCAGCATATCGCTGCCGCGCCGCTGAGCGACGCCGTCAACGCGTCTGGCGTGCCAGAAGCAGCCGTTGGCATCACCATGGTTTAGGCCAAAATAGCGCGGCACAATTTGCGCGCCGTAGGCTTTGCTGGCACGCACTTGGCCGATGGCATAGATCTCGGTGGCGTGCTCTCGATGGCTATCGGCCACGACGCGGTATTCGCGCGTTTTGCCGCTGGGGCGTAAAGGCTCGGAGGTGCGGGGGAATAGATTAATCACTGGCACGCAGCCCAAGGCTAAATCACTGGCTTGCAGGCTAAGGCGGCTGGCGGGGTGGGTGTTAAAGGCGATGATGATTTCTAAATCGTGTTCAGTGGCGGCAGGCACGCTGATCGGCAGCTCAAAAAAAGCAAATTTGGCCGGGCAGCTAAAGTATTCGAGCAGCATGCGGTGGCTGGCGAGTGCGCCGCTTTCGCTGGGCAAAAGCGCTTCATCATCAGTAAAACCGCAGGCTTCTGGTAAACCTTTGATGGGAGCGATTTTGTTTTTAAGTAAGCTAAACATGGCGATGCTATGTGCGCCGAGTAAATCATAAAGCGAGGCGGCAGTCAGCGCCGATCCGGCCAAATGCACTTTTAGCGTGCTTAAAGTAAGCGCTGGCCAGCCTTCAGCCGCATTGCAATGTATGCGGATTTTAAGCGCCGATTGCGACTTGGCTAGGCCGGTGAGTTTTTGTGCTTCTTCGGCATCCAGCAAGATGGCTTCGTCAATTTGCAAAGGCCAAACGGTGAGCGGGGCGGTGGTTCTAAAGTAAATGCTGTCGGTTTCCTGCTCGCTACGTTGGTGGTTTACAAACAGCGAAGTGCCGCGCTTGATTTCAAGCCCGCTATTGACATTGCCTTTGCTGGCATCGGCCTGAAAGCAGGCGATGGCGGTGGAAGGCATGGGCCGGATGGCGTAGGGGTAGAGCTCTTCCAGTAATGCACTGCTCAGCTGGGAAAAATCATCGTCTAACTGGCGTTGCAAGCGGGCATTTAAAAAAGCGAATCCCTCGAGTAGGCGCTCAATATGCGGGTCCGGGCATTCGTATTCGGATAGCTCCAAGCGATGGGCGATCTTAGGAAAACGCTCAGCAAAATCCGCCCCGGCGTGGCGCAACCAAGTTAGCTCACGTTGGTAGTAGTCAAGCAAAACAGCGTCTATTGAATCGCTCATTTAAACCTCAATGCTTGGTTGTATGGAGGGTGTACTCCCTGTCTATGTGCACCACTAAAGGCAATGACGTTTAGTTTTTTTCGTAGGGCGGGTGCAACCCAACCCTAACAACTTAAGCGAAATGTGATTTGTAGGGCGGGTGCAACCCGCGAGCAATGCTGAAAAATACGCGGGTTTCACCCGCCCTACGAGTGAGGCAATGCTTGCGAATGAGCGGTACACAATGAACGTCTCACTTTAAGCACCAACTTCCTCAACACTCATCCCATCCTCAGTTTGCTTAATACACAGCACAGCCCGCTCATTTTGTGCGCCGCGCAATTCGGCGCAGATGCTGAGAGCGGCGCTTCGGCCATCGGTGCTGAATATTTCTATTTGTACGTCTTTTAGCCGCGGTTCAAACACGCTGATGGCTTGTTTGATATCGCGGATAAACTGGCGGCGGTCTGCATCAAAGCCGGTTTTAAAGCCACTCCAGTCGGCGATGCCGTAGTCGATAATGCTGTGCTCGGCCAACCTCGGCATGCTTTCGCGACGGGTATTGAGTATTCGGGAAAGCTCATTGCACACCGATGTCATCACCGCGGCTTTGCCATATTGGCGGTGCGGGGTGATTTCTGTGCTGTGCGGCGCGTCGTCTTGCAGGCGCTCAAATAAAGGCACTCGAAATGGGTCGGTTTGCATAAGGTAAGGCCAATGAGGTTGATGGCTTTAAGCGTGAATACAACTTGTAATCACACTTAAATAAATAATATCTCGATACGGTAAACCGTCATCCCCGAGTGTTTTTATCGGGGATCCAGCCGCGCTGCTGGATTCCAGCCAAAGACAAGCGGGAATGACGACATTTAGTAGCGGGAAGTGAGCACGAACCTAATTCTTAACCCTTAATCAGCTTATTAGAGGTCAAGTCCCATGTGCTGGCGGCGGTGCCTTCTTTGTCGCCGCTGTCTTTTTGCGTGGTGAGTTCCCACTTGATTTTGGTGAAATTCAAAGAAAGCGTTTCTACCGGTTTGCCGCCTGTGCCACCGCTGACGCTGACATTGGAAATCAGCGCATTGGTCAGGGTGTAAACAATAAAGGCCACAATTTTGCCGCTGTCATCTGAGGCATTGCGGCCAATGGTGATTTTGACTTCAGGGATGTCTTTACCCGCGCAGCAGTATTGATTGAGTAGCGGGGTGGAGGCATCGACAAATTTGGTGGTGGTAAATTCGCCAATGTGCGGCTTACCCGAGGTGCGTTCAGAGTTGCTGACGTCATTGGTGACTTGCATGGCTACATTGTGGCTGTACGACATCACTTCAATTTTGTCGACATAGCCCTCGAGCATGCACTCGCCCTTAATGTCCGCACCCAAGTCGAGAATAATGGCATCCATTGTTTAAAGCTCCCTGTGATGGTGGTGTTGATTGACGGCTTGGGTGAAACCCGCCGTGGTTTAGCTTGGCGTGGGCACAATGGCCTATGCGTTTTTAGTGCCTGCGGCACGTTGATTTTGGTGCGGGAATCCCCCGCAGGGGACTCCCTTTCTTGAACGGCCAAGAAAGGAAGCAAAACCGCAACCTCAAAAGCACGAAGGCCCCTCGCTGCGGATAATCAGTTCGGCGAAAAAGGCTGCTCGGGAGCAAGCCCGCTACCCCTTTTTCGAAACCCCGAACCGCTTATTCCTCGCTTCGGCGTGCTTTCAGGGGGATCTAAGCCCTATACCCGTCCGTGGTTAATAAATCTTTTCCTTGTTTGCTATCAAAAATTAAACCGCTTCGTTTCTTCGGGTGGGCAAGATGTTTTATCTTGCCCACCCTAGTGTCTAAACACCTCAAGCCGCAGGCGGTGGAAGCTCTGCCACTAAGCGGATTGATGCGGTGAGCTCTTCCAGTTGAAAGTGCGGACGCAAAAAGACGGTGGCGCGGTAGGAGCCGGGCTTGCCTGCGATTTCGGTGACATCAACACGGGCTTCCCTTAGCGGGTATTGCGCTTTGATTTCCTGCGGGGCGTTGTCGTTGATCAGCACGTAATCGGCGATCCAGTTGTTCAGATAGCTTTGAACATTGTCACGCGTCATAAAGCTGCCGATTTTGTCCCGCATGATGACTTTGATGTAATGCGCAAAGCGGGATGCGGCGAGTACATAGGGCAACATGCCGGATATGCTGGCATTGGCGTTGGCCTGCGGGGTGTTGTAGATCTTGGGTTTGTTGGTGGTTTGCCCGCCAAAAAACACAGCTAGATCGGTGTTCTTTTTGTGGCAGAGTGCAATAAAACCCAGATCGTTCAGCTCTTTTTCACGCCGGTCAGTAATCGGTACTTCGGTTGGGCACTTCAGGGTTTTGTCTCCAGACGCAGTAGAGAAAGTATGCGATGGCAGGCCGCTTACTGCGCCCCCGCCCTCAACGCCGCGAATCGCTGCGCACCAGCCATAGAGTGAAAACGCGTTAGTGATGCGCTGTGCCAGTGCCCATGAGGCATTGCCCCATAGATATTTGCTGGCGTCGGTGCCGTCTACGTCTTCCACATAATTCATGCCTTCTGTGGGCAATGTGTCTGGGCCGTAAGGTAGGCGCAGCAATACGTGTGGCAAGACCAGTGACACATAGCGGGAATCTTCGCTGGCCCTAAAGCTTTGCCATTTAATCAGCTCGCTGCTTTCAAATAATTTAGCCAGATCGCGTGGCAGGCCCAGCTCGGCAAAGCTGCTCATATCAAACAGCTTAGGATTGGCTGCTGCGATAAAGGGCGCGTGTGCGGCAGCGGCCACATTGGATAGTTTTTCTAAGAGTGCGATATCTTGCGGATGACGGCCAAATTTATAGTCACCCACCAATACGCTGAAAGGATGTCCACCAAAGGTGCCGTATTCTTCTTCGTAAATCTGTTTAAACAAGGCGCTCTGGTCAAATTCAACCGCTTTTTCTAAATCGGTTTGCAGATCTTTGCGCGACACATTCATCAGGCGCAGCTTAAGACGCGTGCCTGTTTCGGTGTTCATCACCAAATAATGCAGGCCGCGCCATGAGGCTTCCAGCTCCTGCACATCTTTGTGATGCATGATTTGATTCAGCTGAGTGCTGATCAGCTCGTCGATGTCTTTAATACGCTGGTTAATCATAGCCACCGTATCTTTATCGATTTTCATGACGCCATCGAGTACTTGCGTGGCAAATTCGCCCAGCAAATCGGTGGCATGGCTTTTCTGGCTTTCATCCAGCGCCATTTTTCCGTCTTTGATAATACTGTCGAGCAGGCTAAGCGTGGCCGTTGCTCCGCCTGCCGCTGCTGCTGGCTGTGTTTCTGGCATGGTGATTCTCCGTCAATTAAGCGGCTGCAGGGGCAGGCTCTGGGGTAGCAGGTAGGGCGGATTGAATTTCTTTCAGCCCCTCGGTATTGGCAATCACGTCTTGCAATAATTTATCCAGATCATCATTGCCATCGAGCTTGCCGAGGAGATCCCTCAAGCGCTGACGGGCTTCAAATAGCTTTTTCAGCGGCGCGACTTTATTCACGATGCTGATTGGGTCGAAATGATCAAAATCTTTGCTCTTAGGCACGGCATTTTTATCGTTGATATCTTGTGGCTCATAAAAATTGAGCTCGATATTGAGCTTGCTGCCGTCCCCAGCAATGGTGTTATCCACCTGAATCGCCAGCCTTGGGCTGATGGATTCGAGCACTTCAATAAAGTTATCTCGATCAATATTGATAAAGCGTCGCTCGCTTAATTTAGGCAGCGGAGCCTTGGGCTGACCGGAGAGGTCAGACAGAATGCCGACCACCAGCGGAAGTTCTTTTTTCTCAATCGCATTGCCAATCTCTACGTCGTAAGTGATTTGTACGCGGGGAGGGCGAACGCGATCCAGTTTGTGTTGGGTGCTTTCTGTCATGACGACCTCATAGTTGTAACTTTGACTCTTACAGGGTGGAAACTGCTTGCCAGCATCCCTTCAAGGAGCGCGCTTCAGTCAAATAAAGTGCTCAATTTATGGTTTGGTCTGTTGAATCTAGAAGACGAAACTTATAATTGCAAATATTTAGTTGGAAGTTTTGAGAAAGTTATTTCTATAATAAACATTCACGAATAATTGTTTTTTTGTAAGTTAAATTGAGGTTTTTGTGCAGGGTTTACTCACGCTTCTTCGTATTGTTTTCTTGCTGGCTTGCTGTGTGCCGCTGGCGAGTTGCTCTATGTTTAATTTTTTTAAACCGACAATTAAATTAAACAGCGTGTCTTTTTCCGTTGCCACCTCAGCCAATGATGACACCCCCATCCCTATCGATTTGGTGGCCGTCGATGATGAAGAGCTACTTAAAAAACTACTCGCACTGCCTGCCTCGCAATGGTTTGAACAACGCGCCCAACTACAGCGCGATTTCCCGCAAGCCCTGTTTGTTTGGAGCAAAGAGCTGGTGCCCGGTCAGCGATTAGACATTACCGATGCGCCTTTAAAAGGCCAGCGCGGGTCGGTAGTGCTGGTGTACGCAGGCTATAGCTCGCCCGGCATGCACCGGCTCAGGCTGGATCAGCAAAAAAATGTGATTTTGTATTTAGACAGCCAAGATGTGCGCTGGGTGAGTGGGGAGTAGGAGTTAGGAGTCAGGACGTAGGTTGGGTTAGACGTTTTATTCGCGGGTTTTTGCGAATAAAGCGGCGTAACCCAACATGCTCAGGTGAAAAATTCAGGGGGCAGTTGTAGGGCGGGTGAAACCCGCGAGCAATTTTAATAAATACGCGGGTTTCACCCGCCCTACGAATGACATTTTGCGTCTGACAAAAAAACAAATCACCTCCAGGGGATAACGTGGGGCAAATTCCGGAAGCCATTTGCTGGTCTGAGGGCATGCAGCTCTTGCCACAGCACTTTCAGCAGCAGTCTTTGCGCGCCGAAATACTGGCGGCTCAGCTTGCCTCTGCGGCGCAGCCTTATTATTGGGGCGTGCTGAATGTGGAAATCGACGAAGCGGCTTTGATCGGCGGCACTTTGCGCGTGCTGGCCCTAGAAGCCATTCTGCCCGATGGGCTGTGGCTATGCATCAAGCCCGGCGTGCATCCGCCGCTGGAGCTCAATTTTCAAGATCTTGTTGCCGCATCGTCTCAGCATCCGCTCACGCTATATCTGGTGGTGCCGCCGCTTTATCGTGCGGGCGAATTAGATGCCAGCGGGCGGCGCTATGTGTCACAAGATGGCAAAGATATCCCTGATTTAGTCAGCAAAGAATCCCCTGCCGTACTGACTTTTTGGCGGCCCGATTTGGCGGTTTTAGATGAGCAGCATCGCGCCGATGGCGTTTGCTTGCCGCTACTTAGGGTGGAAGAAGGCGCGGGGGGCTTTGCCCGCAAGGCGTATTTTGCGCCCCAGCCCAAGGTCTTGCCTGAATCTTTATTGGGTAAACGCATTGCCGCGCTTTGCACCGAGATTCGTGGTAAGTGCGCTTTTTTGGCGGGCCGGCTCAGGCAGGCATTGCAAGATAATAATGAGGGCGACAGCGCCAGAATTGATCGGCAACTCGCCGCGCTTTGGGCCAGATTACCCGAGCTGCAAAGTGCCTTAGATAGCCGAGTGGCGCATCCGCTTGCCCTCTATCTAATTTTAAATGGCGTGGCAGGATCGGTGTGTGCGCTGAATCCGCAGGCGGGTGTGCCCGCTTTTCGGGCCTTTAATTACGAAGAATTACTCGCCTGTTTTGATGATGTGATTGGTTTTATTATGAAATCGGTGACACGGATTAAAGCGGGCTACCGCCGTAGCGAATTTGCACTGGAAAAGGTCGGCTTTGTGATCACGCCGCCATTATCCTTACGCCAAGGCGGGCAGTGGGTGATCGGCGTGCAAATGCCAAGTAGCGCGGGTGACGATGCGGCGCGGCTGTGGCTAGATAGAGCGGTGATTGCTTCGATGTCGCAGCTTGAAACCTTACAACGGCAAAGAATGCGTGGAGTGCTTTATCGTCCGCTCGATCGGCAAGAGCAGCTTAGCTATAGCGTGGGGGAAGATACCCGCTTATTTAGCCTGTATGAATTTGGCGAGTGGTTTAATCCTGACGAGCCGCTTTGCATTGCCGTACCCGCACAAAACGCTGCGACCGAGCCTTTAAGCGTTGTCTTGTTTGTGCCCGAGGCCAGCGATGATATCCCCGTGCTCAGTGAGGCGGATCATGACTGAGTTTGCGCGCCAGCAGGCAGCCTTGCCTTTGAAGCAGGCTTTTTGTCAGGTATGGGAAGAATGGCTGCTGCTGTCCCCCAGCTTATTAAGCAGCGCCGAGCCGACCGAAAAATTGCTGCTGCGTGTGGCGGAAGAAAGCAGTGTTTTGGCGCGGCGGGTTTATCGCCTCGTCATGATGCAAGCGGGCGCGGCCAATAAGGTGCATGCCCAAGCGGTGCAATATGCTTTTGTGGCTTTAATCGACGAAGTGCTGCTGTTCACAGAATGGAGCGGCCAGGTTGCTTGGCAAACCACGCCTTTAGAGTTTCGCCTGTTTAATACCCGCACTTCGGGCGAAACCTTGCCCGATGAAATGGAGCATTTGATCGAGCGACAAGATTCAAGCGAGCGTGATTTAGCAGCGGTGTATCTGATGACGCTGGTACTGGGTTTTCGCGGGCGATTGCGCCGAGAGCCTGCTCAATTTGATGCATGGTGTACCTCCTTGTTCGCACAGGTTTATCAGCGGGAGCCGAGTGTTGCCTTGCTGGGCAAAGTATTAGGTGGCCATAGCGTGACGCAGCCCTTGCAGCTGATAGAGCGAAAAATGCTGCCTGATGGCTATCGCTTGGCGTTGATGCTGGCTTTTTTATTACTGCTGATGTTTGGAGTCAGCCATCTGTTCTGGCGAGATGTTTATTTGCAAATCGATATAACTCATCCGCCGCTCAGCGAGGCTAAACCTTGATGCTGCTGATTGTTTCCCTTTTGCCGCTGGGGATGAAGTTCGTATTTGGGCGAGCTGTTTATTTGCAGGTTGATCTGACGCATCCATCGCTGAGCGAGGCCACGCCGTGAAGCTGTTGATTATTTTGCTGATTATTGCGGCCATCTTGCTGCTGTGGTGGCTGTGGCGTAATAAGGCGGATCGTCTTGGGCGCGGCTTTATTGATTCTGTGCGGCAAATGGAGAAAGACAGTGGCATTGAGGGGCGTTATCAAGTGCCTTGGCTGCTGTTGCTGGGGGATGATCAAGCCAGCAGCGAGCAGCTATGTAGCGCTTGGCAGCTTAAAAGCGCGGAGAAATCGGCTTGGTTTGGACGTTTTTATTACAACAGCGATGCCGTGGTTTTATTGCCGCCATACGATATTTATCAGCAGGCCGGCGGAGTTTTATCCCCTTGGCGGCGCTTACTGGGCGCTTTGCTCAGGGTGCGTGGGCAAAGGCCGCTGGATGCGGTGATCTGGGCAGTGTCAGCCAAGCAGCTCATCAATAAAGATGCTGTATTGGATGTGTCGCTCTGTAAGCAATTTCAGGATGCACAGCAAAAGCTGGGGCAAACACTGCCGGTGTATTGGCTGATTACCGGCTTGCAAGATGTGGCGGGGATGAATGAGCTGATCGAGTCACTGCCCGATCAGGCGCAAGAAAGCGTTTTGGGGTGGTCTTCTATATTGCCACTCACTAGCGCCTATCAGCGTGAGCATTTAGACGGCGCTATCACGCAAATGCAAAGGCAGTTGAGCGATTGCATCTGTGAAGTGGCCACCTTAAATGGTGGTGTAAGCGATGCGCTGTATTTGCTTCCCCACCAATTTAACGCGCTACGTGCTGCTTTACATGCTTTGGCAGATGCTGCTTTTCAGAGCAATGCCATGGGCGATGCGCCGGTTTTGCGCGGGCTGTATTGTGCAGCGAGCTACGCCAGCCCGCAGGAGGAGGTCGATGCTTTTGCGCCTGAGCCAGTGGCGTCAGAAATTCCCGTATTTAGCTCAGGATTGCTTCGTCAGCGGATGGCCGCCGAGCGCGGTTTGGCTCAGCCTATTGTGCGGATTATGTCGCTACGCCAGCGCTGGCATCGCTTTGCTCGGCTGGCAACGTTGCTTTTTTGCCTGCTGTGGTTTTTTGCGATGGCTTGGGTGTGGCAGGCAGAGCGGCAAGATGCCATTACGCTGAATCGGGCTTTAAGTGCCGTTGATAGTGGCTCGGCACAGACCGATAGCCAATCGGCCGTGGCTTTATGGCGGGCGCTCTTTACGGCGCAGCGCCTAGAATACGAGAGCATTGTGTTTCCTAGCTCTGCATTGTCTAATTTTGATCAAGCCTTGGCTGAAAAAATCGCCAGCTTATTGCAGACTGAATGGTTTCTTCCTACCCAACGACGAATCCTCGCAGATTTGCAGGAGCTACGGGCAGAAGGAGCAGATAGCGATAAAAAGATAGGTGATGATACGGCTAGCCCAGAGACATGGCCTCGTTATGTGGTGGCTCAGCATTTAGTCCATCAGGCCAAGGTGGTGGAGAAAAATATCATGTTGTTCAATAGCGCCCTAAGGGGTGGGCCAGATGCGTTGAGCCAATTGAGTGAGCTCTCTAATCGCCTGTGGGATAGCGATTTTCTCCTAGAACGTTTGCCGCTGCGCCATCGAGTTGAAGCGATTCTTGCTCATTATTCTTTGTGGATGGGGAAACCGATTCAGTTGCAAGTGGCCGCGAAAGACACTCAGCAGCATTTTGATACCTTAATGAAGCATTGGCTTGATCGCCTGTATGCAGATGTGACTTTTATTGAAACTGCTGACAGTGTGCAAACGCAACTGACCGAACTGCAAAGCGGCCAGAACAATAGCTATGCAGATTTAAATCAATTAAACCAGAAAATCAACTTGCTTAAGCAACTGATCGCCGCAACCAATAGCGCGTGGAGTAATGCTTCGGGGCAGGATCTGGTGCCTGGTTATTCAGCGTTGCTTCATCAGGCCAAGACCAGTGCTTTTGTGGGTAAAGAAGTGGTGTCGGCCATTGTAGAGCACGCGACCAAGCTGAGAAAAGCGTTTAAAGAACGCTGGTCTAATCGCGATTCTTCACTTACTTCGCGTGGGGAAGTGGGTTTAAAAGAAGATGTCTTGCAATTGCAATCGGCCATCAGCTATTTATTGCAGCAAAATTTTGTAGTGGAGGCGCGCACGGCAGGGCATTTGCAAGTGAGCGGTGGCTTGCGAGAAATGAGCGAGCCAAGGCTGGTCGCTGCATTGCAGATTTATCAAGAGCGCCAGCAGTATCAGATTAAAAACTTAAGCAAGGCCCCCGATGCCTATCGTGCGGGCTTGGCTGGTTTGGCAAGCAGCAGTGCCGCCCATGCAATGTGGCACAGCATGGCTGGGAAAGCCGTGGATGATCAGGGGCAAAGAAATGCGGCAGATAGCATGGAAGGGCTGATCCGAATCGCCCCCGAAGTGAATGCTGCACTGCTGGATTTGGGTCGGGCGGATTTATCGGCCGAATTGATTAAAGAAATGAACGAGCGCGCGCTTAATTCTTTACGCCAAGCCGATGGAATGTTGGCCGAGATGGCGCTTTATCAGCCTAAGCAAGCGACTTTTTCCTGGTGGGATGGCAAGAAAAATGCCAGTTTCAAAGGCTTTAAAGCCAATAACACGCTGGAACTACAGCAGTATCTCAACCGGCAGCTAGAGCAGCTAGCCAGCGTGGCCGTGAATCAGGGTGTGGTATTGGAGTGGCTGGGGGCTCACCCTAAGGGTCTGCCGGTAAAAGATATGCAAACCCTTATTCGCTGGAAAGGGCTGGCGGCAGATCTGAAAAAAATGAAGGAAAAAGCCCCCGATAGTGGCCCTGCTTTATTGGCGCAGTTGATTACTAAAGATTTAAATGAAATGGAGGCCAGCACTTGCTATAGCGTGCTGCGCCAAGTTGAGCTGCCTGCAGGGCCTAGTTACTTTTTTGAGCGGGCGCAAAAGCTGGTCAATATGGCCAATGAGCGCTGCCTAGGGCTAAGGGCGCAGCATAGTGCCTATGCTTGGCAACAATTATCAGGGTTTTTTAATCAATATCTGGCAGGGCGATTCCCCTTTGCCGCCAATGGCAATGCGGGTGACGCCGATACCGAACGAGTGGCTACATTCCTGAGATTGATTGATCTTTATCTGCCCGCTGCACAGGCTGGGCTGGAAGATAATGAATCACCTAATCGAGATGCGGCAAAATTATATTTGCTGGGCCTGCAACACACCCGTGATTTGCTCGGCCCCATTTTAATGCGTGGCAGTGCCGAGCAGCCGCAACCCTTAGGGCTGGATATCGATGTGCAATGGCGCAGCGATAAAGATAAAGAACAGGGGGCCGATCAGGTGATTGAGTGGGGCCTGACGGTGGGTACGCAGCGCCAGCGTTTCCCAATGGGGGAGAGAGTTAAACAGCGCTGGTTGCTGGGCCAGCCCCTTATTTTTTCACTACGCTGGGCCGCGGATTCCCCGCAGCTGCCTATCGAAGAAAATACTCAACCGGCCTTGATCGTATTCAATCAAAGTGCAGAATGGCGCTATAGCGGGGCATGGTCTTTACTGCACTTTTTACGCAATCATCAAGCGCCTGCGGGCATGGTTTTGCAGGATGAATTTAGCTATCCCGCCATGCTATTTAGTCTGCCGCTGGGAGGCGCTGCCAAACCGCGCGCGCAAATGTTTGCTCGCTTTGGTATCAGCGCCGTGGGGGCCAAAGCCTTGCTACCTATTCAACTAATCAACGCCCTGCCGCTAAAAGCACCGGCTTCGCCATTTAGGCAGATTACGCTGGCAGATTCAGATAAAGCACAGTAAAGCGCTTTGGGGTGAGCTAGTAACTTAAGCGAATTTTTTTTCGTAGGGCGGGTGAAACCCGCGAGCGATGCTGAAAAATACTCAGGTTTCACCCCATGTGCGCTAACCAAAGTCTAAAAGACCTTTTTAGTGCCTTCGGCACGTTGATTTTGGAGCGGTTAGCCACCGCGGGGGCCTTCCTTTCTTGAACGGCCAAGAAACGAAGCCAAGCCGCAACCTCAAAAACACGAAGGCCCCTGCGCTGCGGACAATCGAGTCGGCGGCAGGCGGGATTAGCTCGCTGCCTCGCTCCCTGGCCGAAACCCCGCCCCGCTTGTTCCTCGCTCCGGCGTGTTTCAAGGGGACTTTAAAAAGCCCTATGCAAAGAGCGTGGTTATTATGCTTTTTCGCTGTTTGTTAATGAAAAACAATTTGCTTAGCGCGTATGGGGTTTCACCCGCCCTACGATGATTCAATGCTTGTCATTGTGCGGCAGCATCTAGCTAAGTTGATAGGATTGGGCTGAAACCCGCTAGGCTTTTGCACGACATTACAAACCCGGCGGGTTTTACCCGCCCTACGGAAATTATTGGAGTGCCATGAGTGTAGAAATCAAACCCGGCGGCCTGCAGGGGAGTTTGGAATCGCTGCTGCAGCCCATTTCTCAAGACGCGCCCTGTGGGATGTCGATTCGTTATGAAGCCGAATACGATTTACTGCGCGAAGCCAAAAGGGAAGACGATACCAGCCTGCCAACCGGGATCTGGCAGGCCGAGGTAAAGCGTGGTGATTGGGCCACGGTCGAAAAACTGGGGCGGCAGATTCTACAAAGCCGCAGCAAAGATCTTACCGTGGCGGTATGGCTAGGCGAGGCTTGGATGCATAGGCGTGGCATTGAGGGCCTGAGCGCGGCGATTAGCTTGCTTTTGGGGCTGTGTCAGCGCTTTTGGGATACGGTGCACCCTTTGCCGCAAGATGGCGATATGAGCTACCGCACCGGCCCGCTGGCTTGGGGCGTGCATGCGTATAGCACGCTGCTTTTATCGCGTATACCTTTGCCGGTATTGGATCAACGTAGTGATTTAGACAGTTTTACCCTGGCCGATTGGCGAGCGTGGCAAAAACATCTGGGGCTGGATCAGGGAAAAAACACCAGCAAAACAGCCGTGCCCTTGGTTGACGCAGCCAAAAAGCTGGAGCAAAAAATCAACGACACCATTCGCGCCGCTGATGTAGTTCAGCTAAGAAATGCGCATAGTTTTGCACTTAATGGCCTGACACAAATTACCGAGTTAGCGCAAGAATGCGATCAGAAGATGGGCAACGATGCGCCTACTTTTCAGCCTTTGTTTCTGCTGATGCAGGAGCTGGAAATTATTCTAAAGGAATGGCTGACCATGCACCCACAACCTTTGCCCGTAACACCTGAACTGGTTTTGCCCGCGCCCGCCGCCGAAAGAAAACCCGATCCGTTGCCCTTTTTGCAACCTAATAGCCGCGAAGAAGCTTACCGGCAATTACAGCTGATCGCCGATTACCTCGCCCGCACTGAGCCCCACAGCCCTGTCCCCTATTTAATCTACCGCAGCGTTGAATGGGGCAATAAGCCGCTCAGAGATTTACTGGCCGAGTTGATCTCCAGCGATGCAGAAGCAAGACGGCTCTGGTCTTTGCTGGGGGTGTTGCCTTGATGGCGGGTGGCCTTTTGCTTTGATTGCTTTGTTGAAGTACCAAGCTTTTTAGTGCCGCATTCATGCCCTAACTGCGATAAAGCGCTACCTGTTTATCGTGGTTTAAAATTGAATACCATAAATTTTAAACTACAGCGCGCCTTAAGCAGTAAACTGAGTCGGGCAAGTGTTGCTGTCAGCGCAAAATAAAGTGTTTAGTCATTCGCCAAAGCATTATTTCACGCCTACTTTTTTATAAGCACGACCTCCATGTAGTGCTGCAATCGCAGTAATACGCTCGTAATTGAATTTAATATCATGTTTTTATCTGGACTTTTAATCTGTGTATATTTTTTATCATGAGCAATTTCTTTTTGCTATGCAATAGATTAGATTTTCGGCAAGGGAAGTCGCTTATGCATTACGCAAAAATATTGCTTCTTGGTTTGGCTGCCACTACTACCCATGCAATGGCAGATAATGGCGCGTTATCTCAATGTCAAGCCATTGCCGACGCCAAAGCTAGGCTGGCTTGCTATGATAACCTCGGCAAGGCAGGGGAAGGGGTAAAGCCCCCTGTGGCAAGCGCTGAAATAATCGAAAAATCAAATACAGCGCCTCGCCCATCACCCATAACCGATATTAATCAATCAGCCGCTTCCGCTCTAGGAAATCAATGGGAGTTAGATCAAAAGAAAGGCATTTTTGCCTTGCGTGCGTATAAAACGAATTATTTCCTACCGCTAAGTTATAGCGACAACCGTAATCAGCATCCTAGCTCGTCGGCTTCGACCGGGCAGCAACCGCCATTCGCGCAGGGAGTTGATGCTATTAATGATACGGAAGCTAAATTTCAATTGAGTTTTAAAGTAAAGGCAATAGAAAGTATTTTTTCTGACCGGGCGGACTTATGGCTTGCCTATACACAAAAAAGCTATTGGCAATTATATAACCGTGATTATTCTGCACCATTTCGTGAAACAAATTATGAGCCAGAAGGCATTTTGTCGATTCGAACAGATCTTGATTTAGGGCTAATAAAGTGGCGTTTTTTGAATTTAGGCTTAGTGCATCAATCTAATGGCCGTAGCAATCCATTATCGCGTAGCTGGAATCGTGTCTATGCTAATTTTGGGTTTGAAAAAAATAATTTCTCGCTAGAAGTTCGTCCTTGGTATCGACTCAAAGAGTCAGATGGCAGCGATGATAATCCTGATTTGCTAGATTTTATGGGGCATGGGGATGTAACCGCGCGTTATCGATTTGATTCAGGGCAAGAATTAAGTGCATTGATGCGCCAAAATTTCCGCACAGGTAATGGTGCGATACAGCTGGATTGGTCATACCCATTGACTGGCAATTTAAAAGGCTATGTGCAAATCTTTAGTGGCTATGGTGATAATCTGCTTGATTACAATAGGCGGCAAAATGTATTAGGGTTTGGTATCGCTATTTCGCCATGATTTTTAATTAATAAAAAACCTGCCTCTAGTAAGGCAGGTTTTTTTTGCTTTAAAACTGATGTGGCTTATTTTAAAACTTCCAAACCACCCATATAAGGGCGTAATACCGCAGGGATGGTGATGCTGCCGTCGCTGTTTTGGTAGTTTTCTAACACAGCAACCAAGGTACGGCCTACGGCTAGGCCTGAGCCGTTTAGGGTGTGAACCAGCTCGTTCTTACCTTGCTCGTTCTTAAAGCGGGCTTGCATGCGGCGGGCTTGGAAGGCGCCCATGCTGGAACAACTAGAAATCTCGCGGTAAGTGTTTTGCGCGGGTAGCCATACTTCTAAGTCGTAAGTGATTTGCGAGCCAAAGCCCATGTCACCCGTACAAAGTTTTACTTTTCGGTAAGGTAATTCCAGCTTTTGCAAGATGGCTTCTGCATGGCCGGTAAGCGTTTCTAGTGTGCTGAGTGATTCGTCTGGGTGAACAATTTGCACCAGCTCTACTTTTTCAAACTGATGTTGGCGAATCAAGCCACGTACATCACGGCCATAGGCACCGGCTTCTGAGCGAAAACACGGTGTATGCGCGGTGAATTTCATCGGTAAGTCTTCAAGCTTCACGATGCTGTCACGAACAAAATTGGTGACAGGCACTTCGGCCGTAGGGATCAGATACAGCGGTTCGGCATCTGGGCGGATTACTTTGAATAAATCTTCTTCAAATTTAGGTAATTGCCCGGTGCCCATCATGCTGGCTGCGTTCACCAAATAAGGGGTGTAAACCTCTTCGTAGCCATGCTCTAGCGTGTGGGTGTTGAGCATGAATTGCGCTAATGCGCGGTGCATACGGGCAATGCCGCCTCGCAGCGCAGTAAAGCGTGCGCCAGATAATTTGGTGCCCGTTTCAAAATCAAGGCCCAGCGGGCCGCCTAGATCGACGTGATCTTTGATTTCAAAATCAAATACGCGCGGTGTGCCCCAGCGGAGCACTTCTTCGTTTTCGGTTTCGTCTTTGCCAACCGGCACGGATTCGTGCGGCAGATTAGGCATGGACAACAACATGTCATTGATTTTGTCTTGTAGCGTAGCCAGTGCGGTTTCGGCGGCTTTTAGTTCGTCACCTAGATGAGCCACATCGGACATAATGACCGATACATCCTCGCCTTTTGCTTTTGCTTGGCCAATCAGCTTGGAGCTGGCATTGCGCTTGGCTTGTAAATCTTGGGTACGTGTCTGCAGCGATTTGCGCTCGTTTTCTAGTGCAGAGAAAGCGCTTACATCAAGAATAAACTTGCGGCTGGCAAGGCGTGCTGCCACGTTTTCCAAGTCGGTACGGAGTAAGTTGATATCAAGCATAATCGTCGTCTTTTTTTTCAATGAATGTTTGATAGTTTACACGGCTGGCAAGCTCTTAAAAACCTAAAATCTTAAGCCAAATCTATAAAACTAAATCTAAACCTTAAATCTGTAGACACAGAGAACACGGAGAAAGGCAAAAACGAGGGAGGAGGAGAAACCCAAAATGAGAGGGGGGGCCGAGAAATAGCTAATTTTTTATGGATCAATGCTTTGGTCATTTTGATGTGATGGCTTGGTTTTCTCCGTGAAACTCCGTGTTCTCTGTGCGCTCCGTGGTTCAAGATTTGGGTTTTGTACGAGCAAGGTTTGACTGAGGTTATTGATTTTGCTTTAACCACGCTGCATCCAGCTCAGCAAGGTGACGTAATTTTTCGGTAATTTTCCCTTCTAGCCCGCGCGGCGTTGGCTCGTAAAAGTGCATGTCTTCTAAGCCTTCGGGTAAATAGCTTTCGCCTGCTGCATAGGCCTCAGGCTCGTCATGGGCGTAGCGATAGCGTTTACCGTAGCCCAGCTCTTTCATTAGCTTGGTGGGGGCGTTGCGTAAATGCACGGGGACTTCGCGGCTTTTATCGCTAGCGATAAAGGCTTTAGCGGTTTTGTAAGCCATATAGCCCGCGTTGGATTTTGGCGCGATGGCGAGGTAAATCACCGCTTGCGCCAGCGCTAGCTCGCCCTCTGGGCTACCTAAACGCTCGAAAGTGCTGGCAGCGTCATTGCAAATTTGCATGGCGCGCGGGTCGGCAAGGCCGATGTCTTCCCACGCCATGCGCACAATACGCCGAGATAAATAACGCGCATCAGCGCCACCATCAAGCATGCGGGTCAGCCAATAGAGCGCGCCATCGGGATTGGAGCCACGCACCGATTTATGTAAGGCAGAAATCTGGTCGTAAAACGAATCGCCGCCTTTATCAAAACGGCGGGCATTTAGCGTCAGTGTTTCGCTTAAAAACGCGGCATCAATTTGTGTACGTTTTGCCGCAAGGGCGGCGGTGGCCGATTGCTCAATGAGATTAAGCAGGCGTCTGGCATCGCCATCGGCAAAACCTGTGAGCGTATCGATGGCAGAAGATTCAAACGTCAGCTCGGGCAGGCATTCATGGCAGGCACGTTGCAGGAGTTCTGTCAGCTCGGTTTCTGAAAGTGCATTTAAGACGTAAACCTGAGCACGGGAAAGCAGTGCTGAATTCACTTCAAAAGAAGGGTTTTCAGTGGTCGCGCCAATAAAAGTGACCAGCCCTGATTCAACAAAGGGTAAGAAAGCATCTTGCTGCGCTTTATTGAAGCGGTGTACTTCATCTACAAACAGTAAGGTGTGCCGTCCCATGCTGCGGTGACTTTCCGCTTCTTCCATCGCGGCGCGTATATCTTTTACCCCAGAAAATACCGCAGAAAGTGCAATAAATTCGACATCAAAAGCGCTAGAAAGCAGGCGGGCGAGGGTGGTTTTACCGACGCCAGGTGGCCCCCATAAAATCATGGAGTGTAGCTTGCCCCCTGAAATTGCCGCGGCTAAGGGTTTGCCAGGGGCAAGTAAATGCCTCTGGCCAACGACTTCTGCGATGGTTTTTGGGCGTAATTGCTCGGCCAGAGGGATATGGCCGGGCTTTGCAAATAAATCACTCAAAGAGAATGTCCGTGTTGCGGGTTGGGGGGACTTTTGTTTGTTACTTATTCACGAATTACATCCGCGTCTTTAGGCGGAGTAAAGCTAAATTGGCTGGCGTCAATCTTAGGGTTTATTTTTAACGCGCTAAAGTAAATCCGTGTAGTTTGCCCAAAGTTATCGTGCAGCTCCATTTGGGTAAGCTGTCCTTGGCTAAAACCTAGTTTGATCGCGTTAAAAGATTGGTCCGCTTGCTTTGGAATGGCCTCTAGCCAGTCGATTCCTTCGCTGCTGGCGAGGGAGCGTAGCTTATAGTTGCGCTCAAATTGATTATTACCTGCTAGTAGCGCTGCAGGGCTGCTTTCTAAAGCTTTACCTACAGGTTTGACCGTGGCTTGTTTTAGGTCAGGATCGTACAACCAGATCTGTTTGCCATCGGCAATAATCAGCTGCTCAAATGGTTTTTGATAAATCCAGCGAAACAAGCCAGGCCTCTGAATGGCAAGTGTGCCGCTACTTTGCTGCACTTTTCCCTGCTGGCTTGTCACTGTTTGCTTGAAATTGGCTTGTAAAGATTGTGTGCTGTTTAGGTAATTTTTTAAATCACTGACTGCATCAGCCCACGTGGTTTGGCTCGTCACCGCAACTAAAATCATGAGAGCAAGTTTGCGCATTGGATTTCTCGAGTAAATAGTAAAAAAGCCCCGCACTGGCGGGGCTTTTTGTGCAGTCTAAGTGATTACTTAGCTGGAGTTACAACTTCTTTTGTGCCTTTGATGTCGATTTCAACGCGACGATCTGGGGACAGGCATTCGATCAACTTAGCGCGGTTTTTAACCTTGTCGCAAGTGCCGGCTGTAACTGGCTCAGCCTTACCACGGCCTTCAAACTTAACACGGCCTTCTGGAGCGCCCTTAGAAACAAGGTAGTCAGCTACAGATTTAGCACGTTTTTCTGACAGCGGTTGGTTGTATTTGTCTGAACCGATACGGTCAGTGTAACCAATTACGTGCGCTTCACCGTCTTTAGGGTCCATCATTTTAACTTCTTCGTACAGCTTGTCTAAAGCATCTTTACCAGCTGGCTTCAGAGATGCTTTGTTGAAGTCAAACAGAACGTCTGATTTCAGTGTGAAGTGCTTAGTGTTGATCGTTGGAGCAGCAACAACTGGAGCAACAACAGGAGCCACAACAACTGGAGCTACTTTAGCAGATGGCTTAACGTAGCCATCACAACCTTCAACGGTTGCGGCTTCTTTAGTCCAAGTACCTGTGCGCCAGCATTCGCCGATACCGTTTTTAACAACAGTACCTGGAGTGTTTGCGTTTTGTGTGTAAGCTTCAACGCCAGCAAATGCAGCAGTGCTCATTGCACCTAAAGCAGCAACAACGGCAAGACGTGTCAGGGATTGCTTGATCGACAGCATAGTTTTAATCTCCTAGAGAATCATTTAGCAAGCTGATATTTATATTGCTTGGTAGGTTCTGGATAAGCCTTGCTCGATAACCCGTCAAGGCTTTTTTTCCATACACGTGCTGCATTCTAATGGTTTCGCCATGCTTGCGGCAAATAGTAAGGCTGTAATTTTTGCCGCAGGGGTGATTCTGTTGTGGGGAGGCACGGTTAAGGGTAGCCCAATTGGAGCATCTTCGCCCCCGTGGTACACTTAGGGATCGAACGCGCGTGCCGCAACGAATGTGTTGCGGCATTGCAACGGCACCACCGTATTGATTTATGTTTACGCGTGGTGCGTATTATATGACGCCCCGGCCCCTATCTAAGATGCTCGAAAACTTTGCCAAAGAAACAATCCCGGTAAGTCTCGAAGAGGAAATGCGCCGCTCCTATCTCGATTACGCGATGAGTGTAATCGTGGGACGCGCTTTGCCTGATGTTCGTGATGGCTTAAAGCCGGTACACCGCCGCATTCTGTTTGCAATGCATGAAAGCAATAACGTCTGGAATCGCTCCTATGTGAAGTGTGCCCGCGTGATTGGTGACGTGCTCGGTAAGTATCACCCGCACGGTGATAGCGCCGCCTACGAGGCCTTGGTCCGCATGGCGCAGGATTTCTCCATGCGCTATCCGCTTATTGACGGCCAAGGTAACTTTGGTTCGATCGATGGTGATTCTGCTGCTGCCTATCGTTATACAGAATGTCGTTTAGAAAAAATCTCCTCTGAGTTGCTGGCAGATATCGACAAAGAAACGGTCGACTTCACGCCTAACTACGATGAAAAAGAACTCGAGCCTACGGTTCTGCCTACTCGTGTTCCTACGCTACTCATTAATGGTAGCTCGGGGATTGCCGTAGGGATGGCGACCAATATCCCGCCGCATAATCTCACCGAAGTGATCGATGCCTGTTTGGCCTTGTTGGCCAATTCAGAGCTGACGATCGATGAGATTATCGACATCATCCCTGCGCCCGATTTCCCTACCGCCGGTATCATTTATGGTATCCACGGTGTGCGTGAAGGCTATCGCACAGGCCGTGGCCGCGTGATTATGCGGGCGCGTGTCCACTTCGAAGATGTCAGCCGCGATAAGCAGGCCATCATCGTCGATGAGCTGCCTTACCAAGTGAACAAAGCGCGCCTTCTGGAGCGCATTGCTGAGCTGGTACGCGAAAAAACTATCGAAGGCATTACCGAAATCCGTGATGAATCGGATAAATCCGGTATGCGCGTGGTGATTGAGCTGAAACGCAGCGAAGTGGCTGAGGTTATTCTTAATAATCTTTATAAGCACACTCAGCTGCAAGACAGCTTTGGTATCAATATGGTGGCACTGGTCGATGGCCAGCCTCGCCTGTTGAATATCAAACAGGTGCTGGAATGCTTCTTGCGCCATCGCCGTGAAGTGGTTACTCGCCGTACCGTGTTTGAGCTGCGTAAAGCGCGCGAGCGCGGCCATATTCTGGAAGGCTTGGCGGTTGCTTTATCTAATGTCGATGAAATCATCGCTCTGATTAAAGCCGCAGCAACGCCCGCAGAAGCGAAAATCAGCTTGATGGGCCGTACTTGGCGCTCGGCGCTGGTGGAAGACATGCTTAGCCGGACCGATGTCAGCGCATCGCGCCCAGATGGTTTGGCTGCAGAATTTGGCTTTAGCTTGAATGATGGCTATCGCCTATCTGAAGTACAGACTCAGGCTATCTTAGAGCTGCGCTTGCAGCGTTTGACTGGCCTTGAGCAAGACAAAATCGTTGCTGAATACCGCGATGTGATGGAAAAAGTGATCGATTTACTCGATATCTTGGCGCGTGAAGAGCGTGTGTCCGAAATCATCGTTACTGAGCTAAACGAAGTTAAAACCGTATTTGGCGACGTGCGTAAATCTGAAATCATTGCCTACGGCGAAGATCTTAGCTTAGAAGATTTGATCACCCCGACCGATATGGTGGTGACGCTGACGCACAGTGGCTATATGAAAGCCACGCCAGCCGATGAATATCGCTCACAACGCCGTGGTGGCCGTGGTAAACAAGCCGCTGCAACCAAAGAAGACGATTTCATCGACAAGCTATTTGTGGCAAACACCCATGATTACGTCTTGTGCTTCTCATCGCATGGCCGCGTGTACTGGCTGAAAGTTTACAACGTGCCACAGGGCGGTCGTAATAGCCGTGGCAAGCCGATTGTGAACCTCTTGCCATTGCAAGAAGGCGAGAAAATCAGCGCGATTCTGCCGGTGAAAGAATTTACCGAAGATCAGTTTGTCTTTATGGCCACAGCAATGGGTACGGTGAAAAAGACCTCACTCGTGCATTTCTCGCGTCCAATGAAGAAAGGCATTATTGCTTGCGGCTTGGATATGGACGACTACCTCGTTGGCGTAGAGCTGACGCGTGGTGGCGATCAGATCATGATGTTCTCTGACGCAGGTAAATCAGTTCGCTTCCACGAAGGTGACGTGCGTGCCATGGGCCGTACTGCAACGGGCGTGCGCGGCATGATGCTGCAAGAGGGTCAGAAAGTGATCTCCTTGCTGGTGGCCGAGCGCGACGATCAGCAAGTGCTGGCCGCAACCGAAAACGGTTATGGCAAGCGCACACCGGTTGGCGATTACCGCCTCACTAGCCGTGGTACGCAGGGCGTGATCGCCATTGATACTGGTGATCGTAACGGTAAGCTCGTTGCGGCCACGCTGGTTGAAGACTCCGATGACGTGATGCTGATTACCACCGGCGGCGTGCTGATTCGTACCAAAGTTGCTGAAATCCGTGAAACAGGCCGCGCTGCTCAAGGCGTTCGCTTGATTAATCTGGATGAAGGCGAGCATTTGTCAGGTCTGGAAAAAGTGTGTGAAACTGATTCAGATGACGATTTGCTAGAAGATGACGAGTTGCTTGCTGAAGGTGAAGAGGTTGCTGCAGAAGCGCCTGCTACAGAGGGTGATACGCCTGCTGTAGAGGGTGATGCTGCTGAGGGTGACGAGCCTGCTGCGGAGTAAGTTTTTCTTCGCAAAATAACAACACTGGCCTGCAAGACAGGCCAGTGTTGTGTGTGGAGTTTGCTGCGGCTGGTGCTTGTTTTAAACACCAGCCCTGCCTCAAAAAAGGGATGGTCTATGAGCGAAGCGCCTGTTGCATCACCTGCATTATTTAATCAAATTTCAGAATGGTTTATGACCCTACCGCATTGCCAAGTGCTGGGTTTTAAATTTGGCGAAGCACATTACGGTAGCATGACCGTTTGCCTGCCCTTTAAAGACGAGCTAATTGGCAATCCAGCTACACGCGTTATTCATGGTGGGGTGGTCACCTCCTTGGTGGATTCCACCAGCGCAGGGGCGATTTACACTATGCTTACCGAGTTAGAAGCGATCGCTACTTTAGATTTGCGCCTCGATTATCTTCGCCCTGCTAAGCCCGATTCCCCCATTTATTGCACGGCTGAATGCTATAAACTCACTAAGCAAATCGCATTTACCCGTGCTACGGCGTATCAGGAAGATATTAACGATCCTATCGCTTATAGCGTAGGGACATTTATGCGTAATTCCGCGCGCGAGGTGGCAGCATGAGCCCGCCGATTACCAGTTTTGATTCCTTATCTACGGCGATTGATGCTGTGCCCTATGCCAAATTATTGGGTATTCAAAGCCGCGAAGAAAATGGCCAGCCCTTGTTTTTTTTGCCGTTTCAAACACATAACATCGGTAATACGATTTTGCCAGCCCTGCACGGTGGCGTAATTGGTGGTTTTTTAGAAACCGCAGCTATCTTGCATGTGATGTGGGCATCAGAGATATGTAGCGTGCCGAAGATTGTTGATTTCTCTATTGATTTTTTACGCACGGGTCGTCCAACAGAGCTGTATGGCCAATGTGAGATTATTCGCCAAGGCAAGCGCGTCGCCAATGTGCTGATGACAGCTTGGCAGGAAGATCGCAGTAAGCCGGTGGCGGTTGCCCGCGCCCATTTTCTACTTGCCTAAGGGATAAGCGAACTTATGACTCAAATTTATAATTTTTCTGCTGGCCCAGCGGTCTTGCCGCGTGAAGTTTTACTAACCGTGCAGCAAGAGCTGACCGATTGGCATGGCTCGGGCATGTGTGTCATGGAAATGAGCCATCGCGGTAAAGAATTTACCCAGATTATCCATGAGGCTGAGGCAGATTTACGTAAGCTTTTAGATATTCCAAAAAATTACAAAGTATTGTTTTTGCAAGGTGGCGCACACGTTCATTTTTCGATGATTCCGCTGAACTTGCTGCCAGAGAACGGCACGATTGATGTGGTGAATACCGGCCATTGGTCCAAAATTGCCATCAAAGAAATGAAGCGCTTTGCCAAAGTGAATGTCATTGCCAGTAGCGAAGATCGTAACTTTAGCTATGTGCCGGCCGAATCAAAATGGCTGCGCTCTAAAGAAGCATCGTTATTACACTACTGCGCCAATGAAACCATTGGTGGCGTTGAGTTTGCCGATATTCCAAAGAGCGAAGTGCCACTGATTTGCGATATGTCGTCCAATATTTTATCGCGCCCGATTGATGTGTCTAAATTTGGTCTGATTTACGCGGGCGCACAAAAAAATATCGGCCCATCTGGCCTTTGCATTGCCATTATTCGTGAAGATTTGCTTGGTAAATCGCGTAGCAACACGCCAACCATGATGGATTACAGCGTGCATGCCGATGCCGAATCCATGTACAACACGCCACCGACTTTTGGTATTTATGTGGCAGGTTTGGTATTTAAATGGTTGCTGAATCAAGGTGGCCTTGCTGCAATTGAGCAAAAAAATATCGAAAAAGCATCTTTGCTGTATGAAACCATCGAATCATCGAATGGTTTTTATCATTGCCCCGTGGATAAACCATTCCGTTCCCGCATGAATGTGCCGTTTAATATTCGTAATGAAAAATTAGACGATGATTTCTTGGCGGGCGCTAAGGCCGCTGGCTTATTGCAATTAAAAGGCCACCGCTCAGTTGGCGGAATGCGCGCTTCCATTTACAACGCCATGCCGATCGAAGGCGTGCGTGTGCTGTGTGAATACATGCGCACCTTTGCAAAAAGCCACGGCTAATTAAATGATGGTTTGGCCTTCGTAGGGCGGGTGAAACCCGCGTTGAGGTCGGCCTGATCTATCCGCATCACATGCCTGTTTGCGCTTAAGCGTTTCGGGTGCAGAGCAGCCCACCATCTATTCAAATTCGAGAAATCAATGAGTGAAGAACAATTAAGCCAACATCGTGATGCCATTGATGCCATCGACGAACAAATTATTCAGCTACTAAACCAGCGCGCCAGCCATGCTCGCACCATTGGCGAGATTAAAGGCAGCGGCATTGTGTATCGCCCAGAGCGCGAAGCGCAGGTTTTATCGCGGGTAAAATCTTTAAATAAAGGCCCTTTAAGCGGCGAAACCATGGCCAAGCTGTTCCGCGAAATTATGTCGGCCTGCCTTGCGCTGGAACGCCCACTGACCATCGCCTATTTGGGGCCGGAAGGCACATTCAGCCAAGCCGCGGCGATTAAGCAATTTGGACATGCGGCCAATACCTTGGCTTGTGGCTCGATTGATGAAGCGTTTCGAGTGGTTGAAGCAAAAACAGCGGATTATGTGGTGGCTCCGGTAGAAAACTCCACTGAAGGCGCTGTTGGCCGCACGCTAGATTTAATGGTGAATACGCCGCTTAAAATTTGCGGTGAAGTGGTGTTGCGTATCCATCATCATTTATTGCGCAAGGTGGAAGGCAAGGCGGGCTTGTTACGTGTTTACTCGCACGCGCAAAGCCTATCGCAATGCCATGAATGGCTGAATAAAAACCTAGATTCCGAAGTACAGCGGGTGTCGGTTTCTAGTAATGCAGAAGCCGCGCGTTTAGCCAGCTTAGACGAATCATCCGCCGCGATTGCAGGGGACGCCGCAGCAGAAAACTACGCGCTGATCAGCCTTGCGCAAAATATCGAAGACGAGCCAAACAACACCACGCGTTTCCTCGTGCTGGGTATGCAGGAAGTGGGGCCTAGTGGCCGAGATAAAACCTCCTTGGTGATCTCTGCGCCTAATCGCCCGGGTGCCTTGCATACCTTGGTTGAACCCCTCGCCAGAAACGGCGTATCCATGGATAAATTCGAATCCCGCCCTAGCCGCGCTGGCCTTTGGGAATACGTGTTCTTTGTGGATGTAGAAGGGCATGTTAGCGGCGCGCCACTACAAGCCGCTTTGGCCGAGTTGGCCGATGTAGCCGCCTTTGTGAAGGTGTTGGGGTCTTATCCTGTTGCGGTGATTTAAAGCTGATGTCGCTTAAACCCAATGCCGCTCTTACGGGGGCGGCATTGTTTTGTCTGGCCGATGCTTTTTTGCGGATAAACCCCACTCTTTACCCACAGAGAACATAACGTTTTGCAGAGAAAAGCAAAAGCTTGGTTTATGTGCTTTTGTGTAGCATCTTGCATTTTAAATGCATAAGTTTTTCGTAGGGTGTGAAACGACGCAGTCGTTACGCACCAAGGGCGGTGCGCAAGAAAAACACTTGCACACCCTACGAGGTCACATGATTTAGCATTAAAAATACCTGATAACTTATTCATCACTCCTTATGTTTTCTATGGGTGTTAGCTTGTTAAGTTAAAAATTTAAAGGATAAAAAATGAAATCAGTCGCCGTTTTTTGTGGTGCTAAGCACGGCATTCAGCCTAAGTTTACGGCTGCTGCGCGGGAGCTGGGCGTGGTGTTGGCCGAGCGTGAAATTACCCTTGTTTACGGCGGTGGCCACGTTGGCCTGATGGGCGAGGTGGCTACGGCGTGTTTGGATGCAGGCGGCAAGGTGATTGGGGTGATTCCCGAATTTATGGCGGTGCGAGAGCTCGCTTTAGAGACCTGTACCGAGCTGCATATTGTTGACTCTATGCATAGCCGCAAGGCCAAAATGGCCGAGCTGGCAGGGGGCTTTATTGCCATGCCGGGCGGCTTTGGCACGCTGGATGAGCTGTTTGAAATTTTGACTTGGTCGCAAATTGGTTTGCATAACAAGCCCGTTGGCCTGCTTAATACAGGTAATTATTACAATTCACTCACAAAATTCCTTGAAGAAACGGTGGCTGCGGGCTTCTTAGCGGAGGCAGAATACAGTAAATTGCAATCTGCGGCTGATCCACGCAATTTATTGGATATTCTGGCCAATTCGCTGGGAGCAATAGAAGGTGAGTGGTGGAAGGCTTAGCATATTACATATTTAGAAAGTATAGTTTTAACGCCCGATTTAATTCTATGCTGGCGTTTTAAGCTTGCTTTCACTAAATGAATTGCACTACTGCTTGTGGTGTTCTCCCTATACCCGATTCGTCGGATAGCAAAAAGGATTTTCAAATGAGTTTGCAAGATCTAGCCCCAGAATATGTTCGCTCAATTGCACCTTATCAGCCAGGCAAGCCGGTTTCTGAATTGGCGCGTGAAATGGGATTAAATCCTGACCATATCGTGAAATTGGCCTCAAATGAAAATCCATTGGGGATGGGCAGCAAGGCCCGCGCCGCGATTGAAAAAGAATTAGCTGAATTAGCCCGCTATCCAGATGGCAATGGCTTTGACTTAAAAAGCAAAGTCGCAAAAAAATACAACGTTAAAACCGAGCAAATTGTTTTAGGCAATGGCTCGAACGATGTGCTGGAACTGATTGCCCACGCTTTTTTAGCGCCGGGCGATTCAGCGGTTTATTCGCAATATGCGTTTGCTGTTTACCCTTTGGCAACGCAAGCCGTTGGCGCAAAAGGCATTCAAGTGAATGCGCTGGATTACGGCCACGATTTAGACGCCATGCTGGCCGCGATAGCTCCAAGCACCAAGGTGGTTTGGATTGCCAACCCAAATAACCCAACCGGCACAATGGCAAGGCCAGGTGATTTGCTTGAGTTCTTACAAAACTGCCCAAAAAATGTGCTGGTGGTATTGGATGAGGCCTACACCGAATTCTTTACCCCAGAAAAACGCCCAGATTCAATCGCTTGGTTGAAAGACTTCGCTAATCTAATCGTAGTGCGTACTTTCTCTAAAGCCTTTGGCTTGGCCGGTTTACGAGTCGGTATGGCGATGACCTCGCCCGAAGTGGCTGATATCATCAACCGCGTGCGCCAGCCCTTTAATGTGAATAGCCTTGCGCAAGCCGCAGCAACGGCGGCGCTGGATGATGAAGAATTCTTAAAAGAAACGCTGCGGGTAAATAGCGAAGGCATGGCGCAATTAACGGCAGCCTTTGTACGCCTAGGCGTTAGCTTTATTCCTAGCCAAGCCAATTTCATCGCCTTTCATTGTGGCGATGCCGCAGCGCTTAATTTATTTATGCTGCAACGCGGCGTGATCATTCGCCCATTAGCGCCTTACGGCCTGACCAACACCCTGCGCGTTTCGATTGGTCTGCCAGCAGAAAATGCCCGCTTTATTGAAGTGCTGGAAGAAGCATTGGCTGATTAATTAGCCATAAGATCGTCTGATCGTTAAAAAAAAGCCCCGATAGAAATAGGATCGGGGTTTTTTATTGCTTTAAATTAATTAATTCATGTCAAATGCAAGACCTGACCCTATCGGGCTCTTATTTACTCCAAAGTTGCAGTTATGCAGTCAGTTATGGGGTCAGGTCTTTCATTTGACATAAAATCAAAACAAAAGATCTGACCCTAATTATTCAGTAGATATATTTTATCTGCACGCTATTTTGTGAGCGCGGATTTTACGATTGTTATGCCTATTAAACCAAGCACGGCGCCTGTAATTTTATCGATATAGTAAGCCGCTTTTGAAAACTTTGTTCGGACTCGTTTTGTTGATAAGAAATATATAATTGCTACGTCCCAAAAAAAGACCATAGAGGTCATCCAGACGCCGAGTGCCAGTTTAAATGCAAAGCTTACCTCGCCTGTTAAAACGACCGTAAATAAGCTTAGATAAAAGAGTAAATTCTTTGGGTTTAAGATGCCCGACATAAAGCCTATAAACATTTCTTTTATAAAGGTTGTCTCAATTTTTTCGCGCTCAGCACTAATAACGGCTAGATCAATATAGCTGGCCTTTTTTGCTTTAAGCGCCATGATAGCTAGGTATATTAGGAACAGGCCGCCTGCAATTTTTAGGGCGATCATAATTGCAATTGAACTGGCAAGAATAGAGCCAACACCAACTAAACAAAGACTTATATATGCTGCGTTAGCACTAGCTATACCTGCAGCGACGCCTATCGATTTTTTACCTCCGTTTTTAATGGCGCTTTTCACTAATAAAACAAAGTCGGGGCCTGGACTGAGCAATGCTAAAAAATGTGCAAAAGCTACCGTGAAGAAAATACTCAGTAAAGTCATATCCATATATTTTTCCTATTTAAGATAGATAAGTTGGCTAGAAAGAATATAGAGCCAAACACAGCCGCTGGTCTGCGCTGCAATTGGATAAAAAAGTCGCACGTTCCGGTCAGTTTTCTTGAGTGCCATGCTAGGCGTATTGGCACTGAAGGAAGTCACAGGGGCAGGTCTTACATTTTACAAAAGATAAAATTTATAGTGGTTTGCAAGGCCAGTTAAATTAATTGCTTCATGTCAAATGTAAGACCTGACCCTATGGGTATTTACAAACCACCCGCAGGATCTATGAAGCCACCTGTTACAAATGAAGATTTCTCAGTTGCAAGCCAAAAAATAGCCTCAGCCACTTCTTTGGGGTCACCGCCCCTTTGCAAGGGTATTTTTGATTTTAATCTTTCAACGCGATTGGGCTCACCGCCTGACGCATGCATTTCTGTATAGATAAGGCCGGGACGTACGGCATTAACTCGTATTCCCTCTGCAGCAACTTCTAAGGCTAAACCTCTTGTCAATGTATCAACGGCCCCTTTTGACGCCGCGTAGTCAATATATTCATTAGGTGAGCCACTTTTAGAAGCGCCGGAAGATACATTAACAATAGTTCCGCCTGCACCACCATTTTTTGTAGACATGCGCTTAACAGCCTCTTTGGAACAAAGAAAACAACTCATGACGTTTGTTTTGAGTACTTCGATAAATCTAGCTTCTGTAATTTCTTCCAAGCGACATTGAGTTTTCAAAATTCCTGCATTATTTACCAAAACTGAAACTGGCCCAAGTTCAAGGTCAACGGTTGTAAATAACCTAATCACATCACTAGAATTGGAAACGTCTGCTTTGACAGATATACAACGACCGCCTTTTTGCAGTATTTCGCTTTTAATTTTTTCAGCGGCTAAATCATTTGAAATATAATTAATGCAAACGGCATAACCATTTTCAGCGAAGAGTTTTGCGACCTCAGCACCAATACCTCTACTTGAACCAGTAATAATTGCAACCTTGTTGATGCTCATTTATTTTCTCTTTGCATAACGTCAAAATTAAGCAGCTGGCCCACGCTGTGATGTGACGGGGTCAGGTCTTACATTCTACATAAGATAAAATTTACCGTGGTTTGCAAAGCAGCATAAATTGATTAATTCATGTCAAATGTAAGACTTGACCCCATAGGTTTGTAAATAAATTAAACCAGTCAAAATGTGCTTGATCATGACAATTAGGCCTAACGTAGAGCTAACCGGCGCTGCGCGGCTTTGTCGCGCAGCGTCCTGCGACCGAAGGTGCGAGGTTGAGCGCCGAGTTGGGTGTCACTTGGATGGCAGTACCGCCATTGCGTTGATAGTGAGCCGGGCTCTGGGTTTTGGAAGCGCGGCAATGCCGATGACAGTTCGCGCCGGGAACGGCTCCGAGAAATACTCCGCGTAAGCCCGGTTCATTTCGGTGAAGTCGTCCACATGAACCAAGTTCACCTGGACGGCGGTGATATCGGCTTCGGTGCCACCTGCAGCCGCAACGCAACCAATTACGTTTCGTATTGCCTGCGCTGCCTGTGCATACGCGTCGGTCCCAGCCAACTCGCCAGTCTTTGGATCAACTCCCGGTGTTCCCGAGACAAAGATCAGATTGCCAGACTTGACAGCATGACTGTATGGGCCGATTGGTTCAAATAAACTGGATTCTATGAATTCTCTTGGCACGTTTTATTCTCGCTTTTTTCTCTGTGATGTGACGGGGTCAGGTCTTACATTCTACATAAGATAAAATTTACCGTGGTTTGCAAAGTAGCTTAAATTGATTAATTCATGTCAAATGTAAGACCTGACCCCATAGGTTTTTTCACTACCGTAATTGCAGCAAAGAATTGGGCAAGGTAAGAACGCATGCAGAAGAGCGCCTGCGAACTCATCTAATGAAGCGCCACAAGGTCAAGGATCGGGGGACGGGTCTACGCCACTTCCCGAGGCAGAAACTTTATACTCGCTATGGGCTATACAAAATTCCGGCAACAGCGGGTTGGCGATCAGCGCATGCCTAGTGTGAAGAACATCGGAAAGCCGTGTGCGGGAAAACTGCATGCACGGTTTGATGAGGGAGGGTAGGCGAAAACCTGCTCTCTACTCTACCCAGTTTTACAGCAGTTTTAAAGGGTTAGTCCTCGCTCTTGCGAAGAAGTGCATAAGGTGGATTTTCATTTTTGTGTTCTGAGATTGACACAAAACCATGGGATGAGTAAAAGCCCATGGCTTTCGTATTTTCTAACACGCACTTTAAACTCCAAGGCAATTGAAGCCAATGTTTTAATGATTTGACGAGTTTAGTGCCAACCCCTTTGCCCTGACTCTCCGAATCCACATATAGGTGATGAATGAAAGAATCTTCTTTCCACACTGAAATGAAGCCGATTATCTTTCCATCTTGGTCGTCGCAAACGTAGATCTGTTCTCCTTCACTCGACTTCGAGAAGTTGGAATCATATTTAGCTCCAACGGGAAGCCATTCTGCACTTTGTATTGCACGTCTGTAGATATCTTCGACGGCGACGAAATCTTTCGGGGTGGCGGGTCGGATACGCTGCATTTGCTAGGCCTAACGTAAAGGTAAGGGACGCGGAGCCGCGCGTTTCGGCGGAGCGTCCCTCTTGACCGCAGGGTTAGGCATGCACACGATTTGAAACCTCAATCAGATTCATGTCTAGATCGCGGAAATATACAGAAAGAATTGGGCCTGTTGCTCCTGTGCGCTGAACCGGCCCCTCAATTACAGCAACGTTGCACGAAGAGAGGTGGTTTACCACTTCAGGTATCGGAACTGACGTGATAAAGCACAAATCAGCCGAGCCGGGCGTGGGCTGTTGCGCTTTGGGTTCGAACTCTTTTCTGTGCTGATGCAGGTTGATTTTCTGCGCGCCAAAAGAAAGAGCTTTTCGACCGTCTCCAAAAGTAATGATGTCCATACCCAAGACTTTTGAATAGAAGGACGTGGTGGTCTCAATCTCTTTTACGGTGAGCACCAAATGATCAAGGCTGTCAATTTTCATGGGTAGTGGCTTGTATGCCTAACAAGATGTAGACACCCTAAAACGGCAGAAAAACCACCACCTTGGATGCATAAAAACGCTGAGCCCCTTGTGAAACCCTTGCTGGGCGCAGCCTGAAGTATTTTATGCCGAGATACTACACCCGATTGAGCGGTGGTTTCCACCCTGTCTGTGCTGTTGAAGTATGCTCATATCTGACTAGTCACTTTGTTACTACGTAGACTAGGGTTCAGTGCGGTAGCAAATTTTACTGTATTAACTGTCGTCAAATTGACCATATCCGTCATTTTTTGATGTAGTTTGCATGGTGATTAATTTTCTAGCCATGAAAGCACGCTGGTGCAGCAATACGGCTCAATGCTGTCCATCACTCCTCCGGCAGGGCTTTGGGGGTGATTTCTTCCAGCCGCGTTTCAATAAACTGATAGTAAGCCGTTTGCATCACTAAGCGAGTGGCCCGCACTTTGCAGACGCCGCGAGAATCGTGCACGGTGAACATACGCATGGCTTGGTATTGTTTGCCGGCCAAAATCAGCATGCCGCTGTGGCCTCGGCGGATGTCGGGGGCGAGGCTTAGGGCGGGGGTGAGGGTGTCGGCCCCTAGGCTGGTAATCGGCGCGATATGTACGGCTTCGGGCGAGCGGCCTATTAGCTCGATGCCGCATTCGCTGGATAAGCCTTCGCCACGTAAGCTTAACCAGCGCACTAGGCCAAGCTGCCAGAGTTGCCCGCCGCGCCGCAGCATCAGTATTTCGCCAGCTTGTAAGGGCTGGCTGAGCGATTCGCCTTGCAGCAGTAAGCCGGATGCACTGATATTGCAAATATTGAGTTTGGCGGGCTCTGGGGCGGCCTCGTCAATATGGCCAGCGGCAATATCCCAGCAGCGTGACCATAGACTAATCAATTGGATTTGTTCGCCGTTGCTGCGGCGTAGGCGAAAGTGTTGTCGCCGTGGCGGGGCGGCCCATTCTTGTAGTAAGCGCCCGATCAGCTGGATTTCATGGTGACGATCTTCAGTTTGCACCAGCAGGCGCTGTAGCCTGATGCTTAGTCGCTTAAGGATGCCTTGCGTCTCGATCAGCCACCAAACTTGTGGTTCTTGGCTTGGAAGCGTTTGAGTAAAACGAGGGCCATCATCGCTGTCGGTTTGGTAAAGAAACGCACCTTGCTCATTTAAAGCTTGGTCGAGTTGCACCAAGTCCAGATAACGCGCTTCATCCTGCACAATTTTAAACAGCAGGGCCATTTTTTGCGGCTCTAGGCGATTACTTGCACTAATGCCCAGCAGCATAATTTGTCGATAAATGGCCGCTAAGGTACTGCCATTTTTTAAAGTACGTCTTGCCCAGTCTAGTGCGGTGATTTCGGCAAAGCAGAGATGGCATCCCAGCCAAAATCCACTGGGCAATGGCGTAAGCGTGCGCGCGTGCAGGCAGCTTAGCTGCCATGCGCTCTCTAATATCATGCCGAGCGCTTCTAAGCGGGGGCGGCTGCTTACAAATAGCCCAGTTTCATACGCTTTTTGAGCTGCGGCCTCTATAAAGCGTTGATGCAGGGTGAGCATCAAGGCCTGAGCTTGCTGGGCAGCTTGCCGTGAGCGAGTCTGCGCCTCGATATCACTGGTATGAGCCGCTTCTAGACTAGGAAGTAGCGCCAATGCGCGCTCATAGCAAAGAAGAAGGGCGCTAGAGTCGATGTTTAGATTGCGCAGCTCGTCTTGTAGCCGGAGTGCATTTTGTTCGGCGGAGGAATAAACGCGGGTTGCGTCGGCAGGGGGCGCAAGTGCGACTAGCGATAAGGTCATGATCGAGCTTACAGTGGCATCAAATAGAACAACATCATAGCGCGTCAGCATTCTGGCGCAGGCTTGCGTGAAATGGTATTTTTACCGAATTTTTGCATCAGAAAAAACAAGGGGTAAAAGGCGCTTTACTTTCAGTATGCTGAGATTTTTTAGCATAAATTGGCCGTTTAGAATCGGGTATGCCTTATGTGCGGTTTTTTTGAGAATGGGTGTCATTTATCACTTGGCAAATGGCTGTTTTAGAATATAATGAGAACAGTTATCAGTCTGAGAAGCCTGCCATGTATGTTTGCATCTGTAATAGTGTTACCGACAAAGCCATCCACAAAGCCGTGGCCGGTGGCGTGCGCACCTTTGCTGAGTTACAAGAGCAAACAGCCGTGTCTACCTGCTGTGGGCAGTGCACCAGCTGTGCCAAGCAAGTGATGGCCGATGCTTTAAGCGCACAACCCGTGCCACAAGCCATACGCTGGATGCCACAAGGTCGGTTGATTTCTGCCTAGTCCTTAGCGGGGATAAGCCTTATTCGTGCTTATCGTCTGCTGTAGTTTTTAAGCTTCTGTAAGACTAATGCTAAAGCGTGCTCCACCTAGCGTTGATTGATCGACCCAAATCTTCCCTTGATGCAAAGTCACTGCTTTTTTAGCAATCGCCAGCCCCAAACCAAATCCCCCACTTGCTCTATCTCGGCTTCGATCTAAGCGAAAAAATGGCTCGAAAATATGCTCGCGCTCGTTCTCGGGAATGCCGGGGCCATCGTCTTCAATCGTGATGACTAGCCCATCTGCGTTATTTTGTGAGGTGGATATCTTGATTTTATGCTCGGCGTATTTGGCGGCATTGCGCAAAAGATTGCTGAGCGCGCGGCATAGCAGCTTAGGATCGCCCATGACCATGCTGTTTTGTGAGTGAATGGCATGGCTAATTTCTTTGCCGTTCATCACATGCTCTAGCGAGTTTAAAACGATATGTAGCGTTTCGGCCAGATTTACTCTGTGCATCGGTAGGGCTTGTTGCTGCTCAATTTTTGCTAGGCTAAGTAGCTCGCTAACTAGCTCGTTAAGCTCTTGTAAATCATTCTCCATCGCTAAAAAACGCGGATTAAGATCATTGTTTTGGGCGTCTTTTTTGAGTAGCTCTAGGCCAAACTCTAGCCTAGCAATTGGCGTGCGTAATTCATGGGAAACGGAATGGAGTAATTCGCGCTGTGAATCAACTAAGCGCTGAATTCTTTCTGCCATTAAATTCATGCATTGGGCAAGTGGATAAACAATGGCGCTTTTCCTCGCTTTTGCACGGCTTGATAAAAGGCCAGAACCAAATTCATTGGCAGTTTTAGAAAGGGATTGCAGCTCTCTCCAGTGCAGATAAGACCATGTGCCGCAGATGATCAGCAACAGCAAGAAAATAATAAAGTACTGAAATCTTTTTATTTTGCTAATCAATGGGTCGCGATCTTCTTTGTCTGTAACAAAAATGACTTGATTGGCACTACCAGGAAAAGTTGAGTTATCTGTATCTACGCGGCGTAAATAAGCTTCACTCTGAAAATCAACTACGACTTTTTTATCCAACAATCTGACTAAATTGCGTGGGGAAATAATTGATTTTGCTCGTTCTAGCGGGATAAGTTCATAACTATGGTTTGATTTTAGCTGCAAATTTTTAAAGCGGTCTAACCAAAGCTGCCCGTGGGAATTATCCAAATATTGTTCTACTAAAAAAATTTGGGCATTCGCATCTTTAATAGAAAATTGTTCAATTTGCTCTGCATAAAAATGGTTGGTCACATAGCTAAGTACTTGGGTAAGTGAAATAGTCACTGCAGAAATTAATATAAAAATACGTAAATAGATTCGCCACATTGCTTTTATTCCCAAGCAGATGGGCTGAATAAATAACCTTCACCCCAGATGGTTTTTATTTTTTCTGACTCATGATCGTTAAACTTGCGGCGTAAACGCGAAATACTATTATCAATACTTCTATCCATCCCATCAAATTCAATGCCACGCATGGATTTCAAAATATCATCGCGCGATAAAACACGGCCTGCGGATTCGGCCAGTAAGAGTAATAGTTTGAATTCCGAATTACTTAAAGTAGAGGTTTCATTTTTCCAGCGTACACTGCGGTCGGTTTTGGATATTTCCAGCTCGCCAAAGATAAGTGGGGCGTTAGGTGTGCTCAGTTTTCCTGCGCCGCGTCTTAACAGTGCCCTTAATCGGGCGAGCAGAATTCGTGGCTGGATCGGCTTATTAACATAGTCATCTGCGCCTTGCTCAAGGCCAGAAACTTCATCAAACATATCTTCGCGTGCTGTCAGGATTAAGATAGGCACGCTACTTATTTCACGAATCTGTCGGCATACCACCATGCCATCTAAGCCAGGCAGCATCAAGTCGAGCACAATAATATCGGGTTCCGTCGCCTTATAGTGGGCGAGGGCGGTATCCCCACGCCCAATGATCTCTACCTCAAACTCATAGCTGCTGAGGTACTCCTGAATGAGCGCCGCCAGCTTGGTATCATCTTCTACTAGCATTAACCTGTACATTATTTGCCCTTAAGCTTGATATGCAGCCGGTATTGTACAAGCGCTGGCTTTTACCCGCATTGGGAAAGACACTTCATTGCAAAGATCTACACTTTCTATACATCTTGTTTTAACTTTTTATTATGTACAATTTCGCGACAAATTATAGACAGCTCAAGAGGGAACTTTTTATGATCAAACTTTATGATGGCTTACTTTCAAAAAACGAGTAAGCATCATGCGCCGTACAACCGTTCTAGTTTCGCTATTTATGGTGGCTCCCCTTTATGCCGCAGATCTACCCAGTGCTGAATCAAAAATTACTCTTGGGGTGGGGGTAGCTTATGGCTCGGAATATGTGGGAGGTAAAAAAAATAAAGTATCTCCCATTCTTTATGCGGATTATCAGGCAGCAAATGGTTTCTTTGCAGGGATGCGCGGTATTGGCTTTCAGGCTGAAAAGGGTATTTTTGATGGCAGTATTGCCTTGGCTTATGGTGGTAGCCGTGGCGACGATATTGCCAATTTTTCAGATACAAAAAGTAAATTTAAAGGCATGGGCGATATTAAAAGCTCGGCGCTATTAAATTTAGGGGCAGGCGTTAATTTATGGGATGTTGCGCATTTATCGCTAGGCGCAGAATTAAAGTTGAATCACCGTGAAAATGGCAATGCCTATAATGTGGGGCTTTCTGCACCTATTTATTCTACAGAGGCGGATCAAATCTCTATTAGTGCCTATGCACATTATGCCGATGCTAAATATGCGCAAACGTATTATGGGGTGACTGCAGCGCAAAGCCGGGCTTCAGGGTATAAGGCTTATTCGCCTAAGGCCGGTTTTGATACGGGCAGCTTAACCCTTACTTGGAATCACGCTATTAATAAAAACTGGGGAATTTCTTCATCGGTGGGTGGGCAACGTTTATTTAAAAGTGCTGAAAATAGCCCTTTAACAGAATCAAAAAACAGTCCTACGGCCTCAATGATTGTGGCCTATTCATTCTAAATAAGATGGCCATGGTGTAGAGGTGTGAAATGAAACAACGAATTTTAGGTTTTGATTTGGCTCGTGCCGTGGCTATTTTTGGAATGGTGATTGTTAATTTTAAAATAGTAATGCATGCCCGTGCCAGTGATGATATGGCTTGGTTAAAAATAGTGAATATCATTGATGGCCGTGCTTCTGCATTATTTGTGATATTAGCAGGGGTGGGCCTATCTTTACTGACTTGGCAATCAAGATTGTCGGGTGATTTACAGTTGTTGGCCATAGAGAAAAAATCATTATTTAAGCGGGCTGGATTGCTATTTGTATTGGGGCTTTTGTATATAGAAATCTGGCCTGCTGATATTTTGCATTATTATGGTGTTTATATCTTAGTGGGGGCTTTGTGCTTGCTGCTGGCTAGTCGCTATTTATTCGCTTTAATTGTTTTATTGTTAATCGTTTCTACCCTGTTGTTTGTTATGCTTGATTACAGTGCGCAATGGAATTGGCAGACTCTGGCTTATGCCGATTTATGGACCACTAAAGGCTTTGTTCGCAATTTGATCTTTAATGGTTTTCATCCCGTCTTACCTTGGTTGGGGTTTTTATTGTTAGGGATGCTAATTGGGCGGCAAAACTTAGCTCACGTTGCAGTGCGTGAACGTCTGTTTATGCTGGGTTTTTTTGCCGCGGTGCTGGCGGAGTTAATTGTCTTGCTCTTGCCCTATGCCTTATTGATGGGAATGCCGCCTGCTTATAAGATTTTTTTTAGTACCGAGCCCATGCCGCCTTTGCCGGTGTATTTTATTGGTGCGGCGGGTAGTGCCACGGTTATCATCACGCTCTGCGTGGCCTTGGGTGAGAAATATGCGCAAAAAGCATGGCTGATGCCTTTTGTATATACCGGGCAATTAGCCCTGACTTTTTATTTGGCGCATGTGATGTTGGGGATGGGGCTGTTGGAATCTTTGGGGATGTTGGAGAACCAGTCTTTGGCGTTTTCGCTAGTGTGTGCTCTGCTGTTTTGTGTGTTTGCAGTGGTGTTTGCCAGCTATTGGCGTAAGTTTTATCCTCTGGGGCCTTTAGAGGGATTGTTACGGCGGGCCAGTCGTTAATTGTTACAGCAGATTAAATAAAGATGTGATGAGGAGCTTAAAGGTGCGGTTTGTTCTTTCTATCTTATCGGTGTTAAGTATTTTTTTCGTCTCTTTAGGAAGCGCGCAGGCAGAGAGTGTGGCTAAGGCGCATGAGGCGGCTAAATCATGGTTGGTTTTGCAAGATGATGGAGATTACGCTCGTAGCTGGGCGCAGCTTTCCGATCATGTGCACGAAACCATAAGCAAACGTAAATGGGAGGAGGGTTCAGTATCGGCGCGTGCTCGTTTGGGCAAGTTGGTTTCACGCCGGTTTAAGTCTGCTGAATTCACACATAAAGTACCCGGTTTGCCTGATGGCGATTACCTTGTATTGCAATATGAAAGTCAGTTTGAGAATAAAATAAGGGCACTAGAAACCGTAGTGCCATTTCGTGAAAATAGCGATAGTTGGCGAGTAATGGCATATTTTATTAAGCTTAAAACCTGAGCACAGATAGATTAAATGATATCTGGAATAAATAAGGGCAAGCCTTTGGGCTTGCCCTTATTACGTATTTAATTAAGCAATTAATTTTTCTGAAGTTATTTCATAAATCATTGCCAGTTTGGGTAAATCTTTAACCGACACGCATTCATTTAGTTTGTGCATGGTTTTATTGATAGGGCCAAACGCAAGTGCAGAAAACATTCCACAGTTTTATTGATGTGTTAATACCTCTTGGTATGTTTTTGGCATAAAAGGCTAAAAATTTTAAAATAGTGGAATTTTTACCTTAATTAATCTAGTTGTGTAGTCGTTAAAACCTCACTACACTTCCCTTGTTTATTGATTTATCTGAATAGCTAAACACTAGCAATTGGCTAAACATGAAATAAACAATGGAAATAAGGACTGGATGCAATGCAAATAAACTTACGTGAGCTTGCAAAACTGGCCGGTGTATCTGTCGGTACGGTATCGCGTGCACTTAAAGGGCAAGCGGGTGTCTCTGCTGCGCTGCGTGAAAGCATTATGGCGCTGGCGTCAGAACACAATTATCAAAGTGAGCGCCTGCAGCATTCACCCATCCGCCATATTTTGCTTGTGCTACACCGCCAGCACGCAACCGGCCCAGCTCGTTTATTTTACGATGCCATTATTGCTGGGGCGCATGAAGCGAGCTTAGAGCTTGGCATTCGATTATCTATTTTGAATCCAGACCCCGCAGGCTCGCTGCGTCGGCAAATTAAAGCGCATGCGCCAGACGCTATTTTGTGCGCTGGCTATATTGAGCCCCCCATCCTGCAGCTAATCCAAGGCTTGGGTAAGCCACTGGTTTTGATCGATAACGCTGTGCTCGGTATCAACGCAATTAACCCAGATAATCTAAGCGGTGCGCGCTTGGCAATGCAGCATTTGCTGGCACAAGGCTACCAGCGGATTGCCTTTTTATCGGGCTCATTGGCCCATTATTCAATCCAGCAACGCGAACGCGGTTATCGTCAGGCGCTTTTTGATGCCAATCGGCTCGCCGATCCCGCCCTAGAAGCTCTTATCCCTTCTGAATTGTCATTGGAACAAGGCGTCATTGCCGCGCTGGATACCTTGCTGGCCTTGCCTGAACCGCCTGATGCCTTGTTTTGCTTTAACGATATCTGTGCGGTGATTGCTAAAGAGGCCTGTTTGCAACGCGGGATCAAAATTCCAACTGATTTGGCTTTGATTGGTTTTGACGATATTGCCATCTCAGCTCATCAAGATATCTCCACCATTGCGATCAATAAAGCGGCGCTAGGGCGTTCTGCTGTTTTGGCGCTGCTATCGCAACAGCCGAGCGAAACGCTTCAAAGCGTTGAGCTGATTATTCGCGCGAGTAGTTAATGCGCATGCTTGGCCTCCAACAGGCCTCATTTATCATCAGCTGGCTGAGTTGGCTCCGGCTTATTGCTTTAAATTAGGAGATTTAAATGGTCACCGTTAGTACATCAACTCTACCCCTAGGCTGTGATTTCCCCGCCAAGGCAGGGCAGTCGTACAGAGCGCCGTTCTCACTTATGACGGTGCTGTTTTTTATGTGGGGCTTTATGACGGTATGGAATGATCTTTTGATTCCTCGTTTTAAAGATGCCTTCACGCTGAGTTACTTTGAAGCGATGCTGGTGCAATTTGCTTTCTTTGGTGCCTATTTTGTTGGTTCACTGCTGTATTACCTCATTTCAGTTTTTTACGGTGATCCGATCAACCGAATTGGCTACAAAAATGGCGTTATTCTGGGCTTGGTGATTGCAGGTATCGGCAGTGTGTTGTTTTATCCTGCGGCACAGATGGTGTCATATCCCTTCTTTCTGACTGCGCTATTTGTGGTTGGCCTAGGCTTTGCGATGCTACAAATCACCGCTAATCCTTATGTCACTATTTTGGGGCCAGAAAAAACGGCATCTAGCCGCTTAAATCTAGCGCAGGCATTTAATTCTTTGGGAACGACGGTTGGCCCCATCGTAGGAGGCTGGTTGATTTTTAAAGTATTTAATACGGTGGGTGCACATGGAACTGAGGCAATCAAGATTCCCTATTTGGTTGTTGCTGCAGTGTTTTTTTCCTTGGCTGTTTTTTTTAAATTTGCAAACCTACCGGCATTTAGTAATAAAGAGGTGCAAGCCAGCGGTGGCTTGGGGCCATTGAAACACCCACATACCGTGTTGGGTATGCTGGCCATCTTTATGTATGTGGGGGGTGAGGTTTCTGTGGGTAGTGTGCTGATTAGCTTTCTATCTAGCCCAGAGCAGGGCGGTTTGACTTATGAAACAGCTAGCCCGTATCTAGCATTATTTTGGGGGGGCTTAATGATTGGTCGTTTTATGGGGGCTTTTGCTTTAAGCGATATGAACACATCCAAAAAATTCGCCTTTCTTGTTGCTATTCCTCTGCTGGCCTTACTACTGATTGGTGTGGTTTCGGGCTGGGATAATGCGCAGGGCTATGCCATTCCCGTTGTGCTTCTGCTTACGGCTTTCTTGCTTGGTAAATCAAAACCCAACCGCATGCTGATTATTTTTGGCAGCATGAATGTGCTGTTATTGCTAATTGCAATGACCAGTCGTGGCGCTGTAGCGCAGTGGGCCGTGCTGGGTATGGGTTTGTTCTGCTCCATCATGTGGTCGAATATTTTCTCATTGGCTATTGATGGTCTTGGTGCCGAAAAAAGTCAGGCCTCTTCTTTGTTGGTGATGGCCATTTTGGGCGGAGCGTTGCTGCCTCCATTACAAGGATTGATTGCAGATTCGGTTGGTATTCATGCGTCGTTTACTATCCCCTTGCTGGCCTTTGCTTACATTGTGTTTTATGGGCTGTACGGCTATCGGGCAGGGCGTCAGCGTCAATCTGCGATGCCTGCATAGGCAGGACAAGATACGGTGGTTAATTATTTCCTTACTTTGATCCCATGTCAGGGCTGCGCCATGGCCCATTTAGGAGCATAAAATGAACTTGCCCGATTTTCGTAAACCTCAGACCTTACTTGATCATATTCGTCACACTATGGCGTTTTATCACCCCGCCTCGATAGATCCCAGCGGTGGTTTTTATCATTTTTTTAAGGATGATGGCCGTATCTACGACGCACGAACGCGTCACCTCGTCAGTAGCACACGCTTTGTGTTTAATAACGCTATGGCATGGCGTCAATTTAAAGACCCTGCTTATTTAGATGCTACGCGTCATGGCCTCGCTTTTTTACGAGAGGTGCATCGCAACCCTGTGACCGGCGGCTACGCTTGGGAATTAGACTGGCATGATGGCCGAGCGAGCGTGAAGGATGCAACTAACCACTGCTATGGATTAGCTTTTGTTGTGCTTGCTTACGCTCAAGGCATTATGGCGGGCGTTGAAGAGGCTAAAGGCTGGCTGGATGAAACGTGGCAATTGATGGAAAAGCACTTTTGGGAGCCTCAACATGGCTTATATGCTGATGAGGCCACGCCAGACTGGCAGCTGCTGCCTTATCGCGGCCAAAATGCCAATATGCATGCGTGTGAGGCGATGTTAACTGCCTATGAGGCCACTCAAAATATCCGCTATCTGGATCGCGCCGAATTACTGGCGAAGAATATTACCGAGCGCCAAACTGCCCTAGCCAACAATCTAATCTGGGAGCACTACGACCAAAATTGGCAGGTGGACTGGGAATACAATAAAGACGACAAAACAAATATCTTCCGGCCTTGGGGTTATCAGCCGGGCCATTTTGCCGAATGGGCCAAACTACTGCTTATTTTAGAGCGGCACCGCCCAGCGCCTTGGCAATTGCCACGGGCCGAACAGCTGTTTGCTGAAGCCATGAAGCGCGCTTGGGATCATCAAAATGGCGGGCTGGTGTATGGATTTGGGCCGGTAATGGCGGCTCCAGCGGCATCTATGCCAGCAGAGCTGCAAACCGAAGTTTGCGACAGTGATAAGTATTTCTGGGTGCAAGCCGAAAGTTTAGCCGCAGCAGCGTTACTGGCGCAGCGCACGGGTAATGCGAGTTATTGGGAAGATTATCAGCGGATATGGGCGTATGCCTGGGTGCATTTTGTTGACCATCAGCATGGTGGTTGGTGGCGTATCTTACGGAGCGACAATAGCAAATATAGCGATGAAAAAAGCCCAGCAGGCAAGGTGGATTACCACACGATGGGTGCGTGCTACGAAGTGCTTAATGTACTTTAAGCGGCCGTTGCTTTAAAACACCGCGGATTCCATTGGTGAGGAATCTGCGGCGCTTACCCTATTTAAAAAAACACGCAAATTAATTGGAGGAGTCATGATGAGCTACCCTCGCTTTGTCGCGGCCGGAGAGGCCTTGACCGACCTGATTCGAGTTACAAATGAGCAGTGGAGTGCCAAAAATGGTGGTGCCACTTGGAATGTGGCACGGGTTATGTCGGCGCTGGGTGTGAGTAGTGCTTTTGCCGGTGCTGTGAGTCAGGATTGCTTTGGTGATGCGTTGATTGCTGCGAGTCGTGAGGCTAGTTTAGATATGCGATTTATGCAGCAACAGCCAGCCTCGCCGCTGTTGGCGATGGTGCATGAAACTCATCCACCCCAATATTTTTTTGTGGGTGATGACAGCGCTGATCTTTATTTTGACCCGCAAGCACTCCCGGCAGGCTGGCTCACCGCAGGTATTTGGCTGCACTTTGGTGGCATCAGCCTTGCTCGCCCACGCTTGGCTAGTAAGCTGCTGCAGTTAGCTAGGCAAGCAAAGCAAGTTGGAGCCACCATTAGTTTTGACCCTAATTTTCGCATTTTGATGAACGAGCAATACGACCCCGTATTTGAAGAAATGAGTCGTTTGGCGGATGTGGTTAAAGTCTCAGATGAAGACCTATGCGGTCTATTTCGCACTGCAGATAAAGCGGCAGCGCTTGCGCGTTTACAGGGCTGGCTGCAGCCTGAAGCATGGCTTCTTTATACCTATGGTGCAGCGGGCGCGACTTTGATTCACCAGCAGCAGCAATGGCAACAGACCCCTCCGCTGATTGAAGTGCTCGATACCGTTGGTGCAGGAGATGCCAGTGTGGGAGGGTTGGTTTATAGCTTAATGCAGCAACCTCAAGCGAGTGGCGAAACGCATTTGGCTTGGGCGATTGCCGCAGGAGCGGCGGCTTGCTTGGCGGTGGGGGCGACACCACCCATGCTAGAACAAATCAAGAGGTTGCTTGGTAAGTAAGTTGTTTTTTGCTAAGGGCAGTAAGCGGGCAAGGTGGGCTTGCTTTAATCACTAGAATGATTTGCCCTTAAGCAGAAACAAAGCTAGGGCGCCATGACGTATCTATCTGGCACTGGGCTTTGTTTCTGCTTGATAGCTGCGGAACTAGGAGATTAACTTCTCTAAAGCTTTCTCATAAATCGCAGCCAGCTTAGGCAAATCTTCAACCGCCACGCATTCATTTAGTTTGTGAATGGTTTTATTGATAGGGCCAAACTCAACCACTTCGGGGCAGTATTTTGCGATAAAGCGCCCGTCTGATGTGCCACCTACGGTATTGAGTGCAGGGGTATGCCCACACACTTCGCTTACCGCATCGCGCATGGCCTCGATTAGCTGGCCGTGGTCGGTCAGGAAAGGCTCGCCCGAGAGTGCCCAATCAATTTCATACTCAAGCTGATGCTTGTCCAAAATGGCGTGCACCGTGGCTTTTAGCGAATCAGCCGTGCTGGCGGTGCTAAATCTAAAGTTAAACAAAGCGTCTATCGTGCCAGGGATGATATTGGTCGCGCCGGTGCCGCTATGAATATTTGAAACTTGCCATGTGGTGGGTGGGAAGTATTCATTGCCCGTATCCCATACCGTGCTCGCTAACTCGGCCAATGCGGGGGCGAGTAGGTGGATGGGGTTTTTAGCCAGATGCGGATAAGCAATATGGCCTTGCACGCCGTGCACAATCAGATGCCCTGATAGCGAGCCACGGCGGCCATTTTTAATGGTGTCGCCAAATACTTCGGCTGAAGTGGGCTCACCCACGATGCAGTAATCAATCTTTTCGCCACGCGCTTTGAGCGCTTCGATCACTTTAACCGTGCCGTGATGCGCTGGGCCTTCTTCGTCTGAAGTAATCAGAAAGGCGATCGAGCCCTTAGGGTTTGGATTTTTTGCTAGAAACTGCTCGCAAGCGACCACAAAGGCGGCAAGGGATGCTTTCATGTCCGCCGAGCCACGGCCAAATAAATGGCCATCTCTTATCGTGGGTTGAAAAGGATCAGAGTGCCAGCGATCCAGTGGGCCGGTAGGTACCACATCGGTGTGGCCTGCAAAGACTAGAACTGGGCCTGTGTCGCCAAAGCGCGCCCAGAGATTATCTACATCTTCAAAACGCATGTGTTCAATACGAAAGCCAATGGCAGAGAGCCGTGCAGCCAGCATATTCTGGCAGTTGGCATCATCTGGGGTAACGGACGCTTGGCGTAATAATTGTTGGGTTAGTGCAAGTGTGGGGTCGTTCATTGCGGTGTCGTCAGTCTCTAAAAAGTGTTGCGTAGACTTCGGGTTTGAAGCCGACCGTGATCGTACCATTGTTGTCGAGTACTGGGCGCTTGATGATTGAGGTTTGCATTATCATTAAGGCGATTGCAGCGTCTTTATTGGCTATGGATGCCTTGGTGGCATCGTCTAATTTGCGCCAAGTGGTGCCTTGACGATTGAGCAGCGTTTCCCAGCCTACTTGAGCAATCCATTGTTCTAATAGATCGGCGCTGATGCCTGATTTTTTATAATCGTGCCATTCAAATTCGTGGCCTTGCTCGCTGAGCCATGTTTTTGCTTTTTTAACGGTGTCGCATGCGGGAATGCCATAGAGCTTCATTGCTGTTGTTTCCTTGGTGATATTAGAAAGGATTTTACAGGAATGAAGAGAGGGTGAGCGATTGGATATCGCTCGCCGAATGTGGGAAATTACATTTGGTATTACATGGCGATCATCTTTTTAGCGCCTGCAATATTGATTCTGGCGCGGACAAAAATGATAGCAAAGCCATGGCTCTATCGGTCTGGGTTTTTCTAAGAGGTTTTCCTCCGTGAAACTCCGTGTTCTCCGTGACCTCCGTGGTTCAAGATTTAGGTTTTTTAATGCAAAGAAATATCAAACGACATATCGGGAGCTGCATCGGGTTTGTTGTCGGGAGCGTTGTTTTTGTGCTCAGTCAGTGGCTGCGCATTATTGACCAGCCACGATAGATTGGTGGCCGAATCGGCGCTTTTAAGCGCTTCATCCAGCTCCACTTCGCCGTTGCGATACAGCTTATAGAGGGCTTGCTCGAAAGTTTGCGAGCCTTCGGAAAGACTTTGCTCCATAGCTTGTTTGATATCGCTTAGCTCGCCAGCGCGGATGAGCTCTGCAATGCGTGGGGTATTGAGTAGTACTTCAACGGCGGCAACTAGCTTGCCTTCTTTGTTTTTAACAAGACGTTGGGAAACAATGGCTTTTAAGGATGAAGACAAATCATAAAGTAACGCTTCGCGCGATTCTTGTGGATAGAAGTTCACCACGCGGGAGAGCGAATGGTAGCTATTATTGGCGTGTAAGGTGGAGATACACAGATGGCCTGCTTGCGCATATTGCATGGCGTGGGTCATGGTTTCGCGGTCACGGATCTCGCCTATCATCAGCACATTGGGCGCTTCACGCATCGCGTTTTTGAGCGCTTCATGATAGCTCTTGGTGTCGATGCCAATTTCGCGTTGATTCACCAAGGATTTCTTGTGCTTATGCAGGAATTCGATTGGGTCTTCCATGGTCAAAATATGGCCCGCATGGTTTTCATTGCGGTGATTGAGCATGGCGGCCATGGTGGATGATTTGCCTGAGCCGGTCGCGCCCACCACCAAAATAATGCCGTGCTTTTCCATGATGAGGTCTTTTAACACCTCAGGAACACGTAGCTCATCAAAAGAGGGGATGTTGCTGCGAATATAGCGCGCCACCATCGAAATCGATCCGCGTGCTTTAAAGATGTTGATACGAAAACTGCCTACCCCAACAACAGGGTAGGCAAAGTTCATTTCTAGCGTGTTTTCAAACTCGGCAATCCGCTCAGGTGTCATCAATTGATAGGCTAATTGTTTGACATGCTCTGGGGCGAGAACTTGATTGTTGACGGGGTAGCACAAGCCATCAATTTTAATCACGATCGGTGATTGAGCCGCAAGAAAAAGGTCGGAAGCGTTACGTTCCGCCATGAGTTTGAAAAACGGCAAAAGGTTCATGAAATACTCATTTAAGTGGGGCGCAACTCGCGTCTAAGTATTTTACCAACGTTTGACTTAGGCAGGCTGTCTCGAAACTCAACTTGGCGCGGTATTTTGTAATTGGTGAGATTCTTGCGGCAATGTGCAATCAGCTCTTCCTGGGTCAGCTTAGGGTCTTTCTTAACTACAAAGATCTTAACGGCTTCGCCCGATTTATCATCATTGACCCCAATACATGCCACTTCAAGTACGCCTGGATGACTAGCCACTACATCTTCGATTTCATTTGGGTAGACGTTGAATCCTGAGACTAAAATCATGTCTTTTTTGCGATCGACCAAACGGAAAAAACCGCTAGGCGACATGATGGCGACGTCGCCGGTGCTCACAAAACCGTCTTTACCTAATACTTTGGCGGTTTCGTCGGGGCGTTGCCAGTAGCCTGCCATTACTTGCGGGCCGTGAATAAATAATTCGCCTGCTTCGCCAGGTGGCAATACTTTGCCTTCCTCATTTCTTACTTCGCCAATGGTGGAGGAGATCGGTAGGCCAATCATGCCGTTGAATTCGGGTAAGTTCATCGGATTCATCATGGCGGCTGGCGATGTTTCGGTTAGACCGTAAGCTTCAATCAGGCGCACGCCAGTGGTTTTTACCCAGCGGTCTGCCACGACGTGTTGCACCGCCATGCCGCCGCCGAGTGCTAGTTTCCACTTGCTGAAATCGAGTTTGGCAAAATCAGCATGATTGAGTAGTGCATTAAATAGCGTATTTACGCCGGTCATGCAGGTTACCGGATATTTGCCAATTTCTTTAATAAAGCCGGGGATGTCGCGTGGGTTGGTAATCAGTAAATTAGTTGCGCCAATTTTGGAGAAAACCATGCAGTTCGCGGTGAGTGAAAAGATGTGATAGAGCGGCAGGGCCGTCACAATCATTTCTGTGCCTTCGTTGACAACAGGGGCAATCCAAGCGTGTGCTTGTTGCATATTTGCAACAATATTGCCGTGGGTGAGGATGGCACCCTTGGATACACCGGTGGTCCCACCTGTGTATTGTAAGAAGGCGATATCGCTGTGGTTTAGCTCGATAGGGGTGGCTTTATGTTTGCCACCTGCGCTAATGGCGTCATTAAATTTAAGGTGACCAGGTAAATTATATGCGGGCACCATTTTTTTGATGTGCTTCACCACGGCATTCACAATCATGCGCTTTGGAAAGTCCAAGCGATCGCCAATTTCTGTCAGCAATACATGCTTCACATCGGTGTCGTTAATGACTTCTTCTAGGGTGTGAGCAAAGTTGGCCAGAATCACGATGGCCATTGAGCCAGAGTCTTTGAGTTGATGGCTCAGCTCGCGCGGGGTATAGAGTGGATTTACATTCACCACCACCATGCCTGCCCGCAAAATGCCAAAAATCGCAATCGGATATTGCAATAGATTAGGGAGCATGACAGCAACGCGTGAGCCGCGTGGCAGTTTGAGCTCATGTTGCAAGTAGGCTGCAAAAGCGGAGGATTGTTGATCTAGCTCGGTGTAGCTAATCGATTTTCCCATATTTAAAAATGCAGGTCGTTCACCAAATCGCTCTACTGAACGGGCAAGTACCGCGGGAATTGCGGCAAACTCATTCATGTCAATTTCCCGGGGAACGCCCAGTTGATAGCTTGCCCACCATGCTTGATCCATCTACTCTTTCCTCGGTTTGTATTACATGTAAATTTCACTACTCTAGTGCTCTACTGTCAAGCTCACAAGTATCTATGTTCCCTGTTTCGTTAAATGATTGTTTCTGTTACAATCCCGCCTTCTTCGGTTAAAAGGCCGGAGAAGTGGTAAAGAAATGGGCGCAGTTTTGCAGCCCATTTTTTGTTTGTGGCGATTGCGTATCGTGTTCGGAATGCGGCTAGCAGTATTGCAGCAGCATTCGCTGATTAAAGTTGTTGTAGCTATTTGCATAGTTCGCAGCGGTTTAAGCAGATAAGTGGCAAAGGAATATATGGCAGCAAATATGCAGGACGTGCTGGAAACCACCCTGCCAGGTCTCGGGTACGAACTCGTTGATCTGGAGCTTGCGCGAAATGGGTTGGTTCGTGTCTTTATAGATAAGGAAGGCGGTATCAATGTGACTGACTGCGTTACCGTAAGTCACCACCTTGAGCGGCTTTTTATTGTTGAAGGCGTGAATTACGAGCGGCTGGAGGTTTCATCCCCTGGGCTGGATCGTCCCATTGTAAAGGCGGCCGATTTTGTTCGCTTTGCCGGGCAGGTCGTAAAAGTGAAATTGCGCTTACCGTTGCCGGATAAACGTAAAAAGCTCGTTGGTGTATTGATTGGGCTAGAAAATGATGTGGTGCGCGTAGAAGTCGATGGACAAGAGCTATCCCTGCCGCAATCACAAATCGACAAGGTGCGGCTAGAGCCGCAGTTTTAAGAACTAATCAGCCTAGAATGTTCGGGTTGTTTGCCGGAGGGGTAGTGAGATGAGCCGGGAAATTCTGTTGCTGGTCGACGCGCTGGCGCGTGAAAAGAACGTAGAAAAAGATGTCGTGTTCGGTGCTTTAGAAATGGCACTGGCTTCGGCGACCAAAAAACGCTACGAGGAAGACGTGGATATCCAAGTGGATATCGACCGTGATAGCGGTGATTATCGTAGTTTCCGCTGCTGGACCGTGGTTGAAGATAATGACCACGAAGAGCCTTCCCGTCAGATCGCCATGACTGATGTGCCGGATTACGATCCAGAGCTGAAAGTCGGTGAAACGTGGATGGTTGAGCTTGAGGCGATTGAATTTGGTCGCATCGGTGCACAAACCGCCAAGCAAGTGATTTTGCAAAAAATCCGTGATGCAGAGCGCGAACAAAATCTGAATGACTTTTTGCAACGCAGTGAATTTATTGTTTCAGGCAATATCAAGCGTATCGAGCGTGGCAGTGCCATTCTTGAGCTGGGTAAGCTGGAAGCCGTATTGCCGCGTGACCAAATGATTCCTAAGGAAAACTTGCGCGTAGGCGATCGTGTTAAAGCCTTCTTGCTGCGAGTAGACCGCATGGGGCGTGGTCCGCAATTGGTGCTGTCGCGTATTTCTAGCGACTTCATGACCAAGCTCTTCGAAATGGAAGTGCCTGAGATTGAAAATCAGCTGATCGAGATCAAAGCCGTAGCACGCGATCCAGGTGCACGTGCCAAGGTAGCCGTAAAATCGAACGACGCGCGTGTTGATCCTCAGGGTACGTGTATTGGTGTGCGTGGTACGCGCGTTAATGCCGTGACCAATGAATTGGCAGGCGAGCGGGTTGATATTGTGTTGTGGTCGGAAGATCCAGCGCAGTTTGTGATTAACGCCCTGTCTCCGGCTGAAGTGAACTCCATCATGCTTGATGAAGAAACACACAGCATGGATGTGGTGGTGGACGAAGACAACCTAGCCATGGCCATTGGTCGTGGTGGTCAAAACGTGAAATTGGCAGCCGAACTTACTGGTTGGAAAATCAATATCATGACCGTTGACCAAGCACAGCAAAAACACCAAGAAGAGTTCGCCAATGTGCGCCAGCTCTTTATTGATGTGCTAGGGGTTGACGAAGAAGTGGCGGACGTTCTTGTAGAAGAAGGTTTCACCACGTTAGAAGAAGTGGCTTATGTGCCTATTGCTGAAATGCTAGAAATTGAGGCCTTCGATGAAGACGCCGTCAATGAGCTGCGTACTCGCGCCCGTGATGCTTTGCTAACGCAAGCCATCGCCCGTGAAGAAAAGCTTGAGCATCAAGCAGAAGACCTTAAAAACCTTCAGGGAATGACACCAGAACTTGCTGCCTTACTGGCTGATAAAGAGGTTCATACCCGAGACGATCTCGCCGACTTAGCCGTCGACGAACTGATAGAAATGACCGGAATTGATGAAGAAGCTGCCAAGCAACTGATCATGAAGGCGCGCGAGCACTTGTTCGCCTAACGCTCGGGAGAGAAATGCATGAGTGACCTCAATGTCAACCAATTTGCGGTAGAGCTAAAGATGCCATCGCAAGAGCTGCTGGAACAATTCCGCGCAGCAGGTGTGAATAAATCGAGTGAAGTAGATGTAGTTACCGCGACTGATAAAGCGTGCCTGCTCGATCACCTAAAAAAGAAGCACGGTAGTGATGGTGATAAAAAAATCACTGTGAACCGTAAGCAAAACACTGAAATCCGTAAAACAGATTCAACAGGTAAAGCAAAGTCGATTCCGGTAGAAGTACGCAAAAAACGCGTGGTTGAAGTGTCTGCCGTAGCGGAAGCTGCTGCGCCACGTGCTGCTGAGCCTCTTGTTTCGGCACCTGCCTCTGCGCAAGTGATTGATGAAGCGGAACGCACTTCTCGCGAAGCGCAAGCGCGTCGCCAGAATGAGTTGTTTGCTCGTCAAGCTGCAGAAATGCGTGCGAAGCAAGGCGGTAAAGCGCCTGCTGAAGTGGCTGCTCCTGCTGCGGCTGTTGCAGCACCTGTTGCCGCTGCTCCTGCTCCAGCACCGACACCGGCTCCAGCCGCTGTTGCAGCGCCTGTTGCAGTAAAATCGGCTCCAGCTCCAGTTGAGGCAAAACCAGCTCAAGCTCCAGTTGCAGCCAAGCCGGCTCAGCCTGCTCCGGTTGCTGCTAAGCCAGCTGCAGTGGCTCCTGCTGCGAATCGTCCTTCACCGGGCGCATCGCAAGCCAGCCATCCAGATCGTCCACGTGTGGGTATGCGCGTTGAATTGCGTAAACCACGCAATGAGCCAATGAAAGCACCAGAGCCAGTTGCACCGGCTCCAGTTGCAGCACCTGCGCCAGCACCGGCTCCAGTTGCAGCACCTGCGCCAGCAAGTCGTCCAAAACCAGCGGCTACACCAAGCAGCGCTTCTCCTGCGGCAAAACCTGGCGACAAAAAGCCAGCGGCAGCTCCAGGTAAGAAAGAGCCTTGGAGTGATGGTCGTGGTAAGAAAGGCATTCGTAGCCGTGGTGGCGATGCTGGCAATGATTGGAAGAGCAAGAAGGGTGGCAAAGGCCGTCAAGCTGCAGCAAACCCAGACAATGCGCACGGCTTCCAGGCTCCTACTGACAAAGTTGTGCACGAAGTCATGGTTCCAGAAACTATTTCTGTAACTGATCTTGCGCACAAAATGGCAGTGAAGGGCGTTGAAGTTGTTAAGGCCCTGATGAAGATGGGCATGATGGTCACCATCAACCAAGTGCTGGACCAAGAAACTGCGATGATTATCGTCGAGGACATGGGCCATACGCCAATGGCGGCTAAGCTTGATGATCCAGAAATCTATCTGGGTGAAGGCGAAGTTGCAGTTGAGCATGTGTTATTGCCACGTGCACCCGTTGTAACCGTTATGGGTCACGTTGACCACGGTAAAACATCGTTGCTGGATTACATCCGTACCGCCAAAGTGGCGTCCGGTGAAGCCGGTGGTATTACTCAGCATATCGGCGCGTACCACGTACAAACCGAAAAAGGCATGATTACCTTCCTTGATACCCCAGGTCACGAAGCGTTTACCGCAATGCGTGCTCGTGGTGCCAAGCTGACCGATATCGTGGTCTTGGTAGTTGCTGCTGACGATGGCGTGATGCCGCAAACCATCGAAGCGATCGCTCACGCGAAAGCCGCTGGTGTGCCGATTGTGGTTGCTGTGAATAAGATTGATAAGCCTGAAGCAAATCCAGAGCGCATCCGTCAAGAGCTGGTGACACATGAAGTTGTGCCAGAAGATTGGGGTGGTGACGCAATGTTTGTTGATGTCTCGGCCAAGAAAGGCTTGGGTATCGATGAATTGCTGACAGCGATCTTGTTGCAAGCTGAAGTGCTTGAGCTGAGCGCGGCAGAAGATGCACCAGCGAAAGGGATTATCATCGAAGCGCGTTTGGATAAGGGTCGTGGTCCAGTTGCTTCGATGCTGATTCAATCAGGTACTTTGCGTAAGGGAGATGTGATTCTTGCTGGTCAAGTATCCGGTCGCGTTCGTGCGATTCTTGATGAACACGGCAAATCGATCTTGGAAGCCGGTCCTTCGATTCCAGTAGAAATTCTGGGTCTGTCCGAAGTGCCAGCCGCTGGTGAAGATGCCATGGTGCTGACTGATGAGAAGAAAGCGCGTGAAATTGCTCTGTTCCGTCAAGGTAAGTTCCGTGATGTGAAGCTGGCTCGTCAGCAAGCATCCAAGCTAGAAAACATGATGGCGCAAATGACAGAAGGCGAAGTTCGCAATCTGCCTATCATCATCAAGGCCGACGTACAAGGTTCTGCCGAAGCGTTGTCACAAAGCTTGCAAAAACTGTCTACCGACGAAGTACGCGTGCAAATCTTGCACAGTGCCGTGGGTGGGATCAGCGAGTCTGATATCAACTTGGCACTGGCATCGAAAGCTGTGGTGGTTGGTTTCAACTCACGTGCTGATGCTGCTGCGCGTAAGCTTGCAGAATCTGAAGGCGTTGATATCCGTTACTACAACATCATTTACGATGTAGTAGATGACGTGAAACTGGCGTTGTCAGGTATGTTGGCTCCAGAAAAACGTGAACAAATCATTGGTATGGTTGAGATCCGTCAGGTCTTTACTGTTTCCAAGGTGGGCACGATTGCAGGTTGCTTGGTGATGGAAGGCTTGATCCGCAGTCATGCGGGTGTTCGTTTGCTGCGTAATAACGTGGTTGTTCACCAGGGTACACTCGATAGCTTGAAGCGCTACAAAGACGATGCTAAGGAAGTGAAAGCCGGCTTTGAATGTGGTCTAAGCTTGAAGAACTACAACGACTTGCAACTGGGTGACCAGTTGGAAATCTTCGAAATTATCGAAGTTGCTCGTACACTGTAATTTATTTTAGAGTGGTGAGAAGGGGGGAGAGGGAGGAGGGAAGGGTTTTATTCTTCTCCTTTCCTCTTCCCCCTTTCTTGCTTCTCGAGGGTTTTAAAATGGCCAAACAATTTACGCGCTCCGATCGCGTGGCACAGCAAATTCAGCGTGATTTAGCGACACTGATTCGTGCTGAGCTAGATCATCCACAAGCCTCTTTGATTACGATTACTGACGTAGAAGTAACGCGTGATTACTCGCATGCCAATGTTTTTTACACTTTTCTCGGAACAGATGAGCAGGGTAAAGATATTGCCTCGCTGATTGAACGCGCTAAGGGTTTTTTGCGTAGCCAATTGGCGCGTGGCATTTCCTTATACAAAATGCCAGAATTGCATTTTGAATACGATCATTCGGTTGAGCACGGCATGAATTTATCCCGCTTGATTGATCAAGCGACTAGCTTGCCAAAAGCGCCTGAAGACGATGAATTCGGCGTGGATGATGAAAAAACAGCTGGCAAGGAATAATGGCTAAACGAAAGATTGATGGCGTTTTATTGCTGGATAAGCCCTTTGGTATTTCCAGTAATAATGCCCTGCAAAAAGCCCGTTGGTTGCTGCAAGCAGAAAAAGGCGGCCATACCGGTGTGTTAGACCCATTTGCAACTGGTTTGCTGCCTTTGTGTTTTGGTGAGGCGACTAAATTCGCCCAGCGCATGCTTGAGGCGGATAAAGGCTACCGCGCAACGATCAAGCTGGGTGAAGTCTCAACCACGCTTGATGGCGAGGGTGAAATCACTAAGAGTGGTGATGCCCCGAGCGATGAAGCCTTGATTCGTGCTGCGGTCAGCACCTTTGTTGGGCCAATCAGCCAAACTCCGCCTATGTATTCGGCGCTTAAATTCCAAGGCAAAGCCCTGTATGAATACGCCCGCGAAGGCGTTGTACTTGAGCGCCAGTCACGGCAAATCACTATCTATAGTATTGATATTATTTCGATTGAAGGTGATGTGCTGGTGATTGATGTAAGCTGCTCAAAAGGCACTTATATCCGAGTTTTGGCGGAAGATATTGGTAAGGCTTTAGGGTGTGGGGCTTACTTAACAGGATTGCGTCGCACTAGAACGGCTGGTTTCTTGTTGGAGAGCTCGGTTAATTTAGACGATTACAATCATGTGCCAGTCGAAGAGCGTGATGGCTTTTTATTGCCCGCCGATTGCCTCTTGCTTGATTTGCCCGCCTTATTCTTTGATGCAGCAGAGTTCGAAAAAATACGTCATGGTATGACGGTTGAGCGTTCTGGTTTACTGCCTAGTGAGTATCGTCTTTACGCCGAGGGTGAAACTAGGGATAATGCACGGTTCATCGGTTTGGGCGAAGTGGCAGCAAGCGCTGAGAATCCGCATGCATGGCTGCGGCCTAAACGACTTCTGTCTGGTTTGTAAAAATCAGGTGGATTAAAGGGAGCTTAATTGGGTTTCACATTCGTTAGAATGATAGGCTCGGTTTGGCTCGACGGCTCTTTACAAGTTGTAAAGAAGCCTTATCTCTCTGGAGTATTAAGCATGTCCGTAACAGTTATTCAAAAAGCAGATATCGTTAAGAAGTTCCAACGCGCTGAAGGCGATACTGGTAGTCCTGAAGTTCAAGTTGCATTGTTGACAGCACGTATCAATGACTTGACACCTCACTTTAAAGCCAACAAGAAAGATCACCACTCACGTCGTGGTTTGCTCAAGATGGTTAGCACACGTCGTCGCCTACTGGATTACTTCAAGCGTGTTAACTCTGAAGGTTACCGCGCCCTGATCGCTGAACTCGGTCTGCGTAAGTAATAAAAAAAGTCGTAGTCGTAAGACTGCGACTTTTTTGTTGTATGAATTTATTGGAATTTATTAAAGAAGCGCCACGGACTTCCTTGTCATTATTACGCAAGAAACCGTGGCACTTTTTTAATTAAGAACCTTCAAACCTGTCAAACAGCGGTTTCGGCGGCGGGTTGAAGAAGTCTCAGTGTTTACGTGCTGAGCCTATTGGTTGTGCCGAAACCGGCAGCGCCTCAGTCGAGCTGCAGCGGAAAATCAATCACGCCTTGGACTGGAGGCGTTAGTGTGAAAAAAGGATCAGTCAGTGTTCAATAAAATTGTGAAATCATTCCAGTACGGTAAGCATACAGTCACCATGGAAACGGGTGAAATTGCCCGTCAAGCGAGTGGTGCCGTTCTTGTAAATATGGACGATACCGTTGTTCTCGTGACGGTTGTAGCCGCGCGTGACGTGAAGCCGGGTCAGGATTTCTTTCCGCTGACCGTTGATTACCAAGAGCGTACTTATGCTGCTGGTCGCATTCCAGGTGGTTTCTTTAAGCGTGAAGGCCGTCCTTCCGAGAAAGAAATTTTAACTTGTCGTCTGATTGACCGCCCGATTCGTCCGCTTTTCCCTGAAGGTTTTTACAACGACATCCAGATCATTGCGACCGTGATGTCGGTTAACCCAGAAGTTGATCCAGACATCGTTGCGATGATTGGTGCTTCTGCTGCCTTGTCGATTTCTGGTGTGCCATTTGATGGCCCGATCGGCGCAGCGCGCGTTGCTTATATCAATGGTGAATACGTTCTTTGCCCAACCTTGTCTGAGCTGAAAACCAGCCAGATGGATCTGGTGGTTGCAGGTACTTCACAGGCTGTTCTGATGGTTGAATCGGAAGCGGACGAATTGTCCGAAGCCATCATGCTGGGCGCAGTAGTATTTGGTCACGAGCAATTGCAAGTGGTGATTAATGCCATCAATGAATTAGCTGACGAAGCTAATCCAGAATTGTTTGCTTGGGAAAACCCAGTTGCGAATGAAGCTCTGATTGCGCAAGTTCGCGCTGTTGCTGCTGCGGGCCTGTCAGAAGCATTCAAATTGCGTCAAAAGCAATTGCGTACCATCAAAATCAATGAAACTTGGGCTTTGGTTAAAGCGGCGCTGATTACTGAAGAAACAGGTACTTTAGCTTCGAATGAAATCAAAGGCATTTTCAAAGGCCTGGAAGCGGAAATCGTTCGCGGTCAGATCTTGGATGGCTACCCACGTATCGATGGTCGTGATACACGCACTGTGCGTCCTATCACGATCCGTACTGGCGTATTGCCACGTACTCACGGCTCGGTGTTGTTTACTCGCGGTGAAACACAAGCGATTGCAGTAGCGACGCTGGGTACTAAGCTAGACGAGCAAAAAATTGATGCATTGGCCGGTGCTTACACAGATCGCTTTATGCTGCATTACAATTTCCCCCCGTACTCGACTGGTGAAACTGGCCGTGTAGGTACACCGAAGCGTCGTGAAATTGGTCACGGTCGTTTGGCTAAGCGCGCACTGGCTGCGATGCTGCCGTCGGTTGAAGACTTTGGCTACTCAATGCGCGTTGTTTCGGAAATCACCGAATCAAACGGCTCAAGCTCAATGGCTTCAGTTTGTGGTGGTTGTTTGGCCTTGATGGATGCAGGCGTTCCGATGAAAAACCACGTGGCCGGTATCGCCATGGGCTTGATCAAGGAAGGCAATCGCTTTGCAGTATTGTCCGATATCTTGGGTGATGAAGATCATCTGGGCGATATGGACTTTAAAGTGGCAGGTACTGAAAACGGTATCACCGCACTGCAAATGGACATCAAGATCAACGGTATCACTAAAGAGATCATGAAAGTGGCTCTGGATCAGGCGCAAGAAGGCCGTGTGCATATCCTTGCTATCATGAAAGGCACAATGGAAGGCGCGCGCACTGAAGTGAGCGAGCATGCTCCACGTCTTTACATGATGAAGATTAATCCGGAAAAAATCCGCGATGTAATCGGTAAGGGTGGCTCGGTAATTCGTGCGCTGACCGAAGAAACCGGCACACAGATTGATATCCAAGAAGATGGAACCATCACCATCGCTTCGATCTCAGCTGAAGGCGCGGATGAAGCGAAACGCCGCATTGCTGATATAACGGCTGAAGTTGAAATCGGCAAGATCTACGAAGGTCCAGTGGTTAAGATTCTGGATAACAACGTAGGCGCGATTGTATCGATCATGCCGGGTAAAGATGGCTTGGTTCACATCAGCCAAATCGCTAACGAGCGCATCAAAAACGTTGGCGATTACCTGAAAGAAGGCCAAGTTGTTCGCGTTAAAGTGATCGAGCAAGACGAGCGTGGTCGTATCCGCTTATCGATCAAAGCGGTAACAAACGAAGAAACACCAGTAGTGGCTGTTGAAGCTGTTGCTGCACCGGTTGAAGCTGCAGAGTAAGTCTTTTTAAAAGACACTGCGTTTAGCTGATAAAAATGCCGACCTAATGGGTCGGCATTTTTTTGTCTGCAAAAAATGGATTAACGCTTATTACTCACCAGCCAATCAAGAAGTGGCTGCCATTGCAAGCGATCTTGCTTGGTGCGTGAGACGGGCAAATCGAAGAGGGTTAAGCCACGTTGTATGCTTTGCACATAAAGCTGTGTATCACGTATGCAGGTGAGCAGTGGTAGATCAAATTGCTTGAGAAACTCGGTTAGCTGTGTTGCAGATTGAGTGCGAGGGTTTACTCGCATTCCGATGACGGCCACCGATATTTCTTCACGGCGGATCGCTTTGACCTCTGCCAGCTCTTCAAAAAATGTGGCACTCGCCCACATATCAAAAGCAGAAGGCAATACTGGAACAACAACATGATCGACTCGCATTAAAGCTTGTTTTAGCCGTTTGCCATGCAAGCCAGCGGGGGAATCCAATACGGCGATGCCAGTACCCTTAGGCGGTCTGGCTTTTTGTTCTTCATCTAAATCCCAGCCTCGGATTTGCGGCGAGCTGCTGGGGCGCAGGCTAAGCCAGTGTCGGCTGGATTGTTGACTATCAATATCGCCCAGCATCACGGCTTCTTCTTGCCATGCAAACCATGCTGCCAAATGAGTTGAGAGGGTGGATTTTCCACTTCCACCTTTGGGATTTGCAATAAGTATGCTGCGCATAATAGCCTGAATGTGAATTTAACGATTTATATCATTTATATAGTTTATACTGTTTTTACCTTATATGGGAGGGTGCATCATGGCTTCACGTAAAGTTAAAGAAATAGCAGAAGAAGTTATTGTTGAGGATAAGAAACCTACTGTAAGAAAGGCAACAGCTGGCCGGCGTAAAGCGGTAGTAGCTCCGCTTGAAGTTGCCATTATTGAGGTGGTGTTGGAAGCATCGCCTGATGTTGTTGAAGTCGCTCATTCGCCCCTTTTCGCAGGGAAAAAAGCAAAAGTCACCAAGACCAAGAAGCCTAAGCTGGTTAGAGATAGTTTTACTATTCCAGAGGTAGAATATATTCAATTGGCAGAATTAAAGCAGCGCTGTTTGGACGCGGGCTTAGCAGTAAGAAAGAGTGAGCTACTTAGGGCGGGCTTGCAAGCCTTAGTTTCAATGCCTAGTGATATCTTGATCAAACAATTTGATTCAATTGAGAAGCTAAAAACAGGACGACCTTCTGCTAAAGCAGAATAAGAAAAAGCGCCTATTTATTAGGCGCTTTTTCTTGGGGGATAAATCACGATTTAATGTTCATTGACCCTGATTGTTCCTCATATTTAAACTCATTATAAATATCGTATAGCCGATGAAGCTCGCGTATTTTTCAGCATCGCTCACAGGTTTCACTCGTCCTACACATGCAAAAGCCAAGCACAGTGAATAAGAGGTATAGTCGGGTTATTTAATATTTATTTTTTATGAATGATCCATCATCGCCTTAGCATCAAATCCTAGGCGTAATCCACCCCAATGTTGGCCAGCGATATAAATGGGTAGGTCTAATTCAGTCATGATTTCACCGGTATCGCGCACATAGGTTTTTAATAGAAATCGTTGCTGATTTTGGGCCGCTCGCAAGCCAGCAGTATCGTTAAATAATCGTTGATCGCGGCTATTGAGTAAATCGGTTTCAAGATTACCCGTCATGGCTTTGGAATACCAGCTATTGTGCGTTGGACCATAGCCATTGTTATCCACCGCGAGTGAAAACTTTCCGCCAGGTGTGGCTTGAACTAATTGATCGTAAATAGCTTGGATTTCATTGGTAAATAGTGAGTTATAACTGGTTTTAAATTTAGCAGGTTTGGTATTGGGAATGGCTTGATATCTCTGATCGAATACATCAACGCCACGATTTTTGAGT
>JAPLQI010000014.1 GCA_026399755.1 Pseudomonadota bacterium
CTCTGGATTTAAGCGGGGCCTTACGCCAGCGCCGTAATGCTGTAGGAATCACGGTGCGCACTGCGGGGTGCAGGGCGGGTAAGGCAGCAAAGCCCTCTTCTACCACCCAATCGATGGCAATGTCGGGCCTGTGCTTGGCTAAATCGCTCAGAGCAGGGAAATTATGAATGACGTCTCCCATCGAGGAGAGACGAATAATGAGGGTCTGAAACATGGCAGCATTCTACCCGCACTTGCTTTATAAGAACTACACTGAGAAAAACGCATTTTTACTGGACTAGTAAATGATGAGTGACTCTATTTTACTGCTTTTGCCTTGGATACTGGCTCTGCTTATGTTTGGCCTGTGGCTATGGAGCGAGCGAATACGCCGTATACAGAATACAAAGCTCACAGAATTAATCGGCAAAGATTCCCTTACAGGTTTATCTAATCGTCGACATTTTTTAGATATCGCCGCGCGTGAAATTAACCGTAGTCAGCGTTTTTCTAATCCTCTGAGTGCTTTAATCATTGATGTGGATGATTTTAACCGTAGTCAGCGTTTTTCTAATCCTCTGAGTGCTTTAATCATTGATGTGGATGATTTACGCCATCTTAATAAAACCTATGGGCATATGGGTGGAGATTTAGCGCTGAATCATGTCGCGCAAGCCTGCCGACAAAGCGTACGAGATTTCGATTTAATTGCTCGATTTTCAGGGGAAGAAATCGCCCTGCTCCTGCCTGATACCCCCTTAGACGGCGCCATTGTTGTGGCTGAGCGCATCCGTAGAAAATCGGCTGAAAATAGAATCGCGATGCCTGATGGCTTGGAATTCACCATGACCGTGTGTATTGGCGTGGCTCAAACTCAAAATGAAATGGATAGCACAGAAGATTTATTACTAGCCGCAGATGCCGCCTTGCAAAGCGCAATGGCGGCTGGGCCAAATAAAGTCATGTATTAATGTTTTAAGTCAGCTGCCCTTTACTATCTACTTGCACGATGAATGTGCATCGTCTACGGTGCATTCTTTTTGCTTGGCTCCCTATATGTCTACTCCAAATCAAGCGCTTGCTACTGCTGCACGCCTTCATCAAGCTCAATTAACCCATTTGGTTTGCTGCGCGCTCCAACTCGGCCATGCCTAGCCGCTTACAGCCTGCGATTGTGGTGTTTGCTGCCGATCATGGCGTGGCAAGCGAGGGCGTTTCTGCGTTTCCGCCTGAAGTAACTGGCCAAATGGTGGCTAATTTTGTAGCAGGTGGTGCTGCAATTAGCGTCTTGGCTCGCGAAGCAGGGGCGAGTCTTTCAGTGGTGGATGTAGGCGTTGCCAGCCATTACGCCGTTACGGCGGGTAGCAGTGCGCAGCTCTTTAGAGTGCCGGTGCGTGCAGGAACCGCTAATTTGCGTCTTGAGCCTGCAATGAGCGAATCAGAATGCAATAAGGCTTGGACGATTGGCGTGGGCAGCGCGCAAGAAGGCTTGGTGCGTAGCAAAACACTCTTGATAGGTGGGGAAATGGGCATAGGTAATACCACCGCTGCCGCCGCGCTGATTTGTGCGTTAACAGATATCGATCCGACAGAAATTGTTGGTCTAGGCACAGGCATTAGCGCCCAAAGCCGTGAAAATAAAATTCAAGTAGTAAAAGACGCGCTTGCCCGGGCCCGTGCTGCCGGTGCAGTGACTGCTAAAGATTGGCTGATGCAAGTCGGCGGTTTAGAAATCGCCGCCTTGGCTGGTTTTTATACCGGCGCTGCAGAAGCCGGCATCCCGGTATTACTCGATGGCTTTATTTCGACTGCTGCTGCGCTGGTGGCGGTAAAGAACAAGCCTGAAGTTGCTGATTGGCTGCTGGCCAGCCATTGTTCAGATGAAAAAGGCCATCGCCTTGCACTGGCGGCCTTGCAGCTAGAGCCGATCTTGCAACTGGGCCTGCGTTTAGGCGAGGCCAGTGGTGCGGCGCTCACCCTCCCCCTCATCCAAAGCGCCCTCGCCCTGCACCGTGATATGGCAACGTTTTCATCGGCGGGGATTACGACGAAGTAATGAGCCAGCTGTGCGAGGCTCTCTAAAAAACCTTAGTTCTGTAGACACAGAGAGCGGTGAGAACACAGAGCACACAGAGAAAGGCATAAGAGTTAATCACTCCTAAAACCCAAATCTTGAACCACGGAGGGCACAGAGAACACGGAGTTTCACGGAGAAAACCTTACTATGTTTTTCTTCGTGGCCCTCCGTGTTCTCCTTTTGCTCCGTGGTTTAAGATTTGGGTTTTGATATGGAGCACCACTTCTGCCTGAATGTTCTGCTTATAACCTTTTATAAGGTTTTCTCTATGTGCTTTGTGTTCTCACCGGTCTCTGTGTCTACAGACCTTTTGCAAGTTTTTTCGGTATGAAATCATGAGTAGTTTTCGGCTTACGCTTTTGCGGCATGGCGCTACGGTTGCCCCAAAGGGGATGCTCATCGGCCATACCGATCTGCCCTTGTCGGCTTTGGGCGAGCAGCAGTTGGCTAGCCGCAATGATCACTTTGCCCGCTTTCCGCCAAGCAGCATTGCCAGCTCTGATCTAGGCCGTTGTGAGGGCTTTGCTCGGCAGTTGGCGGCAACCGCGGGCTTAGATTGCCATATCGATCGAAATTTGCGTGAAATGAACTTTGGTGAGCTGGATGGTTTGGTCAAGACACAATGGAGTGAACAGCAGCAGGCTGCTTGGGCGCTTTGGTCACACAATCCTGAGGAAAATACGGCTGCGGGTATTGAACGCTGGGCGGATTTTTCTGCCAGGGTAAATGCGGCTTGCCGCTTATGGTTACAAGCTGGCCAAGGGGATCATCGGGTTTTGATTACCCACGGTGGTGTGGCTAAAGCACTGTTGCTAGAGTGGCTGGGCCTGCCTGTAGCAAGGCATAGCCAATTTTGGCTGGCGCACGCGGGGATGATTACGCTTTATTGGGATGATAAATATCCGCCTATTTTGCAGGGAATTGATAATGAAGTTTTGTAGGGTGTGTGAGCTATTGGGATAGGTGTGCGAACAAAACCCAAATCTTGAACCACGGAGAGCACTGAGAACACGGAGTTTCACGGAGAAAACCAAGAGAAATGATCCGTTTTTTCGTGTCTTATGTGTTTTTTGTGGGTATCTGCTTTAGCGCACCTGAATCATTACGAAATAGGAATAAAGAATGAAATTTGATTGGCGCGAGCCTGTGCTGGCGGTGCAGTTTTTAACTCGGCTGCCAACGCCGCAGATTCGTCAGTTTGAGCCGACTTTACTCGCCGCTGCCGCGCCGTGGTTTCCTGTGGTTGGGCTGTTGATTGGTGCGTTTTTAAGTGCGGCGGTGTATTTTGCTGCCAAAGTAGACCCTTGGCTGGCGGCTTTGGCGGGGTTTTTGCTCTGGACATGGATTACCGGCGGTCTGCATTTAGATGGCCTTGCCGACATGTCAGATGGCTTAGGCGCTGCGCATCGTGATCCGGCACGCTTTTTAGCGGTGCTTAAAGACCCGCATCTGGGTAGCTTTGGTGTGCTTGCACTGATTTGCCAATCTGCCGCTAAGCTAGTGCTTTTGATGTTGCTGGCAAAGCAGCAAGAATGGTTGGCGTTGTTGCTGATCCCCGCATGGGCGCGCTTTGGTGTTTTGTATTGGAGCCGTTTGCCACCTTTAGCGCCCGGCATGGCCGAGCAATTTGCTTGGCAAAAAACCAGTTACTCGCTGTATATTCTTTTGGCTGTGCTTTTATTGGCGTCCTATTTTATAGCTCCCGCATTAATGATGGCTCCGCTACTGATTTTGGCTTATGCCAAATGGTTGATGCATAAATTGGGTGGAATGACGGGTGATTGCTTGGGGGCAGGGATAGAAATAACTGAAACAGGTTTATTATTTTGTATGCTTGCTCTCGCTCTGTAGGGCGGGTGAAACCCGCGAGCAATATTGAAAAATACGCGGGTTTCACCCGCCCTACGGTGATTCAATGATTGCAACTGTGCCTACGCGGATGGCTATATACAAAAACCCAAATCTTGACCCACTTAGGCCTCAGAGAGCACGGAGTTACATGGAGAAAACCATTTATTTCGTGGGTAATATCCACCCTATTGATTGTTTGTGTTTATGGAACGGTTTATGAAAATTATCCGCAATATTGAAGTCTGGGAAAAAGGCATGGATGGCGGTTTTATCGGGCATTTGGCCATCGCCGAAACCATCAGCGTTGAGTTTCTATTCAGCTTATTTCGCCATGAGCAAGATCAGCCAGATCCTGAAATGAAGCTCTCCTATATGCTGGATGCACCCCGTCTTGCCCTGCTGCAACCCTATGTGGGCGAGCTGATGGATTTGGCGAAAAACGATTATATTTTGACCGCACACGGCCAGCCTGATTATTAAATTGTCTATCCAGAGCGGGCATTCTGTCCGCTCTGCAAATCTATTCTGAAAGTATTTGATACTGGTCAAATACCCCATATATAGTTAAGCATCCTTATGTAAAACACCATATATTGTGGTCTGTGAAAATATTCTACCCTGATCCAGGTGGGGAAAAATGACCATATACCCGCAATATGTGCTGAAACGCGATGGCCGCATCGTGCCTTTTGATGTTGATAAAATTCGTCTTGCCCTGCTGAATGCCAGCCGCGTAACAGGTGAATTTGATGAGGCAGAAGCAATCCGCTTAAGCACGCTGATTAGCAGCCGCTTGCAGGGTGATCTCACCCCCACCATTGAGCAGATTCAGGATCAGGCTGAAGAAGCGCTGCTGCAATATCATTATTTAAAAACCGCCCGTGCCTATATTGTTTATCGCAGCCAGCATGCGCGTTTGCGCTCGGATGTGCGCACGGTGGTGGATGTTGAATCGTCGATTAATGAATATTTGGATCAATCTGATTGGCGGGTAAATGCCAATGCCAATCAGGGCTGGAGCCTGGGTGGGCTGATTTTAAATACCAGCGGTAAAATGATTGCCAATTACTGGCTAAGCCATGTTTATCCACCAGAAATTGGCGAGGCGCATCGCTCTGGTGCCATGCATATTCATGATTTAGATATGCTATCTGGCTATTGCGCGGGCTGGTCTTTACGCCGCCTCTTGCAAGAGGGCTTTAATGGCGTGCCAGGCAAGGTAGAAGCCAAACCGCCTAAGCATTTCTCCGCTGCTATTGGCCAGATTGTTAATTTTTTAGGTACTTTGCAAAATGAATGGGCGGGTGCTCAGGCGTTCAGCTCATTTGATACCTATATGGCGGCGTTTATTCGTGCGGATAATCTGCAATACAAGCAGGTAAAGCAATATATCCAGGAGCTGATTTACAACCTGAATGTGCCCAGCCGCTGGGGTACGCAAACGCCGTTTACTAATCTGACTTTCGATTGGATTTGCCCAGAAGACTTACGTGAACAAATCCCCTATGTGGGTGGCAAGGAAATGCCATTTAGCTACGGTGATTTGCAAACCGAAATGGATATGATTAACCGCGCCTATATCGAAGTGATGATGGAAGGCGATGCCTTGGGCCGGGTATTTACTTTCCCGATTCCCACCTACAACATCACCAAAGATTTTGCTTGGGATCACCCCAATACCGATCTTTTGTTTGAAATGACCGCTAAGTATGGCCTGCCCTATTTCCAGAATTTCTTAAATTCGGATCTAGAGCCGCATATGGTGCGCTCGATGTGCTGCCGCTTGCAGCTTGATCTGCGCGAGCTATTAAAACGCGGCAATGGTTTATTTGGCTCGGCCGAGCAAACTGGCTCCTTGGGCGTGGTCACCATTAACTGCGCGCGGATTGGTTACGAATTCAAAGGCAATGAAGCGGGCCTCTTGGCGCGTGTTGATCAACTGATGGATTTGGCCAAGCAATCTTTAGAAATTAAACGCAAATTAATTGGGCGCTTAATTGATGGCGGTCTTTACCCCTATACCAAGCGTTACTTAGGCACGCTGCGTAATCACTTCAGTACGCTGGGGGTGAATGGCATTAACGAGATGATTCGCAATTTTAGCGATGATCAAGACGATATCAGCTCTGAAGCAGGCTACGCCTTAGCGATCCGTCTGCTCGATCATATCCGCGCCAAAATGACTGAAATTCAGGAAGAAACCGGCCATCTTTATAACTTGGAAGCTACGCCAGCCGAAGGCACCACTTATCGCTTTGCCAAAGAAGATAAAAAGTTTTATCCCGATATTTTGCAAGCAGGCACGGCGGAGCAGCCCTTCTATACCAACTCCAGCCAGCTGCCGGTTGGCTTTACCGATGATCCATTCGAAGCCTTGGGCCGTCAGCAGGAATTGCAGCGTAAATACACCGGTGGCACGGTCTTGCATCTGTATATGAATGAGGCGATTTCCAGCCCCGCAGCGTGCAAAGCACTGGTGAAAAAAGCGCTGACCAACTATCGCCTGCCCTATATCACCATCACGCCAACCTTCTCTATCTGCCCAAAACACGGCTACCTGAGCGGCCACCACGAGTTTTGCCCAAAGTGCGATGGCGAATTGCTGGCGAAGAAAAGCTGTGCGCTAGGCTAGGAAGTATTTTTTGAAACCCAAATCTTGCACCACGGAGGACACAGAGAACACGGAGTTTCACGGAGAAAACCTTGTTTTGATTTCCTCCGTGTAGCTCCGTGTTCTCCTTAACTCCGTGGTTCAAGATTTGGGTTTAGATCTTAATTAAACTTAATAGGAAAAAATCATGAGTGACTTATCGGTTCAAACCCAGCTATCTCCTGAGCTTAAAGATGAAGAACGCACTCGCTGCGAAGTCTGGACGCGGGTGATGGGTTATCACCGGCCGGTGAGCAGTTTTAATATTGGTAAGAAAGGTGAGTTTAAAGAACGGCAATTTTTTAACGAATGTAATACCGTTCAATAATGATGCCCGCGCCCAAGATTGGCGGCTTGGTGCCGTTCTCTAGCTGTGATTATCCCGGCGAGCTGGCTTGTGTGGTGTTTTTGGCTGGCTGCCCTTGGCGCTGTGGCTATTGTCATAATCCGCATTTACAAGCGCGTGAGCAGCATGATGCAGCACCACAGTGGGATGAAATCCTGATCTGGCTAAAAACGCGCCGTGGCCTCTTGGATGCAGTGGTTTTTTCGGGCGGTGAGCCACTGACCGAGCCTCAGTTACCCGAGATGATGCGTGCTGTAAAAGCACTCGGCTTTAAAATTGGCCTGCATAGTGGCGGCGCTTATCCCAAGCGTTTGCAGGAATGCCTGCCCTATTTGGATTGGGTGGGTTTTGATATTAAAAGCGATTTTCTGCACTACGAAAAGATCACTACTGTCGTAGGCAGTGGTGCTGTCGCGAGTGCTTCTTTAAAGCTGCTATTGGCAAGCAAGGTGGCGTTAGAATGCCGCAGCACCATCCATCCCAGCTTGCATAGCGAGGATGAGCTGATCGCCCTTGCTCGAACCTTAAGCGACTTAGGGGTGCAGCGCTATGTATTGCAATCCTTCAGGCCGGCTGGTTGTATCGAGCCTGCACTGCTTAATTCTGCGCAGCTTCATTTTCCTCAACGTGCCACTTTAGCGGCAATTGAGCAGCAGTTTGCTTCATTTCAGTTTGTATCAGCACTTGCTGCCTGAAGGCGCGGTAAGCCTGTTTTAGGCTAGAGAAAATCAGAAAGTTGGCTTGTAATTCATCCAGCTTATGGTGGCGGGCGGCGATAAACTCGGTCTGTGTTTTGCGCCCAGACAGCGCCAGTGCGATGCCGCGCTCTTTTAAATCTCTTTGCAAAATAATAATGGCTTCAATGCCCGCGATATCGATTTGATTAATCGGCACGGTATCCAGCACCACCCATGAAACATGGGGCGAGGCACGATCGGCTAAAGATAAAACCCGCTGGCGGAAGTAATTGGCGTTAAAGAAATTGAGCGAGGCATCAAAGCGATACACCAGCATGCCATCAATGGGTGCTGCGCCGGGGTGGTGGGATAAATCGTGAAAGCTATTTTTGCCAGGATAAACACCCAGTAGACTTTCATGTGGCCGAGCTAGCTTAACGAGTAACCGTAGCGTCGCCATTAACACGGCAAACAGCATGCCCTGCATCACGCCTACACAGGCCACACCGATTACGGTGAGGATGGCAATGCCGTATTCGCCACGGCTGGCTTGGCGAAAATAAATAAAATTGGCAAAACTCATCAGCCCAAACGAGGCGGTAATCAGCACGGCGGCCAGCGCGGCAATCGGCACATATTGCAGCGGGGCGGTAAACAGCGCGATGGCAATGGCGATGGCTGCCGCCGCAACTAGGCTCACCATTTGTGTTTTACCACCGGCATGATCATTCACCGCTGTTCTGGAATCCGCACCGCTAATCACAAAGCCTTGTGAAAACGCAGCTGCAATATTGGCCATACCCAGCGCGGTAAATTCCCTGTCTGCATCGATTTCATAGCGATTTTTGGCGGCAAAGCTACGGGCGGTCAGAATGGCGCTGCTAAAGCTGATCAGCGCCAGCCCCGCTCCTGCGCCGAGTAACTCACCCAAATGGGCTCTGGGGATGGTGGGCCAGTGCAAGGTGGGCAGGCCAGCGGGCAATAAGCCGATGATGGCGATGCCTGCATTTTGTAAATTCAGGCTAAAGATCACCAGCGCAGCAAGGCCCATGGCAACAAGGGCGGTAGGTAGCTTAGGCAGTAGGCGCTTAATAATTTGAATCGCTAACAGCGTGCCAAGACCGATCAGGGCCGTGCTTGGATGAAGCTCAGGCAGGCGATCTGGCAGCTCCAGAATCCGGCCAATAAAATCATGCTTTTGAAAAGTAAAACCAAGTAATTTACCCAGTTGCCCCAGCGCAATGCTGATCGCTACGCCGTTTAAAAAGCCAGCCAAGATCGGTGGTGATAAAAAGTCGGCCAAAAAACCTAGCTTAAAACGACTAGCCAGCAGGCAAAACAGCCCAGTAATCAGCGCCAAAGCCACAGAAAGCGAGATATACAGCTCAGAATTTCCCATTGCCATCGGCAGCAGGGTGGAGGCCACCATGGCGCAGGTCGCGGCATCTGGCCCAACGATCAATTGCCGAGACGAGCCAAATAGCGCATAGGCCACCATGGGCAGAATGCTGGCATAAAGGCCGGCAATCGGGCTCATCCCTGCCAGCTGGGCATAGGCCACACCCACCGGCAGTGCAACGGATGCCACAGACAATCCCGCCAGTAAATCCTGACGCCAACAGTCCCTTGGGTAATTAAAGAATATCGCCAGCCCAGGTATGGTGCGTAGAAAGAATTTGTTCAATGCCGAGTCCTGTTGCTAAGGTTTTTTGTAGGAAGGGCAAAACGCTTGCCCTATAGGCATCATTTACATCATGTCATTCGTAGGGCGCTAATAAAGCCAAGCGTTTTTTGCTTGGCTGCATTACGCCGCATGGTGGTTTGCACATACGGCGCAATGCGTCTGGATAAAGCCTCAGACTTATTGCGCCTTACGATGATTCAATGTTTGTAAATAAAAGGTATTAGCTAGCAAATCACCCCCGCCTGATCCCTACAAAACTGAATAAATCGACGTAACGCTGCGGAGTGATATTTTTGTCTGTGCCATGCAAGGTAAAGCTGGCGTGGAAAGCGTTGCTGCATGGGTAAAGACACCAGCTTTCCGCTGCTTAGCTTGTCTTGGGCGGCCAGTCTTGAAATAAAAGTGATCCCCAGCCCTTGTTCTACCGCCAGCATGACGGCTTCTAAGGTATTGAGCTCTAGCCCCAGCTGGCATGACTTTAGGTGCGGTTGGATCAGCTGCTCAAATTGTTCCCGATTGCCCGACATCGGTTCTCGCAGCACCCATGTTTCGTTGCTCAATGAAGAGATAGCTAGTTCGGTTTGTTTGGCTAAGGGGTGAGTGCTTGCGGCCACAATGCACATTTCATCTTGTAGCCAAGGATCAGCGATTAAATCGGGGTGATGGTTTTCGCCTTCGATTAAGGCAAGGTCTAGTTCAAAATGGGCGAGCGCATGGCTAAGGATATGGGTATTGGCAATGGATACGCGCGGTGTGGTGATTTGCTCGGTGCGCGCTAATAGAATCGGTAGCAGATAGTTGCCTATGGTTTGGGTGGCTCCAAGGCGTAGCTGCCCAACGGGCTCGCTATCACTGGCAAACATCGTTTCAATATCCAGCACCCGGGCGAGTAATTCTTCGGCCACGGGTTGTAATAATTTACCTTCTGCATTCAATTGCAGGCGCGGATGAACCCGATCAAACAGCGGCGTTGCCAGCTGGCGCTCTAACTCTTGCAAAGACTGCGAAATGGCGCCCTTGCTTAGGCATAGCTCATTGGCTGCAGTGCCAAGATTGCCATAGCGGGCAATGGCAGCGAAGGATTTTAGCTGTTGCAGAGTGAGTTTCATTTGATTTTACTAAACGCCTTATTCAAATCATTTAGATATGATAAACAATATCTGAGAGGTATTCTATTTGCATTGCAATAAATAAGAAGGTCGTTATATGTTTAAGCGAATTCATCAATTACTTGCCGCTGCTCCTACCCCTATGGCGGGCTTAGCTTTAGGCCTTGCCAGCCTTGGATGGTGTTGGGAAAACGCTGGCGATTTCTCTGGTAATGCCCAGTTATCAGGCGCTGTAATTGCAGCCGTAATGTTACTTATCTTAGCTTTCAAATTTGTGCTTCACCCTCGTTTGCTGCTGAAAGATTTGGCTCACCCTGTGGTTGGCAGTGTGGTACCTACCTTTGCAATGGCAACGATGGTGGTGTCTAAGGCCTTAGGCCAATTCGCTCCCGATTTTGCTGAAGGCCTATGGTTGTTTGCCGTGATCTTGCATATGGTGTTTTTGGCGACGTTTATTTGGCATCGGGCAAAAGACTTTGAAATTCATCATATGGTGCCAAGCTGGTTTGTGCCGCCGGTAGGGATTATCGTGGCCGATGTGGCTTTCCCTGGCGGGCAATTTGCGGCTCTTGCGAATGGTTTGTTGTGGTTCGGGATATTTTGCTACGCCGTGATGTTACCGCTGATGCTCTACCGTTTGATCTTTAGCCATGAAGTACCTGATGCAGCCAAGCCCACCATCGCCGTTCTGGCCGCGCCTGCTAGCCTTTCACTTGCTGGCTACTTAACCGTGACGAGCCAGCCATCGCTGCTGATTGTGGCTCTGTTGTTTGGGATTGCGGTGCTGATGACAGGCATTATCTACCTCGCCTTTTTCAGGCTGCTGATTCTGCCTTTTTCACCTGGCTATGCTGCATTTACTTTCCCGATGGTGATTGGCGCTACAGCACTATTTAAAGTCAGCCATCTGCTTGGGCAATGGGAATTCGCCGCAGATTATGTGGATCAGATTCAATGGCTGGCACAGTTTGAATTAGGCGTTGCCACCGTGGTTGTGGGTTATGTGGCGCTGCGATATGCGATGTTTTTTATGGCAAAGGATGGGGGAAGCGTTACTTTTAAAGCAGGGAAATTGGTGTAAAAGGGGATGTTTGGGGAATAGAAAAAGGCCGCAGCAGCGGCCTTTTTCTATGGAGCTAAAGCGATTTACTCTGCTTTGCTTTCTGTCTCTGCTGCTACTGGCTCAGCAATCACTTCGCTGGCAGTAGCGACCACTAGCTGCTCAACTGCTGCTTCTCCTGCAACTGCATCAGCAGCCACTTCTTCTGCAACTACAGCAGCTGCTGGCTTTTTGCGGTCTTCGATATTTTGTACGAATTTAGCTGCAGCGGTTTTTTCTTCAAGGGTAACGTCGCCTACTGGCTTACCGTTTAGATCAAAACGCTTACCACCACGGGCTACCGCTTTTAGGTAGCGCACTTTACGGCAATGGGCGGCAATCGAGCGATGTACGTGATTGGCACCAAATTGCGGTAGTGCTTTTTCTAGTTCTTTGTGAACACCGATCATTAAAGGCTTGAACTGCTTCATCACCGGATAACGCTGATAAAGTAATTCGATAATCATAATTTGCTGTTGACGGGCAGATTTCTCGCCAATGGCAGATTGGAATGCTTGAGCTAAAGCTGAATTTTGATCGGTCATCATTAGAAAACTAGGGTAGGTATGAAGGGGTAGCTTACCTTAACTCTGCGTTTGCATATACCGTACTATCGCAAAGTGTCGTTTATCAGTCGTGTGTAAAACGTAGATCAAGCCTGCAGACTATACCCATAAACTGTAAAAAACCCTTATTTGTGGTCTACAAATGCTGTTTTAGCGCTATTTTTTGCCTTTTAGCCTGAGTTTTACTGTGTTTTTCAGTAAATAAGGAGTCAGGGCAATATTTGACAGAATGCCGCCTCTTGGGCGGATTAGAGGTGCGTTTTGTGGATTAAAACCATAGTACAGGGCGCTCTACAGGCAATACTTGCCCTATATAGGGGCTCTCTTGCACTCCCCCAGTGCCAAGCTAGCTTGATATGGCCATCAATGATTAGGCTGCTACCGCGAATTACCTGATCACGAATTCCTGCCTTAAAAGCCGCTTCACGCAGCGTCCAAAGTAGGTAAAAACGCTCTTGAGATTCTGCCGCTACGGCATTGACCCAGCTGGCTTCATCTTGATGCAGTGCAAATGCTGCCAACTTGGCGATATTGGCTTTAGGTCGGCAGCTTTCAATATCTAGCCCTACTCGTTCAGCATTAACCGTTACGCCCAAGCTATCCCCGCTATGCGAAATACTGGCGTGTAAATGAGCAGCCTTGCTTAAATAGGGGAAAAACTCGCCTTCTTCAATATCCGCCACAGCGTAATCAAATCCTAAGACTCGTGTCGCTGCTTGGGCGAGCAGCATGCGGCCAAGAATAAATTGCTGAACGCGGACGGGTGATTGCATCGTCGCTAGTTTGGCTTTGCTACTGGCCGAGAGCGGGTTGCTGCTAAGCGAAGGATTAAGCGAGATTTGGGTAAGAAGAACTTCGGTGTGAAGCATGGGCAAACCAAGGGCAAAGGATGCGGAATGATATACCTTGGCACGAGTTTGGACTTCTCAAAAAAACGTCAAGCATAAAACCCAAATCTTAAACCACGGAGGAAAAGGAGAACACGGAGGGCCACGGAGAAAAACATATGCAAGGTTTTCTCCGTGAAACTCCGTGTTCTCTGTGGCGTCGAGGTTTCAAGGTTTGGGTTTTATGTAGAGATTAAAACTACCCCGCCTTCCCATCCGCTCTTGGCTTTAAATACACCGGCATAAATCGGCTGCCCCATAGCAAGAAGGCCAGCAATGCGCCCAAGGCTGCGGCGCAGAGCAGGGTGTTTTGCCAAGGCAGCACTTCGGCCAGCACACGGGCAATGGCTACGCCGTGCAGCAGGCAATAGAGTGTCCAAGCAAGGCGGCTGAGGATAAGCGGCAGGCCTGCGTGGCCCAGACCCACCCTTGTGGCAAAGCCCAGTAGCATCGTGCCAAAAAAGCCGATGCTGATGGCGTGTAGCGGAGCAAATCCCAGAATGGCCGAACCAGCTAGCATGGCCGCATCTTGTACGGTGTAAAGCAGCATCGCGACCGCCGCCCAGGCAAAGGCAAGATGCAGCATGGCTAAGAGGCGGTTTTGGAGCGAGGCAAATAGACGCCAGCGGTAGCTGGTATAAAGTAGCAACCCAGCAAATACGGCATCAACAGGCAGGCTGTTGAAATGCGCCAGCTTTAAGGCCCCATGGCCCCAAGACAAGGCAATCATGGCGTTTAACAGCCATAGCGGCCGCCATGCGCTGTAGTTTGGGATGGCGTTGGCAGAAAAAAACGGCAGCATTCTGTGGCTAACAGTTAAATACACCGGCAGCAGAAATCCCCATAAGCCGATTTCTATCATGCTCAGCCAGCCTGTCGTTGCGCTAAACACGGCCCAATACAGCGCTAGTGCTTGTCCTATCCACCCCATAGCAAAGGCCAGTGCAATACGAATGGCGTGGCCGCGATCTGGGGCGCTGCTGGCTAGCACACGGTTTAACCAGACGAGGCAGGCGGCTCCCCAACTAATCCAGTGCAAGGCAATGCCAAGGCTAAGTAGTGGCTGCCAAAATAGCGCGGCAATCAAGAGGGCGCTGCCTATGGCATAAGTAATAAAAATCGGCACATAGAGCTTGGCTGAGGGGCTGGCCACGCCCAGCCATTTAGGCCCCGCCGTATAGATAAAGCCCAGCATAAATAGCGGGAAAAATCCGTACAGCATCAGATAGCCGTGCAAAAACATCGGAGTAATGCTGCTGGGCATGGTGTTGCCGCTAGCCCTGAGCAGCATTTCGCTGGCCCACCAAGCAAGGCTGGCGATCAGCAATAAAGTGCCGCAAAAAAAGCCAACACGGTGAGGGGCGCTGAGAAAGGTTTTCATAAGGTTTTATCACTGCTTTGGGTGCGTCGATTAGCCATGTTCTGCCCCATTGCTGCTAGCGTTGGGGCATCGAGCAGCAATTCGGCACTAGGGTAAATACGGGCTTCTTCCATGTCGGCGTGGTCGGTGTAGCGCTTGGCAAACTCGCTTGCCAAAGGGAGTGGCAAGCTGCCATCTTGCCCTGCTGCCAGTGGAATTAAATAGCTGCGGATATCTTGCCAGAGCAGGCCAAGTGTTTCGTGTTCGGCGCTGGTTGATGCAATGATGGCTTGCAGCTCAGCATCGCCGTATTGGCTAAGTAGCGGGAATAAATCGAGATCTTCATCGTCATGGTGCAGCGGGGCTGCCACGTTGAAATAGCGCAAGATGCCGGTAGCAGCATCTTGTGCCTTGGCATCTACACCCTCTTTAATCAGGTGCTGAGCTAGTTTGAGCGTTAAATCAGCGTACTGGCGCACCCTGTCGTGACAGGCGATCAGCATGGTGATAGGCGTTTCAAAAGTGACCGTTTCGGTAGAAAACAATAACATCTTTCCTCTCCTAATAATTCCCGACTAATTTAGTCGGATTTTACGCAGAAATGAGGAATGTGGTTTGATTTAAACCAAAAGAGACGCTGATTGAAGTCTTACACTTGTAGGTAGTTTTACTAACGTACGTGTATTTTAATAGTCAGATTAGGTTAAGTAATTTTCTGATTAACCGTTATAATCGCCACTTTTTCAAGAATTGCAGGGGTATTATGGAAGACCAAGCTTCAACACCACCCGTAAATGGTCAAAGGGCAGTAATCAAGCCATATGCTAATGAGCAGCGACTATTTGTGATCATGGCGGTGATTTCCGGCTTAAGCTGGCTGGCTTTAACGCTGGTCACCTTTGGTATTATCTGGATCATTATGCTGGTGCTTTATCTCATCGGCTTATTTGGGTTCTCATATTTTATTTCTTATGTACGTGGCAATGGCGTGCGCGTTACTGCTGAGCAGTTTCCTGATTTACACGTCCGTTTTGAAAATTGCTGCCAGATTGTGGGATTGAATAAGCGGCCAGAATTTTATTTAATGACAGGCAATGGCGCTTTAAACGCATTTGCTACTCGGTTTTTGCGCCGGTATTACGTAGTGCTGCTGAGCGATATTGTTGATGCTCTTCAAGAAGATACTGAAGCATTAAATTTCTATATTGGCCACGAGTTAGGCCATATTGCGCAAAAGCATTTAGTGCACCATTGGTGGCTGGTATTTGCTAGCTGGATTCCTTTACTTGGCACTGCATATTCCCGTGCTAGAGAATATAGCTGCGATCAGTATGGCTTAGCTTGCACCAGCAATAAGCAAAGTGCTGTGCATGCACTTGCCGTATTGGCAGCGGGTAGTAGCCGTTGGAAAAGCTTGAATACCCAAGCCTATATCGCTCAAGCTAAAGATACTGGTGGCTTTTGGATGGCCGTTAATGAATTAACTGCTGATTACCCTTGGCTGTGCAAGCGGGTTGCTCGCATAGAGAATGGCGATGCGGTGGTATTTCCTCGTCGTAATATATTTGCTTGGCTGATTTCTGCCACGATTCCCAATACGGGTTTTGGCTTGATTGGTGCGATGATCGTTTATATTTATCTGCTGTTGATTTTGGTGCCTATTTCAATGTCAGCGTATTCTAGTTATCAGACTAAAGCGTTGAATGCGAAAGCACATATTGAATTAAGCCAAGCGTATACACAGGGAATGGTTGCGGCCAAGCTAGTGGGAAACTTCTATGAAGAAACCCAATATATGCCAGAAGCAGTTGAGGGATTAGGCTTTAAAATTCCAGCGAATAGCTTGATTAAAAGTGTAGAAATCAACTCTGAATCAGCTGAAATCAGCCTAGCGCTCAATGCGCCGCATCAGGATAAGGAGATTGTACTGAGCCCGACTTTAGGTGATGACGGTGCAATTAGCTGGGCTTGCAGCATTACGGGTAAAGTAGATGCGGCAGCCTTGCCTAATGATTGCACTTCAGCATTTGATGAATCAGAAGCAGGAACGGTAGCGCCAGAATCTAAGACGACTCTGGGTAAATTACTGAAATTTTTAAAGTAATTTAATGTAAAAAAGGGCTGCAGAATTAAAATCTGCAGCCCTTTTTTTATGCGGATTTAAACGATTTAGTTTAAATATCTGCCTCAGCCTCATTACCCCGCGCTTCCAGCCAAGCTTTGCGGCTGCTGGCTTCGGATTTGCCCATCAGCATATGCATCAGCTCACGAGTATTCAGCGCCACATCGTCGTTAATGCCAACGCGCAGCATGCGGCGGGTGTCTGGATTCATGGTGGTGTCGAATAATTGCTCGGCATTCATTTCCCCCAGCCCCTTGAAACGGCTGATGCTCCAAGCGTTTTCGCGGATTTTTTCTACACGCAGCTTATCCAAAATCGCGGTTAACTCGCCTTCATCCAGCGCATAGAATTTACGCGGAGGCTTGGCCTTGCCGCTGCCAGCGACATCCACCCGATACAGCGGTGGTTGTGCTACATGCACATGGCCTTGAGCGATCAGCTGCGGGAAATGGCGGTAAAACAGCGTGAGTAGCAGTACCTGAATATGGCTACCATCCACGTCCGCATCCGACATGATGATGATCTTGCCATAGCGCAGGCCAGACAGATCAACCTTGTTGTCGTCCAGCGTGTGCGCATCAACGCCAATCGCCACGGCCATATCGTGTACTTCATTATTGGCAAAAATCTGATCGCGATCGACTTCCCAAGTGTTCAGCACCTTGCCGCGTAGTGGCAGAATGGCCTGGAAATCCTTATCGCGGCCTTGCTTGGCCGAGCCGCCCGCCGAATCACCCTCAACCAAGAACAACTCGCAGCGCTCTGTTTCATCCGATGCGCAATCGGTTAGCTTGCCTGGCAGTACTGCCACGCCAGAAGATTTTTTCTTCTCTACTTTTTGTGAATTCTTTTGCCGGGCTTGCGCCGCGCGGATGCATAACTCGGCCAGTTTTTTAGCTAGATCAACGTGTTGATTCAGCCAAATTTCAAACGGCGAGCGCACTACGGTAGAGACCAGCTTTAATCCATCGCGGCTAGTCAGCTTATCTTTAGTCTGCCCTTGGAATTGCGGGTCTAGAATCTTGGCTGAGAGCACAAAAGAGCAGCGGCCAAATAAGTCTTCCGGTAGCACTTTTACGCCCTTAGGCAGCAGGCTGTGGAATTCGATAAAAGTCTTAACTGCTTGAAACACCCCGTCGCGCAGGCCTGATTCGTGCGTGCCACCGACCGGCGTGGTAATCAAGTTCACATAGGATTCACGATTAACTGGGCCGTCTTCGGTCCAAGTCAGCGCCCAAGCGCAGCCTTCACCGAGCGAGAAAGTATCGTCGACCTGCTCGATATATTTCTCGCCTTCAAAGATCGGGATCAGCTGGGTATAGCCGGCTACTTTCTCAGATAAATAACCCGTTAAGCCATCTGGATAGCACCAGCTTTTATTGATTAACTCGCCATTGGCCTGCTCAATCGCCAGAGTCACGACCAAGCCCGGCAAGAGCACGGCCTTGGATTTGAGCTGATGTTCCAGATCAGCCAGCGGGATATTCGGCGAATCAAAATACTTAGGATCAGGCTCTACATAAACGCTGGTGCCGCTGTCTTTTTTGGCGCAACTGCCCAGCACCACTAGCGGCTCGATCACGTCCCCCGAGCCAAACACCAAGCGGTGCTGCTGGCCTTCGCGTTTGACTTCAACTTCTAAACGCGTAGATAAAGCATTGGTGACCGAAACGCCGACGCCGTGCAAGCCGCCGGAAAACGCGTAAGCGCCGCCATCTTTTTTATCAAATTTACCGCCAGCGTGCAGCTGGGTAAATACGACCTGCACCGTCGGCACGCCTTCTTCGGGGTGCATCCCAACCGGAATACCACGGCCATTATCGCTAACGCGCACGCTTTGATTGCGGTACAGCACCACGTCGATTTGAGTGGCATAGCCGCCCAAAGCCTCGTCGGCGGCATTGTCGATCACCTCTTGGCAGATATGCAGCGGGTTATCGGTGCGGGTGTACATACCGGGACGGTGCCGGACAGGATCAAGGCCTTTTAAGACCTTAACGGAAGATTCGTCGTATTTAGGAGTTGCCATGTTTCACGTGAAACCGATTACTAAAGTTGACGCGAGTCTAGCAAGCTGAGACAAATATAACTACCACAAGGCCATATAAATAAAACCTGTAGGCACCGAGTTAAGCTTGTTATGTGACCGTTGCTGCTTGTCATAAACACTCAAAAATTGTCATTCCTAAACGGTTTTATCGGGAATCCAGCGGCATTGCAGGCCCTCGATAAATGTACTCGGGGGAGACGATTTTGAAAGTTGTAGGGTGGGCACAAAAGCGTGCCCTTTAGGCATCGCTAATGACAAAAACATAGCAAAAATGATTCTTATAGGGTGTGCAAGTCGTTTTTCTTGCGCACCGCTCTTTGGTGCGCAACGACTGCGTCGTTGTACACCCTATAAAACCAAGCTACTTATGACAAAAACTTAAATTGATGTGCATACCCGATATTTCTCACCCGCCCAAGCCACGCCGATATTGAATCGCCTCGGCAATATGCGCCGTGGTGATGGCTTCATCCCCTGCTAGATCGGCAATGGTTCTGGCTACTTTTAATACGCGGTGGGTGGCGCGGGCAGAGAGAGATAGCTTTTGGATGGCCGTTTGTAGCAGGCCGCGTGCTTCATCGCTAAGCGGGCAGTGCTGCTCAAGCAGCTTGCCATTTAGGCGAGCATTGGGGGTGTTTTGTCGCTCAGCTTGCCTTAGATGGGCGGCGGCTACGCGTTTTCTGACAATAGTTGATGTCTCGCCAGTGGCTGCGGCAAGCAGGGTGCTTTCTGGTAATAATGGCACTTCGATCACTAAATCGATTCGATCCATAAAGGGGCCAGAGAGTTTTCCTCGGTAGCGGGCGATTTGATCGGGCGTGCAACGGCAGGCTTTTTTAGGGTGGCCCAAAAAGCCGCAGGGGCAAGGGTTCATTGCGGCGATCAGTTGAAAATCGGCAGGGAAAACCGTTGAGTGGGCGGCGCGGGCAATATGAATTTTCTGGCTTTCTAGTGGCTCACGTAAGACTTCCAAAACCTTTCTATCGAATTCAGGTAATTCGTCTAAAAACAACACTCCGTGATGCGCCAAAGAAATTTCACCTGGCTGCGGTACACTTCCCCCGCCAACCAGTGCTACGGCAGAAGCGGTGTGATGGGGGGATCTGTAAGCACGCACGCCAAAGCGGCTGGCGTCTAGCCGCTCTCTGCCTAAGGATTGAATTCTGGCGGCTTCTAGCGCCTCTAGCTCGCTCATATCGGGCAGTAAGCTGGGTAAACGCTGCGCCAGCATGGATTTCCCTGTGCCGGGCGGGCCAATCAGCAGCAGGCTGTGCCTACCTGCTGCGGCAATTTCTAAGGCGCGTTTGGCTTGCTGCTGGCCTTTTACTTCGCTTAAATCGAGCAGAGCTGGTGGGGCGTTGATGGTGATGGGGATCGCGATAGGCAGTTGATCGCTGCCAAGTAAATGTCGGCAGACTTGCATCAGGTGATTGGCTGAAAGCACGCTGGCACTGCTGAGTAAGGCGGCTTCTGCGGCACTGTCTGCTGGCAAAATCAGCGTTCTGCCCACTGCCTGTGCGGCCCAAGCCATACCTAGTGCACCACGAATAGAGCGTAATTCACCCGATAGCCCTAATTCACCTGCAAACTCAAAATCATTCAGCTGCTCTAAAGGTAGCTGGCCACTGGCTGCCAAAATGCCAACGGCAATCGGTAAGTCGAATAAGCCAGATGATTTGGGTAAGTCAGCAGGAGCAAGGTTTACTGTAATTCGCCGATTGGGGAATTCAAAGCCACACACGGCCAAGGCGGCACGCACGCGTTCACGGCTTTCTTTGACCTCTAAATCGGGCAAGCCAACTAAATTAAAGGCGGGCAAGCCATTAGCCAGATGGATTTCCACCAAGACGGCACTCGCTTCAATCCCGATCATGGCGCGGCTATGAATAATGGCGAGTGACATTCAGCAAGCTCAGAGTGTGATTTTTATAGTGTAGGTCGCAAATGAATAAACCGTATTTCGAGTATGACGTTGTAGGTATGCAAATGGATGGATCGTATGCTGCTCGATAAACCGACCGAAGAGCCTGTGCCTCTGCCAGATTTCCGTAATTTTGGCGTGATATTGCGCATTTTGGTGATTGTGCATCTTGGGATGCTGGCTTATGTATTGCCTGGTTTGATGAGCTGGGAGGAGTGGCCCATCAAGCTGGGCGAGGCGGCGATGTGGGTAGAGCCACCGCTGCTCGGTACCCTTATGCTGCTTGCGCTAATGATGCCCTACTTCAAGCGCTTGCCTTATCGGCTGGGTATTGCGGTGGCGAGTCTGCTGGCGATTTTGCTAGTTTCTGGGCAAAGGATGCTGCTAATGCCTTTATTACAACCCTTTACGGCCTTGCTTCCTGCGCTTCTGTTTACCATGATGTTGGTAGTGTCTTTGATGTTGTACCTGCGTTTACGTTGGAAATCCCTGTCGCCACGGCTGACCGAAGCCAAGCTGGCAGCGCTGCAAGCCAGAATTAGGCCGCATTTCTTTTTTAATAGTTTGAATGCGGTGTTGTCTTTGATTCGTAGCGAGCCACGGCGGGCAGAGCAGGTTTTAGAAGACTTAGCAGATTTATTTAGAGTGGTGATGGTGGATAAGCAGCAGCTTTCTAGCTTGGAGCGTGAAGTAGAAATTGCGCGGCGTTATTTGAATATCGAAGCGGTGCGCTTGGGGGATAGATTGCATGTGGAGTGGGATATAGCACAGATGCCCGTGGCCGCAACCGTA
>JAPLQI010000091.1 GCA_026399755.1 Pseudomonadota bacterium
AAAAACGCATCGTCAAACACACCTTTGCGATAAAACGCAGCCGTTAAAGAAGGCTTATGATCGCCGATTAAAGCAATCACCAAGGGGCGTTTACGCTTTTTAGCCTGCGCTTCAAGCTGTTTTACAAATTTTTCTAAATGCTTTATCGCGGCATCCAAACGCTGATTGTAATCACCCATGCCGCCATCATAATCTCTATCGGTGTAATTACCGTGCGTCATCACCGTAACCAAAGACAACATTGTTTTGCCTTTGGCAGGCCCTTCCACATAGGCTTTAAGCGCTGCATCGTATAAAAGACCGTCGTCCGGCCATGTTCTGGTTTTCCATGACATTTCTTCTACAAAGCGTGTCGAGCTAAAACCAAAGCTAGGGTAAACATCGCGTCGCTTCCAGAAATTACCATGAAAGTTATGCATACCAATCGTTCGGTAACCCGCATCTTTATAGCGGGAAATCAGCGTGGCGGCATCTTTACGATAGCTGCTGGCATAGTTTTGATAATCAATCCCTGGTAACACGGCAGACGATAAGCCGGTCAACATTTCAAACTCGGCCTCGGCCGTGCCACCGCCGTAAACGGGGCTAAGCATCATGCTGGCGCTAAAGCCCTTCTGCTTTAAGCGCGCAATAGGAGTGACAAAGCGCTCGTCATTTAGGCTGGTAAAACACGCTTCGCACAAAATCAGCGCCACATCCGGCTCGATGGCCTCTTGGGTTTTTAAGGAGCCCAACTGATAAAAAGAATGCGGCCCAGCGGCAGGCAATTTTACGCTTTCTGCCGTTTGATAAAGGTGAACTAAAAGACCATTTTTACGGGTGTTTTGGATAAAGTTATACGAAAGATAACTAGCGTTAAAATGATCGGCCAAAATAGTGCTTGTGGTTTTATTAAGCACACCATGATCAAATATGCGCGTTAATAATAGGCTAGGTAAAAGGAGCGCCAAAGCCAGACGCCACCATGCAAAACGAGGCCTTTTCCAGATACCCAAGCCCACTGCACACACCACCAGCAGTGTAAAAACAATCATTTCCCAGTTTAAATAACTGGCTAAAGACACACCCTGTGATACTTCAAACAAATCACGAGCAAGAAGCGGCTCGCCCGTTTGCCCTTCTTTCAGCCAGCTGGCCTGGCATATCAGCCCCTCTAAACTGACAGCAGACACCGCAGCAGCCCAGCGATTTAACACTAGCGCCAGAAGTGCAAACATCAGACCAGAAAACAAGAGCCGCTGAGTACTCCAATTCTGATCTACAAAAAACCGGCCAAGCAGCAACAGAAGCACGGGGCCCAAAATATAGGCCAGTTGCTTAGCTATTTTTTTAAATGAAGCTGTATTTACAGAAGACGACATCAGCATAAACCGGCGAGTACACACATAATTCAAAAGGGCGGCAAATCTATCATAAAATCAACACATTAACGTAATAAAATCATAATGAAGCAAAATATTTACAGACAAACCCCAGCAGCAAAGCAATCACTCTTCATTTCACCGTAATAAAAACTGAACTCATTCACTTGGCATTTGTACCATGCACTCTGCCCATATAGCCGTTATCCTCGGCAAGTAAATGCATATAAAGGACGACTATGTACCATGGAGAGCGCTTAAATAGCTGGAGCCACCTTATCGGGGCAGCACTCGCAATCAGCGGGCTAATCCTGCTACTCACCTTTGCAGGCATGACAGGTGACCCGTGGAAAATCGTCAGCGTAGCCGTGTATGGCAGCACACTGGTGCTGCTTTATGTGATTTCCACCCTCTACCACTCGCTCAAAGGTCAGGCCAAGGCGGTCTTTCAGCGGCTGGATCATTGCGCCATTTATCTGCTGATTGCAGGTAGCTACACGCCCTTTGCCTTGGTCACGCTGCGTGGCTCGCTGGGCTGGACAATATTTGGCGTGAACTGGGCTCTTGCCATCTTTGGCATCGTGCAGGAAAACATCCTGGGCAAACGCACACGAATTCTATCTCTGGGGATTTATGTTGTGATGGGCTGGCTGATTATCTTTGCTATCAAGCCCTTAATGGCCGCCCTGCCTGCGGCAGGTATGACTTGGCTGGCGGCGGGCGGTGTGGTCTATACCGTGGGAATTGTGTTTTACGTACTCGACACCCGCATCCCCCACGGCCACGGGATATGGCATCTATTCGTGCTGGGCGGCAGCCTGTGCCAATTTATTAGTATTTTGTTTTATGTGATTTAGGGTTTAAAAATCTAAGATCTTTTAGTGCCTTCGGCACGTGAATTTTTGAGCGGTTAGCCACCGCGGGGCCTTCCTTTCTTGCTTCGCCAAGAAACGAAGCCAAAGAAGGCGACCCCACGAAGCACGAAGGCCCCTCAGCTGCGGACAATCGAGGCGGCGGCGGGCGGGATTGGCTCGTTCCTCGCTCCCTTGCCGAAACCCCGCCCCGCTTGTTCCTCACTTCGGCGTGCTTCAAGGGGACTATTAAGCCCTATGCCAAGAATTCTGTTAATAGCCCACATTTCAATGCTGAAAATTCAACACAAACACATTAATTCAAGTCCTACTTTTCTCCGTGGAACTCTGTGGCCTCTGTGGTTCAAGATTTGGGTTTCATCGCTTACTCACTACTTCAACAAACTCCACAGCATCTTACTAGCCAGCGCAATCAACAAGGCCGCAAAGCATTTTTTTAGCACGGGTACAGGCAAGCGGTGGGCGGCGGCGGCACCTACCTTGGCCATGGGGAAACTCGCCAACACAATGCCCGCTAGCGCAGGCAGGTAAACAAAACCTAAAGCCCCCTGCGGTAAACTCGCCGACCAGCCGCTCACTACGTAGCCTAATGCCCCAGCCAGAGCAATCGGGAAACCAATCGCGGCCGATGTGCCGATTGCCTCTTTCACCGGCACATTGCATAGCGTCATAAACGGCACAGATAAAGACCCGCCACCTATGCCTACCCAGCTGGAAACTAGGCCAATCGAAGTCCCCACTGCCGTCATGCCGCCTGAGGCAGGCAAGGCTCTGGATGGCTTAGGTTTAAAATCAAGCAGCATTTGTGCCGCCACCAGATAAGCAAAAGCCACAAAAAACCACTGCAAACCCAGCGCAGGTACAAAAGCGGCTAACTGTGCGCCAGCAAAAGTGCCCAGCAAAATACCGGGCGTAATCGTCTTCACCACCGTCCAGCGCACAGCACCACGCGCATGGTGGGCTTTCAAGCTAGCAATACCGGTAAACACAATCGTCGCCATCGATGTGCCAAGAGCCAGATGCTGGTGATGCTCTGGCGGCAAGCCAAGCAGGGCAAACACATACAGCAGTGCAGGCACAATCACCAAACCGCCCCCAACCCCTAACAAGCCAGCTAAAAACCCGGCAATCAGGCCAACACTTAAATAAGCCAGAATCGCGGTCAGCATAGCTTTTCCAAAATAAAGGCCGCATCAATGGCAGATACAGGGGTGATCGATAGGCGCGAGCCTTTTTGCAAGAGCACCATCTGAGCCAGCTCAGGAAAGCTACGCAGCTCGCTTAAACTCAATAAACGCGTTTTTTGAACGAAATGCACATCAACTTGCAGCCAACGAGGCTTATCTAACGTCGATTTGGCATCAAAATATTCGGAAGTCGCATCAAACTGAGTTGGGTCTGGATAGGCTAAGCGGCAGACGGCCGCAAGGCCTGCAATCCCCGGCTCTTTGCAGCTGGAATGATAAAAAAACACTTGGTCACCCAGCTGCATCTCATCACGCATAAAATTACGCGCCTGATAATTGCGCACCCCGTACCAGCCCACCGTCTGATCTTGGCGTTTCGCCAGATCATCAATCGACACATCATCCGGCTCTGATTTCATCAACCAATAATTCATCTTCGCTCCTGAATCAGATTTACTACCTGCATAAAAAAAGATCTGTAGACACAGAGATAAGGAAGCACACTGAGAGCACAGAGAAAAACAGACCATAGGGTTTCTCTGTGCGCTCTGTGTTCTCACTGGCCTCTGTGTCTACAGAAGTTTTTCCGCGTCACATCACCTTGACCGTATCCCATACCAGCTTAGAAATCAGCGTCACCGACAAGATCAAAAATAAGCGACGTACCCAGACGTTGCCGCCTTTTAATGCCATTTTACTACCCACTTGTGCCCCTGCGATATTAGCGAGGCCCATCGGTATGGCGTAACCCCAGATCACCATTTGTGCGGGAATAAAAAACATCAGCGCAGCCAGATTGGTGGCTAGGTTCACCACTTTGGCCGATGCCGAGGCGCGCAGAAAATCGAAATGAAATAGCCGTACAAATAAGAAAATTAGAAAAGAGCCGGTGCCGGGGCCAAAGAAGCCATCATAAAAACCAATCACCAGCCCAATCAATAGGCCAATATAGAGATCGCGCCGCGTCAGCTCCCGCTCCGCATCTTCATGACCAAAAGAAGGTTTTAGCCATGTGTAGACCAGCATAATGGCCAGCAAGCCAATTACTAGCGGCCGTACCCACTCCAAAGGCAAAAGATGCAAAGAGCGCGCACCAAGATAGGAGCCAACAAAAGCCGATCCGGCCGTTGGTAATAAGATATTCCACGGCAATTTAACCCGCCGTGCATAGCGCACAGCAGCGGATGCCGTGCCCATCATCGAAGCTAATTTATTGGTGCCAAAGAGTGCCGCTGGAATTTCACGCGGCAAGATCGCAAACAGGCCAGGAATCATCACCAGCCCACCTCCGCCTACGGCAGCGTCGATTAAACCGGCAGTAAAAGCGAGTGGAAGCAGAAGAATTAAATCAGTAAGCATAGAAACTCGCAGATGCAGATAGCTGACCATTATCGTGCAAGCTTCGGATAAGTAACAGAGGCAGATTTCTTTAACATCGGCCATAACAGGCAAAAAAATAGAGCACCGAAGTGCTCTATTTTTTTGAGTGGGCAGCAAACAATACGATGTACTTCATGTCAGGCGGGTACAACCCGCCTTTATTTCGTGAAGGCTGCGGCGGGTTGCACCCGCCCTACCTTATGCTTGCAATACCACCCAAGATTTTATCCCAACAAAATCCGCAACATACGACGCAATGGCTCGGCAGCGCCCCAGAGCAGCTGATCGCCAATCACAAAGGCGCTGATATATTCTGGGCCCATATTGAGCTTACGCACACGGCCTACGCCGATGTCCATTTTGCCGGTAATCGCAGCAGGGGTCAGCTCTTGCACTGTAACCGCGCGATCATTAGGCACCCATTTCACCCACTGATTGCCAGATTGAATCAACGCTTCAATTTCGGCGAGCGGCAGGTCTTTATTCAGCTTAATGGTTAAGGCAAGGCTGTGGCAGCGCATTGCGCCGATACGCACACAGAGGCCATCAACTGGGATAGGCGCGGCGTTACCAAGGATTTTGTTTACCTCAGCTTGGCCTTTCCATTCTTCCTTAGTTTGGCCGTTATCAAGCTGGGCATCAATCCAAGGGATCAAGCCGCCAGCCAATGGCGCGCCAAAGAATTCTGTAGGCACATCGCTGCGAATGGTTTCTGCAACCTTACGATCGATTTCTAAAATCGCTGAAGCTGGGGTTGCCAATTCATCCGCTACCGAGCCATAAACCACGCCCATGCCCTTAATCAGCTCGCGCATATGATTTGCGCCGCCGCCGGATGCCGCTTGGTAAGTCATCGAGCTCACCCAATCAACTAAGCCCGCTTTAAACAAGCCGCCCATACCCATCAGCATGATGGAATTGGTACAGTTGCCGCCGATATAGTTTTTAACGCCTTTAGCTAGGGAAGCACGAATCAAATCGTCGTTCACTGGGTCAAGCACAATCACCGCGTTTTCTTCCATGCGCAGGGTAGAAGCCGCGTCGATCCAGTAACCATCCCAGCCCGCAGCACGCAGTTTTGGGAAGATATCTGAGGTGTAATCACCGCCTTGGCATGAAATGATCACATCCATCGCCGACAGCTCAGCGATATCGTTAGCGTCTTTCAGTGTGCCTGCATCTTTACCAAAGTTCGGAGCGGCTTGGCCAGCTTGCGAAGTGGTAAAGAAAACCGGATCAATCACGTCAAAATCTTTTTCTTCCTGCATGCGTTGCATGAGGACAGAACCCACCATGCCGCGCCAGCCAACCAGACCTACTTTTTTCATGGTTCTATCCCTAGCGGTAAAATAAACCAGAATACTGAATATTCAAGGTATTGACCAGCTTCGGCCCCCATTTTTCAGAAAATGTAAATTGGGGCTCTGCCATAACCCCCCTCCAATTAAAGTGTATTTCAGCAGGCAATATTTGCGCTTAGATAAACACGGCAAGCACGGTAAGATCTCCGCTTAGGAGAAGAAAAATGCGCGTTCTGATTCAAAGAGTAAAGCAGGCCAGCGTGGCTGTAGATGACAAAATCTGCGGGCAAATATCTGCCGGATTATTGCTGCTGGTTGGCATTGAAAACAGCGACACGGAAGCCGATTTAAACTGGACCGCCAAGAAAATATGCAATTTGCGTATCTTTGAAGATGAAGCGGGAGTGATGAATCGCTCGGTGCTCGATTGCCAAGGCGAAATGCTCGCTGTTTCGCAATTCACGCTATTTGGCTCTTACAACAAGGGCAATCGCCCATCTTGGGGCAGAGCTGCCAAGGGCGAAATCTCTCAGCCGCTGTTTGATGTCTTTGTGGCAAAGCTGGCTGAGCTGAGTAGCAAGCCAATTCCTACTGGAATCTTTGGCGCAGACATGCAAGTCGCGCTGATTAATGACGGCCCGATCACGCTGATGTTAGATTCAAAAAATCCTGAGTAAAGCTGCTTGACAGCAAATCAACTCATGGCCAAAATGAACTACACAGCGCCGAGTTGATTTTGCCAGCTTGCGGGCGCTTTATAAATGCAGCTAAAGCAGCGTAACCCGCGTTGCGGGTTTTTTTGTTTTACGCGCCTATTAATCGACAACTTGCGAGGCGCGCCCAAGTCGGCAGTACAGATGCGGGGAAATTTCGCTAAAGCGTTGGCCGCATCCGACCTCAAAAACCTTGCGACCAGCTTCCCACTATGTGAATTAGGAATGCTGCCATGTACGACTGCCTAGCCCCAGAATTAACCAAAGCCGCCCGCGAGCTCCATCCAGCGCTGCGCTGGAAAACACAAAGCTGGCTGCGCCTCAATGCCAAGCGCAATACCTCGCCACTGGCACTATCCAAGGCCTTTGCAGCGGCCAGCAGCTTAGGCTTTCGCACCGAAAATTTGGCCAACGGCAGCATCGTTATTTTGAATGTCGATTTGCAAGATGCGCTGATGTTTAGCCGACGATATCCCGATTTACTTGCCGAATACGAACCTATTAATCCATTTTGCTTGCGTAAGTAGCGGTCTGTTGGACTCGATCTACTGCAAGCAAGTAAAAACCAGTAGATCACTATGACCTCCCGACTCACCGATATTCGCGCCACTTGGCACCTTGCATGGCCCATTGCTATTGGGCAACTTGCCACCACAGGCACAGCCTTTATTGATGCGGTGATGGCTGGCCATGTTTCGGCTGGCGATCTGGCTGCGGTATCGGTGGGTTCTTCAATCTGGGTCACCATGATGGTGACACTGATGGGGTTTTTACTGGCGATTAGCCCGCTGGTGGCGCAGAAAATTGGCGCAAATGATCTAAAGCCCATTGCCAATCTTACCCAACAAGCACTGGTTCAAGCACTCATCCTCTCCTTAATCGGCCTAATTTTAATCCGCTTTTTATTGCCGATTTTTAATCATCTAGGGCTTGAGCCTGTCGTTGCACATAAGGCTGGGGAATTCTTAAAAGCCGTAAGCTGGGGCTTGCCCGCCTTTGCCTGCTACCGCGTTTTGTATTGCTATAGCGCCGCTCTGAATCAAACCAAGCCCATGATGGTGATTTCCATCTTCTGCCTCTTGCTTAATATCCCTTGCAACTGGGTGTTGATCTACGGCCACTGGGGCTTTCCAGCCATGGGCGGCGTAGGCTGCGGCTGGGCAACGGCCTTTTGTGTATGGGTTAATTTCTTGCTATTAGCCGCGTGGATTCGCTATGCCCACGTTTACAAAAACACCCATCCATTTCGTGCATGGCAAAGCATTGATTGGCACGCCCAAAAGCAATTACTCAAGCTGGGCCTGCCGATTGGCATGATGTTTTTTGTGGAAGTCAGCGCGTTTAGCCTGATTGGCCTATTAATTGCCAGCCTAGGCACCGTCACCGTGGCAGCGCATCAAATCACGCTGAATTTTTCATCGCTCACCTTTATGGTGCCGATGGCACTTGGCACGGCGCTTACCGTTAGAGTAGGCCATGCCATTGGTGCGGGGGATTATAAAGCGGCACGCTTTATTGGCCAGAGCGGCATCCGCATGGGCCTGTGCATCGCCCTCTTAACCGGCACCACCATGATCTTTGCCTCGCGCCTAATCGCAGGGTTTTACACCAGCGATACCGTCGTGCTGATGCTGGCTAGCCAGCTGCTGGTATTGGCTGGCTTCTTCCAGTTTTCAGACGCCACGCAAGTGGTGGTAGCAGGCGTATTACGCGGCTACAAATCCACCCGCGGCCCCATGCTGATTCACCTTACGGCCTTTTGGGTGATTGGCATTCCGCTGGGCTATTTACTCACCTTCGGCACATCCACCCTCCCAGGCTACGGCGTGCAAGGCTATTGGATCGCCCTAGTCGCCGCCCTCACCTGCGCTGCACTATCGTTGATGGCGCTGTTTCGTAGGGTAAGTTTGAAGCAGCTGGGGATTTAAACATGGCTCGCGTTTAGCAGCCTTTGCCAAACATTGAATCATCGTAGGGCGGGTGCAACCCGCCGTTTTCCTCATGTTTCTGATCAAAGTCCGGCGGGTTTCACCCGCCCTACAAATGCAATCCTTTCCAATGAGCATTAGCCGCCAGCTCAAAATCAAGCTAAATACATCGCAATATTCTTCATCGCTCTCGCCACGTATTCTTCTTTTTCGCCCACCGGCGCTACGTAATAAAGCGCTTCTTTGGCAGCATCGATGCCCGCCGTTTTAGCAATGATCCATGCGGCTAAATACGGTGCGGCAAAGCAACCTCCTGCTGTGGCGATATTATCTTTGGCATAAAAGGGCTGATTCAGCACCTCAACACCCGCCTCGATCACCCAAGGCTTGGTGGTGAGATCGGTGCACGCAGGAATCGCCCCTAAAAGACCCAGCTTCGCCAACACCAACGCCCCAGAACATTGAGCGGCGATAAGCTGCCGGCTAGGATCCAGCTTGAGTTGCGCCATAATTTGCGGGTCATTAATCACTTCGCGCGTTTTTGCACCACTCCCCACCAACACCGCGTCTGCACTCGCCACCTCATCCAATCGGCTCTGCGCATGGATCATTACGCCATTCAATGAGGTAACGGTCGCTTCCGGACAGCAAATACTAACCCGCCAGCCCGGCACTCGCTTAAGCACACCAAGGGCAACAAAAGAATCAAGCTCGTTAAAGCCTTGGAAAGTCAAAATGGCAACATGCATTGATAAACCCCTTAATCAAAGTGAGAACCCAGCCTAAGAGTTAGGCTGCCACGGGTACCGGCAGAATATGTAGCACTTCAAAAACACAGCATACAACCGGCATGCTCTCTGTTGGCTGGCGTCCTAACTGCTCGCACTCCCGTGAAAAAAACGCCCAATGCGCCTGACGCCAGTATTCTAAAGAGCCATCACCTTCACCCTCAATCGCTGCGTATTCGGCTGTTACTTCTGAATACGGCACAATATAAGTGCTCACAACACGTGTAATTAGCGCTGGCTCGTTATGGTGATCAAGCACAATCTGTAAATCACCCACGCATGGCACAGGCTCTTGATCTGCTTCATGCCCCCACAAAAGGCTAGTGCCTGCACGTTTTTTGCCTTGGCGAATTAACGCCAATAGCTCTTCGGATAGCTCCGGCGAATCGCCATAGCCATCCAGCAAGACTGGGCCAGCTGGCAAAAAAATTCCCATAGCATTTAACTTCGATATCACTTGCGATAGAGGAGGAAAAGCTTCCATGGCTTGTGTCCTGTTGATTGAACTACATCGATGAGAGACCCGCCATTTAACTCATACGGCGCACTACGCTTCGCTTTAAGTGCGCCCTACAAGAGCATTACGGCTATTGTTTACAAAATTGCCAATTTTTAATCGTGCCAACAAAGAAGCCAAGACCTGCCACAAACCAAACAACTGAGCCAACAATATCAAAGGTGCTCAATAGTTCAGGCACCCTTATCAACAATGGCACCAGCAGTAGCCCCCTCAGCAAACAAATGCTAGAAATAACGATCAATCCTGCTCTTAGCAAAGGTAAACGCTTCATCACACCAGCACCAGAAAACGCATATACCGCGCAAGTGAACATCAAAAAGCCAATCAATATCGCGCTAACCGGCGCTTGTGCCGTTCCATTTCGTGCTGAATCAACCACCCACTTTGGCGCGGTAAGAAAGGCGTACCAATCTGGGCCAATAAGCGGTGCAACCCAATGAATTAACGCACCGAAGAGAGCAATTCCTGCACCAATCAGAAAAGAAAAATGACCTAAACGTGGCATTACATTTCACCTTACTCAAGTGAATAGCTTGGACATGTTTTATCTGCCCACACAGAGCCTTAAGCCTGCCCATAAAGCTGACTAAATAATCACACCAACAGCATCACCCACACTGATTTCACCGCTTGCAATCACATCAACGCTTAGGCCGCCGCGGCCGACCCAATATTTAATCGTCGCAGCCAAAGAAAGTGAATCGTCGCCCAGCAAACCACCGAGAATTGAGCAAGGCTCGCAAAGCGCTACCCCACGCACCAGCACAGACCCAATTCGAAACTCTTGATGCAAAAGATCATTGAGCCGAACGCCTCTGGTCACCACATTTCTTCTTGTCTGCGATAAATCGGCGGATCGCTGATAGCGCTCACAGAACGCCTCAATCTCCTCCGCCTCAACCAAAGTCAGGTTCTGCCCTGGCAGCCTGTAGGACTTAGGCGGTCGTAGCGAAAAATCGCATGGTTGAGACCAGATTTTGCCGTATTTGCAGCGCCAATAACGAGTTATTGGTCAAAAATACGGTGAAATATGGGCCAATCAGGTGATTTTGCAGCCGACTGATGCTAAGTCCGACAGGCTGCTAGGTAAGCAGCCAGCCCAAAGTTTCGATCGCCAACAATACCCGCCTCGGCCTGCACCGTAATGCGCTCACATTCGATCTGCGTGGTCCCACGAATGGGGCTGATAAATATCTTCTCAACGACCATAAATGCTCCTGCAATCTGGCAAATAAACGCAAAGATCAGAATTTCTCAAATGCAACCGTGCGCGTGCCTTGATGAAAAATCATTTTCCACTCATCGCCAGACAGCTGGCATATGGAGCTGCACAAGGAATAGCCACTATTGCTGCAATAAAAACACCATGCCCTGAGGCGGTGCTGGACGCGTCCTAAAACCACTTAGGCCAAGCAATATCACGATGATTTATTCAGCATAATATCAGTAAATAGTAAGCATAATTCATTATGTTCTTACGCTAAACAAAAAGGGTCAGACCCAACTTCCAAACAAATTGTTGGAATGTTGTGCCTGACCCTTTTTTATATAAATTTACGAAAAAAAGAATTTGTCCTAAACAGACTTTCCCGCAAAACCACTTCGCGCCACATGTAGCTTTTTGTAGCTGTCGATCAAGCGATGATGCTTATCTAAGCCTTCCAGTTTCATGCTGGTTTCTGTTAAGCCAAAGAAGCGCACGCTGCCGTTGGCGGAGCCCAGCGCTGCGTCCATGCGTGGGTTGCCAAACATGCGGCGGAAGTTGACTTCGTAGTCTGCCAGCTCCAGCTCATCATCTAGCAGCACGTCCAGCACGGCATTCAGGGCTTGATAAAACAGCACGCGATCTAAGGTGTTGTCGTTGTATTGCAGGAAAGCGCCGACCAGATCGTGTGCGTCTGCAAAGTGCTGTAGGGCGAGATTAATCAGCAGTTTTAATTCCAGTACGGTCAGCTGGCCCCACACCGTGTTCTCGTCAAATTTGATACCAATTAAATCCGATATCTTGGAGTAATCACCCAGCTCGTTGTCTTCTAGGCGATACAGCAGCGCAGCCAGTGCGGCATTGTCCAGCCTATGCAGATTCAGGATGTCTTCGCGGAACAGCAGTGCTTTGTTGGTGTTATCCCAGATTAAATCTTCTATCAGATAAATTTCTGAATAGGCGGGCACCAGAATGCGGCAGGCGGTGGCGCCTAACTGATCGTAGACCGCCATATAGGACTCTTTGCCTAGGTCTTTCAGAATGCCAAACAGGGCCGCAGCTTCTTCGGTATTGGCGTTTTCTCCCTGGCTAGAAAAATCCCATTCAACAAATTGGTAATTCGATTTCGCACTGAAAAAGCGCCATGAAACAATGCCGCTCGAATCAATAAAGTGCTCAACAAAGTTATTTGGCTCGGTTAAAGCATGGCTTTCAAAGGTCGGCCGTGGCAGGTCGTTCAGGCCTTCAAAACTGCGGCCCTGCAGCAGTTCGGTCAGGCTGCGCTCTAAGGCCACTTCTAAGCTTGGGTGCGCGCCGAATGAGGCAAATACACCGCCGGTACGCGGGTTCATCAGGGTGACGCACATCACTGGGTAAACGCCGCCGAGCGATGCATCTTTCACCAGCACCGGAAAGCCCTGCTCTTCTAGGCCAGCAATCCCGGCCAGAATGCCTGGGTATTTCGCCAACACTTCCTGTGGCACATCCGGCAGGGTGATTTCGCCTTCTAAAATTTCGCGTTTTACTGCGCGCTCAAAAATCTCTGAAAGGCATTGCACCTGCGCTTCGGCCAGCGTGTTACCGGCGCTCATGCCATTGCTCACATAAAGGTTTTCGATCAGGTTGGAAGGGAAATACACTGTTTCGCCATCCGACTGGCGCACAAAGGGCAGCGAGCAGATGCCGCGCTCTACATTGCCGGAGTTGGTGTCGTACAGATGCGTGCCCAGTAATTCGCCATCTGGGTTGTAAATTTCACGGCAGTAGTCGTCCAGAATTTCAAGCGGCAGGGCATTTTTAGGGCCCGGCTTAAACCAGCGCTCTTGTGGGTAATGCACAAAATCTGCATTGGCGAGCTCTTCGCCCCAATACTGACCGGCATAGAAATGATTGCAGCTGAGCCGCTCGATATACTCGCCCAGCGCGGACGCCAGCGCGCTTTCTTTGCTTGCGCCCTTGCCATTGGTAAAACACATGGGCGAGTGTGCATCGCGGATATGCAGCGACCACACATTGGGCACAATATTGCGCCATGAAGCGATTTCAATTTTGATGCCCAGATCGGCAAGCAGCCCCGACATATTGGCGATGGTTTGCTCAAGCGGCAGATCCTTGCCCACGATATAGGTGGCTGCATCTGAGCTTGAATTCAAAGTGAGCAAAGCCTGAGAATCGGCCTCTAAACTCTCCACCTCTTCAATGACAAACTCGGGGCCAGTCTGTACGACTTTTTTTACGGTGCAACGGTCGATAGAGCGCAAAATGCCCTGCCGGTCTTTGGCGGAAATATCCGCAGGCAACTCCACCTGAATCTTAAAAATCTGCTGGTAGCGGTTTGCCGGATCAACAATATTGTTCTGCGATAGGCGGATATTCTCGGTTGGAATATTGCGGGTTTCACAGTACAACTTCACAAAATAAGCCGCGCATAAAGCCGATGAAGCTAAAAAGTAATCGAATGGGCCTGGAGCCGAGCCATCGCCCTTATAGCGGATAGGTTGATCGGCGATCACCGTGAAATCATCGAACTTAGCTTCAAGACGAAGCTTATCGAGAAAGTTGACCTTAATTTCCATGGGGTAATTCCTTAAATAATGCGCATTTTTGACCGCATTATCCCTTGTTTTTCAACCATAGTCCTGCGCTTCGTAAACGCTTAGCGGTCTTAGGTATTCTTATATTGCTGACGAAGCGTGCTGATGGTGAGGAGTAGGGTGCCGATAAGCTCCGCGTGCGACGTTTACGTCGTTCAGCGATAGGCGCATTGCACCTTTTGCATCATTCCATACGGCGTAATGCGTCTGGAAAAACGCCCAGACTTATTAACGCCCTACAAATTCATTACGACTTACGGCCTTGATGAGACTTCCTGCACCTAAGAATATTTGATTAATTCAGCAACACTGGGCGGCAGACATACCTCAAGGCAAAAACAATCCACAGCTGGGCGCTGCCTCATCAAACACACCCAGTGCGCGAAATAGCGTGTGTGCCAGCAGGATGTGGCCGTAGGCGTTGGGGTGGAAGGCATCAGACATATAAGCGGGCTGCTTTGTGGCGAGGGCTTCCCACACGGCGGCATGGTCGATCAGGGGTACGGCCAGCTCTGCCGCCAGGCTGCATAGTGGCAGCGTCAGCTCCCGCTCCGAGGCCTGCCCCGGCAACACGGGGGTCACCGTCTGCAAAATCACCTCGCCGCCCCAGCCCCGCACGGCATAGATCATCGTGGCCAGATTGGCGCAAAACTCATCCAGCGGCACATATTGCCCATCGGCCAGCCTGCTATTGCAATCGTTCATTCCGGCCATTAGCAACACCACATCCGGCTGAAAACGCGCCACGCGCAGGGGGAAATGGCTCAGCATCTGCCGCGTGTTATGCCCGGAGCACGCCGTATTGAGCACCACATCATCCGGCCGCTCCAGCTCAAAACGCAGCCGCTCGGTAAAGTGCTCGCTAAAACAGCGCGCGCCCGCTGTATGCAGCACACCATGAGTGATGCTGTCGCCGTAGAACAGCCAAGTGCGGGGTGAGGATGATTGCAGCAGGCTAGGTAAAATCATGGCGATTCCGTAAGTGCGTCAGTTTTTTTAGTAAATAAGCTCAGCGTGCTGACCTTACG
>JAPLQI010000007.1 GCA_026399755.1 Pseudomonadota bacterium
TTAATGTCTTGTGGCTGATTTTTTTGTGTAAAAGAGTGAAAAGAAACAAGCTTTTAAAGACAGATTCAAATGGCTAAATAACGCGCTGGCTTTATAATCGAGGCTTGTTATCTGACAGGCTTTAGTAATGTCCCAGCATGTAATTGCCCCGCCAACGCAAGGCATCAGTCCTAAAGTTTGGTATCAAGGCTTGAGCGCCAGCCCAAGTTTTATTCCAGATCCGGCTCAGGCCGCAGCCATTGAGCGGCTAGATGCGCTATACCATCAGCTTTTACACTTCAAAACCAAACGCAGCCGCTTGTTTGGTAAATCACTGCTGCCACAGCCCAATTTACCGCGTGGCCTGTATTTTTGGGGCGGCGTGGGGCGGGGTAAAAGCTTTTTGATGGATGCGTTTTATGCGGCCCTGCCTTATAAGCGTAAGAAACGGCTGCACTTTCATCAATTTATGCAAGAAGTTCACCATGAATTGCGTCAGTTAAAAAGCGAAACAGATCCGCTTGCTGCCGTGGCTAGTAAGATTGCCAAATCGGTACGCGTGCTGTGTTTCGATGAATTTCATGTTTCTGATATTGCGGATGCCATGATTCTGGGGCGCTTGATGGAGCATTTATTCAAGCGCGGCGTGGTGCTGGTGACCACTTCCAATTACCCGCCAGATGGTTTGTATCCTCACGGCTTGCAGCGCAATAATTTTTTGCCAACGATTGCCTTACTCAATAGCACGCTGGATGTGTTTAATTTAGATGGCGGCAATGATTACCGCATGCGCACGCTCACTCAAGCCAGAACGTATCTCACACCCAATACCGCAGAAAGTACGGCGGAGTTGGATGGCTTGTTTTCTAAAATTTCAACGAGCAAAGACAGCGCGCCACAGCTGAAAATTGAAGGTCGAACTATTAAAGCGAAGCGGGTGGCTGCAGGCGTGGCATGGTTCGACTTTTTTGCGATTTGCGGCGATACCCGCGGGCAGGCCGATTACTTGCAAATTGCGCACACTTATCACACGGTGATTGTGTCTGATATTCCTAAACTGGCGAGTAATCAGGCATCCGAAGCACGGCGCTTTACTTGGTTGGTTGATGTGTTTTACGACCATCGAGTAAAGCTGATTATCTCGGCAGCGGTGCCCGTGGACACACTCTATGAAGATGGCGTGCAAGCCAGCGAATTCTTCCGCACCGCCAGCCGGTTAACCGAAATGCAGGCTGAGGAATATCTGGCCCTGCCGCATCAATCGATTGCGGCGCAGCTGACGGGGATTAGTGAGACTTAGTTTTGATGTTACGCAACGAAAACCCAAATCTTGAACCTCGGAGGCCACAGAGAACACGGAGTTTCACGGAGAAAAGCATTTTGAATTGAGCCGTTTATTTGGGTTTGAGTCGTTTCAATCTCGTAAAAGCAGATTTTATCGTGGCTCGTGGCTCGTGGCTCGTAGCACGGGGCTTAAATCACCCCTTGAAGCACGCCGAAGCGAGGAATAAGCGGCTCGGGGTTTCGGGAAAGGGGTAGCGGGCTTGCTCCCGAGCAGCCTTTTTCGCCGAGCCGATTATCCGCAGTGAGGGGCCTTCGTGTTGGTCGGGGCGGCCTCTTGGCCGTTCAAGAAAGTGAGTCCCCGCGGGGATGCCGCACCTAAATCAACGTGCCGAAGGCACTAAAAAGAGGGGCGCTGCGTAACATCAGTTATTAAAGAGTCTTCAGCCTACCTTGATAGACTGCTAAACCTTGAACCACAGAGTAAAACGAGAACACAGAGCCCACAGAGAAAACCTTTAGATGATTGTTTTTCTCTGTGGGGATCGACGTGCTTAAAAATCTGAGTTAAGCCACATCCGTTCTTCAATACCTCTACTCAAACGCCCCCAAACGTTTTTGCTCTTGCACCGAAAAATACTGATCGCGCAATTTCTGCACGGCAGTATTTTGCTCGGCGGGGGGCTGGGTGTTGAGGGCCAGATTTCTGGCGGCTAAGTAAGTCTCTATTTTGTTTTGCCACTGGTTTCCTTCCTTGTCTAAAGCGGCAAGGCGGTTTGCGGCATCTTCCCCTAAGCTTTGGCTGCGTATTTGGTGCAGTTGTTCGGCGCTGGCACCTGCTTGTTTGGCCGTATCTATGCGAGAGGCCAGCGTGAGGTGCTGCACCAGCTCTGCCCTTGCTTGCTGAGCGGCGGGGCTAAGTTGGACGTCGAGCGTAGCAAGTTTTTGTGCTTTTTGCGCGATGCTTAGCTGGGCATTTTGGCTAATGGCTAAGCGCTCTAGCAGTAGTTTATCCTGCTGATCATCCTCGCCAAATAAGGCCGCGATTTCTTGGGAGTTAAAAAAGCGGCTGCGCGTGTTTTGGATGGTCGCTAGGCGTAAACGAATGGTCTCTAAGGCTTGCCCGTCCAGTGCAGGGTTTTTAGCCAGCTCGCCTAAGGCCCGTTTAAATTGCAGATATTGCGCCAAAATCCGCCTTGCTTCTTTGGCCGCGCTAGGTTTTAACTCATGGTCTAAATCCCGCCCGATTTGGGCCATGATCTCCGCCAGCGGGCGCTCTCCTGTGGCGGACAAATAATAATCAAAGCGCATTAACAGCGCCTGATTAAGCTGCAAATCACCCTTGCCCTGCGCGATTTCTCCATCTGGCTGAGTGCCAGACAAAGAAGGCGCAAAGGCAATCGATGGCTTTGCAGGCGGTGGCGCCGTGTGGCTGGCTGGGTCGGGCTTGAGTGACCATGCCGCCGCCGCCACCAGAATAACGGTGGCGGCCATGCCCGCAAAAAGCCAGCGCAGCATCAGAGACCTGCGTTTTTTAGGCGGTTAGCGTGTTGGCGGAATACGCTGACCGGGTTGGTTTCAAACAGGCTGACAATGCCCACAAATTGATTCACTTCATCGAGGTGATTCATCTGGTAATCATCACGCAGCACTTGGCCCAAATGGCTGGAGCAGGATGAAACCAGTCCGTCATTTTTTTCTTTAAATGCCAGTGAGGTCAGCCCCATGGCAGCATCGCTGACATCAAAAACATTTGTTACCGGGTTTGCACCGCTCCAGGAGTAATAACGCACGCCATTCACCTGATAAGCACCTTCATTACAAGCCCCTTGCGGCAGGCCTTCCGGGAATTTGGCGTTAAATTTTGCCGAGCCCTGGGTAGTAAGTGCATCGAGTGCTGCATTGGCATTTTGGGGGAGAGAGCCATCTTTGGAGGCCAGACCGATGAGCTTGGCCAGCCCTTCGGCAATCAATACCGCTACCGATTCGCTGACCGTACCAGGTGCTGCAGTTTTTCTGACCACATCGGCCACCTTAGAGCCTTTGTTTACCCCCGCAATATTGGTGACGGATGCTACTAAATCTGGTCTTACCGAAGCCACATAACGTGTGGTTGGTCCGCCGTGGCTGTGGCCGATCAGGTTCACCTTACTTGCACCCGTGATGGCTAAAATTTGTTTTACCTGTGCTAAAAGCTGCTCGCCACGTAATTCGCTGGAGTTCGTTGCTGAAACTTGCGCTACATAGACTTTGCTACCATCGGCTTGTAAGGCTTGCGGCACTTTATAAAAGTAATCGACACCCAGCAGCTGATCAAAACCAAATAAACCATGGACTAAAACGATGGGATAACGTGTTTCGGTGTAGCCCGTTGCAAGGGCAGGCATGGCAAGAGAGAACAGCAGAGCGAAGCATGTCAGCACAAATTTCATTCTAAAACCCTCATTGTTTTTAGCGTACTGGGGCGCCAAAGCGGCGCGTTTAAAACAGCGTAAAACACTCGTTTTATCTGCTTGCTTACGTCATAGAATACTTTTTGAATTAATCCCATTTAAAACAGCAATTATTTTGTAATGAGAAACTGACAAGGCGCTGGCGATTGATTTCTAGGCCTTTGCCGCCATCTGAAAAATAGAGCTATTCAATCTCTACACTTTTTCCACCCCACTAAGCAGGTTGCTATGCGCGCTGTGATTCAAGAAAATCAAACTTTATTGCTAGGGGATGCGGCATTACCAAAAGTTGCGGCTGGGCAATTACTCGTTCGTGTACATGCTGCGGGGATTAATCGCGCCGATTTAGCACAAGCCGCAGGCCGCTATCCTCCGCCCGTAGGGGATTCAACGATTCTAGGGTTGGAAATCGCCGGTGTGGTGGAGGCGGTGGGCGAGGGTGTCGTCGATTTTGCCGTGGGCGATGAAGTTTTGGGTTTGGTAGGTGGTGGTGCATATGCCGAGTTTTGCGTATTGGAATCCGTGCTTGCCATTAAAAAGCCAGCAGATTTGTCTTTTACCGATGCAGCCAGCCTGCCCGAAGTGTGGATGACGGCATGGTTTAATCTGGTCGAAATCGGCAAGCTAGCAGCGGGCCAGCGGGTGTTGATTCATGCAGGTGCCAGTGGCGTGGGGGCTGCCAGTATTCAGCTGGCCAAATATCTGGGCGCTTGGGTAGCCACCACCGCAGGCGGGGCAAAGAAAGCGGAGTTTTGCCGCCAGCTGGGGGCAGATCTTGTGGTGGATTACCAGCAGCAAGATTTTGCCGCAATGGTTAAAGAAGCAGGTGGTGTGGATTTGATTCTGGATGGCGTAGGCGGGGATTACTTGGCAAAAAATCAAGCCTGCCTGAATATCGACGGGCAAATTGTATTGATAGGCTTATTAAGAGGAATCAGCACAGAAATTAATCTAGGCCAGCTTTTAATGAAACGCCAGCGCCTGACAGGGTCAACGCTGAGGGCCCAGCCATTAAAAGTAAAAGCCAAACTAGCCACGGCACTCAGAGATACGATTTTACCGGCCATTGTTTCTGGGCAATTAAAAGTAACGCTTGATCGCAGTTTTGATTGGAAAGAAGCGGCGATTGCCCATCAATATATTGCAGATAATAAAAATATTGGCAAAGTGGTGCTGCAAGTTATTTAAAACCGTAGGAGTGGCATACGCTGCAAATATTTTTATAGAGGGAGCTTTTGCGGCTTATGCCGCTTCTACGAAAAACACGTACTCTGTTGATTTTGTCTGATAGTACTTACATAGGGTGCAAAACGCCGTAGGCGTTACGCACCGCAACAAGCCGGTGCGCAAGAAAAACGAATGTACACCCTATAAAAACCAAGCTTTGAGCATTTTTGACCTTAAGTCGAAAGGATTAGATTTAATCAGGGCTTGGCATCTTCTTCATCGCCTCATCCGGATGGCTCCAGCCGGGTAGCAGGCAAATCGCCGCTAGCCAGCGTTTAATATTTGGATAATCAGCCACATTAATGCCCACTTGCTCCAGCCAAAATAAATAAGCCGAGCAGCTGATATCCGCAATACTTGGCCCTGATTTTAAAAGAAAATCACTCGCTGCCAATTTTTCATTCAGCATGCTTAAATCAGACAATAAGCGCTGCTGCAAATAGCCCATCACTTCTGGCGGCTGAGGTTGCCAATGTAGGGCAAAGCGGTAATTCGGCAGGCTAAAGCCAATGCGGTTAGCTTCCCAAGACAGCCATTCCAGCGCGCCTTGCCATTCTTCTTCCCCCGTAAATTGCCCATTTTTTTGTGCCAAATAAATAAGAATGGCATTCGATTGGCAAAACACCTGCCCCTGATCAAGCAATACCGGCACTTCGCCAAAGGGGCTGATGGCTAAAAATGCTGAGGGCTTATTGCTTAAATCTACCCATTGATAATCATGGGGCGTGTTTGTTAAAAGCAGAAAAGATCTGATTTTGTAAGAATGGCCTGAATCGCTGCTGCCGAAGAGTTGCATAAGGGGCTTTTGCCTAAAATGTGTGTGAAATAGTAAGTGTTACCTAGCTGATAAGTTATTACATTTATTCATTACAGGTCTTACCGTAACAATCGCAATATAATTGCTGTCATTGTTAACCTCGCGGCTGTATAGAATAAGGCACTTGGCAAACAATCCATTTTGCTAGCATAAAAAGCCTTTAATAGATAATAAATAAAGATTGGCTGCTAAATGTGGATTTGGTTTTTTAGATAAATAGCTAAAGGCTTAGCGGGTAAATCGATCGATTGATTTTTTTTAAATGCAAGTTGTTGATTTATATAAAAATACTTTTTTAAGGTTTGGGTATTGTCTCTGCACTAAGCGCTAATGGCTTTCTTGCTAAGAGGGGGCGATCTGCTAGGGTTAATTGCTTGTTATTTATGATGGAATATAAACCTTACATGAATAAATGGCAGAGCTAAAGCATAACACCCAACCCTTAAAAGGAATAACAATGAGCAAACTTGCCGCACTGATCGCCATTACCTTTGCTAGCTTTGGTGTATCTGCCCAAGAGGGGGCTAGTATTGATATTGGCAGTACGGAAACGGTAATTAATAGTTTTATTGCACAGAATAGTAACCCTCAGTCTGCGCTGGTTCGCTCCTTAGGCGGGGTAAATCTAGGGGCTAATATCAGAGATTACTTTTATAAAAATGGTATTATTTCGGTGACAGGTACGGCAATTGATTCTAAAAATTCTGTGTTTGTATTAAAGGGCAGTAAGCAAAAATTATATGGCTATTTGGTTTTACATGATAGTAAAAAAGCATTTGAATACACCACCAATAGTAAGGGCATTGTATCTGCAAAAGAAGTACCTATTAGCAAAATTTATCCTGATTTGGATGAGCGTTTTCCTATGCAAACCCAAGCGTTTGCCAATCTTGCTGTTGCGCATCCTAAATATAGCCCAATGGCATTACGCCAAGCACCGCATATTGGTGCTTATCAGAATGAAGATGTCACAAAATTAGAAAGTAAACCGGGCAGCCCCTATGTGTTTTATTTAAATACGGCCGCTGTGATGAATGGATCATCACCTTTAAATGGCGTAACGAAAGAGCAGATGTATCGCACCTGGCAATCTGTGGCGGATCAATATTCAATGCTCAATATGAATGTCACCACTAATTTGGCGGTTTATAACGCTGCCAAAGCCAGTAATTTGCTCCGCACTGGGGTAATTAATTATATCAATCAAGATGGCCGCTCTAATGCGCCGCTGCATTCTTTTGGCACGACGGCTGCGGGTACTTTATATCGTAATCCTTCGGCGGGATTTGATTATGGCTATGGCATTGGTATGACGGCCGCGCATGAAGTGGGCCACCAAATGGGTATGTTGCACGATCATGGTGGTAATGGCGGTGAATATTTTGAAGGAATTGCGGCTTTTCAGTGGGGGCCAATTATGGGCAATTACTGGATGGGGGGCAGCTGGGCGAATCAATTATTTACTTGGAGCAAGGGTGAATACAACACAGCAAGTAATTTTGAAGACGATTTAAATATTATGAACTCTGGCGAATCAGTCCCTTATGCCGTAGATGATAATCCGAGTGGTAAGCCTTTATTACTGGAGGCTAATGGCGATATTAATCCACAGCGCAATTTTGGCCAGATCGAGCGCAATACAGATAGTGATAGTTTTATGTTTAGTTTGAGTTCAGCGGGCACTTTGAACGCAAAAATTGATCCGATTGAATATTTGCGGATGTTAGATATAGAGGCAATCGTTTATGACAGCGGTGATAAAGTGGTGGCTAGGAGTAATTTATCGGTAAATCGCTCGGCCGAATTTAATAACCAAACCTTAGCTGCGGGTAATTATCGCTTGGTGATTAAAGGCGGTGCTGAGGGTACGCCACAAAATGGCTTCTCTAATTATTCGTCTTTAGGATATTACGCCATCAAAGGCTCCTTGCTAGGTAAGGTGATCGATACAGATCCCGTGTTAAATAGCGGCGTACCACTGACGGGGCAAGTCGGGGAAACAGGTGGCTGGAAGCATTATGTGATCGATGTTCCGGCAGGTATGGCTAAGCTGCAGTTCAGTATTGCTGGGGGCAATGGCGATGCAGATCTTTATGCCCAGCTAGGGGCGCGCGCCACGGCGACGAGCAATCTTTGTAAATCGGATGGCAGCACCAGCAATGAAATATGCAGCCTTAATCAACCTGCTGCAGGTAAATATTATTTAAGCATCTATGGCTATGCCGCGTATTCGGCATTAAGCGTGAGTGCTAGTTTTAGTAAGTGATGTGATGCAGCGTAACCCAACATTTAAGCGTAAACAGAATGTTGGGTTACGCGATAAAGCCCGCTAACCCAGCCCACGAATACCACTTAAGTTGATAGGATTGGGGGCGAGGGGCTCAATTTCAAATAGGACACACATGTTTTCCTGGCGCTGGTTCTTTGTTGTTGTGCTTGTATTGGGGGCTTGGTATCAATGCCAACATCGCGCACAGAAGCCGATTCGTCAGGCCAATGGCGTTTTGGTGCAGGGTGAGCCCGTGCAAAACCTGCTTGATCGTGGAGAGGTCTGGCAGAAAGATAATTACACCATCAAAGCCTTGGCAGATTTTGATATTGAAGCCCGTGTATTGGCTAAAGAAATGTACTCCAGTGGTCGCGAAGCTGATTTGTCCCCTGTCGATCTGGCTTTGGGTTGGGGGGTGATGTCTGATTCGGAAGTTTTGTCTGAATTAAGTATTTCTCAGGGCAATCGTTTTTACTTTTATCGCTGGGAAAATCAGCCGCCACGCCCGCCTGAGGAAATCGCCAGTCATAGCGCTAATATGCATATGATTCCGGCGGATGCTCAGATCGAAAAAACATTGAAAGCGGTCAGGCCAGGCCAAGTCATTCGTTTGCGGGGCAAGCTTGTTGAAGTGAGTGCGCCCGATGGCTGGCGCTGGCAGTCTTCGCTGACGCGTGATGATACTGGCGCGGGTGCTTGTGAGTTGTTTCGAGTGGAAAGCGCTGAAATTCGCTGAGGCCCATCCGGTCTTGCTAGTTAGTTTTGAATGTAAGCTCAGTGTTACTTTTTGAACTAGCTATCAAATCTTGCAGTGATACAATCAATCCCATGAAAAAAGTGTGGCTATTCTTTTTATTGCTGTCAGTCTTGGCCTTGAATACGGCCATGGCGGCTTGGGTTGCGCCTGCGCCCAGCAAGGCTTGCCACATGATGCAGATGCCCTCCACTGAGAAATGCCAGATGGATCAATCCTTGTTAATGGCCGATTGCCTGCAATCATGCATGAGTCATTACACGGGTTTGCCCGTGGCTTTTAGTTTTACTCCTCCTATTCTATTGCTGCCGGTATTCAATGCCGTGGCTAAGCTGCACCTGCCTGACCCTCTGCTTAAATCCCCCGATAAGCCGCCCAAATCAGCCTGATTGCTGATTAAGCCTCAATTCTTATTCATTGAATAATCTGCCATTACAGGCCGCTTGCGGCTGGCTGGCTTATGGGAATCCCCGTCATGAAAAAATTATTATCTATCCTTGCATTAACTTTATTGGCCCAGCCTGCGCTGGCCGCCATTAACGCCACGCTTTATAAAGACCCTAACTGCGGCTGCTGCGAAGAATATGTGAAGTATCTGGAAAAAAATGGCTTTAAAGTCAAGGCCATCAATCGCAACGATATGTCCACGATTAAAAAGCAATCTGGCTCGTCCAATCTGGGCAGCTGCCACACCACTCGTGTTGCTAATTACACGGTAGAGGGCCATGTGCCGGTGGCGGCGATTCAAAAGTTGCTGCGTGAAAAGCCTGCTATTGCGGGAATTAGCGCGCCGGGTATGCCACAAAACTCCCCAGGCATGGGGCCGGAAATCAAAGGCACGTTAAAGATTTATCAGTTGGGTAATGCCACTGAGCCTAAGCTATTTTCTGTTGAATAAAGGCTAAACATCATGAATCGCAGACACTTTTTACACGCAGCTTTAGGTTCGGCCGGTTTGGCTTTGGCCTCAAATCCACTTTGGGCGGCAATGAATCATGGCGAACACGCTGGGCACGCCTCTGGCACGCCCGCCATGCCGCTTAAAATGGCCCCAGCAAATATCAGCTTGCTGCCCATCAATGCCCTGCCTGCAGGCAACCCGCACGCTATTTTGTTTCGCCTACCTAATCTCAGCCCAAAACCGGCCGTGGTTGCGGCGACCCTCACCGCCGAGCCATTTGAGGCAGAGCTGGTGCTGGGCAAAAAAACCGTGATCTGGGCTTATAACCGCAGCATTCCCGGCCCGCTGATCGAGGCTTTTGAAGGCGATACGGTAGAAATTCGCTTTATTAATAAGTTGGCGCAGGCTTCAACCGTGCATTGGCACGGCATGCCTGTGCCGGCCGACCAAGATGGCAACCCGCAAGATGCCGTGCCGGCAGGGGGCGAGCGGCTTTATCGCTTTACCCTGCCGATCGGATCAGCAGGCACTTACTGGTATCACCCACATCCGCATGGAGATACATCAGAGCAGGTGTATCGCGGCTTAGCGGGACTCTTTATTGTGCGGGCTAAAAACGATGTGCTGGCGCATCTGCCTGAGCAGCATCTGGTGATTTCTGATTTGCGCTTGGCAAGCGATGGCAGCATTCCAGACAACAATATGAACGACTGGATGAATGGCCGCGAAGGCCAGTTTGCCTTGGTGAACGGCCAACGCGAGCCTGTAATTACGGTAGGGGAAGCGCAGCGCTGGCGCATCTGGAATGCCTGCAGTGCTCGTTACTTACGCCTTAGCATTCCTAGCAGAAAAATCATTCTGGTGGGTAGCGATGGCGGTCTTTTAGAGCGAGCGCAAGAAGTGGACGAGCTGCTGCTCTCCCCTGGCGAGCGAGCTGAATGGATAGTCGCGGGGCCAGCGGGTACTGTCAGCTTGATGGCATTGGCTTACGACAGAAGCAAAATGGGCAAGGTAGCGCCTGAGCAAGATATCAAGCTGGCCAGCATCCAATTTACCCAAGATAGCGTTGCCAAACTGCCAGAGCGCTTACGCACCCTGCCGCCAAAGATCAAACCTGTAGCAAAAAAACGCGTGGTCTTTAGCGAGATCATGAGCATGGAAGGCGGCCAGCACAGCATGCAATTCCTAGTGAACGGTAAAAGCTACGATATGCAGCGAGTCGATTTGAATAGCCGCCTTGGTGATGCCGAGCTTTGGGAGGTCGTGAATGATTCCCATATGGATCATCCTTTTCATATTCACGGCACGCAGTTTGAGGTGTTGGACACCACGCTCAAAGGCAAAACCACGCCCGCCCCGTGGCGAGCGCATAAAGACACCTTCAACCTAAAACCCTACCAAAGCGCACGTATTTTAATTACCCAGAAACACCCTGGCCTACGCATGTTTCACTGCCATATTCTTGAGCATGAAGGGCAGGGGATGATGGGGCAGGTGTTGGTGAAATAAAGGGGGATGACACTCCTTGTATGGGAAAAACTCGCGTCTTTGCGCACGGGTTTTTCCTCGTATGAGCTAAGCGAATTTTTTTATTAGCAAACAGCGAAAAATACGATAACCACACTCTCTGCATAGGGCTTACAGTCCCCTTGAAACACGCCGGAGCGAGGAACAAGCGGGGCGGGGGATCGCTTGGGAGCGAGGCAGCGAGCCAATCCCGCCTGCCGCCGACTCGATTGTCCGCAGCGCAGGGGCTTTCGTGTTTCGTGGGGCGGCCTTCTTTGGCTTCGTTTCTTGGCCGTTCAAGAAAGGAAGGCCCCCGCGGTGGCCAACCGCTCCAAAATCAACGTGCCGAAGGCACTAAAAAGATCTTTTTGATCTTGGTTAGCGCATATGGGGTGAAACCCGTTATTTTTCTCACCTATTATTTGGCGGGGTTCGCCTTAGTTCCCAGGGCGCTAGCCAAACGGCTTTTTCTTGGGTGTATTACACGCAGCATGGGAATGGGGAATATACGGCGCAATGCGTCTGAATCAAGCCTCAGGCTTATTGCGCACTACGGTGTACGGCTTAACATCGGCTGTTGTATGCGATAAGCCTTAATCGCAATAACAAGCGCCAGTAAAATCAGCCCTGTAGCAAGGGCGAAGGTGATTTTTAGGCCGTGAGTCACCGCTTCGGGGCTGGCAGAGCTGAAGGTGTTTGTGCCTGCTGCCAGCGCAAACACCGCGCCCATCAGGGATGCGCCGGTGATCAGGCCAAGGTTGCGGCTCAGATTAAGCAGGCCAGAAATCAGGCCGCGCTGATCTTTGCTCACTTCTCCCATCACTGCGGTATTGTTTGCGGTTTGAAACAGGGCGTAGCCGCTGGTGATCAGCACTATGGGAGCGATATAGCCGCCTACTGATGCGGGCAGCAGAGCCAGCGCAAAGCAACCGCCCACCATGCCGCTCAGCCCGATCAGGGTGGAGGACAAAGTGCCCAAATGATCGGTGATTTTGCCAGCAGGCACACCGCTAAGCGCGGCTGCAATGGGGCCGATGGACATCAGCAGCCCTACATGGGCGGCATCTAGCCCGAATGCGCGGGACAGATAAAATGGCCCCACCACCAAGGTGGCCATGATCACGGTGGCGACTAGTGCGCTCATGGCAAGGCCGGTATTCAGCGCAACATTGCGTAATAAATCTAAGCGGATCAAAGGGGCGACTGCGCTTTTTTCTGCAACTATAAACAGGCCGATTCCGCAAGCCGCAGCCAATAATAAGGCCACATTCAGTAGACCAAAATGGCCTCGCCCCATCGTCATGGCCAGCGCATATGCCGCAAGTGTGAAGGCCAGCAAGAGCGTGCCAAGGTGATCAAAACGAGGGGACTGGGCAGCAGGCCGATCCAGCGGCAAATGGCGCTGAGCCAGCACAAAAGCCAAAATGCAGAGTGGAATATTAATCAAAAAAATGGCCTGCCAACCCAGCCCCGCAATCAATACGCCGCCCAGCGATGGCCCCAGTGCCGTGCCCACTGCTGACATGCTGCCCAGCAGCCCCATGGCGCTGCCGGTTTTTTCTTTTGGAATCACCTCACCCACAAAAGCCATGGCTAAGCTCATCATCATTGCCGCCCCCAAGCCTTGAACGGCGCGCGCGGCAATCAGCCAATTGAGCGTGGGTGCGATGGCGCATAGGATGGAGGCCAGCGTAAACAGCAAAACCCCCGCCATCAGCAGCCGCCTGCGCCCAGCCAGATCACCCAGCCTGCCCACGCTAACAATCAAAGTGGTCATCGCCAGTAAGTAAGCGATCACCACCCATTGCACCTGTTGAAAAGTCGCGTTAAACGCCTGCGCCAAAGTAGGTAAGCCCACATTGGCGATGCTTGTGCCCAGCGACGGCAGCAAAATAGCTAGCGATAGGCTGGCGAGTATCCAGCGGGTTGAGGCTGTGCTGTTTGGTATGCCTTGATTAGATGGGGCTGGTTTCAAAGTGAGGCTCCTTGCTGTTGGGTGTGTGCTGGCTGAGGCAGCGCATCGTAGGGCGGGTGCAACCCGCGAGCCATGTTGAAAAATACGCGGGTTGCACCCGCCCTACAAAAGCCACTCCCTGCAAGATAGCCCCATGCTTGCTATGGCGGA
>JAPLQI010000071.1 GCA_026399755.1 Pseudomonadota bacterium
AAATTACCAATTATGTCAGTTAAGGCGCTTAATCATATTGTAATTATAAATCAGTGAGTTGCGATTGATTAAAGATGTTGCCGCATGCCTTGAATAAAGGCAAGCGGCTTAAGTTGATAGGATTGGGGTGAAACCCGCCGTTTTCCTAGCATCTCGGGTCAAAGTCTGGCGCGTTTCAATCGCCCTATAAAAGATGCATGCTATTGGCCTCAATTGATGCGTATGGAGCTAAAAAAACTTTAGCTTAACCTAGCCAATTTCAGCTTACAGCCTTTCGAGTTCTTCCCGCCTACAGGGCTCAAACTGATGCAGATATCGGGTGAAGGTATCTTTGGGTCGCTCTAGCCCATTAGAGGCCAAAACTCGGGCGGCCATGCCTCTATGGTTACTACCATGCGTCAACAAATGCAGCAAAATTTCCTCAACAGAAAGCTGCCCTTGATCACCATCTGTGAATTGGAAATAAACCTGTCTACTCAGTTCATTTTGACTCACTGCTTCTGTAAAACCCACCAGCCAAGCGTCATTCTGATGCATCCGCTCTTTTAGCTCAGAGAGCGAAGGCGTTTCAGGGGTATTGTCAGCAATGTACAGCTCTGGGATGCCCGATATGCGACTAATAAAAAGGCTGTCCACCACGGTGGTGTGGTTCAAGATACGGGCAAAGAAGGTTGAGTCATCATCCGATAGCAAATGAAGCTGCCGCTCGCCATAGGAAAGAAGCTCCGCATTTGCCCACGCCTTGTATTTGAACGCTTTTAGATACACATTAGTTGCTTGCATATTTACTCTGATGCAATTGAAAAGGCCGTAAGGCGTGATAAATACGATGGCTGCCCATCAAAAAATCTAGGGAAAAACAAGAACAATACTTTCTTTATTTGAAAAGACAGCTAGATAATCGTCAGTCTACCAAAAGAACAATGAAAAACAAATAGAACCATACCTTTCTAAAAACAATACTTTCCCCCTGCCATTAGCCAAAGAAATCGCATGACTCTGCGCTTCCCTAAGGCATCCGTCGCCGCTTGGCTTTATACTGCTCATCCAAACATAAAAATTGCTGGAGACTTGGATGCTTGCTCGATTTCGCCCTCTGATTATTGCCGTCACCGTCGCCTCAACTCTGCTCGCCCCCCTCGCCAGCGCCGCCGTCAGTAAAGCGGTTTCAGCCAGCAATAAAGTAGAAAACGCCAATAGCTTGCTGTGGAAAATTGAGAAAAAAGGCACGCCTGCTTCTTGGCTGTATGGCACAGCGCATGTGGGGGATCCGCGCGTTACTCAGCTCAGCCCTAAGACTGAAGCCGCTTTTGCTGATTCTAAGAAAGTAGTCACCGAGATTCGCCTCGATTTTGGCATGATGATGGAGATGGGTAAGCGCATGCTGACGCCTGAGCCATCACTTGCGCAAATTATCGATAAAGATCATTACCAAAAACTGTTGCCAGCCTTAGAAGCACGCGGCTATCCAGAAGTCGCTACCGCCAAGCTAAAGCCTTGGGGCGCTGCCATGCTGCTAATGGCACCGGTACGCCAGCCGGGGCAGATGCCGCTTGATTTACTATTCGCAAAAATGGCCATCGAAGGGCAAAAAGATTATTCCGGCTTAGAAACACTGGATGAGCAATTAAGTGTTTTTGAAACGATTCCAGAAGCCAAACAAATCGAGCTGCTGTATGCCGTGCTGGATCAACAGGCAGAAATGGAAAAAAGCTATCAGAAAGTGCTCGATCTTTATCTGAAACAAGATATCAATGGCTTGGCCGAATACGCCGAGCAAGATGATTTTAAAATGCCCGATCAAGTGTGGTTCCGCCAATGGCGCGCTCAGCTGCTGGACGCCCGCAACCCACGCATGGCCGAGCGCCTGACTGACAAGCTTAAAGAAGGTAACGCTTTTATCGCCGTGGGTGCGCTGCATCTGCCAGGCAAAACCGGCCTGATCCAAAGCCTGCGCCAACAAGGCTATCGTGTAAGCCCTGTGAAATAACCTTAGCTACACAATGTGCCGTAGCCATACGCGTCAAGTTAAGACAAGCACAAGGGCCGATTTTCTTAGGGTGTGCAAGGCGTTTTTCTTGCGCACCGTTTTCGGTGCACAACGATTTCGTCGTTGTACACCCTACGAATACCAATCGTAGGGCGCACTCAAAGCTTAATGTTCAACGGCCTTTATTGCACATTAAGCACAGTGCACCACGCAATCCAGAACAGAGACAAGCCCCATGAAATATCACCTTTTGCCTAAAACTGATTTAAATATCTCCACTCTATGCCTTGGCACCATGACCTTTGGTGAGCAAAACAGCGAGGCCGATGCGCACGAGCAGCTTGATTATGCGCTTACAGCAGGGATCAACTTTATTGATACCGCCGAAATGTATCCGGTGCCTGGCAAGGCCGAAACCCAAGGCTTAACCGAAAGCTATGTAGGCAGCTGGCTGGCTAAGCAAAGCCGCGACAAGATTATTTTGGCCAGCAAGATTTCCGGCCCTAATCGCGGCATGGATTGGATACGTGGTGGGCCAAAATTAAATCGTGAGCAAATTCATGCGGCCTGCGGTGCTAGCTTAAAGCGCCTGCAAACCGACTATATCGACCTGTACCAATTGCACTGGCCTGCCCGCCATGTGCCGATGTTTGGCCAAAGCTATTACGACCCTAGCCAAGAACCTGCCCATACGCCAGATTTTGCCGAGCAACTTTCGGCGCTGAATGAACTCGTTCAGGCAGGTAAAGTGCGCCATATCGGCCTATCGAATGAAACCCCTTGGGGCGTAATGGAAGCCAGCCGCGTGGCGCAAGAGCAATCGCTGCCACGCATTGCCACCATTCAGAATGTGTTTAATTTAATTAACCGTCAGTTTGAAAATGGCTTGGTAGAAACCTGCCATCGCCAGGATGTGGGCCTCTTGGCCTATAGCCCGCTGGCTTTCGGATTGCTTTCTGGCAAGTATTTAGATAACCCGCAAGCAGCTGGCCGGATGACGCGCTTTAGCAATTTTGGTGCACGCTATTTAAAACCTGCCGTGCCAAGCGCGATCGAGGCCTATGTAAAACTCGCCCGAGATCACGACTTATCCCCGGCACAAATGGCCTTGGCATGGGTGAGCAGCCGCTGGTACGTTGCCAGCAATATCATCGGCGCCACCACGATGGCTCAGCTTAAAGAAAATATTGGCAGCTTGGATGTGGTGATCACTCCCGAATTAGACGCCGCAATTGAAGCCATTCATAAGCAAAGCCCTAATCCTGCCAATTAAATGCGAGCTGATTATGCTTCTTGCTCAATGGGCTCTGTGTAGATGGATGTCTTGAGTGCTGGGCTTGGTTTTTGAATTTGTAGGGCAGGTGCAACCCGCGAGCGATACCGAAAAATACGCGGGTGTCACCCTCCCTACGCTATTTATAATGAGATTGAGCTAGAGGCATAATCAGAACATGCAAAGTGACTCAATACGCTAAAACATTTTGTTTATTGAGCCTTTTCCCAAACCATGATTATTCTTTAATTCATTGTCAGTAATTAGTAAAAAATAGCCCTATTGCAAAGTTTAATTCTGCAATAGGGCCATTTTTATTAAAACCCACAATAAATTGAGCAACAAAAAATCCCTTTGAACATTAATAATTGATTTTAAGCAGGGTCATTCTATAAAGATGACAGATGTTTTGCTCTCAATCTGCTATTGCTTGCTAAGGGATCACCTCATGTTTGGCTTTACTCAAAAAACAGAATCCAAAAACACAGCAGATGCTCAACTCGACACGATGAAAGCAATACTTGATCATGTGGATAATATGATCTTGCTCTGTGATACCAGCCATGAAAACAATGTGTTTTACGTGAATCAAACCGCTAAAAACGTCTTTGAAAAATATCGGCAAGAAATGACCCAGGTGTTACGTGGGGCTGACCCTACTCAGGCACATGGTGGCTCTATCCACCGTTTTCACAACAATCCAGACCGAGTTCGCCGTATTTTGCAGGAGCTGGGCAGCGGCGCAAAAAATGCCACCCATGTTGCCGACATCCCCCTAGGCAGCATCACCTTACGCACCAAGGCTTATCCTATTTGGGACGCCATCGACAACAGTAAAGTGAAATGCTACCTAGCCTGTTGGGAAGATATCACCAGCAAAATACAACACGAAAAATTACAAACAGACGTTTCCTGCAAAGCCAGCGAGCTGCACGAACAAGTCTCTTATATTGCGGCCACCATGGAAGAAGTCAGCACGAGCATTGATGAAGTAGCGCATACCACGGCCGAGGCCAGCAGCCGAGGCAATAGCGCATTTGAAAGTGCCAATGAAGGGCAAGTGGTAGTTGAAGGCGCTGTACGTGGCATGCGCGATGTAGCCACCTTGGTTCGCACCTCCGCAGGGGTAATCGGGCAGCTCAATACCCAATCCGATAAAATTGGTGTGATTGTGGGAGTGATTAAAGATATTGCCGACCAGACCAATCTACTTGCGCTTAACGCGGCGATTGAAGCCGCCCGGGCAGGCGACACGGGCCGTGGCTTTGCCGTGGTGGCCGATGAAGTGCGTAAATTATCCGAGCGCACCACCAAGGCAACCGTTGAAATTGGCGAACTGATTCGCTCCATTCAAGTAGAAATAGAACGCGCAGTGGGCACGATGAATTCGGGTGAAAAAGACGTGAGCGAAGGCGAAGAAAAAGCCGTCAGTGCAGAAAAAGCCTTGGTACGTATAGTGCAAGATGTGGGCGCGATGCGTCATTTAATCAGCGAAATTTCTAATGCATCCGAGCAGCAAGCCAGCTCAGTCAGAGATGTGGCGCAGCGCTTGGAAGTGATTACCTCAAAACAATAAAATAACCGTAAAAAATCCCCCGCTAACTCAAAGCTAGCGGGGGATTTTTTTGCTTTAAATAAAAAAGCTATTTAATTAATTACAGATCTTTAGCATTTTTAGCGAGGTAATCAGCAACGCCAGCGGCATCTGCCTTCATCCCTGTTTTACCTTTGCTCCAGCCTGCTGGGCAAACTTCACCGTGCTCTTCAGTGAATTGCAGTGCGTCAACCACACGCAGCATTTCGCTGATATCACGGCCTAGTGGCAAGTTGTTTACTACTTGGTGCTGAACAACGCCCGATTTGTCGATCAGGAAAGAGCCGCGCAATGCAACGCCTTCTGCTGCCAATTCAACATCATAAGCTTGGCAAATTAAGTGCTTAATATCGGCAACTAAGGTGTAACCAACTTGGCCAATACCACCTTTTTCTACCGGAGTGTTGCGCCATGCAGCATGCGTAAATTGGCTGTCGATCGACACACCAATTACTTCTACATTGCGCTCTTTGAATTCTGCCAAGCGGTGATCAAAAGCGATCAGCTCAGATGGGCAAACAAAAGTAAAATCTAAAGGATAGAAGAACACCACGGCGTATTTACCGGCGGTGGCTGCCTTAAAGTTGTAGCTTTCTACGATCTCGCCATTACCGAGAACGGCTGCTGCGGTGAAATCTGGTGCGCTTTTACCAACGAGTACGGCCATGTGATGCTCCTAGTGTTTTTTAAAATTAAACCCGACGCATTCTGAGTAAATAGTCGGACGCTGTCCAATCAACAAAGTTCATCTTGAGGATAGCTTTTCTCAATGAGCTCTTGATGAAGGAGCTTAAACCTTAAACCTATCCACTGCTTTTTGTAAATCTAAAGAAAGACACCCTAGATTTTTGGCGGCATCGTGCACCTGCTGCAAAGCCTGATTATTGTCATGCGCCATGGTGTTTATTCTATCGACATTATGTGAAATATCTTCGGTGGCCTTGGATTGCTGCGCGGTTGTTTTGGCAATGTGATGCACACTTTCCGACATTTTATTCGTGCCTATTGTAATTTCGGCAATTTGATCCGCCGCATCTCTCGATAGCTCAACACCTTCTTCTACCTGCTGCAAAGCCAACTCCATGCCTTTTGCCGCCTGCGTGGTTTCATCCTGAATCAGCGTAATCATTTTGCCAATATCTAAAGTGGCACTGCTGGTGTTTTCTGCCAGCTTTCTCACCTCATCGGCCACCACAGCAAAACCACGCCCTTGTTCCCCTGCACGCGCCGCTTCGATGGCGGCATTCAGTGCAAGCAAATTGGTCTGATCGGCAATGCCACGAATCACATTCACCACTTTCGAGATATCGCTTGAGCGCTCTTTTAAACCATTCATCAGCATCGATTGCGCCTTAACCACGGCTTCAATTTTGGCGATTTCAGCCGAGGTAGCCCGCACGCCAAATTCGGCCTGTCGCGCATTGGTTTCTGCAACATGGCTCATCGTTTCGGTGGCAAGGGCATTTTCCGCAATCAAATTAATCCCCACAGAGACTTCTTCAATCGCACCTGCCGTTTGCTCCGCAGCCTTGGCCTGCATGGATGAGCCCTGTGCAACCGTATCGGCGTGGCCTGCTAATTGAGCGATTTGCCCATTTAGCTCGCTCACTTGTAGCTTCACCGTATTAATCATTTCGGCGAGGGAGCACACAAATAAATTAAACGCCTGTGAAGTACGGCCAATTTCATCGCTACTACTCACTTCCAGTCTATGGCTTAAATCAGCATCGCCTGCCGATAATTGCATCATGGCTTGATTAAGTCGCAAAATTGGCCGAGTTAAATAACTAAGTGTGGTCGATAAAATAATAGAGAGGATGAATAATCCTAAGCCACCAATTAAAAATGAAATATGCAATAGCCGATTAGAGCGCGCATAAAATTCGGCCTCTGGCACATTAATTACCAAACTCCAAGTTAAGCCTGTATTACCCATTTTTATCGGCATAAAAAAGCGAATAAACCCGCCATTCTCAATATGCAAAGATTTTCCACTTTGAACTTCAGCCAAGATATTGGCAGGAATCTCATTGCTATCTACTGGCTTAGCTAAGCGGGATGAATCAGGGTGGCTGCCATAAATGCCACCAGCGCTAATCAGGCTAATAAAGCCACTATCAAAGACTTTGACTTGGCTTAGCGTTTTTTGTAATCCCCCCATTGGAATATCGCTACCTGCCACTCCTACAAACTGGCCTTGGTGCTGAATAGGCAAAGCAAATGACATCATCAATACTTTGGTATCGGTATCCACATAGGGTTCAACCACAGATAGCTTGCCTGTGGTTTTGGGTGCAGTGTAATAAGCACCACCGTAATAAGCCTCTTCCCATTTACTAATTGCAGCTTCATTCATCTCTGCATCGTAGGTGTATTCTACCAGTTCAACTTTATCGCCCTTACGTAAGGCCCAAGGTGCATAAGCGCCTGAAGGATAAGCAGTTTTATCCTTGGTAAATTCGGTATCTTTGCCATCAAATTGACCATGCTCATAAATCAGCCATAGATCATAGAGCGCAGCGTTGTCTTTTAAAGCTTTCAACAAAAAGCTATTGGTTTGGCTGCGCTGCAATAGGCCATGCTGCTTGCTACTCTCTAAGCTACTCACCAAAGTTTGTAATGGCCCCAACGGCTTTTCCAGCTCATTTTGCACAAATTGTGCATAGTGCTTAGCCATATTTTCTGCACTACCAAATGCCTCGGCACTCATTTCTTGGCGAGTATTCCAAGCCAGCACAGACAACATCAATCCTAAAATAAGAAATAAAGAGCCCAGCACCGTTAGCATTATTTTGGCGCGAAAACCAAGCTTTTTCATGGGCATCACCCTTTAAAAAGGAGAAGGATTGAAAACTAAGAGTAGCCGTATTTAAACTAAGCTGTATAAGTATTTCCGCATAGAGCCTATTAAAAAATATACTTACAAAATGCAAAAAACATCAAAAATAAATTTACTTATAATGATAACTACTTACGATAAAAAGCAATAAACATTAAGCAATGTAAGCCTTAGCAAACGAATACACCACTTCATAATGTCCCTAATACCTTTTAAGCAAGAATCACTCACCTCGCCTGGCAATGGGTGTTAGCATCAATCCCCCTTTCTAATTTGTACTCTGCCCCGCCAAATACTAATCATTCTTGCAAAGCCCTTCTGAGGAAGCGTTGCGTCGGTTCGAAAAGCATCCAACGCCGCACCTACACAAGGCTTTCATGCCCCATAGCACGCCCATTGGCTACCAAGTCAAAACCCAAGATATCGCCGTTGCTGGCGGCTTAGGATTAAATATCCGCTCGCTGCTCGATATCCAACAATACTTTGATCCACTGGGCGAAGCAGAAAATGCGGGCATCTCACCCGCTTGCTGGCCGCTATTTGGGCAAATCTGGCCATCGGCACAAAAGCTGGCTGATTTAATGCAAGTTTATGTTTTAGGCGAGCGACGGATTTTAGAAATTGGCTGTGGCTTAGCGTTGGCGAGCATGGTGGTGCATCGCAGAAATGGCGATATCACCGCCAGCGATTGCCACCCCTTAACCGAAACTTTTCTGAAAGCCAACTTGCAGCTCAATACCTTGCCCGCGCTGAAATACAGCACCGGCAATTGGGAGCGTGCAAATCTTGAGCTAGGGAAATTTGATTTAATTATCGGCAGCGATGTGCTCTACGAGCGCAACCAGCCCGCCGCGCTCTCCGCCTTTATCGACCGACATGCAGCCCCCAAGGCCGAAGTGCTGATTGTCGACCCCAACCGAGGCAATCGAAGCGCTTTTAATCGGCAAATGTCCGCACATGGCTTTAGCCTGAGCGAAACGCTGATCAACACACCCCTACATGATGGCCGTGCTTATAAGGGAAGATTGTTGAAGTATGAGCGTTAAGCAAATACACAAAAGACCATTTTAGTGCCTTCGGCACGTTGATTTAGGAGCGGTTAGCCACCGCGGGGCCTTCCTTTCTTGCTTCGCCAAGAAACGAAGCCAAAGAAGGCGACCCCACGAAACACGAAAGCCCCTTCGCTGCGGACAATCGAGTCGGCGGCAGGCGGGATTGGCTCGTTCCTCGCTCCCTGGCCGAAACCCCGCCCCGCTTGTTCCTCGCTACGGCGTGTTTCAAGGGGATTTTAAAGCCCTATGCGAAGAGCGTGGTTACTATGTTTTTTTGCTGTTCGCTAATAAAAAACAATTTGCTTGGCACAGATGGGGCTTACCCCCGCAGCTTTAAAAACACCATCGCAGCCAACAGCGCATCGTTCAGCGGATCATGGCGGGGTAAGTCGGGTAGGTTTAGCGTTTGCAGAATATGACTCAGGCTTAGATCTACATCAGGGCGATGTGCCGTTACCATATGGTCATAAAATATGCCGGACACTTCGATGCTGGTATTTGGCAAAGCCACGCGCAGCACGGGTTTAAGCAGGCGATTGAGCACCGCCAAATCAAATTCCAGATAATAGCCCACCAAAGGCCGTGGCCCGATAAAGTGCAATAGAGCAGCCAGAGCCTCCTCTATCGCCATGCCCTCTTGCACATCCTGATGACGCAATCCATGCACGGCAATACTGGCCGGATCAATCTGGCCTGCGGGTTTAACTAGCAGTTTAAGATGCTCGGAAACTAAAATCCTCGGGCCTTTAATCTTGATCGCGGCGATGCTTAAAATCTCTGCCTGCTTTGGGTCTAAGCAGCTCATTTCGCAATCTAGGCTGACGTATTCACCTACATTAGGCTGGCCCCATAGATAGGCGAACTCTTGATTCGCCAAAGCTAGGCTGCGCGATCTGCGCCAGCGCTGCCAATAATCTATCCAGCCTCTCATCGCATACCCTATACACATCATTTAGGTTTTTATCATCAATCGGCAACACACCACGCACATCAAATCATCGTAGGGCGGGTGAAACCCGCGAGCAATGTTGACAAATACGCGGGTTTCACCCGCCCTACAAAAGGAGCAAAACATGTCATTGGCTAAATCCAATACCCATAGAAGCCACTCATAACATCCCCAGCTTGAAATGATGGCTAATCAGTTGGCGAAATTGCTTCACCACCGACAGTGTGTCTTTTAATAGCTCGCGCTCCAGCGTGGTTAAAGCAGCAGGATCAATTAGATGGTCAACCGGCTTATCCATCGCCTGATTCAGCAGCCCTGCTTTAAGCTGCAAGCCTTGTAAAAACGCCAGAGATTCGGCTAAATCACGGCCAAAATTCTCATTTAAATGGCCGCTATCGCTTAGGCGCTGAATGCGTTGATAACTATTACACTCGTCTATCCCATATTGCAGCGCTAGGCTACGCAAGCCGTGCACCACAGGGAAAATACCGCCTTTTTTAATATCGAGCGCGTGTTTATCCGGCCCAGCAGTGGCAATTAGCCTAGAAAACAGATTAATTGGTGGTGAGAATTGCTCCACCGGAAAAGCAAAGCGCGATAAAAATGCCGCGTTGTCGCCTAAATCCTGCTGCAAATATTGGCGCAGGCCCTCAAACAAAGCCAACTGCCCACAGACCGGCCGCGCATCCAGCCAAATCGCCATATGCATCACATTTTCACTACTGGCGCTGCTGGTCCAAGCATTAATCTGCCGCTTATAGCCCGCCACACTTTGCCGCCATTTAGGATTAGAAACCATCACTAGGCCGGGGCAAGGCGGATAGCCAAAGGCGATCAGCTGCTGATTAAACGCATCACAAACGCGCTCCAGATCCGGATGCTGATAGCCGTCTTCAATAATCAGCGCATTATCTTGATCAGTATTTAAGATCTGCTCGCCCCGCCCTTCCGAGCCTAAAACCAGCAGGCACACATGCGGCAGCATCTCTGGCGGGGCCAACAGGGTAAACAAGCGGCTGAATAAACGCTGGCGAATTTCCCCGACCAGCTCGGCCAGCAGGGTGATTTTCATGCCATTACTGTGCAGTGTGCGGATTAATTGCTGCGTGCTTTTAACCGCAGCCAAGAGCGCATCGGGATGAGAGGCACGGCCAATTTGTGCGGTAATGCCGCGTGGATTATGCGAGTTATTAAAAAACGCCGACATCAGCTCCACCTGCTCCAGCACGCCGCAAACCTCGTCGCCCTCCAGCACCACCAGCCTTTGCACCGAGTGCCGCATCATCAAGAGCATAGCGTGGTGCAGATCGTCCTCGGCTTTTACGCAAATCAGCGGGCGCTTAAGGTGGCGATAAATCGCTTCATGATTGGCATCCAGCCCATCCACCACCACATTGCGTAAATCGCTCTGGGTAAAAATCCCCACGCCCGCAGCTTCCTTCACCAACACGGCGCGGCTATGCACGCGCTTCATTAACCTCGCCGCATCCATCACCGTGGCGCTTTCTGCTAGCCAACAAGGCGAATGTAAGACCGCATCGGCGACCCTTGGCTGCAGCTCTTGCATGGGGTGGCCCAGTGCCGCCAATTTACGCGCCACATCGGCGTAAAAAAACGCCGCAAACTGGCTATTAGCATCGCTGATTTTCATCGCCACATCGCGGCGGATATGCCAAAGCAGCGTGTCTTCATGTGCATACAAAGTGCAGCAGGCCTTGCCGCTAAGCAGTGATTTGCTATCGAGCACATCAAAACAGCCGTAAAAGCTAGCCTCACCGCCCTCCCTAACCAGCCCCTTCATCACCACCAGCAAGGCATCCACCCCCTCGCCCTGCTGCTGAATCACCGCTCCAGCCGCGTAATAAGCCACATCCAGCGCAGCGGCGATACGATCCCGCTCTGAAGTATTCAGGCTATTAAACGGTGCACGATTAAAATCAAAAGATGTCGTCATAAGTCCCCCTATGCTAATTTTAGATTTAATGGCGTGGAAAGGCGGGGAGATCTGGCTGTTTATTGATGTGGATCTGAGCTTGTGTGTAAAACCCAAATCTTGAACCACAGAGGACACAGAGAACACGGAGTTTCACGGAGAAAAACTTATATGAAGTGAAACGCTTGGCGGTTTGTAGCTGGGCTTATAACGTTGAGTAGATAACTTTTATTGAGACGAAAAAAAACCCTTGATCAACAAGGGCTATTTTCTTATGCAGCTTACTTACTATCTAAAACTAAACTCAGCCAGTGCAGCTGCACTTGGCGGAGAGCAAGGGATTCGAACCCTCGATACAGGTTTTGCCCGTATGCTCCCTTAGCAGGGGAGTGCCTTCGACCACTCGGCCAACTCTCCATCAAGACTGCGAATCATACTCAGCCACTTACACCTAAGTCAATAAAAACTTTCAACCATACTTGAATTTATTCATATTGAATAATCAAACATCCAAGCATTAAAGATAGCTTGGGGTAAGCCGCTCAAAAAATGGTGTATAAAAACAAGCATCGGAAGGGGGCTAGAAAGTTAAGCTGAACCCAGCCCCAAACCCGCCAATGCCGCACTGCGTATCGCTGGTCAGCCCCCGCCCCACTCACGCACATAAGCCGGAATCACTGCATATTTTCCATCGGGCACAGGCGTCGTTTGCACTTGCTCTAAAGGTAAAACCCCTGCCCATGCGCCAATTTGCATATCTTTTTCATCATCGATCGGCCCGCCACGTCTCACTTTTGCTGCGGCTTCTGATAATGAAACGCGCAGCATAATGGTTGCGGCTATTTCTTTTGAATTACCGGGCCGCACTTCCTCTTTGCGCCCAATAGCGATCTTATCCATCAGTGCATCTAATGCCGCCGATTTATCCGCCTCAGTAGTACCTGTTCAAACTGGCCATAAATCACGGCAGAGCGATAATTCATCGAGTGATTAAATGCCGAACGAGCCAGCACCAAGCCATCGAGATGAGTGATTGCAACTGATACTTCAACCCCTTTGGACAAGAGCTTCATCAGCCGCCCACCGGTGGAGCCATGAATATACAAATGCTCGCCGCTACGCCAGCAGGCCGTTGGGATGCAGTGCGTGCTCGTGCCATCATAAAAAGCGATATGGCATAAATAGGCCGCATCAATAATCTGATACAGCGTTTCCTGGTCATACTTCGCCCGCTCAGGAGATCGGCGGATACGGGTGCGGTCACTTGGATAGCTAGACATGATGTGCTCTGTGTAGAGTTGATATGCAAACAGACTACCTCAACACATGGCCCTAGAATAAGATCCAATACCTGCAAATAATTTAGAGCCAGCAATGGATTACTCACTCCTGCTTAAACTCGATCAAACCACAGGCCGCTCGCGCCAGCATGGCCTGTATGAAGCACTCAGAGCGGCTATTCTGGCAGGAACGCTCTCCCCAGCCACACGCCTGCCCTCATCAAGGCAGCTGGCGCAAGAATTGGGCATGGCGCGTAATTCGGTGATTTACGCTTATGAGCAATTGGCAGCAGAAGGCTTTTTGCTTGCCGATCGAAGCGGCACAAGAGTCGCCTCTTTAAAGCTGGGCAACAGCCAAACTCCACCTGCAAACTCATCAGTAAGCTTATTATCCCGGCGCTGCCAGCCATTTGCGGCATGCTTTGCCGATGAAACATTGCAAGCATTTACCCCCGGCGTGCCATCGCTGGCTGATTTTCCCATCGCCCGCTGGCAACGCGTTTTGGCCCGCAGCTGGCAAAAAAGCACGCCTGAAAAACTCGCCTATGGCCATGCAGCCGGAGAAGACATTTTGCGAGAAGCCATTGCGGCACACCTGCGGGCTGGCCGAGGCGTAGTCTGCGATGCAAGCCAAGTTTTCATTACCGATGGCACCCAAAACAGCCTCGATTTATGTGCCAAGCTCTTTGCCGATGTGGGCGATACGGCGTGGATAGAAAGCCCCGGCTATACCGGTGCAGCCAATGCATTTACCACCGCCGAGCTTAATATTATTGGCATCGCACTTGATCAGGATGGCATCGCGCCACAGGCAAAAGATTGGCAAACAGCCCCACCCAAGCTGATTTACCTAACCCCATCACACCAATATCCTCTTGGCAGTGTACTCAGCCTTGAGCGGCGTTTAATGCTGCTGCAGCAGGCGCAAAAATACGGCAGCTTAATCATCGAAGACGATTACGACAGCGAATTTCGCCGCGAAGGCCAGCCCCTGCCCGCAATGCAAGGGCTGATGCCCCATGCGCCTGTTGTTTATCTGGGCACCTTTAGCAAAAGTATGTTTCCCGCCTTACGCACGGGCTTTATGGTGGTTCCCGCCCATTTAGCAGCAATGGTCGAAAATATGCTCAGCCAATGCCAGCCGCGAGGCCGCCAAATAGAGCAATTAGCACTGGCCGAGTTTATTAATAGCGGCGGCTTTAGCAACCATTTACGCACGATGCGCAAACTCTACGCCGCCAGGCGAGACGCCATGAGCGAGGCACTCAATAAGCACTTGGGTGGCTTGATTACAATTTATGGAGGCTCTTCAGGCATGCATTTATCCATTGCGCTGGATCAGGCTTTTTCTGATCAAGCCATTAGCGAAGCCGCCTTAAAACAAGGATTGGTGGCCCGTGCATTAAGTAGCTACACCAAAGGAAATCAAAGCCCCAGCAACGGCTTTATCCTTGGCTATGCGCAAGTGCCTTGTGAGCATATGGATGAGAAGATCAAACAACTTGCGGAGATTATTTGCAGTGCGAAATGAGAGGGTAAGCCGTAATCTGCTTTTTTGTGCCTTCGGCACGTTGATTTAGGTGCGGGCGTCCCGCTGGACCTTCCTTTCTTGTGTGGCCAAGAAAGGAAGCGAAAGAAGGCCACCCCACGAAACACGAAGGCCCCTGCGCTGCGGACAATCAAGTCGGCGGCGGGCGGGATTGGCTCGCTGCCTCGCTCCCTTGCCGAAACCCCGACCCGCTTGTTCCTCGCTCCGGCGTGTTTCAAGGGGAGATTTAAGCCCCGTGCCACGAGCTGCGATATGAATCCTCTTAGCTGGGTTTTAAAACACTAAGAACCTACAAAACAAATTAACTCAAGCCTTGTTTTTCTCCGTGAAACTCCGTGTTCTCTGTGTCCTCCGTGTTTCAAGATTTGGGTTTCTGTTATGTAACATCGCTTTTTGAACAATATGCAATCTACAAATCAGCAGGCATCTGCGGTGCGCCACTGCCAATCACCATGCCATAAGCCATCCACAGCATCAGCAAGCCATACATGATTCTTGGGAACCACTGGGCGACTTTGCTTTGAAAGTCCGCAATGGAAGCACTTTCCATATTCACATGCCGTAGCAGCATTTCAGGCAGGGTGCCGCTGGCCTCCCCTGTTTGCACAAAGCCCGTCACCCGCTCTTCCCCTAAAAAAGCCTGACGATCCAGCGCTTTAGCTAGGCTATCCCCACGCTGCATTTTGGGCAGAATGCGGCTGTATTCGCTGCGGATCAGCTGATTATGAATCGCCCGATTCGCCTTGGGCAGGGCATCAAACATCGGCAGGCCCGCTTCAAGCATCAAGGCCAGGCTCTCAAAAAAATCCCGCGCATTACGCCGCACATGCATGGCCCCAAACAGCGGCATTTTGATCAGCAGCGTTTCAAGCTGCAGCCTTAAACGCGATGGCCCCGATACTTCCAACCAATCCGAAACCCCTTTAAACAGGGCATAGAGGCTGATAAAAAACAGCATTGGCCGCAGGCAGCGCCACAAATAAGCAGCAGGGCTAAGCGCGCCCAACACCAAATCGGGCAAAGGTTGTACTAGTAAAGCCAACACAAACACCACGATGGGCAGCAGCATTTTGGAGCGCATCTGCTTGCTTAATCTGGCTTTCAGCGCATAGCGCTCAGCCAGTCGAAAGTAAGTATGCGCAGGGCTGCCCGCACTGATCGCCGCGTGCAGCAAATCTGCTTCCAGATCACTAAACAAGCCCGCCATCCGCCCTGCCGCCGCCACATCCTTGCCCCGCCCCAGCCATTTGCGCGCCTCATCCACCCGAGGCTGAGCTGCTTTCGCCAGCCGCAAGGACAAAAAAGCCTGCGCCACCGGCAAGCCAGCTTTCTCCATCGTGGCCAGATGGGTGAATAAATCGGCACGGATGGCGTCGTTTAATGGGGGGAGTTTGGGTTTAGGCATAGGGTTTAGTTATCCATGCACTCATGATATTTTTAAAAACAGGAGCAAATGCTTCTAACTTGCCATCTTTGGGTATTTGGCAATCTTCAATAAGCATCGAAATCAACTCATCATCTTCAAACCCGTCACTAGGATCACCTACATTGGCCCAAATAAAGCCATCAATGAGTTGCTTACGCTTTTCAATAAGTTGCCGATTTGTCGAAGTTGAATCACCAAGATTTAAAATACGAATTGCATTTTTGGCTCTTTCAGTTAAACCTTTAACTTCTCCACTAATATAAAATTTTAATTCTTTCTCACACTCATCCATTAATGGGGTAAGCAATAGGACTTGAGAGCCATGCCCTTCACCACACTGATGTTTTGTATTACAGCTCACAACAATATTGTCAAAATCTAAAGTTCGCTTTGGTGCAAGATCCTGTGCCTCAATATGCTCGTTATGACAATTTTTTTCAGTGATAGGTTCAGTGATACTCTGGCAGCAATAAGCACATAAATAATATTGCTCTTTTAAAGCAGCCGCTCTAATTTCCTGCCTGATACTATGATCCACCTCAGCATACTTCCCTTTAGGATGATTACGTTTCCAGCGTGTTAAGCCAGCAGGGGCATTAGATTTAACGATCTTGCGCATGCCGCAACTCCTGTTTACGCAGCAATAAACGAGCCTTAATTAATTCAATATTATTTTCCGGCAAATCCTTACTCAGCTCTGCAAGCAAACCTTTGGCCTTATCAAGTTCACCATCCTGAATGGTATTCAGTAAGGCACGCAAGTGCATAGCAACGCCTGCATTGCGGATGTCAGTATCCATCACCTGTAGCAAAACTGAATTGGCATCTAGGCCATATAAATCATCAACAACAGATATCTCACCATCATCCAGTAAATAACAAAGCACATCTTTGCTATCACTAATCACCAATGGTGAATGGGTAGTCAGAATAAACTGGCAATTGGGAAAGGTTGAGGTTAAACGTGAGATGAGTGTACGCTGCCATTTAGGGTGCAAATGCAGATCTACTTCATCAATAAGAACAATCCCCTCACCATGTAAAGGGTTTTCTAAAGCTGGATTCATCATTGCTAAGCGACGGGCAATATCTCCCACTAAAGCCATGAGTGATTTTTCCCCTTGCGATAGTTGCCCCACATTTAAAGATTCGCCGTGCTTATCAATTGTCATAATAAGCCGAGGTTTGCGGCTAACCCGCAAATTGCTGAATCCAGGCATAAAAGCACTAATTGCTGTTCTTACTGCTGTTAATTGTCGATCGCGTGAGGAAGCATGCATAGCAGACAACATCTGCCATAACTCTGGATCATCTCCTACTGACTTATATAATTTATCATATACTTCTTGAGGAATTCCTGATTCATTCTCTACATCCTCACGCTCCCTGAACCATTCAAAAAAACGTCGAAAATCAACACCTTGATTCAAAGCATTATCGTACCCATCTAACTGTTGGAAAGAATGCTTATCACGGATTTTTAATGGAATATCTAAAACAACACGCTCAACAGGATAAAAGACAATCAAAGGCAATGAGGCATGTTCGTTCTCACTTAATTGAGAACGAAAATACTCTGCTAATTTTGTAGCACCATTTAAATGACTTGTTTGCTCACTCTTCCGGCCTGTGCGTGTTTTTGCAATAGACCAGAAATGAATAAAATTATGAATATTTGCATCAGGGTTCCCAGCCTGCCCCTGCGCCTCTAACAACTCAACACCTATGACGGCTGAGTTATTTTCATTTTTTATATCATCCTCAGGAATAGAGCTTCCATTGCCTTTTTCTGAGCGCACACGAGCCACAAACCAACTCAAAGAGATCGCAAGCGATTTTAATAAAAAAGTTTTTCCTGCGCCATTATTCCCAACCAAGACCGTAACCTTGGATTTTTTTTCATCTGTAGGGGCCAATGGAATCTCAATATCAGAAAATCGTCCAATATTAGTCAAACTAAATTCTACTATTTCCATAACACCCCCAAACCCCATGTAAAAACAAATACCAAAATATTGAAAATATTTATAACAACAATAAATGATTAATAAATCAAAGAGATAAAAAAACCCGAAACCAGCAGTATTCTAATCTAAAGCTTTGTACTTTATATCACTTCCTTGCCAAATTTACCTCCACCTGCTGCATTCCCCCCTACTTTCCGCTACCCTCTCCCCTAAGCCCATTCAATAAGACTTTCCCGTGCTGCATCTATTCCAATCCAACCGTATCGATGTTCTGCTGGCAGCGCTGGCGCATCAGTTAGAGACCTCCCCTTTGGCATCCCCTTTCGAGCAGGAAAAGATTGTGGTGCAGTCTAAGGGGATGGGGCGGTGGTTGAATTTTCGTTTGGCGGAAAAGCAAGGGATGACAGCGCAGATGGGCTATCCGCTGTTGGCGTCTTTTTTCTGGGATTTGATGCAGCGCACGTTGGGTGGCAATTTGCCGAAGAAATCACCGTTTTCGCGGGAGATTATGGGTTGGCGGGTATTGGCCTGGCTGGATTCGCAGCCCAATGCGCCGGTGCTGCTTAATTATCTGCGTGAAGGCGGGGATTTTAGGCGCTTTGAATTGGCCACGCGGATTGCCGATGTGTTCGATCAATATCTGGTTTACCGCGCCGATTGGCTGCTGGCTTGGGAAAAAAATCAGAGCTTAGGGCTGGGGGACGATGAGGCTTGGCAGGCGGCGCTGTGGCGCTATTTATCTAAGGATGAGCTGGATATCCGTGTGGATGGCGGCCATCGTGGCGCACTACTGGCGGCCACCCACAAGCGGCTGCTCGACCCGCGCCCCTTGGATTTGCCCAGCCGTGTTTCGCTATTTGGCATATCCAGCCTGCCGCCGGTGTATATGGAGATTTTGCGCGCGCTATCCAAACGCTGCGAGGTGTTTATCCATGCGCTCAACCCTTGCGGCGAGCCTTGGGGAGAGATTCGCGATGCGGCGGAAATCGCCCGGCTTTCTGATGGTTTTGATCCTGAAGATTTATATTTAGAAGTCGGTAATCCGCTCTTGGCGGTGTGGGGCAAGCAGGGGCGGGAGTTTTTTAATCAGCTGATTGCCGAACCAGAAATCCTTGAATACTTCACGCCCTACCCGGGCAACCACGACACGATGTTGCAAACGCTAAAAAGCGATGTGCTGGAACTTGTCGCCCGCAGCCCGGAAACTGCCCAGCGCGTGGCGGCAGATGATAAATCCTTGCAAGTGCATATCTGCCATTCGGCCATGCGCGAAATTGAAGTGCTGCACGATCAGCTTTTGGCGCTGTTCGAGGCCGATGCCACGCTCACCCCCGCCGATATTGTGGTGTTGATGCCCGATATCGAACATTACATTCCCTATATTGAGGCGGTATTTGGTCGCCATTTAAGCGCTGGCGCAAGCGAGATGAGTGCGCCCAATGTGCCCTTTGCCATTGCCGACCGCAGCCTGAAAGACGCCGCACCGTTGGCGCAAGCCCTGCTGGAGCTGCTTACCCTGCCGCAATGCCGTTTTGCCAGCGATTGGATGATGGCGCTGCTGGATATCCCCGCCATTGCCCGCCGCTTTGAAATCCCAGCGTCCGAGCTGCCCACCATCCACCGTTGGATCAGCGAATTAGGCATTCACTGGGGCAGAGACGGCGAGCATAAGGCTGAGCTGGGTTTACCCAATACCTTTGAGCACACCTGGCGCTTTGGGCTGGATCGATTGCTGCTGAGCATCGCCCTGCCCGCTGGTGTGGCGGGCGCTGCTGCGCCGTTGTTTGCTGGAACATTGCCAGGCTCTGGCGTGGCCGGCAATCAGGCGCAGTTGGCGGCTGGCCTCGCGGCTTTTGCCGAGACGCTGTTTGAGCAAGCCGCATCGCTGTCGGGTGAACACACGCCCGAGCTGTGGCATAGCAAATTGATCGCCATGATAGAAGCGCTATTTGCGCCGGATGACGATGAAGCGCTGATTCTGGCTGAGCTGCGCGAGCAGATTATTGAATTTGCCGAGCAAAGCCGCGCCGCCAGCTACGATGCGCCGGTGGATTTATCTGTGCCGCGCAGTTGGCTCAATGGTGCGCTGTCCGGCAAGATTCCGAGCGGTGGATTTTTAACCGGCGCGGTAACGTTTTGCGCCATGGTGCCGATGCGTTGCCTGCCCTTCAGAGTGATTGCCCTCTTAGGCTTTAATGACGGCGCTTTCCCGCGCGAATCACGCCCGCCGGGCTTTGATTTAATGGCGCACAATCCGCAATATGGCGATCGCTCCCGCCGCGCCGATGATCGCTATCTCTTTCTGGAAACGCTGCTTTCGGCCAGCGACGTGCTGTATCTGAGCTATGTAGGCCGTGGCATTCAGGATAATGGCGTGATCCCGCCATCGGTGGTGGTGTCTGATTTACTCGACGCTGCAGGGCGCAGCTTTGTGCTGGAAGACGCCCCACCTCAGCCCGCCCTAGGTAACGAGGCGCTGAAATGGCGGCGCATCGAGCGTGAACGGCTGCTAAAACATCTGATCACCGAACACCCGCTGCAGCCCTTTAGTCCCCGTTATTTTAAAGATGCGGTATTTGGCAAAAATCTACCCGCCTATTCCCCGCTCTGGTTTGCCGCTGCTACCGCCATAGGCCAGCCTCAGGGTCTGCCACTCTCGGTATTGGCAGAAAGCTTGCCGCTTCCCGATGCAGAATTTAAAAACGTCGCGTTTAACGATTTGCTGGCCTTTTGGCGCAACCCCACCCGCTATTTACTCAGAAACCGCATCGGCATCCGGCTGGCCGACGAGGCGGTGGAATTCGAAAGCAACGAGCCATTTAGCCTGTCTTTTTCTGCAAAAAGCGAGCTAAACCAAGTAATCTGGCAATCCTTGGAGCAAGGCTGGAGCAGTGATTCCATCGCCACCGGCCGCGCCGCCGGCCTGCTGCCACACGGTGGTTTTGGCGATATGAGCGCTGCCAAGCAATCTGCCACGCTGCGTAAACTCTATAACGCCGCCGAGCCACTGCTCAGCGATGCAACGCTGGCACCGCATACTTTTCAGTTTAAATTTGCGGACGATATGCAGCTTATTGGCGCACTGCACCAGCTGCGCCCCAACGGGCAGGTGGCCGTTTGGACAGACCACAGCTCGCCCATCGAACTAATCGCCTGCTGGCTAAAACACCTCGCCCTTTGCCACGCCGGCCCCGATGGCGTACAACAAGAAACCCGCATCGTCAGCCAGAAGGGCCATTGGCGCTTTGGGCCAGTCGAAAACGCCGGCCTCGAGCTAGAAAAATGGCTGCATTACTACTGGCAAGGCCTCTCCAACCGCCTGCCCTTTGCCACCCGCAGCAGCGCCAAATACGCCGAATCGCTTAGTGGTGACGATGGCTCGGTGGATGCCGCTGAAAAAGCAGCAAGAGAAAGTTGGCACGGCAACAGCCTGCGCGGCTTTAGCGGCGAAGAAGCAGAAATTTGGTACGAAATGGCTTGGCGTGGGCAAAGCTTGCTGAGCGATGAGGGATTTGCAGAGATGGCGAATGAGTTGTTGCTGACGATGTATCAATGCAGGAAAGAGCTATAAGGCAAGCCATATAGTCATCAATAAGCCAAGCTTAAATTGATGTGTATCGGCTAATTCAAAAAAACCTCGCTATATGGATAGCTAGGTTTTTTTTGAATCAACAAACACTGAGCGAATCACTTATGGCGTTGCGGTGCCACCGAATGCAATAGCTTGTCGGTATAAGCCAGTGCCGCCGCCGAAACAAGGAAGGACAAATGAATAATCACCTGCCATTGCATGGTGACAGGGTTCATTTTGTCGGCATTGATAAAGGTCTGAAGCAGGTGAATCGAGGAAATACTAATAATTGCCATCGATAATTTAACTTTCAGCACCGTGGCATTCACATGATCCAGCCATTCTGGCTGATCTGGGTGAGTATTAATCCGCAAGCGGGATACAAATGTTTCATAGCCGCCCACGGTCACCATCAGCAGTAAATTGGCAATCATCACCACATCAATTAAACCCAACACTGAAAGCATGATTTGGGTTTCAGTCAGCGTGGTTAGACTCATCATCATCGTGAAGAGCGCGGCCAGAAACTTATATGCGTAAACCCCTTGTACGACGATCAAACCAAGGTAAATGGGCAACTGCAGCCAGCGACTGCCAAAGATAATTGTGCCTAGCATATTGGTTTTAGAGTGATTCAGATTAGAGGCTTGCATATAGTTCTTATTGGGTTGTAATAAGCCCGAATTGTCTATGTTGTCTAGCCTGCTTGGCAAGTCCCTTTCTCAATCACTTATGACGATTTTTGCTAACTCGATAGATGATCGAATGTCAGCTATAGCGGCCACATTTCTCAATCGATAAAAATACAAAATCCTTGCGCACCAAGGGTGGGTGGGCAAGGATTTGTAGGATTGGGATCCGCTTTAGCTAGATCCTAGGCTGAGCCCTGATTAAAACCGCTCATCCATCCGTAAATAGCGCCACTGGCCAACAGGCAAGTCAGATAAAGAAATACGGCCAATACGCAAGCGGCGAATCGCGATCACTCTTAGGCCAACCAATTCGCACATGCGGCGAATCTGGCGCGGGCGGTTTTCACGCAAAACAAAGCGCAATGAATCTTCGCTCTGCCAGCTGACTTTGGTTGGCTTTAAGCGCTCGTCATCAAGGCTCAGGCCATTATTCAGCTGTTTTAAGCCTTCTGTGCTCAACATTCCTTCTACTTGCACGGCGTATTCGCGCTCTACATCCACATCCGACATCAGCTTTTTAGCGATGCGGCCATCTTGCGTCAGCACCAGTAAACCTGATGTATCTACATCTAAGCGGCCCGCTGGGGCAAGGTTGTGCATGTGTTTTTTAAGGAAGTTGATACCTGTGCGGTCGCCAATAAAGCGCGTCTCTGCTTTGATCAGGGTCCAAGCTGGGCGATCCCCCGGCTCGGCGGGGCCGGATACATAGCCCACTGGCTTGTGCATCAAAATGGTGACGCGCTCAGCTTGAAATACCGTGGCTTGGCGCTCTAGGGTGATTTTTTGCTCAGGCACAACACGGCTACCGAGGGTATTGACCACAACACCATCGACTTTTACCCAGCCCTGTTCAATAAATTCGTCGGCCTCGCGGCGTGAGCACATGCCCAGCTCGGTCATGCGTTTGGATAAGCGGATGGATTCAGTCATGGTCGTAATACTTTTCATAAGAGCAATCTGCCATTGTACCCGCTACAGGCAAAAAAAACGCCACCGAGTCGGTGGCGCAAATACATACAGAGGAGAGAGATGAAACAACATCGAAATCAATTCAATGTACACACTTCGTTTCAGCAGCAATCATTCTAATTTCTTAGAGCAATTGCGTCGTTGCATAAATTACATTATAGGCGGCGAATATTACCCAGCGAAGACAAGCTTTAGCTGCCATCGCGCGTATTTAATCAAAAATTAAATATCTTCTGCGGCAAGTGCGACTTATGCTTAAACCAAATCTACCCAAAGGTGTCCCTATGAACTACGACAGCTTACTCACGCCGAAAATTCACGATATCAATACCTTCCAAGATTTTCGGGAAAGCCTTGCCGATCACGCGCCACGCATCGAGCAAATTATTGCCGAGCTAAAACGTGACCCCGGCAAAATGATATTGATTTCTGATTTATTTCGCGCCTTTCATAATATTAAGGGCGATGCGGGGCTATGCCGTGTGGAGTTCGTTATCCCCTTAGTGCATGGCATAGAAACGCTACTTTCCAGAATGCGCGCTGGCGAGTTGCAGCTTACCGAAGTGCTGTCTGAGGTATTACTACTGACTTTGGATAGGCTAGAGCAAGCGGTTGAATCGCTCAGTAATAATGCATCCGCCAGTAGCTTGCATCTGCCCACCTTAGCGCGCGGCCTCGATGGGCTCTCCACCTTGCAGGCTGAAGAGCTTGATCCTGCTTGTGCTCGGCTCATCGAAGCGGTGACGGGCTTTAAGCATGCAGCCGTTGTACTGCCGGATCGCACTCGTGCCGAAGTAGAGCGCTCTAACGAAGAGCGCAGCCAAGATTTGCGTTTTTTCCGCAATATGGCGCTGCAATTAGAAATGCGCTCACCGCTGTTTAGGGGACGCACCGCACGCAATTTGCAATTAGCACTGGCCACCAATAAAGCCGCAGGCGGCGTGGTATCTAGCACCCAGCTTGAAGCCGCCGTGTATATGCACGATATCGGCATGATGTTTTTACCCGAATCGCTTTGGCTAAAAGTAGAAAGGATGAGCGACGCGGAACGAGCACAATTAGTCGATCACCCCGCTTGGGCCGCAGGGCTTTTAGCCCGAATGGAAGGCTGGCAAGACGCATCAACCATGTGCCTGCAGCACCACGAAAGCATCGAAGGTAACGGCTACCCCAATAAACTCAGCGGTAACGATATTGTGCCTGGCGCAAAAATCCTCGCTCTGGTCGATGCTTTTGAGGCCGTCATGCTCAAACACAGCCATCGTGGCCAGAATAAATCCGTGCTGCGGGCCATTGCCGAAGTCAACGCTTCTGATCAGCAATTTGACCCTGATTGGATCGAGCCATTTAATCGGGTGATCCGCGCCATGATGGAAAACGGCGGCTTATAAGAAGTAGCGGCAACTTGAGGGATGATGAAGTTTTATGCCTAGTAACTGATGTGACTCAGCAAAAACCCAGGCCTTAAACCACAGAGAAAAGGGAGAACACGGAGGGCCACGGAGAAAAACTGACAGAAACAAGGTTTTCTCTGTGAAACTACGTGTTCTCTGCACACTCCGTGGTTCAAGATTTGGGTTTTATGCTGGAGTGAAATTGCCGCTGCTGCGTACTAGTTATTAGAATTTCATTATCGGGTAGCTGCCAATCTAGGGGAAAATTCGCTAACGATAAACTCAACTAATGCCGTCACTTTGGCAGGCAGCAAATCACGAACGGGGTAAACCGCATACACAGGTAAGCCCACTGCTAGCTGATAATTAGGCAGCAGCGCCAGCAATTGGCCACTGGCAAGCGGTGCGGCTAATAAGGCGCGGTCAATCAATAATAAGCCTAGCCCATGGATGGCTGCATCGACCAAAGCGCAGGCATCATTCATCGCTAAAGGCCCTTTTACCCGCACTTGCTCTTCCCCCAATACCCCAGAAAAAGTCCATAGATTCATGGCGCGCGAGCCATTTTGGTAATAGAGGCAAGCATGCTGCGTAAGATCGCTCGGTGTTTGCGGCGTGCCGTGCTTTGCCAGATAGGCTGGGCTGGCGACCAGCTGTAATTGCAATTCACCCAGCTTACGCGCAACCAGGGATGAATCTGGCAAATGGCCTACTCGAATAGCGACATCGACTTGCTCTGTCGTTAAGTCCACAAAACGATCTTCTAATTGCAAGAGCAAATCAACTTCTGGGTAACGCTGGGAAAATAAGGGCAGTAAGGGGACTAAATGCACCCGAGCTAAGGACGACGAGCAACTTACTTTCAGCCGCCCACGCACGTTCTGTCGATAATCATCGGTAATCGCATCGATATTACCCAACGCCGCAGCCACCGTTTGCGCCTCTTGCCAGACCCGCTCGCCTAATTCGGTCAGTGCTAGCTTGCGCGTTGTTCTTTGTAATAATTTTGCGCCAAGCTGAGCTTCAAACCGTGCCAGCTGCTTACTCACCGACGAGCGATTTAGGCCCAGCTCCTGTGCGGCCCCCGTTAAACTGCCATGACGTACCACGCAGGAAAACAGCGCCAAGCCTGGCAAAGTATCTAGAGAAAGAGCCATCCGTGCATCCTTTAACGTTGCGAGCTGATTGATTCCACTGAGGCAACAATGTAATGCTTTTGTCAGGACTAATCAATCCAGCGATTCATCGATAAACTAGCCCCATTCACTTACCCACTGGAAGAATAAAAATGACAACAAGCATGCAAGCCATTCGCCAACACAGCTACGGTCAACGCGATGTATTACAGCTAGAGAATGTGCCTACACCGCAGATTAGTGCTGATGATGTGCTGATTCGTGTCCACGCAGCTGGGGTAAATCCAGTGGATTGGAAAATTCGTGAAGGCTATTTGCAATCCATCATGTCTCATGAAATGCCGCTCACTTTGGGCTGGGATGTAGCGGGTGAAATTGTTGCCCTAGGCGAGCAAGTCACAGGCTGGCAGATCGGCGATGCCGTTTATTCCCGCCCAGATATTGCCCGCAATGGCGCGTATGCCGAATTTGTTGCCATTAGAGCCAGTGAAATTGCCAAAAAACCACAAAGCCTAGACTGGCAACAAGCCGCAGCCGTGCCTTTAGCCGCGCTAACTGCTTGGCAAGCGCTATTTGAAATTGCCCAATTGCAAGCAGGCGAGAAAGTACTCATCCATGCTGGAGCAGGTGGTGTGGGCTTGTTTGCGATTCAATTAGCCAAATGGCGCGGTGCCGAGGTGTATACCACCACCTCTGGTAAAAACGCCGAATTGGTCACCGCACACGGTGCCGACCATGTAATTGATTACACCCAAGCCAACTTCGCAGATTTACGCGATCTGGATGTGGTATTTGACACCATGGGAGGTGAGATTCTGGCCCAAAGCTGGCAAACACTAAAAGCAGGTGGCCGCCTTGTTTCAATTTGCGATCAGCCTGATGCGGCTACCGCACAAAAACACCATGTGCACGCGCATTTTTGCTTTGTGCAGCCCAATGCCGCTCAGTTAAGTGAAATTGCTGCATTGCTTGATGCCGGACACATCAAAGTGGTGATCGACAGCGTGTTCCCATTAGCCCAAGCCGCCCTAGCCCACGAGCGCAGCGAAAGCGGCCGAGCCCGTGGCAAAATTGTACTGCAAGTCGCCTAGGACTAATCCCTAGGTAAAACGTCGTTACTCCCGCTTGGGGGTGACGACGTTTTTATTGGGCGTGCAATTTCGAAACGTAATTCAAGCCACATTCTTAAGCCTATCCTACGCAAGATATAGCGCTTTTTTACCCGACAATTTCAACGCATAGATATGCTGCTGACGCCATTACGGCAAATTTACTCCCCCATTCTTTTTCATATTGTCAGAAAGATACCTAATAAATCCCCCCCATACTTGCATGATCGCCCCTACGATCTATTCTGCTATGTGTATGAACACAAACTATCTACTTTCAGATCCTAATCGCTGAAGTTTAATCCCCTATGAAGACCTATTCCTTCCTAGCGCTATGGCTAATCGTCTGCTCCTTGAGTGGCCATGCAGAGAGCATTCGTGTTGTTACTGAAACAACAGCTTATTCTTATATGAAGGAAGGGAAAGTGGCAGGACCAGCCACAGAAGTGATTGAGCTGAGCTTAAAAAAAGCAGGCATCCTTGATTACAGTATCAATATCTATCCATGGGCAAGATCGTATGATCTCGCCTTAAAAAAAGCCAATGTACTTATTTATCTCATTGCCCGCACACCCTACAGAGAAGCAGATTTTAAATGGGTAGGTGAGCTAAGCAAACCACAGTGTTTTTTGGTCAAACTAAAAGAAAGAACGGATATCAAGGCGAATAAACTAGAAGACACCAAGCGCTATTCTATTGGGGTTGTCAGAGATGATGTGCGCCATCAGTATTTAAAGCAGCAAAAATTAACCAATCTAAGTATTTCATCCCAACAATCAAATAGCTTTAGGCAATTAGTCAACCATCAAATAGACCTTATTGTTTTATTTGATGCAGATATGCCTCGTCTCTGCCAACAGCAATCTTTTGACTGTAATAAACTCGAGAAACTATTCTTACTTAATGAGCTTAGCAATGGGATATATATGGCATTTAGTAAGCAAACACCTGATTCATTAGTTAAACAAACTCAGGATGCTTTTGAAAAATTAAAAGCAGAAGGCCTAGTAAAAAAAATAATGGAACGGCCCCCATTGCCACGCTAAGAGGAGATGATCTTGCTGAGGCTAAAGTACATTTTTTTATCGCTATTACTCAATCTAGCATTTGATCGATTGGTTTTCGCAGAAACAATTAAAGTAGTCACCGAGGAGCTTGCTCCATATAACTATACCGAGAAAGGTGTTTTAACTGGATTTTGCACAGAAATTGTTCAAGCCATTCTCAAAGAAATCAATATTCAAGGCGATTTTCAATCTATGCCTTGGGCAAGAGCTTATGACAGTGCACTGAGAAACGAAAATGTACTAATCTATTCAATTGGCCGCACACCACAAAGAGAAATACTATTTAAATGGATAGGCCCAATTGCCCCTGCCAATAATTATCTGTTTGCTCTGGCTGGCAATAATATCAAAATATCCCGATTAACAGATGCAAAAAAATATCAAATTGCAAGCGTCAACGCAGATATTGGCGAGCAATTTTTAGAGTCCCAGGGGTTTTCAAAAGGAAAGAACCTACAATCAAGCGTGAAATATCAGCTTAATTATGAAAAATTAAAATTAAGACGCGTTGATTTATGGGTCATGAACGAAATGGCAGCTTATCACCTTGTCCGCCAAGCAGGTGATGATCCAGCAAAAATCCTAGTAAGAGCTTATAAACTTCAACTCAGTGAAAACGGGTATTTCATCGCATTTAGCCATAAAACCTCTGACAAAGTCATTGAGCGATTCAATATTGGCCTAGAAAATATAAAAAAAAATGGCATCTTCGATTTAATAAAAAAGAAGTGGTTATTAGAAGATTTAGATTAAGTTTTCATTCCAAAGCCACTTCATCATAACGACATATATTTCTGCTCATAAAAATCGATCACTTAAAAGCCAACCATGCCGCATACCGCTCAATCTGGTCAATCTGGTCAATCTGGTCAATCGCTTGGAAGTCGCATGGTTTTGGCCACGCTGGTTTTTTGTTTTGTTTTTACGCTTGGCGCCGTGGCTGTCAAAACATGGTCTGCATGGCAAATCAATTTAGCCGCGATGCGTAGCGAGCTCAGCCTAATCGCACAGGTGTACCAACACACATTAAGTAAAGCGATCTGGGAGATGGATAGAGATGCGCTAAGCACTCATTTAACCAGCGCCTCTAAAGTATTGGCAGTAGGCCAGATTGTCATCACAATTACGCCTGAGCAGCTTGCCACAGAAAGCTTTGCTTTCAAGCAGCCCGGTTGGAAAAAATCGACCATCGCCCCGTCCCAAAAACTTACACTAAGTTACCAATCCTTTTCCAACGCCCCTAGCCAACCAGTAGGAGAGCTTACGCTTTATGGTGATGAACGCGTTTTGTGGTCGCGTTTACGTGGTGAAGTAGCGGCAATTATTGTCACGCAAATTATCCAGTCCTTATTACTGGCAGGATTTATTATGCTGATCTTTAACCGCTCCGTGACGGTGCATGTTCAACGTATTGCCCACCATCTAGCGCAATTAAGCCCCGCTAATTTGGGTCATCCGCTCATCATGCAACGCTCTCCTGAGCGGCAAGATGAGCTCAGCATGTTAGTGTTTGGCGTCAACCATTTACAAGCTAGCCTGTCAGATTACTTGCAGCAGAAACAAATTTACGAGCAGGAGCTAGCCGAGCATCGAGATCATTTGGCCGATCGAGTGTGGGAGCGTACTGCAGAATTATTCGCCGCCAATAAGGCATTGGCGAGCTCAGCCGAAACATTACGCCAGCTAGGGGATATCGGAAAGGAGCTGACGACCAGTTTAAATCCGCACGCTATTTGCCGGACACTTTATCAGCAGTTATGCGCCTTACTGCCACTCGATGCTTTTAGCGTTGCGCTGCTTGATGAGCAAGGAGATCGCTTAAACCTTATTTATTACATCGAAGATGGTAGAGTCGCCACCCCCACGGTATTGATGCTTGATCACCTCACCTCGCTCTCTGTCTTAGCCTTTCGCGAAGAGCGTGAGCTGATTGTGGCGGATGAAGCACTCATCGAAAAAGCCCCTAAACCCGAGGGAATTACACCCGACGCCCCCATGCGTACTGCGGTGCTACGACCCTTAATTGTAAACAGCCAACGTATTGGTGTGGTTTCTATCCAAAGCCATAGCGCCAATGCTTTTCAGGAAAGAGAGCTAGAAATTTTACGCTCTACTGCCGTTTATGCCGCCATTGCACTCGCCAATGCAACGGCCTACGCAGCAACAGAAGCATCTAGAGAACAGACCGCCAATGCTTTAGAAGATTTGCGCCAAGCGCAGAGCCAGCTCATTCAATCCGAAAAAATGGCCACCCTTGGGCAATTGATTGCAGGTGTGGCCCATGAAATCAACACCCCGATTGGCGCAGTTAAATCCAGCGGTAAAAACATTGCAAATGCTCTAAGCCACGCCTTAGAAAATCTACCCAAGCTGTTTCAATTGCTCAATGAAACCGACCAACAGCGCTTTATGCAATTGATCAAGCACAAAGCTGAACGCCTACTCAGCACCCGAGAAGAAAGAAGCAAAGTACGCGCACTAAGCCAGCAACTAACAGATGCTGCAATCTCCAACCCACGCTACAAAGCAGGGATCTTGGTGCAATTACATGCCGAAACCCATCTTGCCGAGTATTTACCCCTGCTCCAACACCCCGAAAGCGCCCTCATCCTTGATACGGCTTACAGCATCGCCAGCATTATCGGTAATACAGACAATATCAATATGGCGGTAGAAAGCGTCACCAAGATTATCTTTGCGCTGAAATCCTTCTCCCGTTTTAATCATGAGGGCGTCAGCATTGAAGCTCATTTAAAAGACGGCTTAGAAACCGTCCTGACCATTTATCAAAATCAAATCAAACAAAATATCGAACTGATCCGTAACTATCAGGATATCGAGCCGATTATTTGCTTTCCTGACGAGCTAAATCAGGTGTGGACCAATCTCATCCACAATGCATTACAAGCAATGCAATATAAAGGAGTGCTTAAGGTAGAAATCAGCCGAAGCGGCAATGAAGCCATTGTGGCCATTTCTGATAATGGCTGTGGCATTCCAGAAAACATTCGCTCCCAAATATTTGACGTTTTTTTTACCACCAAGCCAGCAGGAGAAGGCAGCGGGCTGGGACTGGATATCGTCCAAAAAATCATCACCAAGCATCGTGGCCGAATCGAAGTACATAGCGAAGTAGGCCAAGGCAGCACCTTTACTATTTACTTGCCCTATCTCTCTGCAATAAGCCCTCTCTCACCGATTTAAACGATTTGAATAGCAATAAATAAGGCATGGCTAGAATCAAACACGCACCGCAAAAAAACTGCGCAGCACCTCTTTTTGAACTACAAAGAAAAGTATAGGTAAGCAAAAACAATGAAATATGTCAGTAAAAACAATAAATTACACAATCCGTATTGTTTCAGTAACAAGTGATTTTTAGAGACTTAAAATGGCAACCATTTTATGTGTAGATGACGACAGCAGCGTATTAAGTGCCCTGCGCTCTTTATTGGGCCAGTGCTTAGAGCATGATCAATTAGTCGAAATTGCCGAAAATGGAGCAGAAGCGCTAGAAATTATTGCCGAACTCGCCGAAGACGGGCTTGAGCTGAGCGTCATCATTGTCGATTACATCATGCCGGGAATGAAGGGTGATGAACTCTTAGTACAGGTGCACGAGCTACTGCCCAATACGATTAAAATTATGCTGACAGGGCAAAGTGATTTAAACGGCGTGAAGCGCACCATCAATGAAGCTAATTTATTCCGCTTTTTAGAAAAACCTTGGCAAAACGAAGATATCGTCCTCACCGTACAAGCCGCCATCAGAGCCTACGAGTTGGATCATCGGCTAGAGCTACAAAATCAAGAATTACAGCGTATCAATGAAAAACTAGAGCTGATCGTGGGCGAGCGCACACGTGAATTGGTCGAAAAAAATAAAGAATTAGAACAATTGGCCGTCACAGATCGTTTAACAGGCCTCTATAACAGGCTGTTTCTTGACCAAGTATTAGAGCGAGAATTCAGCACCATAGGCCGCCACGGCACAACATTCTCATTAATATTGCTAGATATTGATCACTTCAAGCAAGTGAACGACACTTACGGCCATCACGCCGGAGACGAAGTACTCAAATCCATCAGCAAAATACTCAAAGAAAGCGTCAGAGAGAGCGATGTCGTTGGCCGCTGGGGTGGCGAAGAATTTCTCGTCCTTTGCCCCAATACATCACGAACAGACGCGCTTAAAATCGCCAAAAAACTGCGTTTAGCCATCGAGCAATACGACTTCGCATCAATAGGCTGCCGCACCGCCAGCTTTGGAGTGGCCAGTTACCAACAGGGCGACACGATTGCCACGGTAGAAGCACGCGCCGACAAAGCACTTTATCTTGCCAAAGATAAGGGCCGTAACTGTGTGGAGTCTGGCTAAGCAGCATGGCTTAAGCCAAGTGCTAGGGATAGAGCGCTAAACCTAAAACCACAGAGTAAAACGAAGACACAAAGTCCACAGAAAAAACCATTTAATCGTTGGTTTTCTCTGCGAAACTCTGAGTTCTCTGTCTTGTCTGTGGTTCAAGATTTGGCACTGTGTTACATCAAATCCTAAGCCGTCTGCAGCACCACAGGCCACGCGACTTGGCCTGGGATGCGGATCCCATCGTCTATCGTTCCCTGTTGCAAGCTATCTTGCTTAACCTGCAATACGATAAAACGCAGGTCATCTGTGCCGGTATTACGATAGGCACGGATTCCGCCTGTACTAACCCGCAGCACCGAGCCCTCAGCAATCGCAAACAGTGCGTCGTTTACCATAAATTCACCCTGCCCGCTCAGAAATAAATATATTTCCTCATGCTCCCGATGCTGGTGAGAAAAAGGCATGGCGGCCCCCGGCGGAAAACAGTTGTAAGAGATTTCAGCCCCTGTGAGCTGTAATGCCTCTTTTAAAAATACCTTTCCTGGCACCTTGCGATTACCCAGCCCTGCAAAAGTGTATTCATACTGCATTAAACTCAGCAAAGATCCTAAATGAGCCGCGCTATAGTCAGCCCCGTGTTGGGTTTTCACTTCCATGTCGAACTCCAGCCTTGGTTAATGACGTGCAAATATTAGGGCTGGCGAAAGCATAAAGTCAGTGGCAATATAGACATTATTAATGCGGATATGGACACTGTATGAAGACCATCGCTTTTATACTCCCAGACGCTTTATTTACCTCGGGCGTAACGGGGATGCTGGATCTGTTTCACTTTGCCAACCGCATTGCCGAGCGAGATAGCGGCCCCGTTTTGCACTGGATCTTACTCAGCGAAAATGGCCAAGCTGTGCGCAGCGCATCCGGCATTCTGCTGGCCGCCGATGGCAGCTGGCAGCTGGCAGCTGGCAGCAGCCATTTAGCGCCGATGCCATCGTCTTGCCTGGCGTGACCTACACCGATTTACCTCAATTTGAGCAGCGTTTACACAATGAGCAGCCGTTATTTCAGAAGCTCAGGCAATGGCAAGCAGAGGGCAAAATCATCGCCGCCAATTGCACCTCGGTTGCCTATCTGGCTGAAAGTGGCTTGCTCGATCAAAAAAAAGCCACCATTAGCTGGTGGCTCTCTACTTGGTTTGCTCGCCGCTACCCCAATACCCTTATCCAGCAACACGCCATCCTCACTGAAGAAGACAATCTGCTCTGTAGCGGCGCAACCAGCTCGTATATGAGCCTTGGGCTGCGCCTGATTGAGCGATTTGCTGGCCATGATCTAGCCCAGCAGTGCTCCAGAATGATGCTGGTTGATACCCACCGCGCATCGCAAGCGCCCTATACCACCTTACAACAATACAGCGGCCACAACGATCCACTGATCGAAAGCTGCCAACTCTGGCTACAACACCACATTGAGCAACCCTTTTCATTGGCCGAGCTGGCATCCGCCATGAATGTAGGTGAGCGCACCCTGATGCGCCGCTTTCAACAGGTGCTAGGCGATACGCCCCTACACCATTTGCAGCTGATGCGCCTCAGCAAGGCCCGCCGCTTATTAGAAAACAGCGCCCTTGCCGTCGGAGAAATTATGTTTAAAGTGGGTTATAGCGATGTCAGCAGTTTTAGACGCCTATTCAAGCGCGAACTATCCTGCTCTCCAGGCGAATATCGTAGACGGTTTGCGAGCAACTGATGACGTGCAACGGACACCCAAATCTTGAACTACGGAGGCCACTGAGCAAAATAGAGTTTGAATAAAAGTACTAAATAGGCTTTAAATACTTTCAAATCGAGTAATCTTTATCCCTACTCGTAGCATAAGGCTTCAATTTCAATCCCATCAACTTAAGATTAAATGTGAGCAAGGCCTGTGCTTTTATAGGGTGTGCAAGTGCTTTTTCTTGCGCACCACTTTCGGTGCGCAACGCCTTCGTCGTTGTACACCCTATAAAAAGATCTTTTTGCTTAGCGCAAAGCACAACAGCCCGCTAATTACTCAGCGGGCTGTTTTCAAAACACCTTACATCATGCTAAACGCAGCCATCCCCACCAAGGCACCGGTTGTGCCTAAGATGGTTTCCATCACCGACCATGTTTTTAAGGTTTGCAGCTCATTGGCCCCCGTGAATTTACCGAATAGCCAAAACCCAGAGTCATTCACATGACTCAGTACAATCGAGCCACCGGCAATACAAATTGATAATGCCGCCAATTGCGCACCTGAATAGCCAGCCAGCTCAATCACCGGCAACACCAAACCTACCGTGGTTAAGCATGCTACGGTTGCCGAGCCTTGGATCACCCGCACCATTGCTGCCAACACAAAACACGCCACGGCAATCGGCAGGCCTGCACCAATCAAAGCATTACCCAAGGCAGGGCCAACACCCGAATCCACTAGCACTTGCTTAAACACACCACCGGCACCGGTTACCAGCAAGATAATCCCTGCTGGTTGCAAGGCGGCACTACAGACTTCCATCACCTTATCTTTGCTCATACCACGGCGCAGTGCGAGGCCATAAATCGCCAGCAAACATGCCGCTAAAATAGCAATAAAGGGGTGACCAATCAGCTGCAACCATTGATAAGCCGTGCCTGTTGGATCAACAAAACGTGCAACGATGGTTTTTAAACCCACCAAGATCAGCGGGAACAGCACCAGCGCCAAGCTAAAACCAAATGAAGGCATTTGGCCCTTGCCCAAGCTTGGCTCGCTCACATCAGCAGGCAACGGCAAATGCACATGTTTGCTGATGAAATTACCGTAAACAGGGCCAGCCAGCAGCATGCCAGGAATGGCAGCAGCCAAGCCCAGTACAATCATCCAGCCAAAATCAGCTTTCATTTGTGAGGCCAATAGCATGGCAGTTGGGCCAGGTAAAAGGAAAGCAGCGGCAGCAGCGACACCTGCAAACAGCGGAATCGCTAGCTTCACCACATTGCCACCGGTACGGCGGGCCACGGCAAACACCACGCCAATCAACAGCACCACGGCCACATCAAAGAATAAAGGCAGGGTACAAATCAGCCCGGCAATCCCCAGCGCGTAATTAGCGCGGCTCTGACCAAATAGATCTAGCAGCTTTACCGCAATCTGATCGAGCGCACCGGTTTCATGCAAGATCTTGCCAAACATCGCACCGAGCGCCACCACCACGGCTAAAAAGCCCAAGGTGCCGCCCATACCTTTTTGCATGGTGTCGGCAATTTTATCCAGCGGCATGCCCGAGCCGATACCGGCTGCAATCGACACCAGCATCAATGCAACAAAAGCATGCAAACGCGCCTTCATCACCAAGAACAACAACATCAGCACCGAGCCAATCGCGGTGACCAGTAGGGTTAATGTATCCATTGCTGCTTACTCCTGAGCGGTTTTTGCGCGGATGTGTTGCACGGCAGCGGCAACAACATTCTCTAGGCTTTGATCGATATCGATATGCGTTACATCAGGCTCATCACTGGCCGGCACTTCAAGTGTGGCAAATTGCGAAACCAGCATTTTTGGCTTTTGAAAGTGACCAACACGCGCTTTTAAGCGCGATTCGATCAGCTCAAAACTGCCACTCAAATAAATAAAAGAGAGGTTTGGATTACCCTCACGCAAAATATCGCGGTAGGCTTTTTTCAAGGAAGAACACACAATCACGGATACAGTTTGAGTGCGTTGCATGGCGTAAGCGGCGGTGCTTAAAGCGCCTAACCAAGGCGCTCTATCATCGTCATTTAAAGGCTCGCCCGAAGCCATTTTGTCGATATTGGCGCGAGGATGCAGAAAATCGCCATCCAAAAAACCACAGTCCAGCACGCGGGATACAGCACTGCCCACTGCAGACTTACCACTTCCTGAAACACCCATTACAACAAACACTTGGTGTGGTATTGCTTGATCGATCTGACTCATTGAATCGACTCCTGATTGGTTTTCATCTAGTTTTTCGTTTTTAATGTTACTGGTAACATTTTGTGGCGACAGTATCCCTCGCAATAAAAAAACTGCCAAGCAATAAATTTGTTGCAGATCAAATAGAGGGTAAAAGGGGGAGGCGAATAAGGGGAAGACTATAGCGATCTACACAAGTCAGTAGTACTTGTTCCTCCCTTTAAAAAGGGGACGCTGCCGTTGTATAGGGTGCAAAACGCCAGAGGCGTTACGCACCGTGGCAATCTTCATGGCAAAAGCGGTGCGCAAGAAAAACGACTTGCACACCCTATAAATGCGTCAATATCCACTCAACTCTGTTTCAACATTTAACGCAGACAGAGCCTTAAAAAAGGGGGTTAGGGGGGATTGGGCACTGTTTGAGCAACAAAAACATGCCAAATAAATTAGCTAGCAAGGCAAATCCCCCTCACTCCCCCCCAAAAAAACCATTACATACTCTGCCCCAAGAAAATCTCGTAAGACATATCCAACACCCTATCTGGATACACCTTTCCTTCCATTCTGCCGATTAAACGCTCGGCGGCAACACGTCCTATGGCTTCACGCGGGGTAATGACGCTAGCAAGCTGTGGCGTAAGGGCATGGCCAATATCTAGCGCATTAAAGCCTGCCACACTGATTTGCTCTGGCACGTTCAGACCCATGGCTTGGCAGGCAAGCATCGCTCCGGCGGCAATATCATCATTGGTGCAAAATACGCCGTCCAGATCAGGCGCGGCTTGCAGGGCATCCCTTAATAGCTGGCCACCTAAAGTAAAGCTAGAAGGCTGATCGGTGTGGATCAATACCGGCGTCAGCCCTGCCTCGGCCAACGCAGCTAAATAACCGGCTTCACGCTGACGGGTACGATGATCTAAACGCGCAGCCAAATAAGCTATCCGTTGTCGTCCTTTGGCAATCATCAAGCCCACTATTTCTTTAGCTGCCGCTGTGTGGTTCAGCCCTACCGCCAGATCAATGGGGTGTTCGGGTAACTCCATCACTTCCAGCACAGGGATTGCTGCTGTTTCTAGCATCCTGAGAGTGCGATCGGTATGTTGGGTTTCAGATAAAATCAACCCGTCTACATTAAAAGACAGTAATTGTCCTATCTGTTGCTCTTCCCGCTCCATGCTATAACCATAGTGACCATACAGTGCATGCAAGCCCGCAGGGCCACTGACCGATTCAATACCGCGCACCACACTAGAGAAAACCTGATTCGACATCGAAGGCAGCAACACCCCAATCGCACGGCTTTTGGCATTGGCCAGCATATCGGGCACACGGTTATGGATATAACCCAGCTCTTCCATCGCGATGGCAATTTTTTTAGCCGTCGCCTCTGCCACCTGCTGCGGCTCGCGCAAATAGCGGCTGACCGTCATTTTGGACGCACCCACTTTATCCGCCACATCCTGCAAAGTGGGGCGGCGTGCTTTGTGATTCATTCGCTTCCTTGTGTCATCAAAACGCGGGGATCACCCACGGCGGCTACATTACCATAGGCTTACACTACGATCTGTCGTGGTCATATCTTGTCAGACACCACATCGGTGTTTTTGCTGTCATTTTTTCATTCATGTTTAAGCCCGTTGGCACTACCACCAAACCGGTTCTGCCTCTAGCTCTACGCCAAATTTTGCTTTCACATCGGCCTGCACGGCAGCAGTGAGCTTGGCTACGTCGTTTTGCGTCGCGCCACCATGGTTTACCAGCACCAAGGCTTGTTTCTGATACATGCCCACCGGCCCAAGTTGGCGGCCTTTCCAGCCAGCACGCTCAATTAGCCAGCCTGCAGCCAGCTTGTAATGTGCAGGTCCTGCAGGATAAGAAACCAGCTGTGGATGTGCGGCTAAAACCTGCTCACGTAGCTCGCTTGTCACAATGGGGTTTTTAAAGAAGCTGCCAGCGTTACCTATCACGGCCGGATCGGGCAGTTTGCGCTGACGCACATTGATCACAGCTTGGGCCACGGCGCTGGCTGATTGTGGCTGGGCCAGCACCGCGAGTTCTTGCTCGATATCGCCGTAATTGGTTTTGATGCTGGCAGATTTTGCTAATTTAAATACGACTTCACCTATTAGCCACTTCCCTGCTTCAGCCTGTTTAAAGCAGCTATCTCGATAGGAAAATTGGCATTCTGCTGCGCTAAACACACGGGCGTGGCCATCCGCTAGGCTATAGGCCGTCAGCTCAAATAGGCAGTCTTTTACTTCCACCCCATAGGCACCAATATTTTGCACGGGTGCAGCGCCCACTGTGCCTGGGATCAGCGATAAGTTTTCTAAACCGTCCCAACCCTGCGCCAGCGTCCACGCCACAAATTCATGCCAGTTTTCGCCGCCTGCTGCGGCCACATACCATGCCTCATCGTCTTCACGCAGTAAGCGACGCCCCTTTAATGCCACGCCAATCACCAGTGCATTGATTTCTTCTGGCAGCACCAAATTACTGCCACCACCTAAAACTCGCCAAGGCAGCGCTTTTAGTTCAGCTGATTGGCTCAGTTCTAGTAATTGGGCGGGATGAGTCAGTGAGAGGTAATGGCTGGCGGTGGCGGGTAAACCCAGCGTATTGGCGTTTTTAAGGTCGTAATTAAATTGGATGGGTAGCATTGGCGCTTAGGGTCAAATCGGCAAAAGGGGGATTATCCTCCACACTCAAGCAAAAAAAACCCCCATGCCTAGGCACAGGGGTTAAAAGTCTAGTTAGCTTGCTATTAGACCGACTAGATTCTTGACCATCTTACTGACGAAGTTTGCTCATTGCACCCATCAAAGTACCAGTGCTGTCGTCACCATCAAGCGACCAGCTAAATGCGCCGCCCAAACCATTGGCTTTTACAAAGTCAAGCTTGGTCTGAATCACATCCGTTGTGTCATAAGACCAGAATGTGCTGCCATCGTACTTCCAAGATTGCTTGGTAATAGGGTGAACAAACACCGTACCTAGCGCATTTTTCAGGATGCGATAGTCTTCGATACCCGATTCGTATGTTCCCTTAGCTGGGCCTGTTGCAGATTGATATAGCCCATTATTCACATTAGGCACGCCTGTCCAACCACGACCATAGAAAGGAATACCTAATACGATCTTGCTAGCGGGAGCGCCCGCGGCAACTAAGTTTTTCACTGCGCTTTCAATATTGTATTGCGCAGCTAGGCCAGGTTTACCGGTTTTAGGATCAAGATAACGCGGGCTAGCTGGGTCGTTATAAAGGTGCGACTGGAAGTCTGTCGGCCCCTTAGCATCCCATCCACCGTTGAAGTCATACGACATCAAGTTGATCCAGTCGAGGTATTTGCTGTACTCGCCAGGCTCGGTCATTGCGATTTTTTCTGAACCAGCACCAATCGCTACAGTCAGGCCATATTTCTTGCCTGTAGTGGCAGCCAATGCATCGAGCTGAGTACGGAATTCTTTAAGCAGCAAGGTGTTATTTTGCTTGTCGTTAGGCGACACAGTGTTAGTGCCGATCCCTTGCACGCCTGGGTATTCCCAATCGATATCAATCCCATCGAACACGCCTGCAGCTGTGCCTTTACCGCCGGCATTAGAGCCTGCATCGTAAGGAATATTGCCCTTGATGTAGAGATCGATACAGCTAGAAACCAGCTGCTTACGGCTTGCATCGGTAGCGGAAGCGTTAGAGAACCACTTAGACCAAGTCCAGCCCCCTAAGGAGATAAACACTTTCAGGTTAGGATTTTTGGCTTTCAGTTTTTTAAGCTGGTTAAAGTTGCCTTTTAGAGCGCCTTTACCATCTTCACCCCAAACATCACCCACGCCATCCACGGAATCACTTGCGCCGAAGCCTTTTTGGAAGTCAGCCCAGCCATCGCCACCGTCTTGCCCACCGTTTTCAGCCTTAGTGACGATGCCACATTCGTAGCCACCATTTTTAGCGTAGATGTTACCAAAGGCGTAATTCAGGAACGTCATCTTCGCCGCTGAGCCACTGGTCTGAATATGCTTCACCAGATAGCCACGATCGTAAATGCCCCACTGCGCAAAGTAAGAACCCACTTGCATGCTGCCAGCTGGCGTTGGTACAGGAGTTGGGGTCGGCACTGGCGTAGGTGTTGGCACCGGTGTTGGCACCGGTGTTGGTACAGGCGTTGGAACTGGAGTCGGTACTGGTGTTGGAACTGGTGTTGGTACAGGCGTTGGTACTGGCGTTGGTACCGGTGTTGGAACAGTCGAGCAAGCACCCAAATCTAGCCAAGGCTTACCTGCGCCAACATTGCTCGTTGGATCGTCGCCCTGAGTCCACCACTGCGCTTTATAGTTACGACCTTTATGCGTAACAGACTGGCCGCCCGAATAAGCCGTTGTTGCTGTCCATGTGACATAGCAAACCGATGGCGTTGGGGCTGGAGTAGGTACTGGAGTTGGAACGGGCGTTGGGGCAGGTGTTGGAACCGGAGTAGGAACAGGCGTTGGGGCGGGCGTTGGCGCTGGCGTAGGTGTTGTGCCTGTTTGTAAAGCCCAAGGGCCCCACTGCTCTGCTCCTGGCACATTGCCCTTAGTCCACCATTGGGCTTTCCAATCCTTGCCGGCATAACTCACAACTTGGCCACCGGTATAGGTCGTTGCAGCATCCCAGGCAGGCGCTGCAAAAGCTTGCATTGCAATAAATGCAGCAGGAATTGCTGCTAAACGACTGAAGTTCGACATAAAGGGAGTCTCCATCCTCTTTAGACTGATTGGCGTTATTCACGCATCTCAACTGGTATTACCGGCTTCCTACAGGCTGTCAATTCTACGAAAGCTTTACCTGTATTTAGCCCATTATCAAGCCGACTCTCTGTGTAATCGGTCTTGACGGGATTCATTACTCACCATTCTATTTTTCTTGTCAAGCACTAGCTGAGCAATAAAATAACTGTATTCCTGTTTGATATACTCAATTGAAACTCCGACTACCAAATTACCAAGGCATACCAATATTGCAGCGCATCATTTTCGATAAAATATTCATTTTTCAATATATATACTGGTTTAGTATAAATATTGCAATGCAGCATAAAAAACAATCCTTGTACTATTTTCATAAAAATAACTGTAGTTTTTTTGTGGGAATTACATAAATATTTCAATACACAGTGATGTATTTAGTCAAAACAACCTACGTTAAACTACTCACTTACAAACGATCCTTTCCCGAAACATACGAAACAATTTACATTAAGTAATTTTGTCAATGCAAAAAATTACCAATATCCGCTTGTTTAGCATGCTCGCTTTAATAAGCCGTAGTGGTATTAGCATAATTAAATATTGGAATACAAAATCTAGGTAATCGTAGGTAAGGCTAGAAATTCAGCACAGGGCAGTGCATCAACTTAAGCGAAATTTTTTTGTAGGGCGGGAGCGGGTGCCAAAAATACGCGGGGTTCACCCGCCCTACGATGATTCAATGCTTGTTATTGCATGGCATGCCATGGCTTATTGCTAAGTTGATAGGATTGCAGTTCAACCCCATATAGAGAGGAGGCCTCTCTTCTTGTAAGCGCAAGCAAACCTAAGGGCGATTGCCCAAATTCCAGCGTGCGCAGTACCACTTGGTTTGGTCATTTGGAAGACCGACCAAAACGCTGCCAAATTTGGATAGATAACGAGGATAGCTGCCCGCCAAGGGAACAAAAACAAAACCCATGCTCGCTTCAATATTCTTGCGCACGGTTTCGATTTGATTAGGAATCAGCGCCCCCACCATCAAGGCACCAGAGCTGGGCAAGCTCACAAATACTTCGCTTACCGTATTGCCGCCCAATGAGGCATTTTGCGCCTCAAACCACTCCGCCTCGCCCCACACCCGCAAAGGGTCGCCCAAATACTGGCGAAAATAACTGCGCCACCAGTCATTCGACCATTCGCTACGGCAAGACAAAGCCGCCTCCATCTTATCTCCAAAATGGGTCGGCAATTTACCTGCTGCGGCAGCAGGCAAAGCCGTGCTGAGCAGCAGGGTAAGCACTAAATAGCGGCAGGTGCTTGGTTTCAATGCGGGCAATGTCCTGAAGGATCAATCGATGGAGTGTGATAAAAAAACTATTTATACAAGCTTATTTTAGCCTGACAAACTAGCACAGGCTAAATCCACAAGCAAAAAAAAACTGGGTCACGTGATTACACGTCAACCCAGCTTCTTGTTATTTCAACTGCTTAACCGCTATTACGCAAACCCGCCGCAATGCCGTTAATGGTCAAATGCACCGCATGCTGAACATCTTCACTCGCCTCGCCACTGCGTAAGCGTTTTAGCAGCTCAACTTGCAGGTGATTCAATGGATCAAGATAAGGCAGGCGGTTATCTAGGCTTCGTGCCAGCATTGGATTGTCAGCCAGCAATTCACCATGCTTAGAAATCGCTTGCACTGCATCTACGGTACGCTGCCATTCGGCTTTAATCCGCGTAAAGATCCGCTGCGCCAGTTCCTGATCTTGCACCAGCTCAGAGTAACGAGCCGCAATGGCGATGTCAGATTTAGCCAGCACCATATCCATATTAGAAATAGTGGAGTTAAAGAAGGGCCAATCGCGGTAGAGCTGCTGCAACAGCGCCAAACCTTCGTCGCCAGATTCTTTCAAATACTCGCTAATGGCCGAACCAAAACCATACCAACCCGGCAACATTAAGCGGCATTGGCTCCAAGAGAATACCCAAGGAATCGCACGCAAATCACCGATGCTATTAGTGCTCTTACGCGCCGCTGGGCGAGAGCCGATATTCAGGCTAGGAATCTCGTTGATTGGCGTGGCTTCGCGGAAGTAGGTAATAAAATCAGGTGTTGCATACACTAAATCACGGTAAGCCTGATAAGCGCTCAAGCTGAGTTTTTCCATTAACTGACGGCGTTCCATCACATCATTTAATGGAGGTGAAGCCTCAGGAAAGCTAGCTTCTAGTGTGGCTGCAATCAGGATTTCTAAATTACGACGCCCAACTTCGCGATCCGCATACTTTGCGGTAATCACTTCACCCTGTTCGGTAATCCGAATCTGGCCATTTACCGAGCCAGCAGGCTGGGCCAAAATCGCATCGTGCGCTGGTCCACCACCACGGCCAACTGTACCGCCGCGACCATGAAAGAGGCGCATTTTAAAGTTAGCGGCTTTAAATACTTCAACTAGGGTGAGCTCTGCTTTATAAAGCTCCCAGTTGGAGGTCAGATAACCGCCATCTTTATTTGAATCCGAATAACCCAGCATCACTTCTTGCACATTATCCCGACAGCCCAACAGACTGCGCCACTGAGGAATCGCAAATAGCTCGGTCATGATTTTGCCTGCGCTGCGCAAATCAGGAATGGTTTCAAACAGTGGGATAATATTGATCTTGGAAGACAACTTAGGCACGAGCTGCACCAGGCCCACTTCCTTCATCAGTACGGCAACTTCCAACATATCCGAAACTGAATCACAGTTAGAGATAATGTAATTAGGCAGCACCGATTCGCCATAGCGCGCTTGCACTTCGCTTGCTGCACGATAAATATCAAGCTCTTTTTGTACATCTTCGCTGTATTCAACGTAGGCCGAAGTCAAAGGCCGAGCGCTAGATAATTCACGCAGTAGCACTGCACGGCGTGATGGCTCGTCCAAACGCATATATTCTTCCAAGCCGGCATGGGTAAACAGCTCGGAAATCACTTTTTCATGCATGCCGGAATACTGGCGCATATCCAGCGGCGCCAGATAAAAACCAAACACCGATACCGCACGCTGTAAACGACGCAAACGGCCATTGGCCAGCAGCGCCGCGCCATGTGCTTTAAGCGATGCAGCAATCACGGCTAAATCATCGAGTAAGTCTTGGCTATTTTGGTATTCAGCCGCGTTAGCTACATCGTGTAACTGATGATGGAAAGTGCCAATTTTGACCGCCGTGGCAAAAATACGCGCCCGCACGGCCGAAACAGCCAAGCGATAAGGCTCTTCCGATTTGCGATCTTTCTCATCCGTTGCAGAATCAGCCAACACTTGCAGGGCAGGATCGATATCCACAATACGCGTCGACATCGATAATTCGTTTTCTAGCTTCATGCACTGCTGGTAGTAGTAATCCAAGGCAATGCCAGACTGACGCGATACCGCGTAGCGCAATACATCGCCGGTTACAAAAGGATTACCGTCTCGATCACCACCGATCCAGCTACCAACTTGAATAAAGTTAGGTAGGCTGACCGGCTGCTCACAGAGCTGCGCAAGTTTGTCTTCTAAATCTAAATAAAGACGCGGTAGTTCGTGTAAGAAGGTATTGCGGAAATACGCCGCACCGTTTTCAATCTCATCTTGAACAGTGAGTTTGAAAGTACGAATTTCACGGGTTTGCCACAAAGCGAGCAAGACACGCTCTAGGGCCGCTTTATTATCACTTAATTCTTCAGGCGTCATCGCATAGCGATCTCGCTCAGCCAAGAGCTGAGCGACCGCGCGGTGTGAATCCAGAATCGTTTTACGTTTCACTTCCGTTGGGTGCGCCGTTAGCACAGGCGCAATTAAGCTTTCACCCAACATGGAAATAATTTCAGTAGCCTTAATGCCTCGGCCCGTTAGCGTATTAATTGCCGCAGCAATGCTGCCGCGCTGTGGGCCGGAGCCAGCAATTTTGTGCGCACGACGGCGACGGTTATGGTGTAAATCTTCAGCAATATTAGAAAGATGAGAGAAATAACCAAAACCACGCACCAAGGCCACGGTGGTAGCAGGATCCAAGTCAGATAGTGACTTGGCCAAGGTTTTACCCGCCTCTGGATTGCTCTCTTGCACATAAGACAGGGCGAGTGCGCGAATGGACTCAATCTGCTCAGCAGTAGCAACACCCGCTTGCTCCCTTATGGTCGCAGCGAGTAATTCGGCGAGTAATTCAAGATCCCGTTTGAGGGGAAGATCTTTATCAGCAATCGTTTCGAGTACGGGCATTAGCAATCCAGTTCTGATGATTGAATCGGGCAACAAGCCTTCATTCTAACAAGAAGCTACGGTTTTCACTGATAGATATTTATAAAAAAATATGTATCTAAAAGACAGCGACTACATTTTTAATAGAGCGCTGATCTATAAGGAGTTATGAGAATTACATAAATATTTCGCTAAAGAAAAGTGTGGTTTTTAGCGCTTTATTTATCAAAAAATTTGTGTATTTCTCATCTTTAGGAAATAGCAGCAGCAGCCACTATACACAAGATGCAAAGCATCTTAGCCTCGTCCAGAAGGGAAGCCATGCTAATAAAAACCAAGAAAAACCATTTAATTTTTATGTGTTTTTTTACTATTATAAACTTTACAAATAATAACAATTAAATATAAATTTAAATAAGCAAAAAGTAAGAATAAGCAATAAAATAGAAAGATATAAAAGGAGTAGCAATCTAAAGCTCGATCGATTGTATGCCCCATTATCACTACGACCACTTACTAGGCCATGTTATGACGCGCTACCCTTTTCACCTGATTAATACTTTTGCTGAGCGCCGTTTAAGTGGCAATCCCATCGTTGTGTTTACCACCGAAGAAATGCCTGATGAGGCCACACGCCAAACATTAGCCTTTCAAATGGGTGTCGCCGAAACGGCCTTTATTGCCCAGACCGACACCCATGTGCATGTGCACTCCCCCCAATATGCACTCCCCTTTTCGGTGCAAGCCATGTTAGCCACCGCCGAAGCCACCCATCCCAATGAATCAGGTTTGGCTGCTCAAGCTTTTAAAACCAATAGTGGCGAAACATGGCTATTACGTCAGGGAGATCGTTGGTGGAGCCAACTGGCCGCCCCCCATACTCGGCCCAGCCCTCATTCCCATATAGAAATTGCGACCGCGCTAGGCATCAGTGCCAACGATATCGTGGACACGCCACTCTTTGTGGATTGTGGGCTAGAGCAGCTCATCGTCAAAGTGCGCTCCCAACAAGCCGTCCTGCAAGTCACTCCGAAGGCCAGCGCACTAGAAAAGCTAGCTGCATCGAGCAAAAACTTCCCACAAGTTGCCGTGTGGTGCACCGACAACGATCTAATTACCTTACGGTTTTTTTCATGTGATGCATTTAGTGTGTTTGAGGATTTTGGCGCGGGCACTGCAGCGGCCAATATTGCAGGCTGGATGATGGCCTCAGGCCAAAGCGCGCCCTTCTCATTACGTATCGAGCAAGGCCACTCTATTCAACGCCTAGTGACTCGGCTAAGTGTGCTATTGGTAGAAGTCGACGCGCAACGCATGATACGAGTTGGCGGAAATACCCATAGAGTGGGTGGAGGGGAATTGGAGTTTTGATAGCAACGCAGGCAAAACCCAAATCTTGAACCACTTCGATCCCAGAGGACACGGAGTTTCACGGAGAAAACCTTATTTTCCCGTAAGTCTTTCTCCGTGGCCCTCAGCGTTCTCCTTTTCCTCCGTGGTTAAAGATTTGGGTTTTCACCGAATAACACCGCTTACTTAAAACACCACGTCAGCAAACCACCCGCCAAGAGCGCGGCAATCACGGCCAGCAGCCAATTGCGTTTTTTCTGCTCCCACATCAGGCCGCTATACCCCGCAAGTAATAGTTCAGTATGATTTTGATCGAGCAACTCACCTAATTTACGCGGTAACACTGGCAATAAAGCGGCCCATTGTGGCGCTTCTTTTTTGAGGTTACGCAGCATGCCGCGCCAGCCAATTTGCTCATGCATCCAGCGCTCTAAAAACGGCATGGCGGTTTGCCAGAGGTCTAAATCTGGATCGAGCTGACGGCCTAAGCCCTCGATATTTAGCAGGGTTTTTTGCAGTAAAACCAGCTGCGGCTGGATTTCCACATTAAAGCGGCGCGAGGTTTCAAATAGGCGCAGCAAAACTTGGCCAAAGGAAATTTGCGAAAGCGGCTTATTAAAAATTGGCTCGCAAACGGTGCGCACCGCCGCTTCTAATTCCTCAACCCGCGTCTCTTTTGGTACCCAGCCCGATTCAATATGAGCGGTGGCCACGCGGTGATAATCGCGGTTAAAAAATGCCAAAAAGTTAATCGCCAAGTATTGCTTATCGCTATCAGACAGCGTGCCGACAATCCCAAAATCTAAAGCGATATAACGATTATCCGCCGCCACCAGAATATTGCCCGGGTGCATATCGGCATGGAAAAACCCGTCTCTGAATACTTGGGTAAAAAAGATTTCCACCCCAAAGCGAGAGAGTTTTTTTAAATCCATCCCTGCTGCCAGCAGCTCATCAATACGGCCAACCGGAATACCATCCATCCACTCCATCACAAACACTTCACGCGCACAAAAATCGTAAAAGACTTCGGGCACCAAGAGCTGGCTGGAGTTTAAAAAATTTCGACGCAGCTGGCTAGCATTCGCCGCCTCACGCATCAGATCAAGCTCGTCGTGCAAGTAGCGATCAAACTCAGCCACCACTTCTCTGGGGCGCAAACGCTTACCGTCGGCCGAGAGTTTTTCTAATAGCACCGCCATGATGCGCATCAGCGCTAAATCAGACTCAATCACCGGCTGAATATCGGGGCGTAAGACTTTAACCGCCACCTGCTGCCCATTATGTAAGCGTGCCTTATGCACCTGCGCCACTGATGCACTGGCGACGGGCTGATGCTCAAACTCTGCAAACAGCTCATCGAGTTTGCGGCCTAGGCTCGACTCGATGACAGCAACCGCAGTAGCCGCTGCAAAAGGCGGCACATTGTCTTGTAATTTCGCCAGCTCATCGGCGATATCCAGCGGCATTAAATCTCGCCGGGTCGACAAAACCTGACCAAACTTAACAAAGATTGGCCCTAATTCTTGCAGAGCCAGCCGCAAACGCTCGGCCCTAGGTGCACTAAGGTCACGGCTAGAGAGTAAGGATTGAATCAGCTTACCCAAGCCACGCACACGCTCATGGCCGAGTAAAAACTCATCCAGACCATAACCAAAAACCACACGGACAATTTTAATTAAACGAGAAAGACGCATTGGGGCAACTTAAGAGAGAGGTGATTCAGGTAGAGGGTTAGCATCGTAGGGCGGGTGAAACCCCATAGACTCTAACCAAATTTGGTTTGATCTCAGCAAACAACGAAAAAACGTAACAACCACGATCTCAGCACGGGGCTTTTATCCTCCCCTTGAAGCACGCCGAAGCGAGGAACAAGCGGGCGGGGTTTCGGCGAGGACTGTCTGAGCGAAGCGAGTTCCGCAGCCGCCGCTCGATTGTCCGCAGCGAGGGGTTTCGTGCTGGCCGGGGCGGCCTTCTTTGCTTACTTTCTTGGCCGTTCAAGAAAGTGAGTCCCCGCGGGGATCCCGCACCTAAATCAACGTGCCGAAGGCACTAAAAAGATCTTTTAGATTTTGCTTAGCGCATAGGGAATGTAAACCTGCCCCTACATTAATTTTGCAACTCGCTTTTCCAGCCTCGCCAGCGCATCGCGTAATTCATCCACATCATTACAAAACTGATTTACATCGCGCTTATGCGCCAAGAGCGGGGCTTCGTCGCGCCAGTATTCGGCTAAATTCACCACTAGTCTTGATCCCATTGCACCTGGAATCCCGCCTACTTTTCCAGCAATGCTCACCAATCTTTGCGTCGCTACATCACCAATCAGCTTGGATAATTCTTCTGCCGCATCCCAACGCAGGCCACTCAGCACATGGCCGATGCGGCTGCCTAGCTCGCCGTCGCCGCTGAGGCGCACATGGCGGGCGGCGGCGGTTTTATCCTGAATGCGCTGGGTAAAAAAGCTCAGCGGCAAATCGAGTGTGGCTTCTGCTTCAGCCTTGCTTTCAGCCAAGCGGCCATCATTCATCAGCACTAAGGTTTCGCTCACCAGCGGCAAGGAGATCTTAATGCTGCGGCCAGCAAATTGCGCAAGCTCAGCCTTAGCGGCCGCGTCCTGCACCAAGAGGCGGTTGAGTACGGCGGCCAATAGCATTAGATTTTTGTCCCTTTATGCAGGGCAACCACGCCACCCGTCATATTATGAAAATCAACACGGCCAAAGCCTGCGTCTTTCATCATTTGCTTAAGCGTTTCTTGATCTGGGTGCATGCGGATCGATTCAGCCAGATACTGGTAAGAATCTGCATCGTTGGCGACCAGCTTGCCCATAAACGGCAGCAATTTAAACGAGTAGATATCGTAAGCAGGTTTAAGCGGAGCCCATACTTTAGAGAACTCCAACACCAGTAAGCGCCCACCGGGCTTTAAGACTCGGCACATTTCAGCCAATGCCACGTCTTTATGCGTCATATTTCTCAGGCCAAACGCCACCGACACGCAGTCAAAATAATTGTCTGGAAATGGTAGTTTTTCTGCATCACACTGCGCTACAGGCAGCGCATAGCCTTGATCCAGCAGGCGATCACGCCCCACACCCAGCATCGAGCTATTGATATCGGTAAGCCATACCTGACCGGTTTTGCCTACTTTTTTAGCAAAGGCTTTGGATAAATCGCCCGTACCACCGGCAATATCCAGCACCTTGTCACCGGCTTTCACTCCGCTGGTTTCAATAGTGAAGAACTTCCAGATGCGATGTAAACCACCTGACATTAAGTCATTCATCACATCGTATTTTTTAGCCACCGAATGAAAAACTTCAGCGACTTTTTGCGCTTTTTCGGATTCGTTAACCGTTTTAAAACCAAAATGGGTACTTGGATCGCTCATTATTTTCTCTCATTAGATGGCGGGTTTTTCCCGTCCTACATTTACTCGTGCAATCTGTCACATCATCGTTTTCGTAGGGCGGGTGAAACCCGCGTCCTTTTCAGCATTGCTCGCGGGTTGCACCCGCATTACATCATTCTGGAAGCCCCAGCCTGTGCAAGCTTATCTAAATAGGCCTGCCAGTTTACCGTTTGATGACGCCCCAACTCATACAGATGATCCCAGGAATAAAGCCCTGAATCGTGGCCATCATCAAATACCAGTTTCACTGCGTAATTGCCCACCGGCACAATATCAACAATATTGACGTGCGCCTTACCGACTTGCAATGTTCCGGGGCCAGTGCCGTGGCCACGCACTTCGGCAGAAGGGCTATATACCCGCAGATATTCGCAGGGCAATATAAAACGACTTCCCTCGTCAAAATGAATCTCCAGCTGCTTTGAAGCTTGATGAAGTTTTATCTCAATAGGCAAAGGTGTTGTTTTTGATAGTCCAGACATGGGCAGAAGAGCTCTTTGGCGTAAGCCCCACATAATACCCCGCGCAAGCCCCTGCTAACAGCAGCTTGCAGACCAATCCGCTGAGAGATAGTGTAAAAAATACGACACACACAATAAAAATAAGACCACTTTAGTCGGACTTGTCATATTAAATACATATTTAGGCCTTAATCTTGCAACAAATGTGGAACTTTATTCCGCGAGGTCAATCGCTATGCCTGCTAATATTTTACTTGTTGAAGACGAACCCGCCATTCAAGAGCTGATTGCTTTCAATCTGTCTCAAGCAGGCCATCATGTGATGCGTGCCGACTCCGCAGAAAGCGCACAAAACATCGTTAGAAACGCCCTACCCGATTTAATTTTGCTCGACTGGATGCTGCCTGGCATGACCGGCATCGATTTTGCCAAGAAGCTGCGCTCTGAAGAGCGCACTCGGCAAATTCCTTTGATCATGCTCACCGCACGCTCGGACGAGCAAGATAAAGTCATCGGCCTAGAAACGGGCGCAGATGATTACATTACCAAGCCTTTTAGCCCACGCGAATTGCAAGCACGCATTAAGGCTGTGCTGCGCCGCCGCGCACCGCAAATTACCGATGATACGGTTGAAGTACAGGGCCTACGCCTAGACCCTGCTACACACCGTGTCACCGGCAATAGCGAAACCATCGATCTTGGCCCTACCGAATTTCGCCTACTGCATTTCTTTATGACCCACCCAGAACGCGTTCATTCACGTGCGCAATTGCTTGATCATGTTTGGGGCGACCATGTGTTTGTAGAAGAGCGCACGGTCGATGTGCATATCCGCCGCCTACGCTCAGCTTTAGAGTCAACTAACTTTGATCGCTTAATTCAAACCGTTCGCGGCACGGGTTACCGCTTGTCTGCACACAATAATTAAGTAATAAATGGGCGACAAACGGTATAGTTTAACGATAATATCCTTACATAAAGCTTTTCAAAGCAATACGCGATACTTTGTAAAATGAAGGCTGGACGTCTAATGGAGCCTTAGTTTTAAAAAATGCGAGTGTTTTTCCTCTGGATATAAAACCGAATGCTTTGGCTACGATCTCTGATTCATTACCTAACCATGGCGGTTTTTTCTGCCTCCATTGGTGCAATATTTAATCTGACTTATGGCATGGCTACCGCGATAGGTCTTTTATCATGTTCGGTTCTCTATCACTTAGTTAATCTTGGCCGCTTACATCGCTGGGTAGAAGACTCGCGGGTAGATAATGTACCGAGCGGTATTTTGCTTTGGCAGGAAGTATTTGATCGGGTTTATAACCAGGTTAGGCTGCAAAGCAAGATTAAAGAACGCCTCACCAACACGCTAGATCGCTTTACCAATGCCAGTGAAGCCCTGCCCGACGGTGTGGTGATTTTGGATGAACACGATAGGATCGAGTGGTGCAATCGATCCGCGGCCCAGCATATGGCGATCAATCGTGTGAGCGATGTTTGGCAAGTGATCAGCAATATCGTTCGCCATCCATCCCTGCGCGAGTACTTACGCAGCCAAGACTTTGCCCATCCTTTGGTCTTACACACCCATCGTCCGCAAGAGCAGGTTTTATCCGTGCAGCTCGTGCCTTTTGATTCCAGCCGTAAACTTCTTTTATCTCGTGATATTACCCAGCTAGATCGGGTGCAAACTGTGCACCGCGATTTTGTCGCCAATGTCTCGCACGAGCTACGCACCCCGCTGACGGTGGTGGGTGGCTTTATCGAAACCATGATCGATATGCCCGACACCGATGCGCAGATTAGGGGCCAGCATTTACAGCTGATGTACGATCAAACTCAGCGTATGCAGCGCTTAGTTGACGATTTACTGACTCTTTCTCGCCTAGAAAGTGGCCAGCAAATGCGCGAAGAAGAAGTCGATGTGCCGCAGCTCATGCGCCTTTTGGCCGCCGAAGCAGAAGGCCTGTCGCAAGGTCGCCACATCGTGACCATAGGCCAGCTCGATTCAATACGCTTAATTGGCAATCATGACGAGCTGCATTCAGCCTTTGGCAATTTAGTTTCCAACGCCATCCGCTACACGCCCAATGGCGGCGAGATTACCCTGTCGTGGAATCTTAGCTTTGCACACGGCTTATTTAGCGTAAAAGACTCGGGCATCGGCATCTCACCTGAACACGTACCACGCCTAACCGAGCGCTTTTACCGAGTAGATCGTGGCCGCTCACGCTCCACCGGTGGCACCGGCCTTGGTTTAGCCATCGTGAAACACATCATCCAACGCCATCAAGCCCAATTACTGGTGCAATCCAAATCGGGCGAAGGCAGTGTGTTCTCAGTGAAATTCCCGCCACAGCGATTGATTAATAATTGATGTGATACAACAAAACCCAAATCGTAAAACACGGAGGCCACAGGACACACGGAGTTTCACGGAGAAAAACAGGGTTTAAATCAAACATCTTAAAACCCAGCATCCTAGATTAGTATCGCGGATCAAAGCACGGGGCTTAAATCTCCCCTTGAAACACGCCGGAGCGAGGAACAAGCGGGGCGGGGTTTCGGCCAGAGGCAGCGAGGCACGAGCGAGCCTCGCCTGCCGCCGACTCGATTGTCCGCAGCGCAGGGGCCTTCGTGTTTCGTGGGGTGGCCTTCTTTGGCTTCGTTTCTTGGCCACACAAGAAAGGAAGGTCCAGCGGGGACGCCCGCACCTAAATCAAGGTGTCGAAGGCACTAAAAAGAAGATCGCTGCATGACATCAGTTAAAAACTCTCTGTCAATACCCATTCCCACAAAAAAATAGTAAAAAATAGTCCTAATTATTGCGTGATCACAAATGCGCAAGACTGAGGGATAGGGGATAATTTACTTTGAGCACTACCTTTCTCTATTCCTAAAGAGGCATCACCAATGAGTAAAATTGCTGCTATTAAGCCCCTAGGTCAAAGCATCTGGCTGGATAATTTATCGCGTGGTCTGATCCAATCTGGTGATCTAGCCAAGATTCTGAAAGAAGACGGTATTGTCGGTGTGACATCTAACCCAGCCATTTTCTTTAAATCAATCAGCTCTGATCCGCTTTATACAGGTGACTTAGCAGAATTAAAAAAACAAGATTTAACTGCTGAGCAACGTTACGAAGCGCTAGTTATCCCTGATCTGCAAGCCGCTTGCGATGTAACCCGTGCCATTTATGATGAAACCAACGGTAAAGATGGCTATGTATCGCTGGAAGTCTCCCCAACGCTATCGCACGATGCAGTGGGCACCATCTCCAACGCAAAACGCCTCTGGGCCGCCATTAACCGCCCGAATCTGATGATTAAAGTGCCTGCTACCTCCGCAGGTATCATCGCCATCGAAGAGCTAATCGCCTCCGGCCTAAACATCAACGTTACCCTGATGTTTAACCTCAAACACGTTGACGAAGTACTGACCGCCTACATCCGTGGCCTAGAAGCACGCGTTGCCGCTGGCCAGCCAGTGGATCGCGTTCACGCAGTAGCATCGGTATTCCTATCCCGCGTAGATAGCCTGATCGATCCACAACTAGAAGCGATTGGCACTCCAGAAGCACTGGCACTACGCGGTGAAGTAGCGAAATCATTTGTAAAAGTCTCTTACGAGCATTACAAAAAATTATTCCACGGCACACGTTTTGCGGCACTGAAAGCACTTGGCGCAAATCCACAGCGCATGCTTTGGGCCTCTACCGGCACCAAAAACAAAGCCTATAGCGATGTAATGTACGTGGCAGATCTGATCGGCCCAGAAACAGTGAACACCGTGCCAGATGCAACACTCGATCTATTCCGCGACCACGGCGTAGCCGCACTGACGCTTGAAACAGGTACAGACAAAGCTGTTGCCAATATGGCCGCACTGCGCAAGCTGGGTATCAACTACAACCTGCAAGGTGAGCAGCTACAAACCGAAGGCCTGAAGCAATTTGACGATGCCTTTGTAAAACTGCTGGCACTAACTGCTTAAATCTCCATGATTTGAAATACCAAGAGCGCACAGGGTGCGCTCTTTTTTTATCCTGATAACTGATGCTACATAACCCAAACCTTGAACCACGGAGGGCACAGAGAACACGGAGTTTCACGGAGAAAAACAGTTTGGATTAGGTTTAACTACTCCAAAAATATATTACTACCCACAAATCATCAGCTTACCGCCAGTGAAATGAACTACACTCATCGTAATATTGTTTCTTCTTCGGGTAACAATTATGGCAAATTTATCGATTGGTGCATCTTCTGCAACATCCCTTTATCCCAGCACACAAAATACAAGTGCTAACGATAACGTACCCCCCATGCATGAAGCTGTTTTCAGCACGCCTGCACAAGCAATTCAACAAGAGATAAGCGCTTATGCCGCTCATGGCATCACAGTTAGCGAAGGCTATGCAAAATACCTTTGCAATTTTGGAATAAGCAATCCTGAAGGTGGTATGTCACTTAGCCCAGAGGAGTGGGAGAATAAAAATTCTGCCAAAACTAAATCTAGCAATGCGGCAGACAAAAATATTTTAATTAATTCATTAAACACTGCTAATGCAGATCAAATAAAACAAGCATTAGCAAAAAGTAGTCCAATAGAATTAATGAAGTCTAAGCTCGATATTCTATATTCACAGTTTAGTTAATTATTCCTACTTTATTGGGAATAATTATTTATAGATCTACTCTACTTTCTCTTATGAAAACCGTAGGGTGGACAAAAATATTTACCGTGCCCTCGCGGATATAGATTCATCCGCGTGGGCATAAAAACATGCCACCCTACACACTCTTAGCTTTACAAATCAGCAAATAAAGCAAATACACCATCAATACCGGCACGGCCAATGAAAGTAGCGCAGGTAATAGGCAGGCTAATACAGCGAATAGGCCAATTGCTAAAATAAACACCGCTAAACCCGAGAATACAAAAAATATAATTGCAGCCACAATCAGTAAGACTGGAATAGCAATCAGCATATCAGCACCACTACTCGCCCATTGCCAATTATCCCCATCGCCACTAAAACTTAAGCTCATATTGTGGTTAAAAAAATCTGCACCTAGATAAATTGCAAGTAGCACCAGTAATAATACAATCAGTGTATTTTTCATCGTAAAACCCATGTCACTGTGTTGGAATAATCCCAGTATGCCGCTATGGCTAATCGATTAAAACGGCAGAAAGACAGATTACCGTTTGGATAGAACAGACTGCGAATTTTGTGGGCTGGAATGCAGCTAGTGGCGAATTTGCACACTCCGTTACCTTGAAAAGTGTATTCCCAAGCAGGGCAATGGATTAGCTCTTACAATTTCAAGGGATGAGGCAGGCTAATCAAGCTCAATACTGTTAACTTAAGATCAAGGCGGCGTTTTTATAGGGTGTGCAAGTCGCTCTTCTTGCGCACCGGCTGTGGTGCGTAACGCCTACGGCGTTTTGCACCCTATAAACTCCAATTTAGCCAATGGCATCAGCTTAAGTTGATAGGGTTGTAATCAAGCCCCTTAAATCAAAAAAACAACTGTTTTGTAGGGCGGGTGAACTCCGCCGTTTTCATCGCATTTATTGCCTCCCCTCACGAGCCACATGATGAATAAAGCCTTGCAGATTTGCTTGCCCGCTTTCCAGCTTTTATCTCGCGGGATGTCCTGGGTTTTAACGCTGCTGTTTGGCGAGGTGAACTGGCAAGCGCCGGGCTGGCTTAAAAAACTGGCGTTTTGGCTGGAGGCGGCGGTGCGCTGGATGCGTGCCAAGCCCAAGCAGGCGGGGATTGCCCTGCTGGCTTTTGCCCTGCTGGCAACGGGTGGAACGATGGGCTGGCGCTGGTATCAGGCTCAGCCCAAGCCACAGCGGGTGAGCTATGTAGTCACCGCGCCAGAGCTGACGCCCTATGACGAAAAAGATCGGCCGCAGCCTTTGCCGCTGGTGGTGGAATTTAACGAATCCGCAGCACCACTTAAGCAAATCGACCAGCTAGCAGGCGATGGCGTGCAACTCTCCCCTGCCTTAGCAGGGAGCTGGGTTTGGGAAGGTGATAGAAAACTGGTGTTCCGCCCAAAGGCCGACTGGCCGATAGATGCCGAATTTGAAGTGTCGCTCGCTAAGAAAAAACTCTTTGCCGAGAGCGTAAAGCTGGAGGAATACAGTTTCACCTTCAAGACCGCGCCCTTTGCCGCTAATGTGGCCGAATCACGCTTTTACCAGGACCCGACGGATGCCAATCTTAAAAAGCTGGTCGCCACCTTACACTTTAGCCATCCAGTAGACCCTGCCAGCATCCAAAAAAACATCAGCCTGAAGCTGGGCGGCGGGCTGAGCTATCAAAGCGATAAAGTCCCTCCCTATTCCATCAGCTTTGATAAAGCCAAGCTCAACGCCTTTATCCACTCTGCCCCGCTCACCGTTCCTAAAGAAGACAGCGATATTCTGCTGACTCTGGCAAAAGGCGCTCAAGCCGCACAGGGCGGCAATAAGCTGGAAGCAGATTTAGACAGCAAGATCAGCGTGCCCGGCCTCTACAGCCTGCGCTTCGATAATGTACAAATGCTGCTGGCCGATAATGAGCGCTACGAGCCGGAGCAAGCAGTGATGCTCAGCAGCAATGTGCCGGTTTCCGAAGCGGCGCTTAAAGGCAAAGTACGTGCTTGGCTACTGCCAGAATATCCGCCCAATACGCCAAAGGAAGATCAACGCGGCGTGTATCAATGGGGTGCCAGCCAAGTTGGGCAGGCCGTACTCACCAACGCCCTGCAGCTGAAAGCGCTGCCGGGAGAGGAAGAATACGGCACGCAACATAGCTGGAAATTCTCTGCCCCCGTTGGGCGCTCGGTATTTTTACAAGTCGATGCCGGTGTGCAGGCCTTTGGTGGCTATCAGTCAGGCAAGGTGATGACGCAGGTGTTTCAGGTTGCGCCTTACCCCAAGGCCATCAAACTGCTATCGAATGGCGCGCTGCTTTCTATGGCGTCGGATAAAAAAGTGGCTTTTGTAGCGCGTGGCCTCAGCGGTGTTCGCATCGAAGTAGGCCGCTTGCTGCCTAATCAGCTGCATCATTTAGTCGACCAAAATAATGGCAACTTTGCCAAGCCGGAAATTGCCGATCAGTATTTAGATACCTTAGTCGAGCGCTTTACCGAAGAGCGCACCCTGCCCGCCACCGACCCCGGCAAGCCTTATTACGACAGCATCGATCTGACACGCTATCTGGCAGACAAAACGGGCAACCGCCGCGGTGTGTTTATGCTGAAACTCACGCCTTTTGATCCTAAAGCGCCTAAAAACCGAGAAGACGAGCCTAGCGATAGCCGCTTTATTCTGGTGTCTGATTTGGGCGTACTCGCCAAAACATCGGTCGACAATAGCAACGATGTATTTATCCAATCCATCTCCAGCGGCGAAGCCGTTGCTGCAGCCACAGTAGAAGTCATCGGCCGCAACGGGCAAACCGTGGCCAGCAGCCAGACTGATGCGCTGGGCCGCGCCCATTTCCCTGCGCTTAAAGATTTGGCGCGTGAAAAAGCGCCGCTGATGTATTTGGTGAAACAGAGCGACGATGTATCGTTTCTGCCTATCAACCGCTACGACAGGCAGCTGAATCTATCTCGCTTTGATATTGGCGGCGTGGCCAATGCCGTATCGGCGCAGCAGCTCAGCAGCTTTGTGTTTTCAGACCGAGGCATGTACCGCCCAGGCGAAACCGCCCATATCCACAGCATTACCCGCACAGCCAACTGGGCAGGCTCTTTGGCAGGCTTGCCGCTGGAAATCGAAATCACCGATCCGCGCGGGCAGACGGTTAAAAAAGACAAAATCAAATTATCCGCCAGCGGCTTTGACAGCGTTGATTTTGCCAGCAGCGAAACCTCGCCCAGCGGCGATTACCAAATCGGCGTTTATCTGGTCAAAGGCAAAGAGCGCGGCGAACAAATCGGCAGCGGCAGCATCAAGATCAAAGAATTTGAGCCAGACCGCATGAAGGTGAACGCCACGCTAAGCAATGCGCCGGTGGAAGGCTGGATTAAGCCCGAAGACATCAAGGCTAATGTAAAGGTGATGCATCTGTTTGGCAGCCCGGCCGGTGGGCGGCGTGTAGAAGGCGAAATGATCTTAACGCCTAGCGTGCCTGCCTTTGCGGCCTTTGCCCAATATCGCTTTAGCGAAGCGGGCCAGCTGAAAGAACCATTCCGAGACGCCCTGCCGTCGGCCACCAGCAACGATCAGGGAGACGCCGAGCTGACGCTGAATCTGGCACGCTTTGCCCGCTCCACCTATCAGCTGCATCTGACCGCCCGCGCTTTTGAATCTGGCTCTGGCCGCGGTGTTGCGGCAGAAAGCGCGGTACTGGTTTCATCCGCCCCCTATTTAGTCGGGGTAAAAAGCGATGGCGAGCTGGGATATATCCAGCGCAACGCCAAACGCGCCGCGCACTGGCTGGCGATTGCGCCCAACCTTAAACCCATCGCCGCAGAGCAGCTCACCCTTAGCTGGGTAGAGCGGAAATATGTGTCGGTGCTGGTGAAACAGCCCGATGAAACATACAAATATCAATCGCGCAAAAAAGAAATTAATCGCGATAGCAAACCGCTCAGCCTGCCCGCCAGCGGCAGCAATCTGACGCTGCCCACTGCCGAGCCGGGCGATTTTGCGCTGGTGGTGAGAGGGGCAGATGGCGCGGAGCTAAACCGCATCGAATACACCGTGGTGGGCGCGGCCAATATTGCCCGCTCTTTAGAGCGCAATGCCGAGCTGCAACTCACCCTCAACAAGAAAGACTACAAGCCCGGCGATGAGATCGAGATCAATATCCGCGCGCCCTATACCGGCGCAGGGCTGATCACCATCGAGCGCGATAAGGTCTATAGCCACGTTTGGTTTAAAAGCGACACCACCAGCTCGGTACAAAAAATCACCCTGCCTAAAGACTTTGAAGGCAATGGTTATATCTCGGTGCAATTTATCCGCAGCCCAAGCAGTGATGAAGTCTATATGAGCCCGCTTTCCTACGGCGTAGTGCCGTTTGCGGTGAATCTGGACGCAAGGCGGCTGGATGTAAAAATCGCCAACGCCAAGGAAGTAAAACCGGGGCAAAAACTGGAGCTTAAAGTAAGCAGCAATCAGGAAGCCCGCGTGGTGGTATTTGCGGTGGACGAAGGCACCTTGCAAGTGGCGCGTTATAACACGCCTAAACCGCTGGACTTTTTCTTCCAAAAACGTGCCTTGGATGTACGCACCAGCCAGATTTTGGACTTGATCCTGCCGGAATTCTCTCGCCTGATGCAGGGCGCTGCGCCGGGCGGGGACGCCGCTGGGGCGCTGGGCAAACACCTCAATCCATTTAAACGAAAACGCCAACCGGCTGTAGCGTGGTGGTCGGGGCTGATCGACGTGGGGCCTCAGGGCAAAACGCTGAGCTATACCGTGCCGGATACCTTTAACGGCAAATTGCGGCTGATGGCCGTGGCAGTAACGGCGGATAAAATCGGCGTATTTGAAGGCGGCACGCAGGTGCGCGGCGATTTAATTCTTAGCCCGAACGTGCCTTATGCACTGGCCCCCGGCGATGAATTCACCGTTAGCGTGGGCGTATTTAATAATCTGCGCGCACCGGGCAAGGCCTCGGTACAGCTGAAGCTGGACGCCGATGCCGCCTTTACGCTGATCTCGCCAGCGCTACAAAACCTGAGCATAGACGGGCAGCGCGAGGCCAATGCCGAGTTCCGCTTGAAAGCCAACGCAGTACTTGGCTCCGGCTCGCTGCGCTTTAGCGCCAGCAGCGGTGGTAAGCAAGGCATTGCCCGAGACGCCGTCAGCATCCGCCCAGCCGTGCCTTATTCCACAAAACTAACCGTCAGGCGATTTGATAAGAGTAGCGAGGAAGTCGCACTCAGCCGCGTGCTGTTTAACGAGCACCGCAAGGTGATCGCTGGCGTGGCGGGCTCGCCGCTGGTTTGGGCTCAGGGTTTGGCCAGCTATCTGGATGGCTACGGCTATAGC
>JAPLQI010000086.1 GCA_026399755.1 Pseudomonadota bacterium
ACTAAAACTGGCACTGAATGAGCTATGCAAAGCAGTGATTTACTTCGACCCTCATGCAAAAAAAGATCGCCCCAAACACCCTAAGCCGCATGATTTTACAGCCTATAAATCAGGGGTTTGAGCTTAAGTTGATAGGATTGAGATTTAAGCCCAGTGCCACTCGCTGCGATACGAATTCTAATCGCTGGGTATTAAACACTAAAAACTTATAAAACAACTTAATTCAAGCCTTGTTATTCTCCGTGTTTCAAGATTAGGGTTTGGCTGCGTAACATCAATTAACAATATAGAAGGGAATCATAGAACGAATGCTGACTCAATCTATAACGCTTTGCCCTTTAGTTAAAGAGAATTGGCTGGCCTGTGCACAATTGGTCCTTCCGCCAGAGCAAGCAACATTGCTTGCCCCTAATATCTATTCAATTGCCGAATCGAAATTCGAGCCCCATTATCAGCCGCGCGTAATTTGCTTGGATGGCAAGGAGATTGGCTTTTTGATGTATTGCCCTGACGTCGATCTACCTGACCCCAAATTATTTTGGCTATTTCGTTTTATGCTTGGGGCTGAATATCAAGGCAAAGGCTATGGCGCGCTAGCTATTCATCTTGCTCTCGCAGAAATGAAATTGGCTGGGGCAAGCCGAGTAAGAACAATGCACAAGCCCTCAAATAAGATCGCTTCACGACTATATCAGCGGAGTGGTTTTTGTGAAGTGGGCTATGCGGAAGATGGTGATGTTGAGTTGGAGTTGGAGTTGGAGTTGATTATTTAATTTGAATATGGGGGCAGAGCACAACAAATTAACGGTGGTCTGCCCCTTGTTTCTCAATGTCGGGTTACGCGATAAAGCCGCTAACCCTATCTACAAATGTCTCAACTCTGCGCCATCCTCGTTTTTGCCAGCGGTGGATTTTTGGCGAAGTAGCGTTTGATGCCTTTGTGTAAGGCACCGGCCATTTTGTGTTGGTAGGCTTCGTCGATGAGCTTTTGCTCTTCCTGCGGGTTAGAGATAAACGCGGTTTCGACCAGGATCGACGGGATGTCGGGGGCTTTGAGTACGGCAAAGCCTGCTTGTTCGATACCTTGTTTATGCAGGCGGTTGATATTGCCTATCTCGCCCAGCATGGATTTGGCGAGTTTCATGCTGTCATTATTGGTGGCGGTTTGGGTTAAATCCATCAGCGTGTGCGCCAGCGCTTTGTCTTTAACGTCGATTTTTACCCCGCCAATCAAATCGGCATCGTTTTGCGTTTGTGCCAGCCACTTTGCGGCCGTGCTCGTTGCGCCTTTTTCAGACAGCATAAATACCGACGAGCCATTGGCATCGGGCCGAGTAAATGCATCGGCATGGATAGAGACAAATAAATCGGCCTGCACTGCGCGGGCTTTTTTAACGCGCACGCCTAGCGGCACAAAAAAGTCGCCATCACGCGTGAGTACAACACGCATATTCGGCTCGTTCTCTAATAGTACTTTTAGCTTTTTGGCAATCGCCAGCACTACGGTTTTTTCATGATTGCCAGCAGGGCCAACCGCGCCGGGGTCTTCACCGCCGTGGCCTGGGTCAAGCACGATGGTAATCAGCCGATCAACTTTCATTTTGCTGCGATCAACTGTGCCGTCTTTGTTTTCCTCGGGCTTAGTTGGGGCTACGGGCGCAGGTGGGGGAGGCTTGATATCGCCGGTTTGATCGTCCAAAAACGCAAGGAGAGGATCATTTTGCGACGCAGGGTAGAGATCAATCACTAAGCGATGCTTGTATTCGCCAACAGGATTGAGCGTAAAAATTTGCGGTTTGATTTCGGTTTTTAAATCCAGGACCAAGCGCACCGTGCCTGGCTTATTGCGGGCAGCGCGCAGCTGTTGGATATAAGGGTCATCACCGCCCACTTTGCTGGCTAGGCTTTGCAATTCATTGTTGATATCAATGCCTTCCAGATCGACCACCAGCCGTTCTGGGTCTTTAAGCGCAAATTGCTTAAAGGTGAGTGGAACGGTTGATTCGATGGTTACGCGGGTATAAGCCTGCGCAGGCCAAACGCGCACGGCCACCACGCTGGCGGCAGGCGAAGCAAAGCCAAAGGGGGTAACGGCCAGCAGAAGGCTGGCGCTTGCTCCGCGCAAAATATCGCGGCGGGCTAGCTGGAGGTTTTTTAAACCTGTTGAAGACGATTGAGGCATGTTTGGCCTTGCTCACTAAATGCTTGTATATGGGCCATGCGGCTCGTTTGATCGGATACTAAAGAAGCTTCGGGCGTTAAAGTAATGATCCAGTCGGGAGTGGGTAAAAGACCTTCAGCCTTATCTGCCCATTCGATTAGGCAAATAGATTCGGGGTTAAAGTAGTCTCTAAAGCCTGCATCTTCCCATTCGCTGGCATCATTAAATCTATATAAATCAAAGTGATATAAGTATAAGTTAGAAACAGTATAAGGTTCAACCAGCGTATAGGTGGGGCTTTTTACACGGCCGGAAAAACCCAGCCCGCGAAGCAAGCCTCGGCTGAGCGTGGTTTTGCCTGCACCTAGGTTGCCTTCCAAAAAAATCACCATGCCCGCCGCTACGTTTTGCGATAAACGCGCGCCTAGCGCCAGCGTGGCATCCTCATCGGCTAAAAAACATTTGAAATCAGTATTGTGTGGCATGGGCTATGACATCCATTGGCTTAACGCTCATACGGTGAATTGGGGCCTATCAGGCAAAAAACGCATGAAGTCGGTATCATCGCGGCTATGCATACGTCTCTCCCCTTATTAGATTATCAAAAACTCGCTCAGCAAATTAAAGGCTGGGCGCAAGAATTAGGTTTTGCTCGGGCCGGAATTACCGGCATCGATTTAAGCCACGCCGAAGCCGGTTTGCAAGAATGGCTAGATGCGGGCTTTCACGGCGAGATGGATTATATGGCAAGGCACGGCATGAAACGTGCTAGACCTGCAGAATTACACCCCGGCACTATTTCACTTATTTCAGTTTTCTTGCCTTATTTGCCGCCTGCCGCTGCAAATTCAGAAGAAATTCTGGCGAACGGCAGCAAGGCCTATCTTTCCCGCTATGCGCTGGGGCGTGATTATCACAAGGTATTAAAGGGCCGTTTGCAGCAATTAGCAGACCGGCTGGCTAAAGAAATCGGCCCTTTTGGCCATCGGGTGTTTGTGGATTCCGCTCCGGTGCTCGAGGTAGAAATCGCCCAGCAAGCAGGCCAAGGCTGGCGGGGTAAACATACTTTGCTGATTAACCGCGAATACGGCTCTTACTTTTTTATTGGTGAGTTATTTACTGACTTGCCACTGCCACCAGATCCGCCGCAGGAAGAAGAGCATTGCGGGCGCTGCACCCGCTGTATTACGGCTTGCCCAACGGGGGCGATTGTCGCACCGTATAAAGTGGATGCGCGGCGCTGTATTTCTTATTTAACCATTGAGCTAAAAGGCAGTATTCCGCTGGAGTTTCGCCCCATGCTGGGCAATCGCGTCTATGGCTGCGACGATTGCCAGATGGTCTGCCCGTGGAATCGCTTTGCGGTGGATACTAAAGAAGCCGATTTTCATGTGCGCCATGGCCTTGATGATGTCACGTTGGTTGAGCTATTTGCTTGGTCTGAGGCCGACTTCAAACAAAAAATGGCCGGCAGCGCCATTTACCGGATTGGCTACGAGCAGTGGCTTAGAAATATGGCCGTCGGCCTTGGTAACGCGCCCACCTCGCCCGAGGTGATTGCTGCTCTGACCGCCAGAGCCGAGGATGCTAGCGATATTGTCAGGGAGCACGTGCTGTGGGCTTTGGCGCAGCATGCTATACCTCACCGCTCCTGATGGTTGGTTTACGCCGCCTTCTGGTCTGAATTGGGCAAGGCTCCTCCAATATCAATCCTATCAACGTAAACGAAATGTTTTTCGTAGGGTGGGTGCAACCCGCGAGCCATACTGAAAAATACGCGGGTTGCACCCACCCTACGATGATTTAATGCTTGCCATTGTGCGGGTGTACAACAACGAAGTCCTTGCTACGGCAAGGCTGTGCGCCAGAGAAGTGACTTATGCACACCCTATAAAAATCAAACCCAATCTTACTAAGTTGACAGGATTTCCTCCCGTATCCATTTCTTTTAAAGCTAATCGCCTAAGCACTGGCTGTGCTTTCGGTTTGCCCGTGATTACCTTTCGGCATGTTGGGTAAGCACACTTTTCTATTAGCGTGCATACCATTTGAGATGTACTAAAGTTATTACGTCGACGATCATTCTTGATTGATGTTGGTTATGATTTTCGGCTTATTAAAGATTGATTTAATTGCCTTTCTAAATCGAAAAATAATTCGGGTCTTTAAATATAGAGAGTGTGTGAAATGGGCTTATTAATGAATTATCGGGTGAGAACGCGTTTATTACTGCTATGCGTTTTTGCCTTATGCGGCATGGTGATATTAAGCCTTGCCAATATGAAAGCGCTGCGGGACACCATGCTGCAAGACCGGATGGACAAAGTAAAAGGTCAGACCGAAACGGCTGCAGGGGTGATTGAGCGCTTTCATGCATTAAGCCAAAAAGGGCAGATGAGCAGTGCAGATGCGCAGCAGGCGGCGCTGAGTACTTTGCGGGATGTGCGCTATTCCAAAACTGAATATTTCTTTATCTTTGATACAAATTATATTGTCCGCCTGCTGCCAACCAAGATTGAATTTGAGGGGCAAAAAAAGGGCGATTTAAAAGATGCGAATGGCAAGTTGATTTATGTAGAGCTGGCAAAGGCGGCTCAGCAGGGCGGTGGCTATGTTGATTATTTCTTTCCAAAGAAAGGATCAGATAAGGCTGAGCCCAAGGTTTCTTATGCACTACTGATTCCCGATTGGAATTGGGTGGTTGGTACGGGCATTTATGTTGATGATGTGGATGCTGAGTTCAAAAAAAATCTGCTTTACGGCCTCGCTAAACTCTTGGTGCTGGCGATCTTGGTGGCCGCTGTGGCTTGGATGATTGCGCAGAGTATTTTGTACCAGCTCGGTGGTGAGCCGCAGGAAGGCATAGCCGTAATGCGGCGTGTGGCCGATGGCGATTTGCAAATTAATGTGTCATCGGCGCAGGAAGGCAGCATGCTGGCTTCCCTAGGGGAAATGGTTGGGGGTTTAAATAAGGTGATGCGCAATGTGCGCACAGATGCTGATTTGCTGAATGATAGGGCGGCGCAAATTGCCAATTCCAGTCGGGAAATTTCAATTGCGGCCACTCGTCAATCGGATGCCACGACCAATATGGCGGCGGCAATGGAGGAGCTTACCGTAAGCATCAACCATATTTCAGAAGGCTCGGGCGTGGCCGAGCATGCTTCGCGCCAAGCCACAGAGCTTGCCAAAAACGGCGTAACACAGGTCGCAGAAGTGACTTCCGCCATGGAAGTGATCGCGGGCAATGTGAGTGAAGCCACGACGCAAATACGCCAACTGGATGCCAAGGCGCGTGAAATCTCTGGCGTAGCGTCTGAAATCAAAGACATTGCAGATCAAACTAATTTATTAGCGCTCAACGCCGCCATTGAGGCGGCAAGGGCAGGCGAGCAAGGTCGTGGTTTTGCCGTAGTGGCTGATGAGGTGAGAAAACTGGCAGAAAGAACCTCGCTAGCCACGGTGAATATCTCCCAGATGTTGGCCACTATTCAGAGTGAAACCATCAGCGTGGTCCATGCCATGAGCGCCGCTATTCCACAGGTGGAGCGAGGTGTGGCCTTATCTCGCCATGTGGCTGAATCTTTAAGCAGTATCCATTCGGGCGCGGAATCCAGCCTCCATAGCCTGCAAGAAATGGCGTCAGCCATCAGGGAGCAAAGCCAAGCCAGTAATAGCATCGCTACACGGGTTGAGGATATTTCACAAATGGTGGAAGAAACCAGCACCTCGATCCAGCATGCCGCAGAAAATGCCGCACAGGTCGAGCAGATTGCTCATCAGCTAAACCAAGGTGTGAGTCACTTTAAAGTTTAGTTTGGCAGGAGGCCGTCTTGTTCGGCTCAGATTCGTTAGCATTGCTTTAACGCATCGGTGCCCATGCTAGATGGCTAGGTATTCCTTCATATTGCAGCCAAGGCACATCATGTGACGTCCAAATATGTGCCACAGGCGTCATATTTGGATCGTCATCCAAGCTGGCGACTCGCACAATCAAATGGTGCTGGTTCTTACGCTGGGCGACTAAATGGCAGCCACATTGAGGGCAAAACTGGCGCAGTTTACCTGGCGATGATTCAAAAGCAGCAAGCTTGTCCTCGCCCTTTAGCCAACGAAAATCCCGCCTCATCACCCCTCGGGCTGAAAAACGCCGCCGCACGGGATTTTCTATAGCTGCGGCAATGGCAATGACTAACTGATGTTACGCAGTGATCATCTTTTTAGTGCCTTCGGCACGTTGATTTTGGCGCGGTATCCCCGCGAAGTATTTAATTTCCGAACGGCCAAAAATCATAGTACGCAAAGAAGGCCGCCCCACGAAACACGAAGGCCCCCGCCCCGCTTGTTCGGAGCTTGCGTGTTTCAAGGGGAGATTTAGGCCCAGTGCCACTTGATGCGATACGAATTCTAATCGCTGGGTATTAAACACTAAAAACCTATAAAAAAACTTAGTTCAAGCCTTGTTTTTCTCCGTGTTTCAAGATTTGGGTTTGGTTGCGTAACATCAATGGTTAATAGTCATGCTGATACTGTCGATCTCATATCCCACTGCACCACAGAGGCAGCTACCTTTCATGGCGTGCCCTTTTCGAGCTAGGGTCTTGATTACTGATGCTGACGTGGTTTCTTGTAAAGGATTTATTTTTTGCATTGATGTGGCTTTTAAGTTGCAAAATAACAGTGCATAAACAGCTAGCTTGCATTACACAGTAGTGTGTATTTATACTCAGGGCATGTAAATCGGATCTTATTTAATCTGCTTTGATGCGAGGTAGGAGGGGATGGATGAAAACACAGTTACGCAAAGGCACTTTAGAGATGTGTGTGCTGGCAGTGCTAGCGCAGCAAGATAGCTATGTTTACGAGATTGTCAGCCGCTTGGCGCAGAGTATGGATATCAGCGAAGGCACGATTTATCCGCTGATGCGCCGTTTGCAGGGGGATGAGTGGGTGACAACGTATCTGACCGAATCACCCAGCGGCCCAGCGCGTAAATATTACGCGCTGACGCCTGCAGGCATCGCAGCGTTGGCGGCCATGCGCTTGGAGTGGGAAGGGTTTGTAGGGGAAATCAATCATGTGCTGGGCCGTCATCAGGCGGCAGGCGCTCAGGGAGATCAAGCATGAATCAGGATGAGTTTTTAAAACAGCTGTCATTGGGATTAGAGCGCCTGCCAGCCACCGAGCGCGAAGATATTTTGCGTGACTATCGCGCTTATTTTAATGATGCGCTGGCTGATGGCCGTATCGAGGCTGATGTGGCTGCGGCATTGGGCGACCCGCAGCGGCTGGCCCGCGAGCTAATGGCGGAGCGTAAATTAAAGATATGGGAGGCCAATAAAACGCCCGCTAATTTAAGGCAGGTATTAGGCGCATTGGCGGGCTTGGGTGCGGTGAATATGCTGCTCGCCTTTCCCTATTTACTGGTGCTAACGGTACTTTCAAGTCTGTGGCTGAGTGCAGTGATCTTGCTGCTATCTGGCTTGTTAATGACGGGAAGCTGGGCCAGTAGCGCAGTATTTGGCTGGCCTGCTTTGAATAATGTGGTTTTAAACGATAGCGGGATTGGGCCTTGGCTGATTACGGGGCAGGGTGGAGTATCGATTCCACAAATAAATATCAGCACTGATCAGGACGAGCATGTGTCTATTCAGACTGATGCAAATGGCAAGCTGGTGTTTGAGGCCAGAGATGGCAAGGAGCAATTTAGGCTGGAAAAGGATGCGGAGGGAAATATCTTGCGGCTTGAAGCGAAAGACAACCATGGTAGTTTTAATTTAAACGGCCTACCTAAGGCATCCAAAACAGCCGTGTTAGTGCTGGGGCTGATCTTATTACTCTTAGGTAGCTTAGGGAGTTTCTTTGGCTGGAAAATATTGCGTGCTTTATGGCGTGGCACAGGTAGCTGGTTGCGTTGGCAGTGGCAGCTGCTCAATAGCGAGCGGGTATTATCTTAAGCGGTTTGAATGAAGATAAGGGGCTGCAAGCTGCTCAGCCCCGTCTATGCTAAGGGTCTTGGTAATTAGATGCTGAGTATTTACGTTTGCTTGTGTAAGCTTCTTTGCTCTTTAGATAAAGGAATTCCCGATGCGAAAGTCTTCATTGATCTGTGTGCTTGCCCTGCTACTAGCCAGCCCAGCCGTATTTGCCAGTTGTAAAGAGTTGATCAAAGAAACAAGGCAGGATATTGAGGACAATCAGGATGACTACACCTTGGTTTCTCGCAATAAGGCCAAGGCCATGCTAATGAAGGCAGAAGCTAATCTGCTTGATATTAATCCTCTACCAGATTTGGATTGTAGAAAAATGGTGCGCAAGGCCAAATCTGAATTGCGTCAGGGTAAAAAATAGTTTGTTGTAAGTGTTCTTATAAGCTGAGCAGCTTTGCTGGAAAGCTTAGATGCTTTGTTTTAGTGGGTTTTTAAGCTGTCATTTTTATGAGAAAAACTTGCTGTAAATGATGATAAAAGCTTAAAAGTAAACACCGTGTGAATTTCTATTTGATGACGTCGGCCTATGCCAATATAATATTGTCTTTCTATGCACTTTCTGCCCCATGACAAGACGCTGCTATCAGCTCAGTGTACGCATTGCCTTTTTGGCAATCATGCTGCACGTCTTGATGCCCTTGTTGCATGCCACCTTGCCGCAATCTGCCTTACGAAGCAGTGTATTTTGCGGCACGCTAACACCTATTGTGGAATACCAGCTTAGCCAGCTGCCCGGCAGTAAATCTGAATCTGTTTTAGCGAAAGCTGCGCCTTCCTGTGTACTCTGTGCCCACGCGGATCAAGCGCAAGCGCCTGCTGTAGATCTTGCTGCGACATCTGTAGTGGCAGCGATGTTGCCGCATACTTTTGGCATGCCCGCGCCGCCTCTGCTGCGGCTGCATCGTAATTCTGCTCTTCCTCCCCCCAGCCACGCCCCGCCTGTTTTCTCATAACAGATTCTTGATATCCGCGTGTTTTTGCTAAAGACCTAAGTTCTGTAGACACAGAGCCAAATAAGAACACAGAGCGCACTGAGAAAACCTAAGGTTGGTCTGTGCGCTTTGCATGCTTATCTTTGTGTCTTATTGATTTAAGGTAAAAAACTGCTGAAGCTTGATGAATACATGTCACAGGGGAATCTTTAAAGGTTTTCTCCGTGTGCTCTGTGTTCTCACTGATCTCTGTGTCCACAGATCTGAGGTTTTTCAGCCTTTTTGCCTAAACACCCACGCGTTTTCATGGATCTGTTCAGCCTTTGCTGGCACCCGGTATAGCCGGTGTGCTCCTTTATGCTGTCTGGAGAAAACCATGCGTTTATATGCAATTCTTGCCGTACTTATTTTATCTGCCTGCAATTCTAGTGGTGATAACGAAGCCACTCCCGTCCCTGCCGTGCCTTTGGCTGATCAAGCCGTGGCGGTGCAATTTGCGCTGAAAGCAGGCGGGCAGGCCGTGGAATGTAATACCACCTTGCCGAGTCTGGGCTTAGCGGCAACACCCGCTAAATTGCGCGATGCGCGGCTGTATGTGCACGATATCAAGCTGATTAATGCGCTGGGCAAGGAAGTGCCTTTGGCGCTGACGCAAAACGATCATCAATATCTGAGTGTGGCCTTGCTGGATTTTGAAAATAAAACCGGTCAGTGTGTGGGCTCGGCGAGCTTAAATACTCAGGGCAGCGGCATTGTGCCCGGCGGTCAATATATGGGCCTGAGCTTTAAAGTGGGCGTGCCTGATACGGCCAAAGATGCCACGGGCAAAGACGTGGTGCTGAATCATTCCGACACCATGGCCGTGCCTGCGCCGCTCAATAATATGGCGCTGGGCTGGAGCTGGCAGGCGGGCCGCCGCTTTGTGCAGCTGGAGTTAAATCCTGATGTGCCTGCAGTAGGTGGCAAGGCGGTGAACTGGTATTTCCATTTAGGCGCAACCGGCTGCATGGCCGATGCGGTGGATGCCAATCGCTTTAGCTGCAGCAATCCCAATCTGGTGCCGGTGCGTTTCAGCAGCTTTGATGCGGCTAAGCAGCAGGTGGTGCTGGATTTGGCGGCGCTTTTGCAAGGCGTGGATATCAGCAAGGATGCAGGTGGCGCGGTGGGTTGTATGAGCGGGCCGACCGATCCTGAGTGCGGGCAAACCTTCGCTAATTTGGATTTAAATCTGAATGAATCGGCGGCAGGTAAAAAAGACGCGGGCCTGCCTAAAGGCGACGGCAGTTTTTCTAAAGTCTTTAAGGCCGCTCTGAAATGATAATCCGCTGCCTTGTGGCAGCGTTAGTGCTCGGCGGCTGCGTGCAGTCGGGCACTTCCACCTCAGATCCAGTGCGCACAAGTGCGAGCTGGAGCTGGGAGCTGCCGTTTTATTTTCCTACCCCCAAAGTGCCTAGCGATAACCCCATGAGCGAGGCCAAGTTTCAGCTGGGCCGCAGTTTATTTTACGATGCGCGGCTTTCAGGCAATGGCCAGCAAAGCTGCTCGTCCTGCCATGATCAGAGTAAGGCATTCACTGATGGCAGGGCTGTTTCACTTGGCTCTACCGGCGAGAGCACGCCCAGAAATGCGCAAGGTTTGGCCAATGTAGCTTGGCATAGCACTTACACATGGGCCAACCCCGCACTGGCGACGCTGGAGCGGCAAATGGAAGTGCCGCTATTTACCGAGCATCCGGTAGAAATGGGCGTCACTGATCAAAACAAAGCGACGATTCTGGCGCGCTTTCAGGCTGATCGTGATTATGTGCAGCGCTTTGCCGAAGTCTTCCCTGGTGAGCCGATTGGATTCACACAGATTATTAAAGCCATTGCCACTTTTCAGCGCGGGCTGATTTCTGCGTCGTCTAAATATGATCAGTATTTGCAAGGCAAGGCGACGTTGTCGATCGCGGAGCTGCGCGGCAAAGATCTGTTTTTTGGCGAGCAGGCCGAGTGCTTTCATTGCCACGGCAGCTTTAATTTTAATGATCAGGTGCGCCATGCGGGCTCCAATACGGCCGAAACGCTGTTTCATAACACCGGTCTGTATAACATCGACGGCAAAGGCGGCTTTCCCGAGCCTAACCGTGGCTTATTCGAGCTGAGCGGCGTGCCAGCAGATATGGGGATGTTTCGTGCGCCCAGCTTACGCAATGTGCAGCTCACCGGCCCCTATATGCACGATGGCAGTATCGCCACGCTGGAAGAAGTGCTGGATTTTTATGCCGCAGGTGGGCGTGAAATCAAGACTGGCCCGCATAAAGGGGATGGCCGCCTTAACCCATTTAAAAGCGATTTGATTGTTCGTATTCAGCTTAACGAGCAAGACAAAGCCAATATCGTCGCCTTTTTAAAGACACTCACCGATGAAAAATTTATTACTGATCAGCGCTTCGCTGATCCTCGCCACAGCAAATAGCGCGCTGGCCCACGATGGGCCGCACGATGATGAGACCACAGGCTATACGCAAATTAATCTGCTGACTAATATTCGCTACCTGAGCGCCGATACGGCATGGCCGAGTGCGCTGCCAGTTCTGGGGGCCAGCAATGAGGACCGGCGTGGCGCGTGGTACGGCGGCTCTGGTATTGAGTGGCGTCAGCGCTGGACAGCAGAAATTGACACGCAGCTGATGGCCGCATACGACGAACATGATAATGGCGTGGCGCTGGATCATGCGGTGATTCGTTACCAGACTGATGCGGCGCAGCTGGTCTTGGGGCGGCAGTCGCCCGTGTTGGCCGAAGCCGGATTAAGCGCTTGGGCGCTGCCTGATTTATGGCTCTATACGGTATTGGGCGATGATCACTGGCACGAAGATGGCTTAGCCCTGCGTTATACCGCAGGCAAGCTGACAGGGCACGCAGGTGTTTTTAATGGCCACGGCTACCCGGGGGCAGAAAGCGCCATGTGGACGGCAGGCTTAGCATGGCAGGATGGCCCATGGTTTGTGGCGGGGCATGTTGCATATTTGCCGGAAGTAAATCATTCCTTAGTCAGTGACGCGCATAGCGGGCATAGTCACGCTGGGCAAGCTGTGGGCTGTGGTAAGTTAACAGATTGCTTGGCTGGAAAATCCACTCTGCTGCGCGCTAAGGCTGGCTGGCAAGGGAGACAATACTGGCTGCAATCGGCATGGAGCTGGCAGCAGCAGGATGGCCAGCTTGAAAGCACTTTGGGCCGCATTAGCTATCAGGGGGAGTTAAACAGCTTGGCGTTTGAGGGCGGAGCCAAAATCACCGACACCATTAAACTGGCGCTGCGTCATGAGTGGATGGGGATTACCCATGAATTAGCTGGCGTGAACGCCGCGCAAATTGCCAGCAAAAACGGCATTGCCAATAGTGACGAGCAGCCAAGCCAAACAGGCATTCGCCTAAGTTGGCAAGCTCATCCCGCGCATTTGCTGGCGCTGGAGCTGTATCAAACCCAGCGCAGTGGTGAGTCGAATCATCTGGCGATGCTGCAATGGCAGATGAATGCGCGGCTGTATTGATGGTTGATAGGCCATTTTTGTAGGGCGGGTGCAAGCCGCCGGGTTTGGGAGTGAAATCTTAGGAAAGCTCAGGAGGCACCGCATATCTGCTAAGTAGTTTGCTTTTGTATTAGCAAACAACGAAAAATTGTAATGACTAAGCTATTTGCACGGGGCTTAAAAATCCCCCTGAAGCACGCCGAAGCGAGGAACAAGCGGGGCGGGGTTTCGGCGAGGATGTTTGAGCGAAGCGAGTCCCGCAGCCGCCGACTCGATTGTCCGCAGTGAGGGGCCTTTGTGCTGTTTGGGGCGGCCTTCTTTGGCTTCGTTTCTTGGCCGTTCAAGAAAGGAAGGCCCCCGCGGTGGCCAACCGCTCCAAAATCAACGTGCCGAAGGCACTAAAAAGGTCTTTTTGACTTTGCTTAGTGCATACGCGGGTTTCACCCGCCCTAAGCATGATGCAACGCTCGTTTATTACTTTGGCAGACTCATGATCTGCCTCTTTTAAGGGAAATAAAAATGAAAAAAATCGCTTTATTACTGGCCGCTGTCTGCGTGTCTGCTACTGCTTTTGCCCATGAATACAAGGCTGGGGAGATTCGGGTAGTGCATCCTTTTTCGGTGCCTACTTTGCCGGGTAAGGATATGGGGGCGGTGTATATCGGGTTAGAAAACAAGGGCTCCGTGGATGATCAGCTGATTGGGGCAAGTAGCGATCGGGTAGGGCGGGTGGAGATACACACCATGAGCATGGAGGGCGATGTGATGAAAATGCGCCAAGTGCCAGAGCTAGAAGTGAAGGGCGGTGAAACCATCAAGATGAAGCCGGGCATGGGTTATCACCTGATGATTTTTGGTGTGAAACAGCCATTAAAAGCAGGCGATAAGTTTCCGCTGAAATTGCAGTTTAAAAAATCAGGCTCGGTAGAGGTGTCGGTGATGGTCCAAGAGCGGGATGTGGGCGCAAAGGCAGCTGAAGGGCACTTCCATTAATTCTGGTCAGCAAGATTTTTTGGCGGTACTTGAGTATTAGCCTGTTTTTAAGTCGTTGACTTATACAGGCTCACAGAGCTTCACAGAGAAAACCATCAGATTGTAGTTTGCCTCTGTGAAGCTTTGTACGCTTTAAAGGTGGATTGTGGCTTCGGTATTTTGCTTTAAGCCGAAGCCTCTTTTGCGCTGGCTTATTGACTGAGCTATGGCAGCTTGCCGAGCAGGCCATGGCGGCTTTGTAAATTTGCTTTCTGCCCGCTTAATTGTTTTCTACGTAAGTAAGAATATTGTACGTATTCTTACTTAAGGTTTTCTTATGCTATTGGCAATTATTTGCTAGACAACATTTAATTATTCAAATTTATTTGTGCTTATGTCTTTATCATAAGCATAAAAAGCCAATATCTGCGCTAGATCAAGCACGCTTCTGTCATTAAAAGCCAAGCTCTTGCCTGGCCCTTGATATATTCCCCTAGGCATATTTCCTTACCTCAAAAGTAGTGGCGCTAAAAGTGAGTATTTACGGGCTATGGCGGGGATTTTGACGTTATCAATCTATAAAATTTACGTCGCCTCAGAGTGTTTTTTGAAAATGTAGTTCATTTGGCGTGAAAATTACCCACCTGAAAATGGTTATTTTCAGTAACGCATCCGCCTGTTTGTAAGGTATTAATAGTAGCAACACAACACTGACACTTTATTAAGGATGCCCTGATGGCAAATCAGTCTAGCCACCCTAAAGGCCTCTACCTTTTATTCGCCACTGAAATGTGGGAGCGCTTTTCTTACTACGGTAACCGTGCCTTACTCGCACTGTTTATGATTTCAGCTTTGTCGTTTGACAAGCACTTTACTTCGGCGTTGTACGGCCAATATACGGGTCTGGTTTATCTAGCCCCCCTCGTCGGTGGCTATGTTGCAGATCGATTCTGGGGTAATCGTCGCTCTATTGTGGTTGGCGGCATATTAATGGCCATTGGCCAGTTTTTCTTATTCTTTGCAGGTACTTGGTTTCAAGAAGCTAAAATTGCGATCCCGCTGTTTTACAGTGGTTTAGGCTTTATTATTGCGGGCAATGGCTTTTTCAAACCCAATATCTCGACCATGGTTGGCCAGCTTTATGAGCCAAACGATAGTCGCAAAGATACGGCTTATACCATTTTCTATATGGGGATTAACTTAGGCTCGTTTATGGCTCCGCTGATTTGCGGCGCCTTGGGCGACACCGGTAATCCCGCCGATTTCCGTTGGGGCTTCTTAACGGCGGGTGTGGGGATGCTGATCTCCTTAGTGATCTTTATTACTTTCCGCGATAAATATCTGGTTGATCCTGCTGGCCAATTAATTGGTTTGGCGCCAAGCAAAATCAGTGCAGCAGAGCGCGCTAAGCGCGATACCCCGCTGACCCCTGTTGAGATCGAACGCATTATCGTGATTGGCGTATTGTCATTCTTCGTGATTTTCTTCTGGTCTGCATTTGAGCAAGCAGGTGTGTCGCTGACTTTCTTTGCGGCAGAATCGCTGGATCGTGAAGTATTGGGCTTTGTCGTGCCCACATCGTGGTTCCAATCATTAAACCCTGTGTTTGTGCTGATTTTTGCGCCGGTGTTGGCTTCTCTTTGGACTTTCTTGTCGAAAAGAGGCGCAGAGCCTAGCTCTCCAACCAAAATGGCTTGGGGCTTATTATTCCTAGGCTTTGGTTATATCGTGATTGCGATGGCGGTAAAGCATATCGAGCCTGGCGTAAAAGTATCGATCATGTGGCTGGTAACCATGTACTGGCTGCACACCATGGGCGAGTTATGCCTTTCCCCGATTGGTTTGTCTTTGGTGAATAAGCTAGCGCCTGCACGCTTTGCATCGCTCTTGATGGCGGTTTGGTTTACCGCTAGTGCGGCCGCAAACTGGTTTGCCGGTATCTTGGCGGGCTTCTACCCAGAATCAGGCCAAGCCATACCAAGCTTTATGGGCTACCAAATCAACGGCATCTACGAATTCTTTATGCTGTTTGTAGGGATGGCGATGGCTGCTGCGGCACTCTTGCTCTTGTCGACCAAGAAACTGCAAAAAATGATGCACCCGGAAGTAGCTTAAGTTTCCTTAAGCTGATGCCCAAGAGAATGGCCCGTTTCAATGAAGCGGGCCATTTTTTTTCGTGGGGTGCGGCACCCTCTTTGGAGCAAGGCACCGTAGGGCGGGTGAAACCCGCCGTTTTGTAGCGTGTTGTGCAAAGGTCCGGCGGGTTTCACCTGGCCTACAAATGATGCAATGTATGTCCTTGGCTTTAGTGAAGTGCATAGGGCACGGGGCGTGCCTACGCGTAAGTAGTTCACAGATAAAGGCTTACCTTCCCTGCACTGCTGCTCGTTCCGGTTTTATTACTAAAAATATTTGATATAAGCCCGCATTAGCAAACTTCCAGCTCGCCCTGACCGGTACTCCGGCGTAAAATGCCATCCCATGCAAAATCCATCTCTTCCTTCTCATCCAATTGGTGTGTTCGATTCTGGCGTAGGCGGTTTAACCGTAGTGCGCGCTTTGATGGACAGACTGCCGTTTGAAAATATCATTTATTTTGGCGATACCGCTCGTGTGCCTTACGGGGTGAAGTCGGTGGATACCATCGCCCATTTCACGCAGGAAATCGCTCAGTTTCTGCAAAATCAGCAGGTCAAAATGCTGATTATTGCTTGTAATACCATGGCTGCGGTGGCGGCGGATTTGGTGCGGGCCAGTGCTAATGTGCCGGTGCTGGATGTAATTGAGGCGGGTGCCAAAAACGCGGTAGATGTAAGCTGGACTGGCGGCATTGGCGTGATTGGCACACCGGCCACGATTAATTCCAACGCTTACGCTCGCGCTATTCACCAGTTAAAACCTAGCTATCGCGTGTATTCACAAGCGTGCCCGCTGTTTGTGCCGCTGGTTGAAGAGGGTTGGCTGGATCATCCTGTCACCAAGCTCACGGCTCAGGAATATTTAAAGCCCGTCTTCGTAGAAAAAATCGACACGCTGGTTTTGGGCTGTACCCACTACCCGCTGATTAAGCCGCTGCTTTTAGATGTGGTGGGTGGGCGAATGAAACTGGTGGATTCGGCCTTATCGATTGCCGATCAGGCTGCCGATTTACTGCAATCTTCTGGCATGGCCAACCCATCTCATCAAGCGCCGGAATATCGCTTTTACGTGACCGACGTGCCGGTTAAATTTCAAAGTGTGGGTGAGCGATTCTTGGGGCGCAGCCTGAATAAGATTGAGCGGGTGAATCTTTGATTATTGCTAGCTAAAAGATTGTCATTCCCGAGTGTTTTAATCGGGAATCTAGAGTCGTTACCTACGATTAAAGCACTCGAGGGTAACGACTTTGGTAGCTTAGAATAAAGCCTGCTGATCACCTCTCACCATCCCCTTACAAACACACCTGCGTATCTAATTTGCCCGCTTGCAAGCGGTGCAGAGTAGTGGCGATATGGGCGGCTCTTTCCTGTTTTTTCCACGGTGATTGAGCCAGCGCCTCCTGCATATCGGCATAGCCTGCTGCACGGCGCCGGGCTATCGATGGGCGAGAGAATTCTGCATCGCTGCATGAGCCCTCTTCTGCGCTAGGCGTGTAAGTAATGTGCACAATGTCGATATGGCGTTGTGGTACATCCATCGCGCTTTCCTTACCAACTGCCTTGGTGTCGGGCGATGCTTTAGCCAGCGCACGGCGTAAATTGTGCGTGGTGCAAGCGGCCTCGACTTGGCTATTGCGGCTGGCGTATTGAATCTCTTTTTGCCGCCAAGCCACGGCATCCATGCTGGTGGGGAGAGGGCCTTCGGCGCTCCATAAGTCCACCATAAACACGAGCAAATCATCTTCACCCTTATCATCGAGCACGGCATTTAATGGCGTATTGCTGACACAGCCGCCGTCCCAAAAGTACTCTTCACCAATCTTGGTGGCGGCAAAGCCAGGCGGCAGCGAGCCACTGGCAAGTACGTGTTCAGCCGCTATTTCTTGCTTGGCAGAATCAAAAAAAACCAACTCCCCCGTGTTGACATTGGTCGCGCCTAAGGTAAGCCTTGCTGTTTTGCCCGCATTCAAATCAGCAAAAGAGGCTAAATCCCTGAGTGTGCCAAGCATGGGCGTGGTATCGCAAAAGCTGGCTTGATCGGTGGGGATGGTGGTGGCGAGCAGGGGGCTGGGCATGCGTGGTGACCAGAAATTAGGTTGGCCGAGCAGCATTGCTTCGGCCACGCTAAATTGATTAAATGCCCACAGGCTTTTGCCCGATAAAAAGCTGCCCCAGCCATCAGGCCGAGAAATCATTTCCCAAAGCGCTTCTAGTTTTTCGAGGCGCTGGTCTGGCTCATTACAGGCAATAACTGCGGCATTGATTGCGCCTATAGAAATTCCCGTTACCCAATCAGGCTCAAAGCCCGCTTCTTGCATCGCGGCATAAGCGCCGATGTGGTAAGCGCCTAGGGCGCCGCCACCTTGTAGCACAAGAACCACTTTGGGGGATTTTGTCGATTTTTTGCTTGCAGCTGCCATCTCTATCACTCCATACCATGCTATGAACGGCTCCTTAAATTTGTTTTAAGGAGAGATGCATCTTCGCTGCTGATTACAAAATAGGGGGCTTAGTCTGGCGAAGTGCTTTCAATAAGATAGATGATGGCCTGTGAATTTTCTATTGGATTTATGATGAATAGCTTTCTTTAGTATTATTTTTTAGAAAGAATTTGTGTTGTCGGGGCATCCATTTCCTGTTGTAGTTTTTCTAGATCATCCAGAATATGAAGAAATTTTTGTCCAAAGTTTGTAACGCCGTATTCAACGCGCGGCGGCAGCTCTGGATAGATGGTTTTTTCTAAAATACCGAATTCCATATTTTTGCGTAAGCACTCGTTCAGCACTTTTGTGCTCAGGCCTTCTACGCAGCGTACCATTTCACCTGGACGGTTGATGCCGTTCGCCAGCAGGCTAAACACGGTAAGCGACCATTTGCAGCCGTAGATGGTTTCAACCATGCGTGCACTGCGCTCTGGCGCTGTTTTTTTAGAAAATTTTTTGCTTTGTTCAATCATCAAGATGTACCCATTTGTACCTACCCTACTGTTTTGTGCCTGGTTTTTAATGGGGTAAGGGGTGAATAAACTTCGTTTGCACATCTTACTGTTTAACGGAGAAATACTAATGAAAAACTTAAATCAAACGATTGCTCTTATTGTGGGCGGTTCAAGCGGTATGGGGCTGAGCACGGCAAAGCGCTTATTAGAGCAGGGCATTAAAACCGTGATTGTGGGCAGCTCTGCCGCCAAATTGGCGCAAGCGCAGCAGCAATTAGCAGGCTTAGGTGATATTGAAACCATGCAGGCTGATTTATCCAAGGCAGCGGATATTGAGCGTTTAATTAACTTTGCCAAAAACCATGAGCAGCATATTAAGTATTTGGTGAATGCAGCCGGATCATTTAATCCTAAATCATTTCTTGAGCATGGCGCGCAAGATTACGATCAGTATTTAAATTTAAATCGCGCTACCTTTTTTGTAACTCAGGCCGTGGCTAAAAATATGGTGGATAACGGGGGCGGATCAATTGTCAATATTGGCTCGATGTGGGCAAAACAAGCCATTAAAGCCACACCTTCATCGGCTTATTCAATGGCTAAAGCGGGTTTGCATTCTTTAACCCAGCATTTGGCGATGGAATTAGCAGAGCATCATATTCGAGTTAATGCGGTTTCGCCTGCGGTTGTTAAAACGCCAATTTACCAGTCGTTTATTGAGGCTGAGCAAATCGATTCCGTCTTGGCTTCATTCAATGCTTTCCATCCGATTGGCAGGATTGCAGAGCCAGATGACGTGGCGAAGGTGATTGCATTTTTGCTTAGTGATCAAGCGGGCTGGGTAACGGGGGCGGTTTGGGATGTGGATGGCGGGGTGATGGCAGGGCGTAACTAGCCACTGATCTTTGCCCGTTATCGCTTAAATAATGCGGACTGAGGGGCTTGGCCGATTGGGGCCAGGCCCTTTTTAGACTGCTTTTACTTGCCGTAACCCAGCGTTTCGATCCGTTCAATTTTATTATTGATGGCATTAATCCTGACCATCAGGCGGTTGGGGCCAAAGTTGTAGGTCCAGATCTGATGCTCGGCAGCACGCTGATCAGGATCAACCACGCTTCTGCCATGTTTATTAATATAAGTAGCAGGCACGCTATATTCTCTTTTATCACTCGGTGGCCCGCATTTTTCCTCGGCCATAAATAAAGGGTCCCCGGTGCTGACCAAGCTTTGTTCACAACGCATCGATTCCGCATAAGCCATCGTATTGGCGCAAAAGAGCACAATTAAGCAGAGAATTTTCATGGTGTTGCCTTGTGAAGATGCGGTTGTTTTTAAAATGATTTAAGCAAGAATTGAGTAATGTGCATCAATAGATCGAGGCAGATCATGCCTTTGGCTTAGCCTCTTCACAATGGCAATATTTATCTTCGTGAATTCAAGTGATTACAGTTGTTTATATACTTTCTGCAATCACTTTCAAAAAGTCATCGCCGTATTTTTCTAGCTTTCTATCACCAATACCCGAAACGCGGGACATTTCGTAATGATCCCCTGGGCGTAATCTCACCATTTCTTTGAGTGTGGCATCGCCAAAGATAATATAGGCGGGCACGTTTTGCTCGTCGGCTAATTCTTTGCGGCGGCGGCGCAGTGCCTGCCACAGGGCTTGATCAGAGCCGGTGATAAAGTCGTTGTCTTTTTCGCCCTTGTAATTAAATTTCTCGGTGCGTTCGCGCAAAAACAGCGGTGTTTCGCCCTTAAGTAAGGGCCGAGCAGCATCGGTCAGCTCCAGCCCGCCGTGGCCGGACGCATTTAAGCGGATGGCTCCACGGGCCAAAAGCTGCCGAAAAACGGCGCGCCAGCTGGATTCGTCCACATCTTTGCCGATGCCAAAGGTAGTGATGCGTTCATGAAAATGTTCTTTCACTTTGGGCGTGGCCTTGCCCTGCAAAATATCCACCAAATGCCCAACGCCAAAGCGATTGCCGGTTCTGAAGATGCACGACAGCGCTTTTCTCGCCGCCTCGGTCATTTCCACCAGCTTGGGCGGGTTGATGCAATTATCGCAATTGCCGCAGGGCTGGCTGTCTTCGCCAAAATAGCCCAGTAAGGTTTGGCGGCGGCAGGCGGTGGCTTCCACCAAGCCCAGCATGGCGTCGAGCTTGCGCCGCTCCACCAGCTTTTGCATGTCGGGGGAGTTGGAATTATCAATCATGCTATTGAGCAAGTAAGCCAGCCAGGTGTTGGCAGGCAAGCCATCGCGCCCCGCACGGCCGGTTTCCTGATAATAATTCTCTATGCTTTTGGGTAAATCTAGGTGGGCCACAAAGCGCACATCGGGCTTGTCGATGCCCATCCCAAAGGCAATCGTCGCCACCATCACCACGCCTTCTTGGCGAATAAATTGCTGCTGATTCTTGGTGCGCACGCTGACATCCAGCCCGGCATGGTAGGGCAGGGCGTTGATTTCCTTGCTTCTCAGCCATGCTGCGGTGTCTTCTACCTTTTTGCGGCTTAAGCAATACACAATACCCGAATCGCCTTCGTGCTCTCTGCGGATAAAGGTGAGTAGTTGATCGCGGGCGTTTTTTTTCTCGACCATGGCGTAGCGCAAATTGGGCCGATCAAAGCTAGAGACAAACTTTTGCGCGTCCTCTAAGCGCAGCCGCTCTATCATCTCGGTGCGCGTGGCGTGATCCGCCGTGGCGGTCAGGGCAATGCGTGGGATGCCAGGAAATTCATCAGCGAGGAGAGAGAGCGCCAGATATTCCGGCCTGAAATCATGGCCCCACTGCGACACGCAATGCGCCTCATCAATCGCAAATAGGCCAATCTGCGCGCGTTTGAGTAGCGCCATAAAGCGCGGTGTAACCAGCCGCTCTGGCGCGACATACAGCATCTTGAGCTGACCATTGATAAACGCGTTTTCTACATCGCGCGCCTCTTCCTGATTCAAGCTCGAATTCAAATAAGCCGCAGCAACACCCAGCTCTTTTAAGGCATCCACCTGATCTTGCATCAGCGCAATCAGCGGTGAAACCACCACGCCGCAGCCATCCCTGAGCAGCGCGGGGATCTGGTAACACAGCGATTTGCCCCCGCCAGTAGGCATCAAAACTAGCGCATCCCCACCCCCTGCCACATGGCTAACAATAGTTTCCTGCTCACCGCGAAAACTGCGGTAACCAAAGACGTGTTCGAGGACTGAATGGGGGGACATGGCGAATCTTATGTGCAGCAAAGGGAGGATTGTACCCGTGTGCGGGGCGAAGCTAAAACCTAGCGTGGTTTGGAATGCTTCTTACCTTTGTAATTAATAGGGTCATAAGTTTGTGTGTGTGATGTTTGCATCAGTCCGAGATGGCTGATTGCACTATCGTAAAAAATCTGTCTCTATAGGTGCGAGATATGGAAAAAACATCTGTTGCTTAGAGTGATCGTGGTACTAACAGGGCCTTCTCCCTCATTTCAAGGGGGAGAAGGAGTTACGGGGGGATTCTATTTTACTTGCAGGTAACCCCACTCTTTTTTCCTAGCTTATTGGGTGAAAGCTGACAAAATTACTTGATAAGGGGGAGGGGTTACTTAGCATTTAACATCCACAATAACTCAGAAGATCTATGGTCTGATCCTTTTTCTGTGCGTAAGTGATCATCGTGCCGATCGATTCTCGGTAAGGAGTTAAGAGCTAAAGGGTTTTTTAATTTTTCACAGTTTACGCTTTTATTTTTATCTTCATGAACGGAAGAGCCAATAAAGGTTTTTATAAAGCTTTCTGCAGGATGTTTAATGTACCGCTCTTCTTCATCATATATATCTGGGTGGGTTGACATAATCACACTTACTTTGCGGCCCAATAATTCATCTGCATGCTTTAAATTTGTAATTCCAATTAAATTGCATAATAGGGCAAGCTCCTCCCGCCCACGTTTTTCACATATTTCAACACTATCATTAAAACAAATAGTTTTAGTATAAATGCGTCCGGAATATGCAGAGGATGTTAATTCTATTTCTAATACCAAAGTGGCTTTTACATCATCGCCATCACATTGGGCATAAGTAATTACAGCCTCATACTGGCCCGCAGGTGTTAGTTGTGATAAAGGTATTCTTTGTGGGTTGTTGACATCAAACATCATGTTCATGAAAATATCCATTCGAATTTTAAATACTAATTATATAGGAAAGCTGGGATTAGACTGCGGCTAATGATCGAGTTATAAATCGAGTTAATTGTGTAGGCACTCATTCTTTAGAAAAATAGCAAGTGCTTTGGTATAAATTATCCTGCATTTTTAAATACTGTGTTTTCCGTAGGGTGTGTAACGATGCAGTCGTTGCACACCAAGGGTCGGTGCGTAAGAAAAACACTTGCACACTCTACAAAACCACGCTCACTACGTTATTGAATTAAATTCAATTTTTTCAGCCAAAATCGCTTTAACCCGTGGCCCGAAGCTGGCTAGGTTTGATAGTGTGGCATTGTGATGTGCGGAAATTTGTGCGGCAGATAACACATCGTTGTCCATGGTGGAATGGCCGTCGGCAATCAGCGTAACAGGGTAGCCCAAGGCAAGGGCGCGGCGGACGGTGGTGTCTACGCAAAATTCGCTTTGTAAGCCACAAATAATCAAATGCTCGGTGCCAAGCTCTTTGAGCAGGGCGTGTAGATTGGTATTGTGAAATGAATCTGAGGCGCTTTTTCTAATCAATAAATCATCCGGCTGAGCTTGCAAGCCCTCGGCCAGTTGCCAGCCAACAGAGCCATATTCAAGCAGGCCATCATTGGCTTCGTGCTGGATATAAATAACCGGCACGCTATTCTGACGTGCTAATTGGGCCACGGTATTAATTCGATTAATCACTTGCACGGCTTCAAAGGCAGCATATTCGCCGCTGCAGAGCGCTTCTTGTACATCAATGATCAGCATTGCGGTTTTCATAGTGGCCTTATGGTGAAAAATAATTTGAAAGAGATATCGCTTTAATTCATTGCTTTTAGCGATTTTAAATTAAGTACGGCGACTTGAGCTAAGGTTTTATTCGTCCGATATTTAAAAATTTATCGCAATTTTTTGTATGGAAAAAACGCACTCAAATTCCATCCCTGATCAGCATAAAAAAAGGCCACCCCTGCGGGTGACCTTTTATTGTTTTACAGCCTAGCTAATCTATTTACTTAATCTCAGCGCCATCAATCCCTAAGCGGCTAGCTAATCCCAAGCCATAAGCCGGATCGGCTTTGTAGCAGTGGCGTAGCTGGCGTTGCTGGATTTCTTTTACCGTTATCTGGCTGAGCGCACCGGCCATATTGTCCAGCAAGCGTTCCTGGGCCTCTTTGCCGATCAGGCGGAATAGTTCGCCGGCCTGGATGTAATCATCGGGCTGATCTTGTAGCGGGTTGTAGCGATCTGCGCTGCCATAAATTGCCAAAGGCGGCTCGGCTGCGCTCGGGTCTTCAACTGGGCCACCAAAGCTATTTGGCTCGTAGCTTGGGTAGGCGCTGCCGCCGTAGTTGCCGCTTTGCATTTGTCCATCACGGTGGTAATTGCTGAATGGGCATTTAGGGGCGTTCACCGGCAGATGGCCGTGGTTCACGCCAAGGCGGTAGCGCTGCGCATCTCCGTAAGCAAATAAACGACCTTGCAGCATTTTATCTGGCGAGAAGCTGATGCCAGGCACCACATTAGCTGGGTTGTGTGCCGATTGCTCGACTTCCGCATGGTAGTTTTCTGCGTTGCGGTTTAGCTCTAGCATGCCGACTTCATGTAGTGGGAAATCACCGTGTGGCCAGACTTTGGTCAGATCAAAAGGGTTGATCGCGTAGTTATCGGCTTCGGCTTCGGTCATTAGCTGCACACACATTTTCCAACGTGGGAAGTCGCCATTTTCGATGCTGTTGTACAGATCGCGCTGCGAGCTTTCTCTATCGTTGGCAACCACCGCTGCGGCTTCTTCATTGCTGTAATTCTCGATGCCTTGCATGCTTTTAAAGTGGAATTTCACCCAAGTGCGTGTGTTATCGGCGCTAATTAGGCTGAAAGTGTGGCTACCAAAGCCGTGCATCTGGCGGTAGTTTTTAGGCAGGCCACGATCGCTCATTACAATGGTGATTTGGTGTAGGGCTTCGGGCAGGCTAGAGAAAAAATCCCACTGCGAATTGGCATTAAACATATTGGTGCGCGGGTCGCGTTTCACCACATGGTTTAGATCAGGGAATTTCAGCGGGTCGCGCAAAAAGAACACCGGTGTGTTATTGCCGACCAGATCCCAGTTGCCTTCTTCGGTATAAAACTTAATAGAGAAACCACGGATATCGCGCTCGGCATCGGCCGCACCACGCTCACCCGCTACGGTTGAAAAGCGTAAGAATAGTGGTGTTTGTTTACCCACTTCGGAAAAAATCTTGGCCTTACTGTACTGGCTGATGTCGTGGGTCACAGTAAATGTGCCGTAAGCGCCAGAGCCTTTGGCATGCATTCTGCGCTCAGGAATCACTTCACGATTAAAGTGCGCCATCTTTTCCATATACCAAACATCTTGCATCAGCATCGGGCCGCGTGGGCCTGCGGTGAGAGCATGTTGGTTATCGCTAACAGGTGCGCCTGCTTGGGTGGTCAGTTTTTTTGATGACATGATGTGCTTCCTTTGCTTAGATTTGGGATCACTGCATCCAGACTAGACTGGCAAGCAGCTCGCAAAAGAGTTCCCCGAGTGTAGATTGCTGCATGGTGGCTCCTTGTTGAAGCGATTATGGATTTTTATGATAGTTAAAACAAATTGATTGTTTAAATGTGATTGATAGTTTTTATCGAAGAGGCTATGTGGCCTGTATTACTTTTGACCAAGTTGCGGCAGATGGTGGCTAAGCCTGATAGACGGTGGGGTGTTTATGCAGGGCAGTGCTAGGGTCTGTTGATGTTTTTTTAACTTCTGCTGATTAGAAACACCAATGTCATAGCTTGGGTGTGCTTGGTAATATCATGAAAATCTAATATTTATGGTCGCTGCTGTACTAAAGCGTATCGCGTAGTTTCAACGAGGCACTTTCCCTGATGCAATATAAATCTCTTCTGAGCATGCTGATGTTGGGCGTGCTCACTGCCTGTGGCGGCAGTGGCAGTTCTGATTCACCGGCGACGGCCTCATCTACAGCCAGCGTGCCGATTAGCAGTAACGACGCAAGTTTAATTGCGACGGCGGTTAAGGCGGGTAGTACGGCGGGCTTAAGTGCTCCGCATCGCGCGCTTTTATTGCAGCAGGCTTTAATGCTGGCTCAGCGTTATCAGCAGCAGAACAATGCCGCGCTGAACGATATCTATGGTGGTGCCAGCCTTGATCTGACGCTTAATTTAAGCAAAAACAGCAATTTAATTACTCCAAGCCTATCGACCATTGCCACCCCTTTAGTTTGGTCGGATGAGGGGCGGGGCATGGCGGCTATTAGCCAATATGGCAAGGGTAGGGGCTTGGCTTATGGCGCTGATGTTTTGGCCTGGATGGCCGATCAGTCAAAAGAAAACCAGCACTTCCCCTTGTTTAGTCGTGCCTTTAACTGGGTGGTGACGGGTAAGGCGGCTGGGCCGCTGCCCGCCACGATTAAATTTGCAACCGCTGGCTACGATGCCAAAAGTGTCACTAAGCTGCTGACCCGCTTGGGCAAAACGCCGCAAACCGTGGCCTGCGATTTAGCCGCTAGCAACAATAGCTGTTGGCAAGACGCTGATGTTTTGTTTTTTGGCGCAGGGGTAAAAGACGATGCAGAGCTAAGCCGCCAGGTGCGCAAATATTTAGAAAGCGGCAAAGCTGTGATCTATATGCACCCCAACTGGGGAGATTCGGCAGGTGGGCGTAAAGTATTGCAAGCCTTGGGCATGGATTTGGGCGGCTATGGCGGTAATTACTTTGCAAGCACGGCTGGGATGTCGGTAGGCAGCCAGCGCACGCTGAGCGATACCCTGAAGCAGAGCGATAAGTTGGCGCTGTTGATACAAGCTATCCAGCAGATGAGCAGTGCCAGCTTAAGTCTCGATTTAAGTAAAGACACATCGTCTGCCGATGCGATTACGGCGATACATAAAGAGTTGGCGAGCTTACAGAGTACGGGTGGCGAGGTGTTTGCAGAGACTACGGCAGATCTTCATCAACTGCTGGTTTTGTGGGCCGATCTATACCGCCCAGATATCGAGTACGGCAAAATTAATCGCAGCACACAGCCTGCCGAGTTTTTGCGTACCTATGCTTCTGATTCATGGCTGGCTTTTAACCGGGCAAATACCACCGTTGCCCGGGCGGGGCAGGGCGATTTTATGCCGCAGGCTGCGCAGCAATTGCCGGTAAGTAGCAGTGCCGAAACGATTGAAGTAACGATTGCTCAGGCCGATGGCATAACGGCGATTGGCCGGGCTGCTGTGCCGGGTAAGCCGGTTTATATCGAAGTGCTGGCAAGCAACGGCAAGCTGGGTGTGCAAAGTAATTATCTGCGCAGTTGGGGCAACCCGCTCACCGATGCGGAGAGCGAGGGCTATAAGCGGCCTCGCCATCCGCATTCGTTTGCGCTGCCACTGAAAGCGAGCGGTGAAACGGTGTTGGTCAGCCCTTTTGGCGGCCCGCTGTATTTGAGTTATGCAGGGGCTACCGCAGGGCAAAGTGTGACGCTAAAGATCCGTGGCGCAGCCAAATATTCGCATTTTGATTTTACCAAGGCGCAAAGCGAGGCGGATATTAACGAGGCTGTTGCCGCCTTAAAGCGCAAAGATTTTGGCTGGCAAACCGCTAAGTTTGTGGGTGGGGAAATTCAGCAGACGATTAATTATGCCAATGAGGCGATGGGCAATCTGGACCCTAAAGTCTATATCGTCGATCAAATTAAAGGCATGTTGTTCGATTCAAATCATATTGCCAATGGCTATAGCAATATGCCGATGTCGGCCAATGTGGCCACGCTATGTACGTCTGTGGGCTGGACTTGCGATGGCCCAATTCACCGTGCGCCGAGTGTGCAGCATTTTGTCGGCTGGATAGCGGCTTGCGGCTATTTGTGCTCGGGCAATCCTTCGGATGGTTTTGCCGGTATCAGTGGCACAGGCTGGGGGCACGCTCACGAGCTGGGCCACAACACCGTGCAGCGCGTGATGCATATCGAGCTAAATGGCAAAGGTTGCGTGGTTGAATGCGATAACAACATCCTTGCCAGCGCCCATATGATGCGCCAGTACGCCCTCACAGGAATAGATAACGGCCATATCACCGATCACCCAGCACTCTATCAATATATTGTGCAAAACCGGCAAAGTGGCAAGAGCGGTGAGGCGCAACGCGTTGATATGGAAAATCGTCTATGGGGTGGCGATTCGCAAGACCCGATGCGGGCGGTGCATTTTCAACTTGCATTTCTCTTTAGTAGATACCGCGTCAATGAAACCGTACCAAGTATGCAGGCCAGCATGGATTACTTCACCCTGCTGACGAAGGCCGATCGCTTGGTGAGCAAGGACTGGGTCGCCGGTCATAAATATGGCATGAGTCGTTATGCCAATAACACCATTAGCAATCATGAGTTGCTCTATGTGCTGAGCTCCAAAATCATTGGGCAGGATGTGCGTAAAATATTTGCCATGTATGGCTTGCCTTTAAGCCAGACCGCGCTTGATTCGGTGGCCGATCTAAAACTACCGCTTGCCACAGAGCAGTTTTATGCGCTTGCCCAAAAGAAATTCAATCAAGTTTCCAGCGGAAAATGGTTGGATCTATCTGCGGCAACGCCAGCCTATCCGCAATAAACTGCGCATGCAGAGAAAAGCCCACGGTGAACGTGGGCTTTTTTACTGGGTGGTGATGACGCTAAGGCCTTGGTTAAATAATCAATAAAGCAGGCAATAACGTTTTTGTGGCGAAAGCTATTCTGGGCAGAGGTAGAAGGCTAATCAAACACCTTTACTTCATTTGTATGATCCTGCTTGCAATTGCTGATATGCCCGGCCATTGCGCTTAGCTTGTGGGCTTCTACAGGGTTGATATCCAGCCCCATTTCGCCCATTTCTAAAGCCAGTGCCAGCTCTTGCAGGGCGGGTATATATTGCAGGTTGGCGGCTTTTTTGTAGTGTTTAATGGCCAGCTGATCGTCTTGCTTTAGATAGTCACCGTAGCGATACCAATTGCCTAGTGTGTAGATCGCGGCAGCGTCGTTATTTTTGGCGGCGGCTTCTACCATTGCAATTCCCTTGGCCTTATCTTTGCTGCCGCCTTCGCCTTTAAGCGTCATCATGCCTAGGCGATAGATGCCCATTTCCCCTGCGGCGCTCAACCAGAGTCGTGCTTTTTGTGCGTCTTGCGGTACGCCGTCGCCTTTTAAATAGGCCATGCCTAGCAGATAGCGTGCTTTTTGGTCCCCGGCTTCGGCTGATTTTTCTAGCCAATGTGCGGCCATTTCTTTGTCGTCTGTGCGTTCTGCAATGAGGCGTGCAGCCAGCGGATGGCCTAGCGTTGCCAGCTCTAGCAGGCGCGCATTGCCGTCTTTGGCATCAAGGCGTAATTGCTGGACTGCTTCGTTGGGCATGGCTAAGGCACGAGCTTGCTGGCCTTGTTGATACTGCTTGATGGCAATGCCGCCTGCGGCAAAAAGCGTGATGGCGACGAGGGCAAGCATCGGTTTGGATAGGGCTTTCATAAAAACTCCAAATCCCCAAGGCTTGCGCCCTGAGGATTTTCAGACAAAACGTCAACAAATGCTTACTTGCTTAGATCAATGCTAAATACCGATGCACTCTTGTCCGCTTTGGTGGAGTCGAGGGTGATATTGCTGATTTTCTCTTGAGCTGCCACTTGAAGCGCTGCTGCATCTGCTGAAGATTCAAACAGCACCTTGCCCGCTGTTTTGACCTTAGCAAAGCGCCAGTTGGCCACAGGGCCTTGTTTGGCCAGTGTCAGTGTTTTTTGCTCTTTCACATAATTAACGATGATGTCGCGATTTGCATCGCCACCGCTATCCACCACAATTTGGCTACCATCTAGGCCAGCAAAGCCACCGCCACCGCTGGCACGGTAGTTGTTGGTGACGACGATAAAGTCAGCTTTTAGATCAAAGGCTTTGCCATTGAGGCTTAGATTAACAATACGGCTGCCCTTTTCTTTGGTCACATCGATTTCATAAGTAATGCCGTCGATTTGATCAAAGTTATACGATGGGAATTTATCGTTAATCAGGTTTTGATCCGCCGCTTTGCTTGGATCAATTTGATTGAATTGCTCTGCCGATTTTTCTAACCAAAGTTTGACTGTAGCGCCGTTAATTTTTACGGCTTGCAAGGTATTTGGATAAAGATAAAGGTCAGCAATGTTTTTGATTGCCACATCGCCAGCCGCAATGTCGGTAAAGCCCGTGCCACGGAAATTCACCTTAAACGGCGCTGCTGCAGAAAGAATCGGTAGCGAGGCATATTGCGGTAAATTGGCTTTAACAAATTTAGTTACATAATCTGTTTGAGCCAAGTTAATCAGGCGCATTGCTGCAGTAGGTGCAACTTGCGTGAAGAAAGAGCTGATGCGGTATTCGCTCTTACCCACCCCCGCATTGACATACTTGATTGTGCCTTGGTGTTCTTTTTCTACCAGCTTAGCAATCTCGGCTTTTGCTGGTACGACGGTGGCTACGCCAGCCGCATCCTTCGTGCTCACTGATTTTAACTCGCCTTTTGAATCGTTGGTTTTCCAGACTTTGCCATCGAATTCCAGATTCAGCTTCAGTACGCCCAGTGTGTTGCCCCAGAAGCCAGACATCACGGTGGGCACGCCATTGACCAAGCCTTTTACATTGTCGACATTCTTGATGCCTGCGTAGTTTTTGCCATCAGGGAAAAAGCTGTGCGAGTGCCCAGAAACAATGGCAGTAATGCCAGGCACGTCTTTGGCGAGGTAGTAAACTGCGTTTTCCATGCTTGGGCTGTAATCGGCAGAAGAAATGCCGCTGTGCGCCAGTGCGACTACGATATCAGCGCCCTTGGCTTTCATTTCTGGAACGTACTTTTTCGCTGCGTCCACAATACCTAATACGCTGACTTTACCTTCCAGATTGCGTTTGTCCCAATCCATAATGCCAGGAGGGGTAAAGCCGATGATGCCGACTTTAAGTTGGATATCTTTACCATCTGCGCTTTTAAAAGTGCGATCCAAAATGACATAAGGATCAAACAGAGGCTTGCCATCGCCTGCGTTGTTTACGTTAGAAGTGACCAGAGGGAAATCTGGGCCTTTACAGTTTTGCCCCGCTTCAGGGCCGGCTTTCATGGAGTTGCCCGCAATTTGGCCAAGGTATTTCAGGCCATAGTTAAATTCATGGTTCCCAATATTGCCTGCGTCATATTTCATCGCGCTCATTACTTTATGAATAGCGAGTTGGCTATCGCATTTTACTGGCTCGATTTGCGCCTGAAAATCAGAAAGCGATGTGCCTTGAATGGTATCGCCATCATCAACCAGCAGGTTGTTTGGGTTTTCTTTGCGTGCGGTGTCGATTAGGGTGGCGGTGCGCTCAAAACCAAGCGTCGTGTCATCCGTGGTTTTGTAGTAATCGTAGCTCAGCACATTGGCGTGCAGGTCGGTGGTTTGCAGTACGGCTAAATCAAGCTTGGTGCCTGCTGCTGTAGGCGGGGTGACCGGTGCAACTGGGGTGACTACGGCCGTATCGGTGTCGACGCTATTGCATGCTGCTAATACTAAGGAGCTGCAAATTAAGCTAGCTAATAATGTGATACGCATTGCTCTCTCTTATGCCGTTGGGCTTTTAGTGTGAAGGCGCGAGAGTAAGGTTTAAAGTTTGCAGTAAGACTGTATTTATGTTGCAAATTAGTGAATTTTTCATGACATTGGGTTGGATGTGCTTTGGAATGTATTAATACAGCAATAAATTGCTAAATACCCAGCAGGTTATTGAGTGTAATAACATCTGTAGGGCGTATGAAACCCGCAAGTGATGCCGAGAAACGCGCGCCTTGCACCCGCCCTACGGTGATTCAATGCTTGTTATTGCGTGGCATGCCATGGCTTATTGCCAAGTTGATAGGATTGGGGTGAAGCCCGCCTTTTTTGGTATCTGGTTCTACGAGGTTTACTCCCATCTATTAACAAGGTCAGGTTAAAAATAGAGCGAAGTTTGGTTTTATATAGAGTGTATAAGTCGCTTTTCTTGGGCCCCGTTTCTTATGACCACTTAAAGCGCATCGCTCGATCACTTAGATTTAAGCTACGAAATGCCTCGTGCTTCATTACTTTGGGTTTGCTAATGAGTAATGATTTTGCTTGTCTTTGGGGGGATAGATGGCCTGACGGGCTGCTAGCGGGCTTATTTGTGCTGCCATAGTTCTGCACGCTTTGCAGAAAACCGGCAAAATAGCGGGTTGAATCCGCGTGGCGTGACTTTGTTTGATTATTTTAGGCGCGGTCTAAAATAATCAAATCAAGCGCACTACGCGCACCTTGAATTTCGGAAAGACAGAATGTTAAGAATAAACGAAGTAAAACTGCCGCTCGATCATTCGGAAGACGAGCTAAAACAAGCGCTGCTCAAGCGTCTTGCTGTGCCCGAGAGTGACCTGATCAGCTTCACGATTTTTAAGCGCAGCTACGATGCGCGCAAACGAGCGGCGATTCTGCTGATCTACTCCCTTGATGCAGAAGTCAAAAACGAAGCGGCCGTACTCAAACGCTTAAGTGCAGATCGCCACATCATGATCTCGCCAGATATTGAATACCAATATGTAGGCCACGCGCCGGAAGGTTTGACGGATCGCCCTGTGGTAATTGGCACCGGCCCCTGTGGCTTGTTTGCAGGTCTATTACTGGCGCAAATGGGCTTTAAGCCGATTATTCTCGAGCGCGGCAAGGCGGTGCGTGAGCGCACCAAAGACACTTGGGGCTTGTGGCGCAAGGGGGAGCTGAATCCTGAATCGAATGTGCAATACGGTGAAGGCGGCGCGGGTACGTTTTCTGACGGCAAGCTTTACAGCCAGATTAAAGACCCTAAGCATCTTGGGCATAAAGTATTACAAGAGTTTGTAAAAGCGGGCGCACCAGACGAGATTATGTACGTCAGCAAGCCTCATATCGGAACATTCCGCTTAGTCAGCATGGTTGAAAGTATGCGCGCCAATATTATTGAGCTGGGCGGCGAAGTACGCTTTTCTAGCAAAGTAGAGCAGCTGATCCTGAAGAACGGTCAAGTTGAAGGCGTTGAGCTGGCCAATGGCGACAAAATCCATTCCAAGCATGTGGTGCTGGCGATTGGCCATAGCGCGCGCGATACGTTCTACAAGTTATTTGAGCAGGGCGTGTATATGGAAGCCAAGGCGTTTTCGCTAGGTTTCAGAGTAGAACATCCGCAAACCTTGATTGATACCGCTCGCTTTGGCCCAAGTGCAGGCCATCCTATTTTGGGGGCGGCAGATTATAAATTGGTTCACCACGCTAGCAATGGTCGCTCGGTGTATAGCTTCTGTATGTGCCCAGGCGGCACGGTGGTGGCTGCAGCATCCGAGCCAGGCCGTGTGGTCACCAACGGGATGAGTCAGTATTCGCGTAATGAGCGCAATGCTAATGCAGCGATTGTGGTGGGGATTACACCAGAAGTCGATTTCCCAGGGCATCCGCTGGCAGGGATTGAGCTACAGCGTAAGTGGGAAAGTAAGGCTTTTGAAGCCGGTGGCAGCACTTACCAAGCGCCTGTGCAAAAGCTGGGTGATTTTCTGGCAGGCAAGCCTTCTACCGAATTTGGCGTGGTTGTGCCTTCCTACACACCGGGTGTGCATTTAACTGACTTAGCCGACTGCCTACCTGAATACGCAATTACCGCTATTCGCGAAGCAATGCCAGCGTTTGATAAGCAAATCAAAGGATTTGGCATGGCTGATGCGCTATTTACCGGCGTAGAAACCCGCACCTCGTCACCGGTGCGCATCAAGCGCGATAACGACTCGCTAGAAAGCATCAACACCAAGGGTTTATTCCCTGCCGGTGAGGGTGCAGGCTACGCAGGTGGGATTTTATCGGCAGGGGTAGACGGCATTAAAATCGCTGAGGCGGTGGCTTTGAGTATTTTAAACGCGAGGTAAATGTGTGCTGCATGGGCACGATGTTGTGCCTATGCAATAGGTATCACTAAAGCCAATGATTTACAGCGCGTTTTTTCGTCTGGCGGGTGCAACCCGCGAGGCATACTGAAAAATACGCGGGTTGCACTACATGTGCGCTAAGCAAACCTAAAAACAATGCTTTTTAGTGCCTTCGGCACGTTGATTTAGGAGCGGTAGCCACCGCTGGGCCTTCCTTTCTTGCTTCGCCAAGAAACGAAGCCAAGCGACAACAACAAAACACGAAAGCCCCTGCTGTGGTCCAATCGAGTCGGCGGCGGGAGGGATTGGCTCGTTCCTCGCTCCGGCGTGTTTCAAGGGGGCTTTAAAAAGCCCTATGCAAAGTGCGTGGTTGTTATGCTTTTTCGCTGTTTGCTAATGAAAAAAAATTTGCTGAGCGCTCATGGAACACACCCCACCATAGCATTTGCATAAATGCTATGGAAAACGGCGGCTTGCACCTAGCCTACGATAATTCAACATTTGCCAATGGCAATCTTATGGCAAATCACAAACTTGATGCCTAAAGCCATCACGTCAGATTGATCTGGGTAATATCCCCAAACCCTTATGAATTATTTTCCGCTTAAGGCGTTTACAATCGGGCTTATTTCATTCATAAAATAGTCAGTGGCATGGTTGTATATCTTGGATAAAAAACCTCGCCAATTTGCTATTTAAAAGGAGCCTTTGTGCGTATTACTCTTCCCCTTATTCTTGCTTTATCGCTTTCTGCTTGTGCCACTAATGATTTGGGCGAAAAACGTGATCTCAATAAAACTGAGCTAGGCGCTTTGATTGGTGTCGTTGGTGGTGCGGTAGCTGGGGCGGCAATTAATCATAATAATCGTGGCAAGGGTGCATTGATTGGTGCTGTAGGCGGTGGCTTGGCCGGTGGTGGTATTGGCTATTATATGGACAAGCAAACTAAAGATTTTCAGCAGCAATTAGCGGCAGAAATTCAGCGTGGTGATATCACCGTGCAAAAAATGGCTGATCAATCTTTGTTGGTGAGCATGACCTCAAATACCGGTTTTGATACTAATTCTTCGGTATTAAAATCAGGCTATACCCCAACGCTTGATAAGATTGCCAAGATTGTGAATCAGTATGGCAAAACCAGTATTTCTATTGTGGGCCATACCGATAACACCGGTAGCGTTGCCATTAATCAAAGTGTTTCTGAGCGCCGTGCTCAATCTGTATCCAATTATTTTGTGAGTCGCAATGTGAATGCGATTCGCCTAGATGCATCGGGCCGAGGCAAAGCTGAGCCGCGTGCCAGCAATGATACCGAAGCGGGTCGCAGCTTAAATCGCCGTGTTGAATTAAGGATTGTGCCGGTTTCTGCCTAATCTGATTGCTTGTGGTTTCGTCATTCCCAATAAAAACATCCGAGAATGGCGATTTAATCACGATGTACTTAATGCTTAGGTTTTGTCGGGCAGGGCGTGCAAAGAATGGCTGATATTAAGGTTGTTTTTTGCATGCTTTATGTAAATATCCGTTGCCATTCGGCGACTTTGATTGTGAAAAATGCCATAGATCCGTACACTGCTGCCCTTTCTTACTGTGGGCGCTTTTATGCTTTATTCCCTTCGAATGCTATTGATGTCGGTGCACTTTATTTTGGCTGGCATGATAGGCATCCTGATTGGCCTGTGCCGCCCCTTTAATCCTGATAATAGTCGCCTCTGTGGCCGCCTCTATTCCTTGCCCGCTATGCGCATTCTTGGCTTTAAAGTTAAAGCGGAGATAAAAGATTTGCTAGAGCATCAACGCTCTTGCGTGATTATTGCTAATCACCAATCTAATTATGATCTCTTTGTTTTTGGTGCGGCTGTTCCTGCTCGCACAGTGACGATAGGCAAAAAAAGCCTGAAATGGATTCCATTTTTTGGTCAGTTATTTTGGTTGGCAGGCAATGTATTGATTGATCGAGGCAATGCGCAGCGCGCTAAAAAAGCCATGCTATCGACTACTGATACCTTGCAGCATAAAGACACGTCAATTTGGGTGTTTGTAGAAGGCACGCGTAATAAAGGCCGTGGTTTATTGCCTTTTAAAAAAGGCGCATTCCAAATGGCAATTAGTGCGGGTGTGCCTATATTGCCGGTATGCGTTAGCACCTATAGCAATCATATGCGGCTGAATAACTGGCATGGGGCGGATGTATTAATGAAATCGCTTGCGCCTATTCCAACGGCTGGCTTAACACAAGATGATTTGCCCGCACTGATAGAACAATGCCGCAATCAAATGCAGGCCTGTATCCAAGCGATGGATGAGCAATTAATGCAGGGTAGATAAATACTGTTCTATTTTTTGTAATACCCAACCGCTGTCGTCTAGCGGTAAATCGTGCCCTGCCTGTGTGTGAACCCAGCAGGGCACTTGCCATTGGCGAGCTAGTGTTTGTGAGCAGGCGGGGCTGACGAGTTTATCCTTGGCTCCGGACAGCAGTAAAAGGGGCACCGTGGGTTTCTGGGCGCGGTAGCGCATGGCTGCCGCTAATTGGCGCAGGATATTATGGCTAGAAATAGGAAATTGCTTTTGAAATATAATCCATTGCGCCAAGGCGGCCTGCGGCTGGCGGGTGCTGGTTAATTCTAAAATGATTTTTTCTTTGCCAGCCACATCACTGAATAAAAGCTGGATTAAAGCGGGAAGGCTTTGTAGTCGTAATCGGTGATAAAAAGGATTAATCGGCCGCAAGCTGGTATTGATCAGTATGCAAGCGCGTATCTCATTGGGAAAAGCATTCGCCCAAGCAACGGCGGCCATTGCGCCTAGGGAAATAGCCAGTACATAAAAGGGGCCGTTAATGTGTTGCTCAGCTAGCGTTTGGCGAATATGGGTGACCATCTCGCTGATATGGCTGAGGCTTTTTTCCTGATGCAATACCCCATTGCCGGGCCAATCAATGGTGATGATTCGATCATTGGGGTATTGGGCTTGCAGCTTAAGAATAAATTCACCCCAATGGCGGGATTCGCGCATTAGGCCGCGTAATAAAACCCAAGTTTTCATACGATGCCGTACCACAAAGCTTCTGCTTCTTGTTTGCAGTTTAAGTAATGATTGGTTTTGGGTAGCCAATGGCGATGATCGTGTGCCGCACGTAGTAAAAACTCAAAGAGTAATAAATGGCTGCGTAATACCCTCTGCTGGCGGTGCGGCACAATAGGGTTAAATAGGCCGAGAAGCGACATTAATTGTCTTGGGTTTTTCTTAACCCATAACCATGAGCCTAATTCTAAAGTCAGCGGTAAAAACAAATGGCCGCTACCTAGGTTTTCTTGATAAAGATAATCCCAAATATCGCCATGGGTGCAATATTGCAAAGCTTGGGGTTCTATCACATAGGGGTGATGCGGATAGCTTTGATCAAATAGTGATTTAAGCGCGTAAATCTCAGGCAAATTAGGAAAAGGCGTGCGGGTATGTGCATAGGGAAACCATAGCCGGTCTTTTAAACCGAAGCCAGAATGGCAATCTAAGGCCACGCTAAATGGACTATTCAGTAATTGGGATTTAACCACGCTGCAAAGCGCTTGGTTTTCTAGTTCCATAGGCGAATTAAATTCACCTCTATACCAAGGAAGTAAGGGGCTGATGCGGTGGCCACCCACTAAAAAAGAGGTTTTTTCGCTCGATTCAACCGGCGCATTGCGCATTAAATCTACACCATGACCATTGCTGCGCGTGCCACGGGCAATACCGATAGGGTTGATCAGCGGCATAAACACGAGGCGCATGGTGCTTAATTTACGCTGCAAGCTGCTATCCCAGCGCTGCCTTACTAATAAAGAGCGTAAAAAAGCCAACACAATTTGGCTGCCGATGCGTTCTAAACCATGCACCCCGCCAAAAAACCCAAGTACAGGTGCGTCAGGATCTTGGCTGCCCATGCTGATGCTGTAGAGGGGGAAGCTGACCTCGGCATTGGTGACTTCGCCATGCTGCTGTAAACGAATGGCGTCCCCTGCTTGCAAGATGATTTCTTCCAGCTCGATCAGTTCTGGTAATTGCAGCATGACTACCCATTCAGTGGTCAGATTTAGTCAGAATACTTGATAGTAAGTGACTTGCTTGAGGCTTGCAGGTTTTAAACCCACGGATAAAGTGATTGTGTTGTTTTTAAAGACATTGATCTTGTATGGAAATCTACTCGGGCTGAAGAGTGGGAGCATCAGCGGCATGTCTGTTTTTGTTTCATGTATTGCACGGGGGGGATGATACTTCGTGTGCTATTTTGAAGGTGTATGTTTGAATGATGTATCGCACTTAGCCGCTAGTGTGAGGAGTGAAAAGATGAGGTCATTCTTTGTTTATATTCTTTTATTTTTTGCTGCAGAAGTATTTGCGGTAGAGAAAATTATTATTGAAGGCGATGATGATTATGCACCTTATTCCTATGTTGAAAATGGGCGGTATAAAGGCATTTACGTTGATTTTTTAAAGCTTGTTGCAGAAAAAATGGCTCCTGAATATTTGCTGGAACTTCAACCTGTTCCATGGAAGCGCGGCTTAAAAGGGATTGAAAATGGCAGCTCTTTTGCTTTGTTTCCTCCCTATGCAAATAAAGATCGCCATTATATTCAGGCTTATTCTGTGCCTTTATATCGGGAGCGCGTGGTTCTATTCTGTCGGGAAGATAGGATTTCATCCGTACGAAAAGAGTTTCCAAAAGATTTTTCTGGTTTGTTAATTGGGGTAAATCTTGGGTTTACCCTAGGTGAGAAAATGTTGGCGGCGGTTAAAACAGGAGTGCTTAGTGTCGATGAGGCGAAAGGCAATGATACTAATATTAAAAAATTATTGACGGGCCGAATCTCTTGTTATGCTAATGATAGATTGTCTGTGATTTATAGCCTGAAAAAATCGAAATATGTGCTTCTTTCTTCGAAAGTAAAACTTATTGAAATCGCAGAAATCTCGGAAGAAAAGGCATTTATTGCGTATAGCAATGAATATAAATGGTCAAAAAAAGAGGACTTTATTTTGAAAATGAATGCCACAATTGAAGAGCTTAAAAAAACAGGGGTCATTGAAAAGATTATTAATGAATATACCCAGTAATGATCTGTCTGCATTACGCTTTATAAAGTCGATTTCTTTTTGCCAGCGCCGGAAACTGCTTTATCCAGATTCCCTCCACCAGCAGTATTCATGCTCCTCCTAGTGTAATCGAAGGCATAGTGCCTAAAGCTGCTGCGCGCTATGGCCCGATTCAAACACCCATGATTGATTGAATGCGCCTATAACAAGGGCATAAACACTGCTGGCACCCCGCGCATATAAAAACCCACCAATGGCTGGGGCGCTAATAACGATGGCTTGCATGCCCGATGAGGAGGCTGCTAAAGGATGGCAGTAATGGGGCTGGAACTAAGCTAGGTAATAGGGCTTGCAGGGCAGGCATTTCAAAGGTGCGCGCCCTACCTAAGATTATTGCCAGCAGAAAAATCCACTCCCGCCCCAGCTGTGCTTGAGTCGCCACATAGGCCAATGCCAAGGTCTAAAACTGGGTGGCTGAGCGAATACACCAGCCATGCCAGTGCCACCTAAAGGATTTGAAAACCACTAGCGCTGAGTACGCGAGTTAAGCAAAACAAAATAAAAGCAGGGCTTTTGCGTAAGCTGCTGCGTTCGCTGGGTGGGCTTTGATTCTATCTGAGATACATTTTATTGAGTCTTTCTTCTAGCTTTCTTTGAACGCCTTCAAACGAGGCACTCAGCGCCCAGTAAATAGCCGCCGCAGCCAAATAAAGCGGGAAAGGCTGAAAGGTTGTGGCGATCACTTCCTTGCTTGCCAACATCAGCTCGCTTACAGAGATTACCGATACCAGCGAGGTATCTTTAATTAGGCTAATCAGGCTATTAGAAAGACTAGGCACGGCTAAACGTAAAGCTTGCGGTGCAACCACGTAACGTAGCGTTTGGCTATTTGTCAGCCCTAGGCTTTTACCCGCATCCCACTGGCCTTGAGTAATGCCATTGATGGACCCACGCAGCGTTTCAGATAAATACGCGCCTACATTTAGGCTAAGCGCTAACACACCAGCTGTCAGCGGCTCAAATTGAATGCCAATACTCGGTAAGCCAAAATAAATCACAAACAGCTGCACTAATAGCGGCGTACCACGGATGCAGCTGACATACACTGCGCTTATTTGCGATAGCACTGGTATTTTGCTGAGCCGAATAATCACCACCAGTATGGCGATCAGTAAGCCGCCCAGCATGGATGCAAGCGCTAAAAATAGCGTATAGCCTGCACCCTGTAGCAAGATCGGAAAGGCGTCTTTAAGTAGCTGAATTAAACCGGGCAAATCCATTGATGACTCCAAAAATAAAAGCCCCCGGTTGCTACTGGGGGCGTATGTATTGCTAATCGGGCTACTTTGAATCAGCCCGATATTTTACTGCGCAATAGGTGGCTTGCTCACATCCCGATCAAACCATTTTTTCGAAATTTTCGAGAAGCTACCATCTGCTTGTAAATCCGCCAAGGCTTTATTCAGTGAAGCCTTAAATTTAGGATTGCCTTTTGCAAAAGGAATGCCTGACTTTTCAAGATCACCTAGAGGCGCGCCCGCTTTCAGAGGTAACTTCGTTTTCTTTACAATAAATGGAATCAACAGGCTATCGTTCAGCGCGGCATCAATGCGACCCAGCGCTAAGTCTTGTAAATATTCTTGTGCGCTTGGGTAAGTTTTAACGTCGATTCCACCCACAGCCTTGGCAATATCTGCATAGTTTGTTCCTTGGCCTAGGCCCAGCTTTTTACCTTTTAAATCATTTAGATTTTTAAAGTTGCGTGTTTCATTGCTACGCACAATCAGCTGCGGGCTAGAGATGGTGTAAGGCTCGGAGAAATCAAATGTCTCCTTGCGCTTATCGGTAATACCAACTTGGTTAATTGCAATATCAAACTTGCCTGCTTGCAAGCCTGCCAGCATTGCGCTCCATTCACTGGTGCTAAATTCTGCTTTTACGCCTAGTTTCTGTGCTAAAGCTTTCGCCAACTCTACTTCAAACCCTGTTAGCTCATTGTTTTCTTTGTAGTTAAACGGAGGGTAAGTGCCTTCAACGGCAATTTTTAGAGTTCCACGTTGTTTTACGGTATCAAGTAAATCAGCTGCAGATGCCTGCAAGGTAAAACCTAAGAGGCTGGCTGCAAGTAAGAATTTGCGCATATCTATATTCCTTGTTGGTCTAAAGCGTTGCTTTCAAATTCAATAATCGCATGATTGGGCGAGGCTGAACAGATTTTTTTGCTTGCAATTGGCATGGTAATTTTGCCTGTGGGCCATGGCTGCAGATTTTGGCACGTTGAGACAGAGGCTAGATTGCAAGAAAAGGACTGATATCAACTGTTTTAAGTAAACTCGGTCCCGCGTTTGCAGGCTTTGCCGCATATTCAGATTTCTGTGGAAATGTGCCTTATTTTGTATTCAGGAAGGCAGGATCTTAATGTACTTACCGGCTTATCCGTATTGGATATCTGTTGCAAATATTGAATTTTATGCTGCCGAAAACTGAATAAATGGCATTTTTCTAAAATGCGGATGATCAGGGTAGGGTATCAGCGATATTTATTTTCAATGGCTAGGTTGGTACCGTCTTTATCCATGTCTTGTAATATTTTATTGTAATTATCAATTTTGGTCTGCTTGGTTTTTAAATTACAGGCTAGGTACATTTCTGTTTGGTTAAACATCAAAATAGGAATGATTTTATCACTCAGGTTTTTTCTTTTTAAAATAGACAGCCCCAGTAGCTCGCCACTTGCCCAGAAATCAAAACGATTGCTGAGTAGTTTTTGCGGATTATCTTCATCTGCTTTGGCAAGATCAGTTTTAAAGCCATTTTTTTCTAAGTACTCTGCAATAGCATCACCCCGATAAGCTCCTATTGAATAAGCTTTTAATTCATTCAGGCTTTTAGGGCTACGGGTGTCGCCTACCTTGGCAAAAATATACCAATTGTTTTTTACTAATGGGCCTACCCATTTAAATAAAGCCTCGCGCTCTGGTGTGCGCGTGGTTGAAAAAACACAGGTGTCAGCTTCTTTTTGGGCTAATTGAAAAGCTCTTATCCAAGGGTAGGGCGTGATGGTGAAGGTTTCATTGCTTCGCCGCATCACTTCACTGACTTTCTCAGTAGAAATGCCGCTTACTTTTTGGGTTTTGGCATCAACAATATTAAACGGTGGATAGTCTTCTGTGGTCAGTGTTAAGGCCATTGCTTGGCTTGCGATCAGGCTGAATAAAAAGAGAATAAATTTCATTTTTTTATCCAAAGAAGGCGGCACACCTAATGTGGGTGAAAAGGCGCTAAAAGAGTGGGCGTCTGTGTGAAAGACGGCTGCTAAGGTTGTATCTCTCCGCGCTATACGCTGCTGTTGAGATGATGATTTGTTTTAGACCTTGCATGCAGAAAGTACAACGCAAGTACTGCTGTGGCAGGAAGGTGGAGGGGGTCTCTTCGCATCGTTCTACGGCTATTTTCCTGCAAAAAAGAACTATTGGACTAATTTTTTATAGCCAAATGATATAAAAAAAGGATAAGCTAGCCGCATAGATCAATTTGTTCTAAAAAAACACAACAATCAGCTTTTTTTACTGGTTCGCTTTGAGGGGTTACTCATGTTTAAACCTTGGCTATGTTCTTGTCGACGCTCTTTTAATCGCCCAAAAGGAATGTGATTAACGAGTGTGTGAGGTGTGTGTGAGTTTGCCAATACTGGATTTAGCCCTATTTGATAGCGCTGATCGTGAAGCGTTTTTGCGTGATTTGCGCCTTGCAGCGCGGGATTACGGTTTTTTTTATCTGCGTGGCCATGGGCTGAGCCTGCAATATCAGCAGGATATGCTGCTGCTGGCTAAGCAATTTTTTGCCCTGAGTGATGCCGAAAAAACAGCCGTGGCGATGGTGAATTCGCCGCACTTCAGAGGTTATACCCGTCTTGGCGGCGAATTAACGGCGGGGCGGGCCGATCAGCGTGAGCAGTTCGATATTATGAATGAAGGGCTTGCTGCGTTTGATCAGCAGCCCGCATGGCGGCGCTTGCGTGGGCCAAATCAATGGCCGACTAGCTTGCCCGCGCTGAAGTCGGGCCTGCTGCTTTGGCAAGATACTTTAAGTGATATTTGCGAGCGCCTCATGCAGGCCTTTGCGCTGGCTTTGGGGCAACCAGCCGATATTTTTGCGCCACTTTACCGTGGCGAGCCTTTTCAGCATCTCAAAATGATTCGCTACCCCGGCTTGAAAGCGTCAGGACAAGGCGTGGGGGCGCATAAAGACGCGGGTTTGCTCACACTGGTGATGCAGGATGCCCAATCCGGTCTGCAAGTGGCTACCGCAGAGGGCTGGCTGGATGCGCCGCCGATTCCTGGCACCTTTGTGGTGAATATTGGCGAGCTATTAGAGCTGTCTTCCAATGGCTATTTACGCGCCACCTTGCATAGGGTGGTGTCTCCCCCTTCTGGTGTCGAGCGCTTGTCTTATGCCTTTTTTATGGGGCCAAGACTAGATGCCACGGTGCCGCTGTTGCAGCTTCCGGCCGCGCTTGCCCAAGAAGTACAAGGCGAGGCAAGCGATCCGGCCAATCCGCTATTTAGCCATGTTGGCGAAAATGTTTTAAAAGGCCGTATGCGCTCTCATCTTGATGTGGCAGCGCGGCATTATTCTGATACGTCATTTGCTTCTCAGCCTGTGGCCCCTGTTTATTAAGTGAGTGTTTATGAGTTCTGCATCCATCTTGTCCTTGATCGGCAATACCCCTGTGGTTGAGATTACCCAGCTTGATACCGGGCTTTGCCGCTTGTTTGTAAAACTGGAAAACCAGAATCCGGGGGGCTCGATCAAAGATCGTATTGCGCTTTCGATGATAGAAGCCGCCGAGCAAAACGGGCAACTCAAGCCCGGCGGCACGATTGTTGAAGCGACGGCAGGTAATACCGGCCTTGGGCTTGCCTTGGTGGCGGGGCGCAAGGGTTACCACACCGTGCTGGTGGTGCCCGATAAAATGAGCCGTGAGAAAGTCCTTAACCTGCAGGCGCTGGGTGCAGAAGTGATCCTGACCCGCTCTGATGTGGGCAAGGGCCACCCTGATTATTATCAAGACAAAGCCCGCCGCGTGGCGCAATCGATTCCCGGTGCGTTTTATATTGATCAGTTCAGTAATCCCGCAAACCCTGCTGCGCATGAAAAAACTACAGGGCCAGAAATCTGGCGTCAGCTCGATGAAAAAGTAGATGCGGTGGTGGTAGGTGTGGGATCCAGCGGCACATTAACCGGCTTGTCGCGATTTTTTGCCAAAGTTTCCCCGCAAACCGAGTTTGTGCTGGCCGATCCGGTGGGCTCGATTTTGGCTGATTATGTAGAAACTGGCGCATTTGGTGTGGCAGGCAGCTGGCTGGTAGAAGGCATAGGTGAAGACTTTGTACCGCCACAATTTGAAGGCGGCTCAATTAAACGCAGCTACCGAATCAGCGATAAAGAAAGCTTTGAAACCGGCCGCGCTCTGCTTCAGGCCGAAGGCTTATTTGCCGGAGCATCTTCTGGCACGCTGCTGGCCGCCGCGCTGCGCTATTGCCGCGAGCAAACCACGCCTAAACGTGTGGTGACTTTTATTGGCGATAGCGGCAACAAATACTTAAGCAAAATGTATAACGACCACTGGATGCTCGATCAGGGCATGATTGAGCACGCTAAAGCGGGCAATCTGGCCGATCTGATCAGCCGCCCGCACGCTAGCGGCGCCACCTTGATTGCTGACCCAGACGAGCCACTTTCCCAAGCTTGGCAGCGCATGCGCAGCAACGATGTATCGCAAATGCCGGTGCTAGAAAACGGCGAAATTGTAGGGATTATCGACGAGTGGGATTTGTTATTGTCAGTGCACGGCGAGCCCCAGCAATTTGCCATGCCGGTAAGAGCGGCCATGAGCAGCAACGTTAAAACCTTGGCCCCCGATACTTCCTTACGTGATTTATTGCAGGTATTTAACGACGACAAAATCGCCGTGATTGCCGATAAAAAACGCTTTTATGGCCTGATTACCCAAAGCGATTTACTCGCCTTTTGGCGCAAGAAATTTGTGAGTGAAGTGGCTTAAGCCCAATCCTATTCACTTAAGCTTGTGTCATAGATGAATCGGCATTTCGTAGGGTGTACAACGACGTAGTCGGAGCGCAGAGAGCGGTGCGCAAGAAAAGCGACTTGCACACCCTAAGCAGAAGCAAACATTGCCCTGTTATTTCCTCAAGTTGATAGGGTTGGCTTTAAGCCTAGCTGCAAAGCCTCTCTATAAACTTAAAAACTAACACCCCTCGGAGCCATCCCATGAGCACATTTGAAACACTTGCCGTCATCAGCGGCCTGCATCGCGATCCACTGGGTGCGATCAATACCCCGATTTACGCTTCATCCACTTTCCGCCAGCCTTCCCCTGGGCAGCCAGATCAGTACGAGTATTCGCGCTCCAGCAATCCAACGCGAGATGCTTTTGAAGTGGCGATCGCCGCTTTAGAAGGCGGCACGCGCGGCTATGCTTTTGCATCGGGCATGGCGGCCATTGCCACGGTATTAGAGCTGCTGCCGGTAAATAGCCACTTAGTGGCGGTGGATGATTTATACGGAGGTAGCGGGCGTTTATTTGAAAAAGTAAAACAGCGCACTGCAGGCTTAACGGTGACTTATGTGCCGACAGGTGATCTGGAAGCGCTGCAAGCAGCCATCAAGCCAGAAACCAAAATGATCTGGATTGAAACACCGTCCAATCCGCTGAATCGACTGAGTGATTTAAGCGCCATCGTGGCGATTGCCAAAGCGCACAGCCTGCTTACCGTGGCCGACAATACCTTTGCGTCCCCCGCTTTGCAGCGCCCGCTGGAGCATGGCGTTGATATCGTGCTGCATTCGGCAACCAAATATTTAAATGGCCATTCTGACGTGATCGCCGGTGCGGTGGTGGTGGGTGAGAATAGCGAGCTGGCCGAGCAGCTGGGCTTTTTGCAAAACGCCATCGGTGCGGTGCTCGATCCATTCCAAAGCTTTTTAGCGCTGCGTGGCATTCGTACGCTGGCGATTCGCATGGAGCGGCATAATCATAATGCCCTGCGCATCGCTCAGTGGCTGGAGCAACACCCGCGGGTTGAGCGCGTTTTATACCCTTATCTAGAAAGCCATCCACAATATGCGCTGGCAAAAGCGCAAATGGCAGGCGGCGGCGGGGTGGTGTCGTTTTATCTGAAAGGCGACGACGCCGATGTGCATCAAGTGCTAACGCATACCAAGTTGTTTACCCTGGCAGAAAGCTTGGGCGGTGTAGAAAGCCTGATTAGCCAGCCAGTCAGGATGACACACGCCTCTGTGCCGCCAGAGCGCCGCGCAAAATTGGGCATTAGCGATAATTTGATTCGCCTTTCGGTGGGGATTGAAGGCCTTGAAGATTTGCTTGCCGATTTAGAACAGGCGTTGGCGGCGTAAGTTTATATTCCTGATAGGCACGGGCTTATGCTGATCTGTGCCTATCAAGTGCCTTCTTAAACCGTTATCCTTTGCTTACTATTTCGTTAAAGGATTTTGCTATGGATTTCCAAACACCCATCGATCGCAGCGCGACCTCCAGCCAGAAATGGAATAAATACGCAGGGCAGGACATCCTGCCGATGTGGGTGGCTGATATGGATTTTGCCAGCCCCGTTTCGATTATGGCGGCCTTGCAAGAGCGCGTGGCGCATGGCGTGTTTGGATATACCGATGCACCGGATAGCCTAGTGGAGGCGGTGCAGGCTTACGCGGCTCAGCATTATGGCTGGCAGATAGATGCCAGTTGGATTGTCTGGCTGCCGGGTTTGGTGCAAGGTTTAAACTTGGCTTGTCGCGCGGTGGGCGAGGCGGGCGATGAAGTGCTGACTGCCACGCCCATCTACCCGCCCTTTTTACGTGCGCCGGGCTTATCCAACCGCAGCCTGCTAACCGTGCCCTTGTTGCAAAAAAATGATTCATGGGAATGGGATTTTGCCGCAATAGAAGCGGCGATCACGCCTAAAACCAAGCTGCTGCTGCTGTGCCATCCGCATAATCCGGTAGGCCGAGCTTGGAATACAGAAGAGCTGACCCAGCTGATTACAATCGCCCGCCGCCACGATTTAATCATCTGCTCGGACGATATTCATTGCGACTTGCTGCTGGCGGAAGGCTTGAAGCATCAGCCTCTGGCCGCGCTTGATGCTAGCTTTGCCGCGCAAACCATTACTTTGCTTGCGCCCTCCAAAACATGGAATATCGCAGGCCTAGGTTGCTCGCTGGCGGTGATTCCTGATCCAGAGCTGCGTGCGCGCTTTCAAAAACAAATGGCCGGCATTGTGCCATCGGTGAATTTACTGGCCTTCACCGCCGCCGAAGCCGCTTACCGCGATGATGGCATCTGGCATGCTGAACTGATCGCCACTTTGCGGGCAAATCGAGATATTTTGCAGGCTTGGTTTGCTGGCTCTGAACGCTTAAAAATCACCCTGCCCGAGGCGACGTATCTGGCGTGGATCGATGCCAGAGCGCTCGACCCGATCAACCCCTTGCCACACTTTGAAGCGCTAGGCGTGGGGCTTTCAGATGGGAGAGATTTTGGCTTGCCCGGCTTTGTACGCCTCAACTTCGGCTGCCCAGCTGTGATGCTGAAAGCGGCTTTAAAACGGATTGAATCGCTGCGTTAGAAGAATTTGTAGGGTGCAATAAGTCTGAGGCTTTATTCAGGCGCATTGCGCCGCTTTTTACCACCCCCTTGCGGCGTAATGCAGCCATGCAAAAAGCGCTTGGCTTTATTAGCGCCCTACAAGTTCCTCTGCAAGGCTTGGTTTTATAGGGTGTACAACGACGAAGTCGTTGCGCACCAATAAACGGTGCGCAAGAAAAACGAATGCACACCCTATAAAATCAGCTTTTTACTCTGTTCTTGTCGTGAATTGATGCCTATTGCGTCACACATTCTTTAACCCCGCCTTCTCACAGCCCCGCTCTAATTTATTCAGCATGCCTTGAAAGGCCAGCAGTTCTTCGTCGTTAAATTCTTCCAGAATCACACTTAAAAATGCGCTGCGTTTGGGCAGGGCTTGGTTTACTTCGGCGTGGCCTTCTTGGGTGAGGGTGACGTTGCTGAGGCGGTTGTCTTGTGGATCGTTACTGCGCTGGATTAAGCCTTCTTTTTCCATGGCTTTAAGTAAGCGGGTGAGCGAGCCGGGGTCCATTTTTAGCTGTTGAATCAGCGCTTTTTGCGAGCATTGTGTTTCTTTATGCAACTGATTCAAAATTCGCCAGCGTGTTAGCCCTTGCCCCACTGATAGTTCGAACGCGCCCAACATGCTGCGATAGCTGCGGCCCAGCTGTTGTAACACTTTGAGTTGTTCAGCTTCATGTGGTGTCATCAAGTACCCCTTGGCTTAAATTGAATACGAGGCAGGCGGCGCAGGCACCAGAAGGCAAACAGTACAGCGGCAATGCCCAGCCACTGGCTGCTCTGAATGGCATGGCTCAGTGTGGCGCGGGCTTGCTCAATCAGTTGCAAACCATCTTCGCCTAAGGCATTGATTTGCAAGATGGCCGCTTGCTGGCCTTCAAGATTGACCAATACTTGCGGATTATTCATCAGGTTGGCCACGGGCTTGGTAAATTGCTGATTAATATCGTGCCCATAGCGCCACGTTAAGATCGATCCAACGAGGGCCGTGCTGAGCATCCCGCCTATCATTCGCAGCGATTGCAGCAGCGCAGTGCTGATTCCTAGGTCTTTGCGCGGGCAGGTTTCCTGCACAAAAATAGTGAGGTTGGGCATGATAAATCCCAGCCCCAAGCCCCCCAAAGCCATCAGGCTAATAATCAAGGGATGCGCGGTTTGTGGGGTGATATTCATAATGCCGATCACGCAAATGAGTAGCAGGCCAAAGCCCAGATAGAGCATGGCTTCCGGCCTTGGCAGATGCGGCACAATTCGCCCGTTAAGAATGCTGGCAAAGGTAATGCAAACTACCAGCGGCGTGATCAGCATCCCAGCTTGGCTGGCCGATAGATGAAAGCCACCTTGCAATAAAAGTGGGGCGTAAGACAAGAGCGCAAACATAGTAAAGCCCATCAAAAGCGATAGCCTAAATAGCGCCGCAAGGGCAGGGTCTCTGAATAGGGCAAAGGGCAGCATGGCGTGCTCATTATTAGCTTCCTGCTTCCAAGCCCAAAAGCCCGCGATCAAGCATGTCAGCAAGGCGCTGATGACAGGCACGCTTAGCCCCTGTTCCGGCAGCCATTCAACCGACAACTGCAAGCTGCCTAAAAATAGCGTAATCAGCAGCGCGCCCAGCCAATCAAGGCGGATTTTTGTGCTGTGCTTGGGCTTTAAGCGTGGCAGAAAGCGGCTTACAAAAATCACACTCATCAAGCCAACAGGGATATTCACAAAGAACACGGCGCGCCAACTGACGTAGTGGGTGAGCAGGCCGCCAATACTGGGGCCTATCGCGTTGGCAATTCCGAAGGCGGCGCTCAGCATCACCTGCCATTGCAAGCGCACTTTGCTATCGGGGAATAAATCGGGAATGCACGCAAAAGCCGTGCCGACCAACATCCCGCCGCCTATACCCTGCAGCGCACGGGCTAAGACTAGCAGCAGCATGTTGTTCGCCATGCCGCACAGCACCGATGCCAGCGTAAACGTCACGATAGCAACCACTACAAAAGGCTTGCGCCCGTAGTAATCGCCTAAGCGGCCAAAAATAGGAATGGTAACGACTGATGCCAGCAAATAGGCGGTGGACACCCAAGCATAAAGCTCAAAACCATGCAGTTCGGCCACAATCGTCGGCAGGGCGGTGGCCACAATGGTTTGATCGAGCGCCACCATCATAATCACAAAACAAATGCCCAACATGGCAAGCAGGGATTGGCGGAAGGTGCGTTCGGTATTCTGTTTTAACATAGTAGACATATCAATGATTGACTGATCAACTAATTATCGCAGCCTATTTGTGAGGAAGGAAGGGGAATTTTACGGGAGGCAAAAGGAAGGGGTGGCAATTCTATCAACTTAAACCTGTTTAACTTAACGAAACCCACTATTGAACCCGCGATGGCACAGAGAGCACGGAGTTTCACGGAGCAAAATGGCCTAGGAGTTAGGCTTTTATAGGGTGTACAACAACGTAGTCGGAGCGCAGAGAGCGGTGCGCAAGAAAAACGACTTGCACACCCTATAAAATTCCATCTTTGCTTTGAGCTTGAATTGATCGGGCTGGGGTGCTTCTACTCCGGAGTATTTATTCTGCTTTGCCTTCATCCTCTTCAGGCTCTGCTTCTGCGACCAGACTTAAATGTCCTAATTCATCATGTGAAACACTTTTACTGTCTTTACTTTTTAATTTAACCCGCAAACGTAATTCATTGATCGAATCGGCATTTTTAAGTGCTTCTTCAAGGCTAATGCGGCCATCTTCGTATAAATGAAAGAGGGCGGAATCAAAAGTTTGCATACCTAATTCTTCTGATTTAAGCATGGCGGTTTTTACGCCACCGACATCGCCTTTAAAAATCATATCTGCAACTAAAGGCGAATTAAGTAAAACTTCAATCGCTGCGACACGGCCTTTTCCATCTGGGGTAGGAATCAAACGCTGAGAAACCATGCCGCGCATATTTAAAGATAAATCCATATAAATTTGCGGGTGGCGTTCTTCGGGAAAGAAGTTCACAATTCGCTCTAATGCTTGATTGGCACTATTGGCGTGTAATGTCCCCATACATAAATGCCCTGTTTCAGCAAAAGATAAGGCATATTCCATGGTTTCTCGGTCACGAATTTCACCAATTAAAATCACATCAGGCGCTTGCCTTAGGGTGTTTTTAAGTGCGGCAAACCAATGCTTGGTGTCCCTGCCTACTTCACGATGAGTGACTAAGCAATTTTTACTTTTATGCACATATTCGATCGGGTCTTCAATCGTAATAATATGGCCGTGGGTATTTTGATTGCGGTAATCAATCATTGCCGCCATTGTGGTTGATTTACCCGAGCCCGTGCCACCCACCAAAAGAACTAAACCGCGTTTAGCCAACACTACATCTTTTAAAATAGGCGGTAATTTTAATTCATCAAAATCGGGAATCTTGCTGGTGATCACTCGCAAAACCATGCCGACTTTTTCTTGCTGCATAAAAACATTCACCCGAAAGCGGCCGATTCCTTCGGGATTAATCGCAAAGTTGCATTCATAATCGCGCTCAAATTCTTCGATCTGATCCGCTCGCATAATCGAATAAGCCAAGGCCTTGCTAATTACGCCATTGAGTTTTTGATTACCTACAGGCGTAAGCCGACCATTGATTTTCATGGCCGGCGGAAAATCATCTGCAATAAAAAGGTCCGATGCCTTGTGTTGCAACATCATGCGGAGCAAATCATTAATTGTTTTACTGGCTTGTTCTGGTGCCATTTTTAAGACCTTTACACAGAGGCTGCTGAAAGCGTAGTTGCTTTCTAGTGTTGTTTCTTCCTGATAGTGCAATCAAGCAGATAAGACGATGACATCATTGTGGTGATTTTACTTACAAAAGCAGCAAAAATGACAAGCAAATCATACGCAGAAATAGGATTTTTAGCTAAATAACTAAAGTTAGTCGCCGATCGGCTAGGTGACATTTGTGTGCAGGCAGGGGTACGAAGCGTGACTTACTGTAAAATGCGCCCGTCCAATACCCATTCGAAGAATAATGCGCAAAATTACTCATGTTGCAGCCGGGATTTTATTAAAAGCGGATGGCTCATTTTTGCTGGGTAGCCGCCCTGAAGGTAAGCCTTATGCGGGTTACTGGGAGTTTCCTGGTGGCAAGCTTGAAAGTGGCGAGACCGCGCTCACCGCGCTTAACCGCGAGCTGGTCGAAGAAATGGGTATTCATGTGACGGCTGCTACGCCGTGGATTGTGCAAACATTTGAATATCCGCATGCCAAGGTGCGTCTTGCTTTTTTTAGAGTGACAGCTTGGGATGGGGAAATCACTGCGCATGAAGGTCAGCAGTTTGCTTGGCAAGTGCCTGGTAAGCTCAATGTTTCGCCGATTTTGCCCGCAAATGGCCCAATCTTGCGCGGCTTGGCGCTGCCTGATGTGATGACGATTTCTAATGTGGCGGAATTAGGCGAGGCGTTATTTTTAGAGCGCTTGGTGCAGGTCGCCCCTGCTTGGCTGATTTTGCGCGAGCCACAGATGAATGGCGAAAAATATCGCCAATTGGCCGAGCAGGTACTAACGATTGCCAAGTGCCAAGGCACCCGAGTCTTGCTGCACGATGCGGTGGAATTAGCGCTTGAGCTAAATGCCGATGGCGTGCATTTACCTGCGCGTAGCTTGCTGAGCTTACAAAAACGCCCTGCGTTGGATTGGGTGGGGGCTTCAACGCATAACGCAGCAGAATTGGGCGCTGCTAGCCATCTTGCGCTTGATTACGCATTGCTTGGCCATATTGCCGAGACGCCATCTCACCCAGATTGTGCCCCTTTGGGTTGGGAAGGGCTTAAAGCACTCCTAGCAGAAGGTTGGCCACTACCTGTCTATGCTCTGGGTGGGATGAGTAAGAATGATGTGGCTATTGCTCAAGAACATGGCGCGCAGGGTGTGGCTTTAATGCGCGCTGCGTGGGTATGAATATGAAATCTTGGGTAATTAAAATTGCGCTGGGCTTTTCTCTGGTATTGGCGCTGATTTTGCTGGTATTAGGTAATAAATTTGCTTGGTTTGTTGCGGATAATGAGCCAGAAGCACGGCTAGATTGCCCTGTATTTAGTGAGGGCTGCATTTTTAAATTTGAAGAGCAAAATTACAAAGTAAAAAGCGAGCAAGCATTGAATGCTAATAAGCCTGTGCAATTGCTCGTTGAGGGCCGCGCTAAAAAGATTTATGCCAGCTGGCAAATGCAGGGTATGGATATGGGGCCTAATCGCTATGCCTTGCTCTCGGGTGATCAGCAGCATTGGCGTGCTCAAACGGCCCTACCTCTGTGCACTAATAAACGTCAAGATTGGTTATTAAAACTCGAAATAGATGGCCGCCGTATAGAGATTACGACCGTTTCGGAAAAAACTAAGCAATGAATCAACTTAAGTATTTAGCCGCTTACCCCGCGGCTATTCAAGAAAAAATTCAGCAATTACTCGATAGTAATCAGCTGGCTGGGCATATTTTAAAAAAATACCCACGTCCGCATGATATTAAAACGGATAAAGCTCTGTATGACTATGTATTAGATATAAAAAATGACCATTTACGTAAAGCAGAACCCATTAGTAAAGTCGCTTTTGATAGCAAAATCCATGTGATTAATCATGCGCTTGGCTTGCATACAACGATATCAAGAGTACAAGGCAGCAAGCTTAAATCAAAACACGAAATTCGTATTGCATCGATGTTTAAAGAAGTGCCGATTGAGTTTTTAAAAATGATTGTCGTACACGAATTAGCCCATTTAAAAGAAAAAGATCACGATAAAGCATTTTATAAATTATGTGAATATATGGAGCCGCAATATCATCAGCTAGAATTTGATTTGCGTTTATATCTAACGCAGGTAGATCAATACGGGAAGTTGTTTTGAGGTGCACTTGCTATGTAGCCGATGTTAGGCAGTAAAACCCAATTCTTGAACCACGGAGGCCACAGAGAGCACGGAGTTCCACGGAGAAAAACAAAATTTTAATTAAGCTTTTTTGTAGGTTTTGAGTGTTTTAAAACTCAGCAATTAGGATTCGTATCGCCGCTAGTAGCATGGGGCTTAAATTTCCCCTTGAAACACGCCGGAGCGAGGAACAAGCGGGACGGGGTTTCGGCAAGGGAGCGAGGCAGCGAGCCAATCCCGCCCGCCGCCGACTCGATTGTCCGCAGCGCAGGAGCCTTTGTGTTTCGTGGGGTGGCCTTCTTTGGCTTCGTTTCTTGGCCACACAAGAAAGGAAGGTCCCGCGGGACGCCCGCACCTAAATTCAGCGTGCCGAAGGCGCTAAAAAGATAAAAATTGCATAACATCCCTTAGATCTCTAACTTCCCCTGCTCGCCTAAATTTTTAATCACCCGCACATCCACGGCGCTATCGTTAAATTGCAGCGATAAATGTTCGCCATGGCTTAATTGGCTGGCATGGCGCACGAGTTGGCCGTCTGGGCGTGTCACAAGGGCGTAGCCGCGTGCGAGTACGGCTTGTGGATTCCACGGCTCTAAGCGGGCGGCGAGCATGGCTAATTTTTGTCTCCGTTGTTCCACTTGGCGTGGCATGCTGAGTAAAAGCTGGCGGGCGAGTTGCTGTAAGCGGTCTTGTTGCCGTGTTGGATTGGGCTTGCAGTGATTTAAGCGCATAGCCAATTGTTTGAGTCGATATTGCTGTTTTTCTAGTGCTCTTTGCGGGCTTAAATGCAGGCGGCGGCTTAATTCTAGTAGATGGCTTTTTTGCCGATTTAAACGCTCGCCTGGGTGTTGCAAGCGTCTGGATACGGCATCTAGGCCCTGCATTTTGCTTTGTAGCTGACGCTCAATCGCTCGATGCAAGCGGCTGTGTTGGCGCTCCAGCCGTGTCAGCCATTCCTCGCGATTAGGGCTGACTAATTCTGCGGCTGCAGTTGGGGTGGCAGCTCGTACATCGGCAACAAAGTCGGCGATACTAAAATCAGTTTCATGCCCAACGCCGCTGACAATAGGAATGGGGCAGGCTGCAATGGCACGCGCCACTATTTCTTCATTAAATGACCATAAATCTTCCAAACTGCCGCCACCTCGGCAAACAATGATGACGTCGACTTCATTGCGCTGGCTGGCTTTTTGAATGGCGCTAGCAATTTGTGCTGCTGCTGTAGGCCCTTGCACTGGCGTGGGATAGAGGATAATCGGCAGGCTGGGCATGCGTCGCTGGAGTGCGGCAATCACATCGGCAAGGGCAGCAGCGGCAGGTGAGGTCACGATTCCGACTGCGCGGGGGAAAACAGGAAGTGTTTTTTTTCGCTCTGCTGCAAATAAACCTTCAAGTTCAAGTTTTTTCTTGAGCTGTTCAAACGCGGCAAAAAGTGCGCCTAAACCCGCTGGGCGTAGTGCCTCAATTGTAAGCTGAAAATCACCTCGTGCTTCGTAAAGTGAAACTAAGGCACGGGCTTCAACTTGCATTCCTTCACGGGGCTGAAAATCAATGAGTGCCGCCTTATTTCTAAACATGACACACCTCACTTGAGCACTTGTATCTTTTAGGCTGAAGTAGCAATGTCCTGAATCGTAACGCTTAAAGTTTGAAATCTCACCGGCCACCCACAACAAAGGGAAGCTACTTTCTAGTAAAGATTTGGCGCGGCGATTGAGTTCTGCGACGGTTAAAATGACGCTATTTGTACTTGACAAATTCATGACAATCTCGATTTTGCTCTGTTTAATCCACAAAATGGCGCAAACTAACGATTTGCGAAAGATAGTGAGAGTTGTAGTAGAGGATTATGATTTAACTTATTGATTATATTGTATATTAATGAATGATTGTGTAGCTTGTTCAGTCGAGTCTATCGCGTTGTTTGCGGTGTATTCCATTGAATTTAGTATTTTGTGCACAAAGTTATCCACAGGGTATTGACAAATAAAAAACCATTTCAGATCACAGGCTTAGCGTATCTTTTTGCTTGGTATAGTCTGCGGATAAAACAGGGGCATGCTTGTTTAATGGGGCGATATATTTACAAAAGGGTAAGCGGGCTTGCAAGATCAGGCTCGCTTAAATCTTGGTTTTTTGGCATGAATTAGCAGAGATGAATGGCTGCTAGAGATGTTTAATAACACCGTTCTTTATGGTGGGTGCTTCCCCCAGCCCCTGAATCCCGTTAAAGTGACGCGCTTCTAATCGCGTCCAGGGATTAAACTATTATGCTTGCTATTATTGAAGCGGCCGGCTGGCCGATTTGGCTCATTATTGCCGCTTCTATTGCTACCGTCACTATCATCATTGAGCGTTTATTAACTTTGCGTCAGAGCCAAATCTTACCAAAAGGTTTACTAGCGAGTGTTGTGCAAGAATATCGCAGCCGCGGCGTAAGTGCAGAAATGCTGACTAAGCTCTCCGCATCTAGCCCATTAGGGCGTGTATTGTCTGCGGGCTTAAAAAATGTTCGCAGCTCCCGTGACATCATGAAAGAGTCGATTGAAGAGACGGGCAGTGCTGTGTCGCATGAGTTAGAGCGCTATTTGCCGATGTTGGGCACTTTAGCTGCGGTGACGCCATTGCTGGGTTTGTTTGGTACGGTTATCGGTATGATTGAAATCTTCGGCTCACAAGCTCCGACAGGTGCAGCAAACCCTGCCGCGCTGGCCCATGGTATTTCTGTTGCACTTTACAACACCGCTTTCGGGATTATTGTGGCGGTACCTGCTTTGATTTCCTATCGTTTCTTTCGCACTAAGGTCGATAACTACTTGGTTGATATGGAACAGCAGGCGGTGAAGCTGGTTGAAATTGTGCACGGCGATCGCAACTAGGAATGTGCCATGAATTTTCGTAAAGGCCGTAATCGCGAAGAACCAGAAATTAACTTTGTGCCGTTGATTGACGTGCTGCTGGTTATTTTGATCTTCTTGATGGCAACCACGACGTATTCCAAGTTTGCTGAGCTAAAAATCACTTTGCCTACCGCAGACGCTGAAAAAACGGCAGAGAATCAGCCTAAATCTATCAATGTGGCGGTATCGGCCAATGGTCAGTACAGCGTGAACGGCAATGCTGCAACATTTAGCACGGCAGATGATTTTGCCTTGCTGCTGCGCCGTGCCGCTGGCGAGACGCAGGACCCGATGATTATCATTAATGCTGATGCGCAAACGGCTCATCAGAGTGTCGTCAATGTGATGGAAGCAGCGCGTTTGGCAGGCTATGGAAAGCTGACGTTTGCAACGCAAACGAACGCTAAATAGCGGCTGATGTGGGGCGATATGGTGGGGAGGTGTGCCGATGCTGATAGATAGAATCTGGTATACAAGCCATCATCCTTTGTCTTATTTATTACGGCCATTATCTGGTTTGTTTGCAGGGCTAGGCGCGTTGCGACGCGTCTTGTTTCGTTTGGGCTTAAAGCAAAGCGTGCGCTTGCCTGTGCCGGTGATTGTCGTCGGCAATATTACGGCGGGGGGCACGGGTAAAACACCGCTTACAATTTATCTGGCTAAAAGTTTACAAGCGCTTGGCTATCATCCAGGTATTGTGTCACGCGGCTATGGTGGCAAGGCATCGATACCGCTCAGTGTTAACGCGGGCAGCGATCCACGCTTAAGTGGTGATGAGCCTATTTTGCTTGCGCGCGCCACGGGTGTGCCGGTGTTTGTGTTCAAAGATCGTGCCGCAGCAGGCTTTGCTTTGCTGGCAGCCCACCCAGAGGTGGACGTGCTGCTTTGTGATGATGGCTTGCAGCATTACCGTTTCCAGCGAGATATTGAGCTTTGTGTGGTGGATGGTGTGCGTGGTTTTGGCAATGGCGCTTTGATTCCGGCTGGGCCACTACGTGAGCCACTGGCGAGACTGAAAAGCGTTGATGCGGTGATTGTAAATGGTGGAAATTACCCTCTCGCACACCCTCATTTGTTTCAGATGAGCTTGGTGGCTGCGCCTTTTTATTCCCTTGTGAATGCACCGCTTGAATCTTGGCATGGTTTACGGATCGCGGCCGTTTGTGGTATTGGTCATCCCCAGCGTTTTTTTAATAGCTTAAAAGCGCTTGGTTTGGTGTTTACTGAACACGCGTTTCCTGATCACCATTCATTTTGCGCCAATGATTTGCCTGATGCAGAAATCATTCTGCTGACAGAAAAAGACGCAGTAAAGCTTACCGCGCTCGCTGATGTTAGAATGTGGGTATTGCCGGTGAGCGCAAGCTTAGCGCCCGACTTGGCTGGCTGGCTGAGCCAAAATATAGCCCTGAAGAATTTGCAAATTGAGTGAGAAAAAAATGGATGCAAAATTACTAGAAATCTTAGTTTGCCCGGTCTGCAAAGGTCCGTTGGCTTATGAAAAAAGTAAGCAAGAATTGATTTGCAAGGCCGATCGCTTAGCTTTTGCCATTAAAGATGGCATTCCAGTGATGCTACAAGTAGAAGCACGCGAGTTGGATGCCTTGGAAGAAGTTCGGTGAGTTTTGTTGCGCTGATTCCTGCTCGGCTTAAATCGACACGTTTACCTAATAAGCCTTTGGCTGATATTGGGGGAAAGCCGATGATAGTGCGGGTGGTTGAGCAAACGCTCAAATCATCGGCCAGCTTAGTGTGCGTAGCCACGGACGATGAGCAAATTAAATCGGCCGTAGAGGCCGCAGGCCATCGTGCCATCTTGACGCGTAGCGACCACCCCAGCGGCACCGATCGCTTAGCCGAGGCCATTGATTTTCTTGGTTTGCCGGATGATGCGGTGGTTGTTAATGTGCAGGGCGACGAGCCTTTAATTGATCCATCGCTGATTGATGCGGTGGCTGCCAAGCTGATTGCAGATAGCAGCCTTGCGATGTCAACAGCCTGCCACGCCATCAGCAGCCATGCCGATTTTTTAAATCCAAATACGGTGAAAGTCGTTTTGGATGCTAAGCAACGTGCGATGTACTTTAGCCGAGCGGCCATTCCTTGGCCCCGCGATGCATTTATGCAGGGCCAAACAACGTTGCCAGTTGAGCTGACACCGCTGCGCCATATTGGCATCTATGGTTATCGTGCAGAATTTTTGCGTACTTACCAAAAACTGTCGCCATCTTGCATCGAATCCATCGAAGCGCTGGAACAACTGCGCGTGCTGTGGCATGGTTACAGCATTGGTGTACACATTTCGGCTGATGCTCCGCTTGCGGGTGTCGATACCCCCGAAGACTTGGCGCGTGTACGTGATGCTTTTGCCCATTTATCTAAAATCTAAAAAACATTAACCACTAGGGAAAAATAATGAGATTAATTCTTTTGGGTGCACCAGGCGCCGGTAAGGGTACGCAAGCAACTTACATCAAAGAAAAATACAATATCCCGCAAATTTCTACCGGTGATATGCTGCGCGCCGCTGTAAAAGCAGGTACACCACTGGGTTTGGAAGCTAAATCCATTATGGATGCGGGTGGTTTGGTGCGTGATGACATCATTATTGGCTTAGTGAAAGAGCGGATTACCGATGCAGATTGCGCGAATGGCTTTCTGTTTGATGGTTTCCCGCGCACGGTGCCACAAGCAGATGCGATGAAAGAAGCCGGTGTGGTGATCGATTATGTTGTAGAAATCGACGTGCCCGATGAAGCCATCGTTGATCGTATGGCTGGCCGTCGTGTCCACGTGGCGTCTGGCCGTACTTACCATGTTAAATTTAATCCACCCAAAGTTGCAGGCGTGGATGATGTAACCGGTGAAGAGCTTATTCAACGTGCTGATGATGAAGAAGAAACCGTTAAAAAACGCCTGTCGGTTTACCATGAGCAAACAGAAGTCTTGCTTGGCTACTACGGTGAAATGGCGGCTAGCGGTGATGCAACTGCGCCTAAATATGTAAAAGTGAACGGTGTTGGCCAAGTTGAAGTGATTCGTGATCAGCTGTTTGCTGCACTTGCAAAATAATCTGGCGGTTTGTTGTTTGGATTCCTTGCAAATTGCTCGGGCCTCAAACGATAAGCCACAAAAAAAGCCGCGATTTTCGCGGCTTTTTTTGTGGCTTATATGTTGCGAATTATACTCCCAGATCCTCAACCCACTGCAGTGCTTGCACATGCGAGCGATTCAGCATGTCGGGCGTCAGCTGCAGCTGCTCACATAAGAAGGGGACTTCAGACATGTTTGGGTCTTCACAAGCCTCAGCAAGGGCTAGGAATGGGCCATAAATGCCGGTTCTGGTCATCAAAGCATCGGTGACATTCTCTGGAAGAATCAGTGTTTCTAAGATTCTTTCCATGGGCATGTCGAGCAGGACATCGAGCAATGAAAACACACCGACAATAAATAAATTGTCTCTATCTTGCCCATCCAGTAAATGCGAACCTAGTAATTCAACGAGGCGACCACGGGTAATGGCTGTTTTTAATAAAGCAGGGGGTGAGCCATTGTCAGCGCCTGCCGTCACCAGTAGCAGCGTAAGCCAACGATAAAGCTTTTGATAGCCAAGGATCGTAACTGCATGACGGAATGATTGAATTTCACAAGATAAGCCAAAGCCAACCGAATTAATATAACGCAATAATTTAAATGATAGGGCGACGTCGCGTTTAAGCGCGTTTTCAATATCTTTTAATTCCGCATTATTACGCAACATATTCAATAAATTAAGAATATTGGCATAACTAGGATTAATAACTTTTGCTGCTAATGTCTCAGGATGGGCAAAGTAATAGCCTTGAAAACATTCAAAGCCTAGCTCCATGCATTGCTTGAATTCATCCTTTGTTTCAACTTTTTCAGCAACTTGTAGCGCTTTAGAGCAGCGTAATTCTTTAGAGAGGGCAGGGACTTGCGACATACCTAATAGCTGAATATCTAGTTTGATATAATCAGCAAACTCTAAAAAGGGTGCGGTCTGCGGGCTAAGAACGAAGTCATCTAATGCAATCGAAAAGCCCTGATCTTTTAGACTTTGTAAACGGGCCAGTAATTGTGGGGTCGCTTCTGTGGTTTCAACCACTTCTAAAATAACGCGCTCTGGATGAAGCAGCTCTAAAAAATTGCTTTCGAGCATTGATTCTGCAACGTTAATAAAGGCAAGCTTATTGCCAACTAGCCAATCTGTTCCCATATTACTGAGTGTATTGACCAGTACATTGGTGCCAGCTTGCATATCACTGGAGAAATTAGCTGTTACTGCTTCTTTGTTTAGTCGGAATAATAGCTCATAGCCAATAATTTCTTGTTGGCGATTAAGAATGGGCTGTCGTCCTATAAATGCGTGGTCTTGCGTCATATTTTGGAAACACCCTGTGCTCGATATCTAACATCCTATCGGATTTGGCATTAAGTCGGCTGCAAAATCACCTGATATGCTCATATTTCGCCCGTGTGTCGCAGCTAATGAAGGCACTGCAGATCTGGCTAAATCTGCTATTAATCATGTGATTTTTCGCTTTAACCGCCTAAGTCCAATAGGCCGCTAGGTGATATTTACATCAAAAAATAGTTTCAGCATATATTTGGGGCGATGGTTAAGCCCCAAATGTCATGAATACTTAGCTGGTTTTTTCAAGAAATCGTGAAGTGCGAATGGCAGAATTATCAGCATCAGCAGCGCCGAGCAGGTCTTCCATATCCAGAACTAACACAACGGAGCCATCGCCTGACAGTGTCGCACCGGCAACGCCTTTAGGTCGAATGTTTTGTAGTGGCTTAATAACCACATCATCTCGGCCAATAAAGCTATCAACAGCCAGAATAAATGAGTGTTCGGCTGATTGCATTAGTACGCCAAACTGAGGAATTTGTACCTCTTCCCAGCCGAGTAAGCTGGCTAAAGAGCGTACTGAGAGGATTTCATCTCGCACTACAATCGTGGCACGCCCAGATACTTCTTGAATTTGTTCGTGTCTGATTGGAATGATTTCTCGCACCATGGCCAGTGGAACGGCAAAAGGCTGATCGCAAACGCGCACAACCAACACCGGCAAAATGGCGAGCGTCAGAGGTAGTGAAATAGTAAAGCGTGAGCCTTCACCTACAATAGATTGAATGTCGATACGGCCATTTAATCTTTGGATATTGGTTTTCACCACATCCATCCCTACACCACGACCAGACACACTGGAGACTTGATCTTTGGTTGAAAAACCAGGCATAAAGATCAGCTGCAGGCTTTGTTTATCGTCTAGGCTATTGGCTGTTTCGACATCAATCAGGCCTTTCTCAACGGCTTTTTTGCGGATCACATCGGGGCGCATGCCTCGTCCATCATCCGTGATCGAGATCAGAATATGATCGCCAACTTGGGTGGCAGATAGTTCAACGATCGCTTTCGCAGGCTTACCGCTGGTTTTACGATCTTCCATGGTTTCAATCCCATGATCGACCGCATTCCGTACCAAGTGAACCAGAGGATCGTTCAGATCCTCTAGCATGGTTTTGTCTAGCTCAGTTTCTTCACCAGAAATCACCAGTTCAACATCTTTACCCAGCTGGCGCGCTAAGTCGCGTGCTAAGCGTGGGTATTTTTGAAAGAGGCGGCCAATTGGCTGCATGCGGGTCTTCATCACCGCATTTTGTAAATCACCCACTAATAGGTCGAGCTGGCTAATGGCCTCGTCCATAGCTTTGAGGGTATTACTATCCATCTTGCCCGCCATAATATCGGTGCGCAGGGTGGTAAGACGATTTTTAGTTAAGCCAATTTCACCAGACAAGTTAAGTACTTGATCTAGCCGTACGGTATCAATGCGAATGGTCGCTTCTTGTGGCGCAGCGGCAACTTGTTGCTGCTGTTGCTGTTGGGGAGCGGCCACAACTGCAGTCGGTTTTGCGACGACTGGGGCAGGTTTTAAGCTACTCATTGGATCGCTAATTGCTTGTTCCATGGTTGCTGACCCATGCTGTGTATCATTAGTAGTAGGCGCAATAGCAGCTGCGCTAGGTGCATTTTCTTTGCCAAGTAAGGCATTATAAAGCTCATCCCAGTCTGGGCCGCTAGCAGTAGAGACAGTTGAGGGGGCTGCTGCTACGATAGGCGCAACATGAGCAATCACTGTTTCGAGCGGTCGGCCTTCGAGTACGGCATCAAGTGCTGCAATTAATTCTTCAGGTGCATTTGTAGGAAGTGCACCCTTTGCTAGCGCGCCAAACATATCACGGACCACGCCAGTTGCGGCCATGATCGTGTCCATAATTTCAGGAGTGAGTACTAGTTCTAGTGTGCGAAGCTTATCGAATAGATTTTCTGTGCGATGGCACAATCTAACCATTGCATCCACATTCAGAAAGCCTGCACCACCTTTGATTGTGTGAAATCCTCGGAAAATATCATTCAGAAGATTTTTATCGTTAGGTCGTTTTTCAAGCTCTACTAGCTTGTTATCGACTTCAGACAGGAGCTCAGACGCTTCTGTTAAAAAATCTTGCAGCAGATCTTCCATGCCGCCAAAGTCAGTGCTCATCTTCGCTCCCCCAAAGGTTGCGTTCATTCAATTAAAAGGCGTTTAGAAGCCTAAGCTTTCTAATAAGTCGTCGACTTGGCCTTGATTTGTAACGATATCTGTTCTGCCCTCAGGATTAATAACAGGGCCGTTAAGTAGCGATGCTTCCTCTTCTGGTTTTAGTCCTTCGACTTTAGTGCCACCCTGTGGAGAGAACATCAGCAAGAAGTCCATCAAATGGGCCTCCATTTGCTTGGACATATCGAGTACTTTTTTAATGACTTGTCCAGTTAGATCTTGGAAATCTTGTGCCATCATGATTTCCAACATCTTGCTGCTGATTTGATCAGAGCCCTTCACCGTTTCATTTAAATGTGTTCTGGTTTTTTCAACCAGTGCTTTAAATTCATCGACAGATAACTGGTTTGCTAATAACTTGTCCCATTGGCCGCCCAAGTCCTTTGCGTCATCACTTATTTTGTCTTGGATAGGTTTTGCAGCATCCAAAGCATTGAGTGTGCGATCTGCGGCTTGCTCAGTGAGCGTAGCAATATAGGAAAGACGATCACGCGCATCAGGAATATCAGTGGCTGCTTTTTCTAGTGATTTATCTAGGCCTAACTCTTTAAGTGTATCGTGCAATTTTCTAGTTAAATGCCCAATATGTGAAAACATAGCGCGTGCAGGATCATTTAATTCTTCGGCAGTCAGCGTGGGCATAGAGCTGGTGGCAGCGGGGCTAGCTTCAACCTTGGCTGGGGCCGTCTCTGTGGGTTCACTATCCTGATTGGAATGAACGATACTATCGAATAGCGCTTCTAGGTCTGCGGAATCTCCGCTATTTAGTGCATGATCGTTCACAGTCGCCTCCGGTGCGTCTGTCAGGTTCTTGTTCTACTTGCTCATATTGGCGAAAACTTTTTTCAGTTTTTCATCCAATGTGGCGGCTGTGAAAGGTTTTACGATATATCCGTTTGCGCCTGCCGTAGCCGCTTCAATGATGTTTTCTTTTTTTGCTTCAGCGGTCACCATCATGACGGGTAAGTGCTTGAGCTGGGCATCTGCACGAATGGCGCGCAGTAGCTCAATCCCTGTCATGTTAGGCATGTTCCAATCTGTAACCACAAATTCAAAAGAGCCATTCTTTAGCTTATGCAAAGCAACTTGGCCATCTTCGGCCTCGTCAACATTGGAAAAGCCTAGTTCTTTCAAAAGGTTACGCACAATACGGCGCATTGTGGAGAAGTCGTCCACCACTAAAATACGCAGGTTACTATCTGCCATGTGCTACTCCATGTCGTTTACAGTTGATATGTAAACGGCTTGTTTTTATTAATCTGAAACTAACCAACCAATAAGGGTGTGATGGTATCGGCTAGAATGACTGGGTCGAATTTTGCCACATATGCATCAACACCAACACTGCTTCCCATTGCTCGATTTGCATTTGAAGATAATGAAGAATGCATAACGATAGGGATGCCTTGGAAACGAGTGTCAGACTTAATATGTTTTGTAAGAACATAGCCGTCCATTTCAGGCATTTCAGCATCGACTAAAATCATTTTTAGTTTGTCGCGTAGGCGTTCGCCATCATGTGTGGCGCGATTCGCTAAGTTTTGCAATTTATCCCAAGCTTCTCGACCATTATTGGCTTGATGGTATTTCACGCCAATTTTATCGAGCACGCTAATGATCTCTTTGCGAGCAACCATAGAATCATCCACAAAAAACATAAATGTTTCTGGGTTGATGGCAGCTTTCTGTAAATCAGGGATTATAGGCTCGCCAATCACGCTGGCTAAGATTTGTTCAACATCTAAAATGGAAACGAGCTTGCCATCCGGTAATTCAGTCAGTGCAGTAATCAATTGTTGATTACCCGCCAGCATGGTTTCTGGGGCCCGCACTTTATCCCAATCAACACGGATTATTCGATCCACTTCATGAACTAAGAATGCTTGTGTATGTTTAGAAAACTCCGTCACAATCATAGTGCTTGTGGCTGCTGCCGATGGTGTTTCTTGTGTTGCTACAAATTTTGCCAGTGCGATAACCGGGATGATATTACCACGCAAAGAAAGGACGCCTTCAACCCCTAGAGGCATATTGGGTGTTTTGGTGATTTTTGGCGTTTGAGAAACTTCGCGTACTTTAAATACATTGATACCAAATATTTCACGCGTACCTAAGGTGAACAGCAGGATTTCCATTTTATTGGAGCCAGCCAGCTTGGTTCGCGCATCAATGCTTTCAAGTAAATTGGTCGAGTTACTGGACATGAATGACCTCCGCTGTTGATCTTTAATACAAACGAGGCGATATAACAATTCGCTGCGTTTAACTGCATAAATAGTGGCTCAAAATCCTCATTTACTCTGTGTAAACTGCGGGAGTTCATTTTGCCTGCTTAGTTATTTTTGGCTCTTATTCTTTAAGTAAGAAATTTGCAATTGCTTCAGAGAGTCGGTGTGCTTCAAATTTGGCAACATAACCGTCTACGCCAACGGATTGCCCTAGTTTTTGATTTGACGCCCCCGATAATGATGAATGCATAAGAACGGGAATGCCTGCAAAACGAGGGTCACTTTTGATTAATTTAGTGAGCATATAGCCGTCCATTTCTGGCATTTCTACATCAGTCAATACCAAATGAACGATATCTCTGACGACTTTTCCTTGTAAATCTGCGGATTGGGCGATGCGTTGTAATTCATCCCACGCCCGTTTTCCATTAATTGTAGATATATGCTTGATGTGCATAGCATCTAAAGTCATTTCGATTTGACGGCGAGCGACGACAGAATCATCGGCAATAAACACTGTTTTATTATTGAGACTGACATCTTGAATTAATGTATCAGGATCAATTTTGTCTGAGCCAGGAACAGATTCTGCGAGTACTTTTTCTACATCCATCATCATGACGAGCTTGTTGTTTTCAAGCTCGGTAACGGCCACCACGAGGCCGCCCATTTGTGACATGAGCATGTCTGGCGGAACGCGCATTTGCGACCAATCAAGCCGCAAGATGGTGTCCACTGCCTCAACCAAAAACCCTTGTGTATGGCCGTTGTATTCTGAAACGATCATAATCTCTGGGCGGGTGGTGGTGGCGATACCTGCATAGCGAGCAAGATCAATAACCGGCACAAGGGTGCCTCGCAAGCTGACCATGCCTTCGATAGAAGGGGGCATATCAGGTGCTTTGGTTATTTCTGGGGTTCGCATCACTTCACGAACTTTAAACACATTAATTGCAAAATTTTCCCGCCGGCCAGAGCGTTCATCCTGTCCGAGAGTAAATAAAAGAATTTCAAGCTTGTTGGTTCCAGCAAGCTTTGTGCGAGCATCAATATTTTTTAGTAAGTCAGACACGGAATGGCTCCAGGCTGCGTTTAAGTATTCTTAACCGACGGTGTTGGGATGGAACATTTAAAGAAGGCAGCTGTACATATACTGAAAGAAACGCAATTATAGCCGTAAGACCGCTACTAAATAAACTTTCGCTAATATTAATTGTGCTACTAGCTATTTTTGGGCGGATCATTTTTTTCGCCTGCTGTCTAGTCACTTTATAATGTAAAAACGAAAAAGCAACAAGGAAGCTGTTATATGGGCAATCAAAAGCAGAATATCGATCCCCGTGAGTTAGAAAGCGCTTTTTCACTTTTTACTGAAGCATCAAATCAGCTTAGCCTTGCTTATGCAGATTTACAGCAGCAAGTTGTTTCTCTGACAGAGCAATTAGAAATTGCTAATGGAAATTTACGGCGAGAACTGGATGAAAAAGCCGCTTTGTCTAGACGCTTGTCTTTATTGCTTGAACGCTTGCCCGGTGGCGTAGTGGAGTTAAATGAGCAGGGGGTGGTTGTGGAATTTAACCCAGCAGCTCATTTTATGATGCAAACCCTCAAGCTTGGGTCTGTGTGGCAGGAATATGCAGCCGCGCATTTACAGGCCACCAATGTGCCTGATTTATGGTTATCCCAATCTCTTAAAGGTGAGCGGCGCATTAGCATTGTCGCTAACGATATGCCTGGTGAGAACGGTAAAATTATGTTGGTACACGATATTAGCGACACATGGGAGCTGCAGCGTGCATTAACGCAACACAAACGCTTAGCGGCAATGGGCGAAATGGCCGCGGGTCTTGCCCATCAGCTTCGTACCCCTTTGGCAACAGCTCTCCTTTATTCTGCACATTTAGCTAAGCCTGAATTAAGTGACAACGATAGGCAGAAATTTGGACAAAAAAATTTAGCGCGATTAAGGCACCTTGAAGTGCTCATTCAAAATATGTTGAGCTTTGTGCGGGGGCATGATGTGCCATTGGAGGCGGTTAAATTATCTGCATTACTTCAAGAAGCGCAGCTTGTAATGCAGCCACAATTACAAGCTAGCCAGATGCAATGCACATTAAGTTTGCCTGTTGATCACGAATATTTAGTGGTCAGCGCGAACTACAAAGAGCTTTTGGGTTGCGTGACTAACCTGATTGATAACGCCATGCTGGCCTCTAAGCAAGGAGGGGAGATTCGTCTTTCTTTGCTCAAGCAGGAAAATATGATTGAGCTGCAGGTTGTAGATCAAGGATGTGGGATGTCTTTGGAGGTGCAAGAGCGCCTATTTGAGCCTTTTTTTACCACAAGAAAAGAAGGAACAGGGTTGGGGCTTGCCATTGTTAGCAACCTATTGGCTCGCTTAGGTGGCGAGATTGGCGTAAATTCTACCCTTGGAATCGGTAGTTCGTTTACGATACGGTTGCCAGTTTTGTATTGCCCGACTAAGGTATGAAAGCAAGACCATATATTTAACTTTCCCATACCTTGGTTTTTTTGTAGTGATTTTAAACATGTAACTTTCATGGAGTTGAGGTTTGTATGACGCCAACTGTGCAGATTGAAGGGGATGTGGGCCGTGTAGTCCTCTCCGGACAGTTCGATTTCAGTGCTCACCGAGAGTTTCGTCAGGTGTGTGAAACACTCATTAGTAATCCCAGCATCAAAGAAGTCTTGGTGGATTTCCAAAATGTAAATTATTTGGATAGCTCTGCCTTGGGGATGTTGCTGTTATTAAAAGAAAAAATTGGTGCTGCCAGCAAAAGTTTAGCTTTGGTTAATTGCAGAGAATCGGTCAAACAGGTTTTAGATATTGCCTGCTTTGGTAAAATTTTCGTCATCCGTTAAAGCTTACAATGAAAATTCTAGTTGTTGACGATACTGAATCTGTACTTTTACTAATTTCTCGATTTGTCGAGGCATTGGGGCATAAGGCTATTCAGGCTCGTAATGGGCTAGAAGCATTAGAAATATGGCGGCTTGAAAGGCCTGACTTAGTTTTAATGGACATGATGATGCCCGTTATGTCAGGTCTTGAAGCCGCTGTTGCGATTAAGCATGAAGCGAACGAAAATTGGGTGCCGATTGTCTTTGTGACTGGGGTGGGCGAAGAAAACAAATTAGCAGAAGCCATTGAGCAAGGGGCCGATGACTACATCAATAAGCCGGTTAATTTTCGAGTATTAGAAGCAAAATTAAAAGCATTTAGCCGCACCTTAGAGCTCAACCGCAAGGTGAGAGAGCAGTCCGTTAAATTGGCAGATTATTACGATCGCGCTGAGGAAGAAAAGCGCGTTGTTAGCCATTTAATGGAGCAAATGGTTAATGCCGAGTTATTGTATGACCCCCAGTTTGAATATTACTTATCCCCTGCTGAAAGTCTTTCGGGGGATTTAATTGCAGCTGCGCGTACTCCTGGCCAAGCTCTTTATTTGATGTTGGCAGATGGAATTGGGCATGGCTTAACTGCAGCGCTCAATGTACTACCCCTAACCCAGCCTTTTTATACCATGACGGAAAAAGGCTATACCATTTCAGATATTTTAATTGAGATGAATAATAAGGTAAGGCAAGTTTTACCGGTTGGCCGTTTTGTTGCCTTAGTTTTAATTTCAATTGATGAATCAGCGGGCTGTATTGAGGTCTGGAATGGGGGTATGCCATCAGTGCAAGTTTTGTCCCCAAGCGGAGAAGTAAAGCACACTTGGAAATCATCGCATTTGCCACTCGGTATTGTGCCGACTAATGCGATGGATGTGATGACCGATCGTTATTATTTTAATGAGCCAGCTTGTTTAGCGGCTTATTCTGATGGGCTAATTGAAGCACGTCATTCTACTAAAGGGGATTACGGTTTAGATCGACTGCTGAAAGTGCTGGCTGAAGTTCCTAGCGATCAACGATTGGTTCATGCACAAAAAGACCTTGCTGAGTTCTTAGAAGGTGAAGCTCATCATGATGATATTTCTCTAGTGCTGGCTTATTTTGGCGATAAAGCGACTGTAGTATCTAAGGAGCGAATTTTTCCTATTACCGAAGAAGTCAATATTTCTACTTTAGCGGCTCTTGGTGAAAGCGCATGGCGATATAGTGTGGCACTTGGCGTTGATGAGATTAGGCATATCAATACCGTGCCATTTATGATGAATTTTATTGGTGGCGTTCGCTCGCTTGCATTTAGTCAATCAGATGTTTTTTTGATTTTGACTGAGTTATTTGTGAATGCATTAGATCATGGTGTTTTAGGTCTTAATTCATCGATGAAGCGTGGTGTTGACGGAATGGAGCAGTATTTATGTGAACGGGCAAATCGCTTAGAAAGGTTGACTGAAGGCCGAATAGAAATTGACTTGACCGGTTTGCATTATGATGGAAAAGATGTACTCAGAATTAGAGTGAAAGATAGCGGGCCGGGTTTTGATTGGTCTCAATTACATGTTAGTAGTGCCGCATTAACGCATCAGTTTGCATTTGGTCGTGGTATTGCCCTAGTTAGATCTCTATGCGCGTCCGCTCAATATCATGGAACGGGTAATGAAGTGGTTGCTTACTATATCCCTCGTACTGAAGCGGTGTAGCAGCTCTCCGCTGCTTGCTTATATTTTCTTTTTTTCCATATAAGTTTTATTCAATTCGGCTATGTGATCTGATTTCATCAAATTGCTTAGACTGACTATACCTGCTCTTCTCTTTCGCATAAAAAGTTTTCCTTCATATTGCTTTCTCTAGGTGTGGGATAAATTACGCTGTGATTTTAGTAATGGTTTTGGTTTCAATTTTAGCCAAATAAGCTATCTTTACTATTACAAAGCAGGAGGGCGTTTTGTCATCGCTTATGCGTATTGAATCTGAGGTTTTTTATGTTTGAAAAGTCCCTGCTTATTTTGATTGCTTTCGCTTCTTTTGTAAGTATTTCAATCTTGTTGCTTGCATGGCTTAGTCCCTCCTTATCGTTATTAGTTGTGGGGGGATTAATTGCGGCATGGGGGCCTGTATTTATTATTAGATTTGGTGGGCATGAAACAACAATAGATTTTGAAGAGGCTCAGTTTCAAGATCTCCAACATATGGGCGGTTCATTACAAAAACAATCTGACATGAGTTTGTTTACAGCTGCTCAATTACAACTTGCAGATGATGAAGTAAAACGGGCTATTGAGATCTTTGCTGATGCTATTCCCGCTTTAATGAATGGCTTTGTAGAGATTGCAGATCAATCTCGCTTACAAAAAGAAATGGCTGAGTCTCTTTTCAAGCATGCAGCAGGAGAGAGCGGCAATGGTTTTGAAATTTTTGTTTCTGAAACATCAGAAATTCTTACGATCTTTGTAGAAAGTATTGTTTCAAATTCATACACCGCAATGGGTCTTGTTGATCAAATGGAGCAGGTTGGAGAAGTGGTAGAAGAAGTGCTTGGTGTATTAAATGAAATTGAATCAATTGCAAAGCAAACGAATTTACTTGCATTAAATGCTGCAATTGAAGCAGCCCGCGCAGGAGAGGCCGGCAGAGGATTTGCAGTGGTAGCGGATGAAGTGAGGGCGCTTTCAATGAGAACTAATCACTTTAGTCGGCAAATTCGCGGTAATGTCCGGCAAATTCATGATTCAGTGGCTATAGCAGAAGAGGCCATTATGAAATTGGCCTCACAGGATATGAGTAAATCAATGCAATCCAAAGTGCAAGTTGAGCAGACAATGGCGAGTATTGGTGAGATGAATAAAAATGTTGAATCGGTTGTCAGTGAATTGGCAAAAATTGCTGTTCAAGTAGAACACGGAGTTTCTAATGCCGTACGTGGCTTACAGTTTCAGGATTTAGTGAATCAGCTCTTATTGCATGCAAAAGGGCGCGTTGTTGCACAGTCAGAAATACAAGAGGCATTGGCATTAATTTATGGCTATATTGCAAATCAAAAGAATCCAGTGCGTGCATGGAAAGATAAAATTACTGAATTACAAAATTTGGGTGAACGTTCAATCTTACTCGCGGATTCTATGCATAAGAATCCAGTGGCTCAAGACAATATGGGTAGCGGTGATATTGATTTGTTTTAATTTGAGTGTGGCGCAGCATATGCTATTTGTTTTTCACATCAATACCATTTAAAGAAACTGTGGGTGGTGTAGTTTGTGCAGAAACAAATGTATGGCTATTAATACATGGTTGGAGGGAATATGGCTAAAAAAATTCTGACAGTCGATGATTCTGCATCAATTAGGCAGATGGTGGTGTTTACGCTGAAAAGTGCCGGCTACGAGGTGGTGGAGGCCAGTGATGGCAATCTAGGGGTGCAGCAAGCTAAAAAAACACAGGTTGATTTGATTCTGACTGATCAGAATATGCCAGGTATGGATGGCTTAACGTTGATTAAAACTCTCCGTGCAACGCCGCAATATAAGTCGACGCCCATGCTGATGCTCACCACTGAGTCGAGCGATGCGATGAAGATGCAAGGCAAAACGGCAGGTGCAACAGGTTGGCTTGTTAAACCATTTGACCCTCAAAAATTACTCGAAGTTGTGCGAAAAGTGATTGGCTAGTTGTTTAGCTGAGCTTGCCGCAGAAGGAGGGGGTATGGCGATTGATATGAGCCAGTTTATTGCAGTTTTCTTTGATGAAGCTGCAGAGCATCTAGCAACAATGGAATCCATTTTGCTGAAGCTCAGTCTGGATGAGCCAGATAGCGAAGATCTAAATGCTATCTTTCGTGCCGCTCATTCGATTAAGGGGGGCGCAGCAACATTTGGTTTTACTGATTTAGCCGCCGTCACCCATATATTGGAAAACCTGCTAGATCGAATTCGAAAAAATGAGTTAGACCTGCGCGCAGATATGATCGATGTATTTTTGCGCAGCGGGGATGTATTACAGAATATTTTATCGGCTCACCGCGATGGGGGGAGCGCTGATTTAGAAGCAGCGAAAGAAATAAGCACCTTGCTGGAAAAATTTGCTAACGAAACATCGAGTGAAGCATCCATAGGGGAAGAGAGCGAAGCTGCCAGTGTGTGTGTGAATGTGGCTGCAGGGGCCGCTTTTGATGAGGCAGCCGTGCTCAGGGCTCTTGAGGGCTATGGTGAGCTGGTTTCTGCCACGACGGGGAGTACTGAAAGTGATTGGGCCTATCACTTGCATACGTCTTCAGCACCCCAAGAAATTGTGGACACCCTAGCTTTTGCGATAGAGATTTCAAGGTTAAGTATTGGCCAGCCCATGGCCTCAGCGGAGCGACAAAAACTAAGTGATGGCGATGGCTATGGATTTTTTACCGATGACGAGCCTGCTGCAGTTAGTGCTTCACAAGATGGTGAGGGCTACGGCTTCTTTACCGATATCGCTGCTGTGGCCCCTGTACCAGTAGAAACCGTGACGGATGGTGCTGGTTATGGCTTCTTTGAGCCTAGACCCAAAGTAGTTGAGTCTGCAACGGGCACGCCTATTAAAGAAGTGAAAATAGAAGAAGCAGAGCCACCTTCTGCAAAATCTAAAGCCGCAGCGAGTACGGCCCCTTCCAAATCAACTGCAGCCACTGCCGCAGCCGATACTTCTATCCGTGTCAGCGTAGAAAAAGTCGATCAACTCCTTAATTTAGTGGGTGAGTTGGTGATTACGCAATCGATGCTGGTGCAAACCGCACTGAATCTTGACCCTGTTATTCATGAAAATATGCTTTCTGGCGTGGGTCAGCTAGAGCGCAATACACGTGAGCTGCAAGAGTCGGTGATGTCGATTCGCATGATGCCCATTTCATTTGTATTTAGCCGTTTCCCTCGATTGGTTCGCGATCTAGCTGGAAAACTAAATAAAAAAATTGAATTAAAGCTTATTGGCGAAAGTACTGAATTAGATAAAGGATTTATTGAAAAGCTTTCCGATCCTTTAACGCACTTAGTTAGAAATAGCCTAGATCATGGTATTGAATTACCCGATGAGCGCGTCGCTAAAGGCAAGCCCGCAACCGGTACGCTCACCTTACGTGCCTTCCATCAAGGCGGCAATATTGTGATTGAAGTTGCTGACGATGGTGCAGGGCTCAATCGCGATCGTATTTTAGCCAAAGCCCGTGAGCGTGATATTCCCGTGCATGATGGCATGACCGATGGAGAGGTTTGGCTACTGATCTTTGAAGCCGGCTTTTCTACTGCAGCCGTAGTGACCGATGTATCAGGGCGTGGCGTAGGGATGGATGTAGTGCGCAGAAATATTCACTCCATGGGGGGGCGAATCGAAATTAGCTCCATCTACGGTGTTGGCTCCACCATGAGTATTCGTTTGCCGCTGACTTTGGCTATTTTGGATGGCATGTCTATTTCAGTTGGTGAAGAAATTTATTTAATCCCTTTGGCTTTTATTATTGAATCATTACAACCAAGGCCCGATGAAGTCAAAACAATGGCGGGTAAGGGGCGAGTGATTAATGTGCGTGGTGAATATCTGCCTTTAATTGCTTTACATGAGATCTTTAATGTCCCCCCTAAAGTCACACAGTTTCACGAAGGTTTGGTGATTATATTAGAGGCTGAGGGCGAAAAAGTAGCGATGTTTGTGGATGATTTATTAGGCCAGCATCAAGTTGTGGTTAAAAACCTAGAAACAAACTATCGCAAAGTACCTGGGGTTGCAGGTGCCACTATTATGGGTGATGGGCACGTTGCATTTATTTTAGATGTTGCCCAATTAGTACATATTAGCCAAGGCTTAACTCGAGCCGTTGCAGCTTGAGTGTTTCTAATCGAATTCATTTTAAAGAGGACCGGAGATGGATAATGGTTTAGATCACCCAGATGCCGCTCGTGAAATTCTCGTTTTTGCATTGGGCAACGAGGAATACGGCATAGATATTTTAAAGGTGCAGGAAATTCGTGGCTACGATGCGGTAACTAGCATTGCTAACGTGCCTGCTTTTATTAAAGGCGTTATTAATTTACGCGGCAATATTGTGCCTATTGTCGATTTAAGAATTAAATTTGGTCTAGGCAATATTATGTACGACCATTTTACTGTCGTCATTATCTTGAATGTGGCGAATAGAACGGTGGGTATTGTAGTAGATGGTGTTTCAGATGTTTTAACTTTGGCGGCTAATCACGTTAAACCGGCTCCGGAATTTGGTGCGGTTCTCGATACTGCCTATATTCAAGGATTAGGCACCCTAGAGGAACGCATGATTATCCTTGTTGATATTGAGAAATTAATGACCAGTAGTGATATGTCATTGGTCGATCATGTTGCCGTAACAGCTTAATCAATGATTCAAGGAGCACATTATGTTCAATTTATTTTCAGATCCAGCGAAAGAAGAAGCAACTAGAAAGCAGATTCTTAGTTTGCAAGAAGAAGTACAAGAATTTAGAGCTAAAGCGATGAAGGCCGAGCTTGCCTTTGATCCTGCTAAAGAAGAAGCCACTAAAAACAAAATGCTGAACTTGCAAGAAGAGCTGCAAGAGTTAAAAAGCAAATGTAATGCCATGGATAAATCTCAGGCCGTGATTGAATTTGACTTGAGTGGACGGATATTGACGGCAAATGATAATTTCTTGGGTGCCTTGGGTTATCGCCTCAGCGACATTAAAGATCAACATCATAGTATGTTTGTTGATCCCGTTCAGCGGCAAAGCCCTGAATATGCGGCATTCTGGGATAAATTAAGACGCGGTGATTTTGATTCAGGGACATACAAGCGAATTGGTCAGGGCGGAAAAGAAATTTGGATTCAGGCCAGTTATAACCCAGTGTTTGATAGTAATGGCAAGCCCTATAAAGTGGTTAAATTTGCGACCGATGTGACTGAAGCCATTAACTCAGCAAATGAATTAAGAGCGAAAGATGCCGCTGTAGGTAAGGCGCAGGCCGTAATTGAATTTGATTTGACGGGTAAAATACTGACTGCTAATGATAATTTCTTAAATACTTTGGGCTATAAGCTTAATGAAATTAAAGACCAGCACCATAGCATGTTTGTTGATCCGGCTTATCGGCAATCTGCAGAGTATGTCGCTTTTTGGGATAAATTAAGACGGGGTGAATTTGATGCCGGCATTTACCAGCGTATTGGCAAGGGAGGTAAAAAAGTTTGGATTCAAGCAAGTTATAATCCCTTGTTTGATGTGAATGGCAAGCCTTATAAAGTTGTTAAGTATGCTTCAGATATGACTGAGGCAGTAGAGAGCGCTAATTTACAATCGGCACTCGATGTGGCATCGACCAATGTCATGATGGCGGATGATAATTTTAATATCATTTACACCAATGAGTCGATGGAGAAGATGCTTATCCATGCCGAATCTGCCATTCGAAAAGATCTTCCGCAATTTACTGCTTCCAAAGTATTGGGTAGCAGTATCGATGTATTTCATAAAAACCCTTCCTATCAGCGCAATTTATTAAGTAGCTTGCAATCCACCCATGAGGCGCAGTTGGTTTTGGGAGGGCGGACTTTTAGACTATTGGTGACGCCGGTATTTTCTAAAACAAAAGCGAGGTTAGGTACGGTCGTTGAGTGGAGAGATAGAACAGACGAGTTAGAGGCTGAAGCTAAAGCCAATATCTTAGCTTCAAGTAATTCGCGGATTAAATCGGCTTTGGATAGCGTAACGTCAAATGTCATGATTGCGGATAATGAACGTAGAATTATTTATACCAATCAAGCGGTGATCGAGATGTTGAGTGCCGCAGAATCAGATATTCGTAAGCAATTGCCACAGTTTAATGTTCGCGATGTGCAAGCGGGCGGTGTGAATGTCGATATTTTCCATAAAAATCCTGCGCATCAAAAAGATATGCTTACCAATTTACGCGGTGCATATAAAACCAAAATTGAGGTGGGAGGGCGCACCTTTGGTTTAATTGCCTCTCCAGTGATGGATGAAGCGGGGCTAAGGCAGGGTACAGTTGTTGAATGGCAAGATTTGTCGGCTCAATTAGCAGCGGAAGCGGCGGAAGAAAAACGCTTGGAAGCTGAACGTAAAATTAGCGCCGATAATAGCCGAATCAAAGCGGCTCTGGATGGGTGTACGACCAATGTTATGATTGCAAATACTGAGCGTGAAATTATTTACATGAATAGATCTGTGGTTAGTATGCTTAGCGCGGCACAAAATGAATTGCGTAAGGCATTGCCGCAATTTGATGTGAATAAATTAATAGGACAAAACGTGGATGTCTTCCACAAAAACCCAGCACATCAACGCGATATGCTAAGCAATTTACGTAGCACCTATAGCACTCAAATTGTAGTGGGGGGGCGTACCTTTAAATTGGTGGCTAATCCGGTATCTGATGATGGCGGTGTACGTCAAGGCACGGTGGTTGAATGGCTAGATAGAACGCAAGAAGTGGCGGTAGAGGTAGAGATTGCCGATATTGTAGAAGCGGCCGCTGTGAATGGCGATTTCTCTAAACGTGCCAAATTAGAAGGCAAAGAAGGCTTTACCCTAGGCTTGTGTGAAGGCATTAATCAACTGATGTCGTCCAATGAAAAAGGCTTGGCCGATGTGGTTAGGGTCTTGGGGGCTTTGGCGCGGGGTGATTTGTCTGAAACCATTAATGGCGATTACCGTGGCACCTTGGGCCAATTAAAAGACGATTGCAATTTAACCGGCGAGCGTTTATCTGAAATCGTTATGCAAATTAAAGATTCGGTTGGATTAATTAATACCGCATCGCAAGAAATTGCCGCTGGCAATAACAATCTATCGAGTCGTACCGAGCAACAAGCCGCCAGCTTGGAAGAAACCGCGTCTAGCATGGAGGAGCTAACTGGTACCGTGAAACAAAATGCGGAGAACGCTAAGCAGGCTAATCAGCTGGCGATTGGTGCCTCGGATATTGCTGTGAAAGGCGGTGGCGTGGTGGCGGAAGTCGTTTCAACCATGTCAGAAATCAATAATAGCGCCAAGAAAATTGTCGATATTATTTCGGTTATTGATGGTATTGCCTTCCAAACCAACATCTTAGCGCTGAATGCGGCGGTTGAAGCGGCAAGGGCCGGTGAGCAGGGTAGAGGCTTTGCTGTGGTGGCCAGTGAAGTGCGTAACTTGGCACAACGCTCGGCAGCCGCAGCGAAGGAAATTAAAACCCTGATTGGCGATTCTGTACTGAAAGTTGAGCTAGGTTCACGCTTAGTCGACGATGCAGGGCGCACCATGCAAGAGGTGGTGTCTGCAGTGAAGCGCGTTACCGACATCATGAGCGAAATCTCTGCAGCCAGTGCAGAGCAAAGCTCAGGCATCGAGCAAGTGAATCAGGCCGTGGTGCAGATGGATGAAAACACCCAGCAAAATGCTGCCTTAGTGGAAGAAGCCGCCGCCGCTGCCGAGAGCTTAGAAGAGCAAGCAGGTAGCCTAGCGGATGCCATAGCTGTGTTTAAAGTAGGGGCTGCTTACCAGCATGCCGGCGTAGTAACAAAGCAGCTAGCCGCACCGCGCAGCGCCGCCCCTGCGGTGCGTACTCCGCAAATTAGCCACTCACCTGCGCCGAAAAAGGCAGGGGGAGGGGGAAGCACAGGTAAGAAATTACCTAGCCCTGCGGCTGATGATGGTGATTGGGAAGAGTTTTAAAAATTAAACGGCGAGCAAGAGGATCAGATCTCACAGATTTGATTCCTCTGCTGTTTTAAGTGCCGTTTGATTACCTGCGGTTTGGAAAGGGCACTCTGCCATAGCCCTTTTGATGCAAAACCGTAGGCATTATTGCGCCTTAGTGGCTGTTCTTAGCTCCCCATAGTGATTTTGACGAGTTTCCAATATGAGCACTGTGCGCGAGCAAGACTTTGTATTCACGGATGCTGATTTTCGCCGAGTAGTGGATACCATTTATAAACGGGCGGGTATTCGACTCAATGAAAGTAAACAGTCCATGGTATATAGTCGCTTAGCACGGCGATTAAGGGCTTTGGGCTTAGAAAAATTCAGTGATTATTTAAATTTTTTAGATGCAGATCCTAAGCATGAAGAATGGCAGCAATTTACTAACTCCCTTACGACTAATCTGACTTTCTTTTTTAGAGAGCAGCACCATTTTGAAATGCTGCATGATCAATTGCAAAAATTGCATGGCCCAGTGCGTATTTGGTGCTCGGCTTCTAGTACTGGCGAAGAGCCTTATTCCTTGGCGATGACCGCTGTTGAGGTATATGGAAGTTTAAAGCCTAATATAGAAATCATTGCATCCGACTTAGATACCCAAGTCTTAGCGAAAGCCAAAAATGGTATTTATTCCATGGATAAGCTGGATAAAGTATCCGCTGAAAGATGTAAAATTTTTTTCCTCAAGGGTAAGGGCGAAAATGCGGGCCAAGCCAGAGTGAGGCGAGAATTGCGAGAAATGATTGAATTTAAGCAAATTAATTTATTAGCTAAATCTTGGCCATTAAAGCCTTCTTTCGATGCTATTTTTTGCCGCAATGTCATGATTTATTTTGATCAACCTACTCAGCGAATTATGCTAGAAAAAATGGGTAGATTGCTCAAACCAAATGGTTTTTTATATGTAGGTCATTCAGAAAATCTGCACCATATGTCAGAGTGGTTTCATTCTTGCGGCAAGACAGTCTATCGGCTCACTGAAAAGGCGATTAATGAGTGGGGACACCATAATGGCTAAGGGATTTGTTGAGGAGATCTTAGCGCCCACACTCTATTATGATAAGAGTTTTGATATTGATGCAGCTAAGTTATTACCAGGTGAATACTATGTTACAGGAGGGGATATGTTGCTCGTCACTGTATTAGGCTCCTGTGTGGCGGCCTGTATTCGAGATAGAAAAACAGGTGTGGGCGGAATGAATCATTTTATGCTGCCAGAAGCCGCGGACGAGGCCACGGCAATGGCCGGTTTAGCAACGCGCTATGGCACGTATGCGATGGAAATGCTGATTAATCAAATTATGAAAATGGGTGGCTCTAGAGCAACGCTTGAGGCAAAAGTATTTGGCGGTGGTAATGTATTAAAAGGCTTTACGGTGGTGAATGTAGGGCAAAAAAATGTGGATTTTGTGAGATCTTATTTAAATTTAGAACGTATTCCTATTGTGGGGGAGGATTTGCTTGATATTTATCCTCGTAAAGTTTATTTTTTCCCTAGAACTGGGAGGGTATTAATTAAAAAATTGAAAGCAGTTCATAACAATACGATTGTTGATCGTGAAAAGGATTATAGCTCTAGACTGAAAGGCTCTAAACAAGGCGGTGATGTAGAATTGTTTTAAATGCGGAAAATTACATCATGAAAAAGAATATTCGAGTGATTGTTATTGATGATTCCGCATTAATGAGGAATCTATTAAAAGAAATAATTGATGAAGCTCCCGATTTAGAATGTATTGCTACTGCGCCAGACCCAATTATTGCTAGGGATAAAATACGTGAGTTAAATCCTGATGTGATTACCCTTGATATCGAAATGCCAAAAATGGACGGGCTTGAATTCCTAGAAAGGCTGATGCGGCTTAAACCCACACCAGTGATTATGATATCCTCTTTGACTGAGCAGGGCTCAGAAGCAGCTTTGCATGCCCTAGAACTGGGGGCGGTGGATATTATTGCCAAGCCAAAGATAGATATTGTGCGTGGAATTCAAGGATATGCCGATGATATTCGGGAAAAAATACGTTGCGCAGCGGGGGCAAAAGTGAAGCCAATGTTTAGCAGCAATGTGATGCCAAATAATTCAGCCGATGTGGTTCTTCCTAAAGTATCTAGGCCGATATTAAAAACAGAAAAGCTGATTATTGTAGGGGCATCGACGGGGGGAACAGAAGCACTTAAAGAGTTTTTAGTGCCTATGCCCCCTGATGCACCGGCTATTTTAATTGCTCAGCATATGCCGGAGATGTTTACTAAATCGTTTGCTAATCGGCTTAATTCTTTGTGCCGTATTACGGTAAAAGAAGCCGAGCACGGCGAGCGAGTATTGCCAGGGCATGCTTATATTGCGCCTGGCCATTCTCACCTTTTGCTCGCAGTGTCTGGTGCCAATTATGTTTGCCATTTATCTCAGGGAGAGCTGGTTAATCGCCATCGCCCTTCTGTTGATGTCCTGTTTAGGTCGGTGGCTAATTTGGCAGGTAAAAATGCAATTGGTGTGATTTTGACCGGCATGGGCAAAGATGGCGCAGCGGGTATGCTAGAAATGAAGCAAGCGGGTGCATATAACTACGCACAAGATGAAGCCACTTGTGTGGTGTTTGGTATGCCCAAAGAGGCCATTGCGATGGGGGGCGTGCATGAAACATTGCCGCTGAAAGATATCTCTACCCGAGTGCTGGCCTATTTAACCCTGCATGGCGGGCGTAATGTACGTATTTGAAAGTGAAATGCCTGATGAGCTTAGCGATTTTAATTGTTGAAGATGATGATAGTTTAAGAGAAGCCCTGGCCGATACGCTGGAATTGGGCGGCTATACGGTGCTGCTGGCCATCGATGGCGGTGATGCGCTGCGGGTATTAGAGAAAAACCGTGTGGGCTTGGTATTATCTGATGTGCAAATGCAGCCTATGAATGGAGAAGCGCTGCTGCAAGAAATCAAACTGCTTTACCCCTATCTTCCTGTTATCTTAATGACCGCTTATGGCGTAATCGAAAAAGCCGTTGCCGCCTTACATTCTGGCGCTTGCCATTACCTTCCCAAGCCTTTCGAGCCCGATCGCTTATTGCAAGAAGTGGCAAAATATATGCTGCCCGATAGCGATGATGAGGAAGTCATTGCCGAAGACCCCGTTATGCTCGCCTTGCTTGAAATGTCGCGCCGTGTGGCGCTTTCAGATGCATCGGTGATGATTACCGGCGAGTCTGGTACGGGTAAAGAAGTATTGGCGCAGTTTTTACATCGCAATAGTGATCGATCCACACGTCCTTTTGTTGCAATTAATTGCGCTGCCATTCCTGAGCAATTATTAGAATCCACCTTGTTTGGTCATGAGAAAGGCTCCTTTACTGGTGCTGCAACTCAACATCTCGGCAAGTTTGAGCAGGCGAATGGTGGCACTTTATTGCTCGATGAAATATCAGAAATGCCCTTGGCGCTCCAAGCAAAATTACTGCGCGTATTGCAAGAGCGAGAAGTGGAGCGGGTGGGGGGGAGTAAGCCTGTGCCTATTGATATCCGTGTTTTAGCCACATCAAATCGTGACATGAAGCTGGAAGTTGCGGCAGGGCGCTTTCGGGAAGATTTATTTTATCGTTTGAATGTATTCCCTTTGCAAATCCCTAGCTTGCGTGAACGCAGCAATGATATTTTGCCTTTAGCCAAAGCGATGCTGGCACGGCATGCAGCAAGGCAAAAGCGTCGCGTGCCGGTATTGTCTGCCGCGGCTGAAACCGCGCTCTTGGCTCATGAATGGGAAGGGAATATTCGCGAATTAGATAATGTGGTGCAAAGGGCATTAATTCTGGCTCCAGGGGATGAGATTTCTGCTGATCACCTTTACTTGCCGCAAAATGCGGCAAGTAAAGCGGCAAATATTGCCGATGTGCCGGTTTGGCCTGATGCTTTGCCGCAGGCTGAAGCACCGGCTGTCATCAGTGATATTAAAGAATTAGAAAAAAGACATATATTGGAAACACTCAAGTCGCTTGGTGGAGCACGTAAATCAACCGCAGAAAAGCTAGGGATGAGTGAGCGAACATTGCGCTATAAATTACAGCAGTATCGTGAACAAAACCCAGATTTATCAATTTAAAGCGTAGGTGGCTCAGGAATTGCTTGCAGTAGGGAAGTCTAAGCACCTACAATTTAAAACATGGCGTTAATCATTTACTTTTGATTTATACCGTTGGCGTAATTCTTGGGCTGATGTGTATGGGTAGATCAATTGATTAAAGCTTTGAAAGGGGATATAAGTCATGAGCGTGCAAGGAATCGATCAGGTTCTTGGCGAATTAAAAGCGATGTCTGCACTCGCTGGAGGGCAGTCTGCGTCACAGGCGCAGCCAGTGGCGGGTTCTCCAGATTTTGCAACGATGCTTAAATCTTCCTTGGATCAAGTCAATCAGGTACAACAAGACGCTCAAGCGCAACAGCTTGCGTTTCAGTCTGGTGCGCCAGAAGCTAATCTGCAAGATGTAATGGTATCCTTGCAAAAAGCGAGTCTTTCTTTCCAAACGATGGTGCAAGTACGCAATAAGCTCGTCAGTGCTTATCAAGAAGTCATGAGTATGCAGGTCTAAAGCCCCGGCTCTGTCCAGAGCCCCAGCTAGCCTGAGTATTTCGTGAAAGCATTGCTGAAATATTTAGACTAGAATTTAGACAGGCTCATTAAAGCCTGCATGGGATTTCGACGTATGGCAGAGGTAAGTGCAGCGGCAGATAATAATCTGATTACAGCAAGAGGCTTCGGGGTCGCGCGTGAGCGCTTCGCCTCGCTTTCCTCTGGGCGAAAGATTGGTCTGATGGTTGCGCTTGCCGCGGTAATTGCATTAATTGTAGGTAACCTACTTTGGTCTAAAGAGCCTGCTTATCGCGTGCTTTTTACCAATATCCCCGATAAAGATGGCGGTGCCATCGTACAATCGCTGCAACAAATGAATGTGCCCTACAAGCTGGATCCGGGTGGCACGATTTCTGTTACTGCCGATAAAATTTATGACGTTAGATTAAAGCTTGCGGCGCAAGGATTACCTAAATCGGGTAATGCTGGGTTTGAGCTATTAGATAACCAGAAATTTGGTGTTTCCCAATTTGCCGAGCAAGTCAATTATCAGCGCGCAATAGAAGGCGAATTGGCGCGCTCAATTGAAACGGTTGCATCCGTCAGTAAAGCACGCGTGCATTTGGCGATGCCTAAACAAACTGTATTTTTACGTGATCAGCAAAAGCCCACTGCTTCGGTAATGCTAACGCTTTATGCTGGCCGCATTTTAGATGGTGGACAAGTTGCTGGGATTATTCATTTAGTTTCGTCTAGCGTGCCTGAATTACCGATTAAGAACGTGACCATTGTGGATCAGGACGGCAATTTATTATCTAAATTGCCTGAAATGAGCCAAAACAATTTAGACCCTCGCCAATTACTTTATGTGCAACATGTAGAAAAAGGCTTTGTTGAGCGAGTTGAAACTATTCTTGCCCCTCTGGTGGGTAAAGAAAATGTAAAAGCCGAAGTCACCGCGCAAATTGACTTTGCAGAAATTGAGCAAACGTCAGAATCGTTTAAGCCTAATTCGCCTCCAAATAGCTCGACCATGCGCAGTCAGCAAACACTCGATTTGCAGGGTAAATCCAGTAATGAATTGGCTGGGGGAGTGCCAGGCGCATTGTCGAATCAGCCTCCTGGCGCGGCTGCTGCACCCATTACGGCACCCACGGCTTCAGGCGCTTCTGAAGCTGGCGTTACGGGCACGGCCAATAGCCGCAAAGAAGCCACCGTCAATTATGAAGTGGATAAAACCATTCAGCATGTGAAGCAGCAGGTGGGTGGGGTGAAACGGCTGTCTGCAGCAGTGGTGCTTAACTATAAGCCGGGCAAAGATAAAGTCGGCAAGATGACTTATCTACCGTTTAGCCCGCAAGAAATGACTCAGATTAATAATCTGGTGCGCGAAGCGATAGGGTACAACAAGGAGCGGGGCGATTCGGTTAATGTGGTGAATGCCGCATTTGCAGACTCCTTGCCTTTGGAAGAAAAGAAAATACAGGATAAGGCACTGGCATACATTCAGACCAATGCCACCGATGTGGGTAAGTTGGCGCTGATTGCCATCGTTGTGCTTTATTTATTGTTCTTTGTACTGCGGCCATTGATGAAAGATATGGCCAAAACGCGCGAAGAAGCACGTATTCAAGAGTTGGATTTTGGCGAAACACTTGGGCCTGATGGTGAAAAGCTTAAGGCAGACGAGCAGTCGCCAGAAGAGGACGAGAATCAAAATCGTATGGCGGCCTTTGCCGAACTCTTACAGCAGGCTAAAGAGCTGGCAAAAGATGATCCGCGTATGGTGGCCACTATCTTGCGTGAATGGATGTTGAACGCCGACGATAAAGCTGGCGATCCAAATAAGAAGCCTTAACTGCAGTAAAGCAGCCATATTTTGATGTTAAAAGCGCCTTGAGGAGCAAACCATGGCTGCCGATTTAAGTGATGAAGGCGTGCGTAAGAGCGCGTTATTATTAATGACTTTGGGCGAAGATGTTGCCGTTGAAGTTTTTAAGTTTTTAGGCCCAAAGGAAGTGCAAAAGCTGGGTTTTGCCGTGGCAGGGATGGATGCGGTTAAGCGTGAAGAAATTGATGTAGTGCTTGGGGAGTTTATTGCCTCAACGCAAAACCGTGCCAATTTAGGCGCGGCCGATGAGTATATTCGCTCCGTATTAACCAAAGCCTTGGGAACTGATAAAGCGGCCAACTTGCTCGATCGCATCTTGCAAGGTAACGATAATAACGGGATTGAATCCTTGAAATGGATGGATTCATCTGCTGTTGCCGAGCTAATTAAAAACGAGCACCCACAGATTATCGCCACAATTCTGGTGCATTTGGAATCAGATCAATCCTCCGAAATTCTAAGTTATTTTGTTGAGCGGCAAAGGAATGATGTGTTGCTGCGGATCGCTACCTTGGAAGGTGTGCAGCCGGTTGCGCTGAAAGAATTAAATGATGTGCTGACCCAATTGATGTCAGGCTCAGATAAGTTGAAAAAGAGCGCCATGGGTGGTGTGCAAATGGCGGCCGATATTCTTAACTTTATGGGCGGCGTGGTCGAGGCGTCCGCAATTGCCAGCGTGCGCGATTACGACCCTGAGTTAGCACAAAAAATTCAGGACAAGATGTTTACCTTCGACAATATTCTGGATATTGACGATAGGGGTATTCAGTTGTTGATGCGCGAAATTCAATCTGATTCCTTGGTGATTTCGCTTAAGGGAACCAGCCAAGCGCTCAAGGAAAAGATTTTCAAAAATATGTCTTCACGTGCCGCTGAAATGCTGCGCGACGATTTAGAAGCGCGCGGACCGGTTAAGCTATCTGAAGTTGAATCTGAGCAAAAAGAAATTCTTAAAATTGTCCGCCGTCTGGCCGATGAGGGGCAGATTGTGCTGGGTGGTAAGGGTGATGAAGGGTTAGTTGAATAATGGTCACACCGAAAACCCGCATTTCTCTTGTAATGCGGCCTTGCGTACTCAAAATATCTTCTTACTTATTAAATATCTGCTGCGCCGATACTTTGAGTACGGGCCATGTCTTGCTTAGAAACTGCAGTGTTTCGAGGCGTCCAAATGAGTAATCCACGCGTGATTCCACGCGAGCAATTAAGTGCATGGGAAAAATGGGAGTTAGCCTCACTCAATGAGGTAGCGGCTGAGGCTGCTCTGCTTGAGGAAGAAGTGGTCGAGCCTGATTTACCCGTGGCTGAAGAAGATTTTCCGGTGGAAGTAGAGCCGGATTTGGAGCCACTTCCCACAGAATCGATCGACGTACCTGATGCGGATGTTCCTTTTCCAACGGCAGAAGAGCTTGAAGCTATAACTCATCAAGCCCAAAGCGAAGGCTTCGAGGCAGGCTTGGAGGCGGGACGTTTGGTGGCTGAAGATGAAGCCAATCGCTTACGTGCGGTTCTGGGGAATATTGAAAGCACCCTCAAAAAAGCGGAAGCCGCGTTGGCCAATGAAGTGCTTGATTTGGCCGTGGTGATTGCTCGCCAAATGGTTAGAGATGAGCTAAATCATTCGCCAGAGCGTGTATTGCCTATTTTACGAGAAGCATTGGCGAGCCTGCCTGCTGCGCGATCCCCTTCGCGTGTTTTTCTAAATCCTGATGACCTTGTTGCGCTCGAAGGTATGCTGGGCGGTGATCTGCCGAGTGATACTTGGCGTTTACTTCCAGATACCAAGTTAGAAACGGGCGGTTGCCGGATTGAAACGCCTGATTCCGCTGTTGATTTGTCCTTGGCCGTGCGCTGGCAAAATATCTTGAGTGTTTTAGGTCGTCATGATCGGGCTGATTTGGCATGGGCTGCGAGTGAAGTGACTACTCAATTGGCTGCTGAGGCTATTGCGCCAACTATTTCCGATGATATTTCAGCGCAGTTTATTGCTGGAGATATAGCTGTTTCCGATGAGCCTGCGGTTGAGCACGTTTCAACCGAATCCAGTGATCAGGCGGTTGAACAAGTATTAGCCGAGCCCGGTGATTCTGCCACTGAGCAAGTTTCAACCGAATCCAATGATCTGGCGGTTGAACAAGTATCCGCCCAATCCGATGATTCTGCCTCTGAACGAGCATCAGCCGTGTCCGGTGATGCTACCGTCGAGCAAGCGTCCGCTGAGCCTGATCATCATGACTGAAGTCCTACAAGGCTGTAGTCAATATCTAGCCGATTGCAAAGACGCGGTGCGCTGGATGCGTCCGTGGTTACCACGTGGGCGCTTGGTTAGAGTGTCGGGTTTGGTGCTTGAGGCGGTGGGCCTACGGCTGGCTATTGGCTCGTCTTGCGATGTGATGACACCTAGCGGCGCTTCGGTCGAGGCGGTGGTGGTCGGTTTTAATGAAGACCGCTTGTTTCTGATGCCGATTGCTGAAATTTATGGCGTAGAGCCAGGTGCGCAGGTCGTGCCGCATGAGGATGTAGAAGCGTGGGTGCCCGATTATGGTCATCCGCGCCCGCCACAACGCCGTTTAGAAGATCATGGCCGCCAGATGCCAGTCGGTTGGGGCTTACTTGGGCGAGTTTTAGACGGCCTTGGTCGGCCTCTCGATGGTAAGGGCCGTATCGAGCATGATGACTATATGCCGCTGTTTGCCCGCCCCTATAACCCGATGACACGTGAGCCAGTTCGTCATGTGATGGATGTGGGAGTTCGGGCGATTAATGCCATGCTGACCGTTGGGCGTGGTCAACGTTTGGGCCTATTTGCAGGCTCTGGTGTGGGTAAATCGGTGCTGCTGGGCATGATGGCGCGCTACACCACCGCCGATGTGGTGGTGGTGGGCTTGATTGGTGAGCGTGGCCGTGAGGTAAAAGATTTTATTGAAAATATTCTGGGCGATGAAGGTTTAAAGCGCTCGGTCGTGGTGGCCGCTCCCGCAGATACACCGCCCTTGTTGCGTTTATATGGCGCAGCCTATGCCACATCGATTGCTGAGTATTTTAGAAATCAGGGCAAACATGTGCTGCTGATCATGGATTCCTTAACGCGCTATGCGATGGCTCAGCGTGAAATTGCCCTAGCCGTGGGCGAGCCACCGGCCACTAAGGGCTATCCGGCATCGGTGTTTGCTCGCTTGCCACAATTGGTAGAGCGTGCGGGTAATGCAGAAGAGGGTGGCGGCTCGATTACGGCTTTTTATACCGTTTTGTCCGAGGGCGATGATCAGCAAGACCCGATTGCCGATAATGCTCGAGCTATCTTGGATGGCCACTTTGTGCTCAGCCGCCAGCTAGCCGAGGCAGGTCATTACCCTGCGATTGATATCGAAGCTTCGATTAGTCGTGTCATGAACGATATTATTTCGCCTGAAGAATTCGCCGTGGTACGCCGTTTTAAATACCTCTATTCTCGTTATCAACGAAGCCGAGATTTAATTAGCGTGGGCGCTTATGTGCCTGGCTCGGACCCTGTATTGGATGAAGCCATTCGGCGTAATCCTAGCTTTGAAGCTTTCTTGCAACAGGGAATAGCTGAGTGCGAACGCTACGATGGGGCTAGAATGAAGCTCTATCAGCTCTTGATGTAAACAAGCATAGCCTGTCGGACCTAAGTCCGACAGGCTGCTCATTCGGGAGTTTTTCTTGTGGCTCAATTTCGTTTTGCCTTTTTACTTGAGCTCGCCATTGATGCGCGGGAGGATGCGGCGCGGCTGATGCAAGCTTCTCAGGCCGTGTGGCTAGGCGCACAGGGCAAGCTCGATCAAGTAGATCAATATCGCGTTGAATACCGAGGGCGCTTATTAAATAGTGGTCAAGGTGGGATGAGTATTATCCAATGGCGCGATTTTCAATTGTTTCTAGCCAAGCTGGATGATGTTGCGGTATCTCAGCAACAAGAAGTTGATCGATTAGCGCTTATTTATGAAGGTAAACGGGATGCGTGGCTTGAATGCGAAAAAAAAGTAAAAGCGTTTGAAGCCCTAAAGAAACGGCATTTAACCACTGAAATGCAAAAAGAATTGCGCAATGAGCAGCGCATGAATGATGAATTTAATACCCGCCCACGGCCCCGCTCATCTTAGCTATTGGGGGTTTTATTCATGCCGCATATCTTTCAGGTGTTTATCCACTCATTAACCTTGTCTAACTAAGGATAAGATGTGGATAAGTCTGTTAATTTACTGATTTATAAGTAGAAAAATGGGGTGCCTTATTTTTAGGCAATTTATTGTGGGATGGGATTAACTCATTCTATGAATACTGATTAAATCGTCATCCTCGTCTATTTTGGCCGAGAATGACGAACTGCATCAATCCTAGTGCTTTGTTGTACCTGCCGCAATTCGATCCATAATTGCAAACATCACGCCCGAAACCACAAAGGTTAAGTGAATACCAATTAGCCATGCCAGCTCGGTATGATCAGTGGATTTGATATTCATAAATGCTTTAAGCAAATCAATCGCAGAAATGGCGACAATAGAGCCAATCAGCTTGAGCTTTAAGTCGGCGTAGCTGACTTTTCCCATCCATGAAGGTTTGTCGACCGAGCTATGGGCAATATCTAATTTGGATATGAAGTTTTCATAGCCGCTAAAAATAACAATCAATAATAAATTGGCGACTAAGGTGACATCCACCATGCCTAAAATTGCAATGATTAAATTGCCATCACCGCTGATTAATGAGTTAAACATGGCAAATAACTCTTTAAGCATTTTGGCGAAAAGTGCTACCAAGCCAAGAATGAGGGCCAAATAAAATGGCGCAAGCAACCATCTGCTCTGAAAAATAACTCTTTCTAAAATTTCTTCTATACGGCTTTGCATCTGTTGTCCCCTAAATTTGCCCGCAATCATGGCGGGTCTGAGCGTGCAAATCAAGACTAAATGATGCTTGTTACTGTTCTTGTAATGGAAAGATGGCCTAGGCATGGCAGAGTAAATTTTTTTGCATTGCTCTAAATCAAAGAAGTTACTATAATTTCAGTAATTACTGAAAATTGGAAAAACCCATGAATCTGTCTCCGATCAACGAGCGTTTTGTTTTGCATTTTGGCGAAATGGGCAGCCGATGGGGGGTAAATCGCACGGTAGGGCAAATGTATGCATTGCTGTTTCTATCGCCGAAGGCTTTAAACTCCGATGAAATCGCTGAGCAGCTGGGCTTTTCTCGCTCCAATGTCAGCATGGGAATGAAGGAGCTGCTGTCGTGGAAGCTATGCAAGCTGGTGCATAAGCCGGGAGATAGGCGCGATTACTTTGAAACGCCTAAAGATGTTTGGGAGATTTTTAGATCCTTAGTGGAAGAAAAACGTAAGCGCGAGATTGAGCCGACCCTTACCTTGCTTAGAGACGCCTTAATGGACGAGGCCACCTCGGATGAAGATAAGCACGCGCAAGAAAGAATGCGCGAGATGCACGAGCTGATTGAGTTGGCCACGGGCTGGTTTGATGAAGTTCAGCACTTGTCACCAGAAACATTAGAAAACCTGATGCGCTTGGGTTCAAAAGTACAAAAAGTTCTAAGTTTTGCAGGGCACTTACGTCCTGGTAATAGGAGCTAAGCGATGCGAATAGCTAAGCGTCTGCCCCTGTGGCAAGAAATCACCATCGTCTTGTTGATTAAAATGGCCTTGCTATTTGTCATTTGGAAAAGCTTTTTTTCTGAACCCGTAGCACACAAGATGCTGGTTCCTCCAACCATGATGATGGAGCGATTTGTGAGTCCTGCTTCAGCGCCAACTGCGCTGAAGATTCCTAAAAATGAAATATAAAGATTCATTCTTCAGCTTTGCTGTTGGAATGAATTCTCTTATCGTCTTAGCGCAAGAATAGGACCTCAATATGATTCCCGCTGCTGAAGTAGTGGAATTATCGCGTATGCAATTTGGTTTGACTGCGATGTTCCACTTTCTATTTGTGCCATTAACAATGGGCTTGTCATGGATCTTAGTGATCAGTGAAGCTGCCTATGTTATGACAGGCAAAGAAATATATAAGGACATGACCCGTTTTTGGGGAAAGTTATTTGGCATTAATTTTGCAATGGGCGTGACGACTGGTTTAACGCTTGAATTTCAATTTGGTACTAATTGGGCCTATTACTCGCATTATGTGGGTGACATATTTGGTGTGCCCTTGGCCATTGAAGGCATGATGGCTTTCTTTTTAGAATCAACTTTTGTGGGATTGTTTTTCTTTGGTTGGGATAGGCTATCTAAAGTCCAGCATTTGGGCGTGACTTTTTTAGTTGCACTGGGGTCTAATTTATCTGCAATGTGGATTCTGATTGCCAATGGCTGGATGCAAAACCCTGTGGGGGCAGAGTTTAATTACATCACGATGCGGATGGAGTTAGTAAGCTTGGCGGATGTGTTTTTTAATCCCGTGGCCCAAGTGAAATTTGTGCATACCGTGGCTGCGGGTTATGTCGCTGCCTCGATGTTTGTATTGGGTGTTTCTAGCTGGTATTTATTAAAAGCACGTGATACTGGCTTTGCATTGCGATCATTTGCGATTGCATCTGCATTTGGCTTGGCTTCTATTTTATCTGTGATTATATTAGGCGATGAGTCTGGATATACCACGGGCGAAGTGCAAAAAGTAAAACTAGCCGCAATGGAAGCGCAATGGGATACCCATCCAGCACCCGCACCTTTGGTTATATTTGGTTTACCTAATCAAAAAGAAGAGCGGACTGATTATGAAGTCAGCATTCCCTATGCTTTAGGCATCATTGCAACCCGGTCAACCACAGAAACCGTGACGGGAATTAAAGATTTAAAAGTTGAATATGAAGAAAGAATTAAGAGTGGTATGCAAGCCTATGCCGCATTAACACGTTTAAAAGCGGGAGATAAATCGGCGCATGATGATTTTGAAGCGCATAAGGCGGATTTAGGCTTTGGTTTATTGCTCAAGAAATATACTTTAAATGTGGTTGATGCTACGCCTGCACAAATTAAAATGGCGGCCGCAGATACTATTCCTAATGTTTCTCCGATATTTTGGTCTTTCCGTTTGATGGTTGGCCTTGGGATGTTATTTCTATTTATCTTCTCAATGTCATTTTATTACTTGGCTAAAAGAAACCTTGCTCCTCAGCGCTGGTTATTACGTTTGGCGGTCATTTCTATTCCCCTGCCTTGGGTTGCGATTGAGGCGGGTTGGTTTGTGGCTGAATACGGCCGCCAGCCTTGGACTATTTCTGGTGTATTACCTACCTTTATGTCGGCATCGGCGCTGAGTGCGGGGCAATTGCATTTTAGTATGGCGGGCTTAGGCTTAATGTATAGCGCCTTATTTGCGATTGAAATGTATTTGATGCTGAAATATATCCGCCTTGGGCCCGCTAGCCTGCATACAGGCCGCTATTTTGGCGAACAAAAAACACACGCTAAGGAATAGATTATGTTTGATTACGAAGTATTAAAACTAATCTGGTGGGGCCTGATGGTGTTTTTAATCATCGGCTTTACCTTAACGGGTGGTTTTGATTTAGGCGTGGCTATTCTTTTGCCATTTGCAGGTAAAACAGATGAAGAGCGCCGATTGGTGATTAATTCTGTGGGACCAACTTGGGAGGGTAATCAAGTTTGGCTGGTCACCATTGGGGCTGCATTATTTGCGGCATGGCCCTTACTCTATGCCGCCGCATTCTCTGTGATGTACGTGGCATTAATGTTTGTATTATTTGCTTTATTTTTACGGCCTGTCGGCTTTGATTACCGTAGTAAATTAGCAGATCCACGCTGGCGCAATGGCTGGGATTGGGCTTTGTTTGTCGGCAGTGTGGTGCCCTCTCTTGTTTTTGGTGTGGCCATTGGTAATTTATTTGTGGGTTTGCCATTTCAATTTGATGAAAGTTTAAGAGTGAGTTATTCAGGTCATTTCTATGATTTGCTTAATCCATTTGCGCTTTATTGCGGCGTAGTGGCCATTGTGATGTTGGTATTGCATGGTGCTACTTTTCTGGCGGTTAAAACCAGGGAGCAGGTGCAACAACGCGCAATAACCATAGCGATGGTGGCTGGCGTTGTATTGGCCCTGTTGTTTGCCTTGGGCGGCCTGTGGCTTAAGCAATTAGATGCTTGGCATATCGATACGATGGGGGCTGTGGGTGGTGTGCTTAATCCGTTGGATAAAACGGTTAGCATGCTCAAGGGGGGCTGGCTCAGCAACTTTAATACTCAACCTTTGTTGTGGTTGTTGCCGATGAGTGGTGTGCTGGCGGCGTTATTGGCTGCCTTGGCGAGTTGGCGGCGTTATCAGTTGAGCGCATTTATATTGAGTGGCATTGCAAGTGTGGGCGTGCTTTGCACGACAGCCTCCGCTTTATTCCCCTTTATTTTGCCATCCACACTGGACGCAGCGTCGAGCTTAACGGTCTGGGATGCGGTTTCTAGCCAAAAAACTTTAGGTGTGATGTTGGGTGTGGTCGTTATTTTTGTGCCGATTATTATGCTGTACACCTCATGGGTTTACCGCGTGATGCGTGGACCAGTGACCTTAGAGCGGCTAGAAAACGATACGCATAGTTATTAGCTTATAGAGATGGTTTGCTCATTTAACTAAGTGCAGTTCTGAGGCCGCTAGCGATGAGCGCTTTGCTTTCGGCATGGTTTAATCTACGCAAAGGAGTGAGGTTTATGTGGTACTTTTCTTGGATATTAGGTATGGGTTTGGCCGTTGCTTTTGGGCTCATTAATGTGATGTGGTTCGAAAGCACACATGCCTTTGGTGGTGAAAAAGAAACCGAAGCCCAAGAGCGGTTTGAAAAATACAGTCATAAAAAAGATAAATAAATAGAGTCGTTCTTCAAAAAAACAGCCCAAGCATGGGCTGTTTTTTTTGTGTATAGCGGCAAGGGATTTGTTCGTTTGTAATGATTTGTTGCAATGAGCTGTGTTCTAGAGACGCTTTATATTGTGGGTTTTTCATTGGCTAAGCGGTGCTCTTTCATCTGCATGGTTCTGTGGGCGATGGTCGATGCATTTATCATGGTGTTGTGCAAATATTGGATTAAAGGTAAATAGAGTACGGAGGGCTTTAGGTAAATGGCATTAATAAATATTAGGGAAAAGTCTGGCGATTAAAAAATGAAGCCCCGAGTGTTGTACGTACTTTTGTAATAATTTGTTGCAAAGAGACGGCTACTTTTATCAAATCAAAGTATATGTAGTAAAAATTTAGCAACTACGTGTATGGTTATGACTTTTGAGCAAGCTCAATATTCACCTTATGTAAATACTGTAGATTTCGTAGCGGGAATTGCTTTAAGGAATGAGAGCACTTTTTATATAAATGTTTGTTTCCGTTTATCGTCTTTGCCAGTGCGTTGGATTGTGCAGTCTTATTTCTTTACCTATCTGTTTCTTGAAGCTTTTTTTAAATAGGCAGCACGATTATCTTTTGATTGCCAATTACTACCATGCAGTGAATAATCCAGCATGTTTGGTGATGTAAGGTGTTGGGACTAGTTTCGTTTGCGAGCTGTTCTCCTTCTGTTTTACCACCTCATGCTTCAAAACTTTTATTCAGCGGATATGAGCGGTGCTTAATATCGTTGTTTGAACAAGTAAAAAGGGGATGTGATGAATATTCTGGGCTATTTACAGAAAATCGGCCGTGCGCTGATGGTGCCGGTGGCTACATTGCCAGCCGCTGCAATTTTAATGGGTATCGGTTATTGGATTGATCCAGAGTGGGGTGCTAATAGCACATTAGCTGCTTTCTTATTGAAAGCTGGTGGGGCCATTCTCAGCAATATGGCGATTCTATTTGCGGTCGGTATTGCTTACGGTATGTCTAAAGATAAAGACGGTTCAGCCGCTTTATCAGGTTTGGTGGGTTTCTACGTACTAACTACGTTACTTTCTCCGGAGGCAATGTCGCTAATTCAAGGTATCCCTAAGGATCAAGTCCCTAAAGCCTTTGAGAAGATCAGTAACCCATTTGTGGGTATCTTGGTGGGTGTAATTACCTCTGAGCTATATAACCGCTTCAGTGGTATTGAGCTGCATAAAGCGCTCGCTTTTTTCAGTGGCCGCCGTTTTGTGCCTATCGTTACTTCGATAGCGATGCTCGTATTGGCTTTCCCATTAATGTATATCTGGCCTGTTGTATTTGGTGGCTTGGTGAATTTTGGCGAAAGTATTATGGGTATGGGCCCACTGGGTGCTGGTATTTATGCCTTCTTTAACCGTTTATTGATTCCTGTTGGCTTGCACCATGCACTGAACGCGGTGTTCTGGTTCGACGTTGCTGGTATCAACGACATTCCTAACTTCCTAGGTGGCGCTAAGTCCCTTGCTGAAGGTAAGGCTGTGTTGGGTGTAACCGGTATGTACCAAGCGGGTTTCTTCCCAATCATGATGTTTGGTTTGCCTGGTGCTGCTCTTGCGATGTACCACGCAGCTAAGCCACAAAATAAAGTGCGTGTTGCTTCCTTAATGATTGCTGCTGCGTTTTCAGCATTCTTTACCGGTGTAACTGAGCCGCTTGAATTTGCCTTTATGTTTGTTGCACCTGCGCTTTATGTATTGCATGCGGTGTTAACAGGTATTTCGGTTTATATCGCGGCAAGCATGCAATGGATTGCTGGTTTTGGTTTCAGTGCAGGTTTGGTTGACTTGGTGCTGTCAACTAAAAATCCGCTGGCTAAAAATATACCAATGCTGATCGCTCAAGGTTTTGCATTCTTTGCGATCTACTACTTCAGCTTCCGTTTTGCGATTAAAACATTCAACTTTAAGACCCCTGGTCGTGAAGATGATGAAGCTGCTGCTGAATCGGCTGATGCTAGCCCAGTAAGCACAGATACAGATTCACTTGCGCATGCTTATCTTGATTTGATCGGTGGTGGTGCAAATGTTGTTGCGATTGATGCTTGCATTACTCGCCTGCGTTTAACTCTGAACGATACTGCTGGAGTGGACGAAGCCGCAGCTAAGCGTCTTGGTGCTTCTGGTGTGATCAAGCTTAATAAGCAAAATATTCAGATTATTGTTGGGCCTAAAGCAGAGTTGATTGCAACACGCATGACTCAATTGCTGGCAAGTGGTAAAGGCATTAGCGCCGCAATACCCGCTGCTGCCGTAGTGAATGCAGCGGTTGCGCCGGTTGTTGCTCCTGCTAAAAAAGTAAGCGGTGATTTACAGCTGCTTGCGCCTATGAGCGGTGAAGTGGTGGCCTTAATCGAAGTGCCAGATGCTGCGTTCTCTAGCAAGGCTGTGGGTGAAGGCTTGGCGATCCGCCCTACAGGTAAGCTGGTTGTGGCTCCTGTAGATGGTGTGATCGCTAAAATCTTTAACACTAATCACGCTTTTGCCCTGATTGCAGATAATGGCGCTGAGCTGATTGTGCATATTGGCTTGGATACTGTGAAGCTAGGCGGCAAGGGTTTTACTCGTTTGCTTGAGCAAGGCTCACGTGTAAAAGCAGGCGACGCCGTGCTTGAGCTGGATCTGGAATACTTGGCGGCGAATGCTGTATCTATCATTAGCCCAGTCGTATTGAGCAATGTAGAGCAGTTTGATAGCGTGGTTGGTTTTGCGACTGGCCATGTAGAAGCGGGCAAGACTGTGCTGTATACCATTAAGGCAAAGTAAGTTTATTTTGCTAGTAATTAAAAAGGCGAACCCTCGGGTTCGCCTTTTTTTATGCTGTGCATTTTATACAACAGCCAGCCAATTTCAATTAGCCGAGTAAGTGCTTCACTGCATCGCGCTCTTCAGACAACTCTTTCGCGCTAGCATCCATACGTGTGCGGCTAAAGTCGCTGATTTCCAAGCCTTCTACGATGGTGTACTTACCATCTTTACAAGTTACTGGGTAACCAAAAATCAAATCGCTATAGCCGTATTCGCCATTCGCTGGAACACCCATGGTGACCCAATCGCCATCTGTCGTGCCCAGTACCCAATTACGGATATGGTCAATTGCAGCATTAGCAGCAGAAGCAGCTGAAGACAAACCACGCGCCTTAATAATGGCTGCGCCACGTTGCTGAACGGTAGGGATAAAGTCAGTTTCTAACCATTTTTGATCGTTGATCAGGGCAGAAGCGCTTTGGCCTTTTACTGTTGCGTGGAATAGATCTGGGTACTGGGTCGCAGAGTGATTGCCCCAGATGATCATCTTGTTTACATCGGTCACTACGCTGTCTGTCTTTTGAGCGATCTGTGTCAGGGCACGGTTGTGATCCAGACGCATCATGGCGGTGAAGTTAGCTGGGTTAAGATCCGGCGCGTTCTTCATGGCAATGTAAGCATTGGTATTGGCTGGGTTACCAACGACCAATACTTTCACGTCACGCGATGCCACTTCATTCAGAGCCTTACCTTGCGCAGTAAAGATCGCGCCGTTGGCTTCGAGCAAGTCTTTACGCTCCATGCCTGGGCCGCGTGGGCGTGCGCCAACCAAAAGGGCGATGTCTGCATCTTTAAACGCTACTTTTGGATCATCGCTTTGCACAATCCCTTGTAGTAGTGGGAACGCGCAGTCATCCAATTCCATTACTACGCCATTCAATGCTGGCAATGAAGGGGTGATATCAAGCAATTGCAAGATCACAGGTTGATCCGCGCCCAGCATCGCGCCAGATGCAATACGGAATAAGAGGCTATAACCAATTTGGCCGGCAGCGCCGGTAACGGCAACGCGAATAGGTGACTTCATGTGGATGACTCCGATATTGGTTTGTGTGTGAGCGATGCTGGGGTGATTCAATTTTTGTTTTTAAAAAGTAGCAAGGACAGCCTAGTCTACAAAAAACAGACACTTAACTGGCGTGCCGATCATAAGAATTCATTACTTATTATTTGTAGCGCATAAGCCAAGGCTATCGTGCCCCTTTTTTATTAAATGACGATGTAAAACACCCCGCATGCTGATTTTTACACGGTTTAAAGCGTGTTTTAGCTACAGCATAAGACAAGCAATGAAAGTTTATCACGCGTCTTCACGCTTTGTGCACGTTTTGCCAAGAGATGAAATATATTGTTGTACATCTTTTGTCTTATATAAGACTGTAGTAGACTATGCTGCTACAACATGATAAAAAGCAATCTATCTTAAATGAGCAAACTTGCAGCCCTCCCTTTATATCGTCAGGTTATTCGCGAAGTCAGCACTGCAGTCGACGCGGGTGAATGGGGAACTGATGAAAGTTTGCCGAGTGAAAATGATTTAGCTCATCGTTTTGGCGTAAGCCAAGGCACGGTGAGAAAGGCGCTGGATGTGCTGGTGCTAGATGGCGTGCTTTACCGACGTCAAGGTGTTGGCACTTTTGTATCTGACGCCAGTGATTTTCTAGCACAAGCGATGTTTGTGCCTTTGTCGGGCTACGGTGGTGAAAAGCCCAAGATTGAAATGCTTGGCTGTGTACGGATTCATGCGGGCGAGCAATTAGCAGAGATTTTAGGTTTAAGGCGGGGTGCCGCCTTGTGGCAAGTTCGGCGATTGCTGCGTGTAGCAGGAGCGGTGATTGGCTTAGAGGAAATGTTTTTGCCTGAGGCTAATTTCCCTAACTTAGAAATGCGCAGAATTAGAGAGTTACGCGGCAATTTGCGTGAACTATGCTGGCGTGATTTTGGGATGCGTTTAAAAGATGGTGAAGTCCGCTATCGAGCGGTGCCCGCAGCCAGCGCAGAAGCTAGATTATTGCAAGTTGAAGTGCATGAGCCTTTACTTCAGCTTGTACGCTTAGCAAGAGATTTTGACGGTAAGCCGCAAGTTTGGAGTGTGGCTTGGTTTAGATCAGAGCAATTAGCATTTCAGGCTCCGCCTGAGCAGGCTTAAGGCGGGTAAATCCCGCCAAAGTAGAGTTTTTGTAGCAGTAAGTAGTAAAAGGCAGGTCGGTGAGCTTGGACGGTTTAAGAAAACAGATCGTGCACACTGGCAGAAGTAAAACTTAAAGAGGAAGTGCGCATGCAAAAAACACGCCCCAAGCACCTGGAGTTAGCGAAGATTCGTCTTCCCTTGCCAGGGATTATCTCCATTCTTCATCGCGTCAGTGGCGCGCTGATGTTCTTGGCGATTCCCTTTATGCTCTACGCTCTGGAAGGTTCTTTATCTTCTGCCGAGCGCTTTGACGCATTTAGATCCTGTATTTCAAATCCCCTTGTAAAAATTGCGCTGCTGGGTGTGTTGTGGGCCTTTTTGCATCATGTTTGTGCGGGTGTTCGTTTCTTATTCCTAGATATTCATAAAGGCCTTGAGCTAAAAACTGCGCGCCTGACCGCCAAAATTGTGCTGGTGGTGAGCTTGGTGTTGACGGTCGTGATTGGAGGTCTGGTATGGTAAATCGTCAAGTAGTCGGGGCCCATTACGGCCTGAAAGATTGGCTGGTTCAACGTGTAACTGCCGTGATTATGCTGGTTTACACCGTTGGGCTTGTCGCGTTTTTAGTGCTGGCCGGCGGCACTTCCTTTGAAGCATGGCAGCAGCTGTTTGCCTGTACATGGGTCAAAGTACTGACCACCATCAGCCTGTTTGCATTGCTGTGGCATGCATGGGTGGGTGTGCGTGATATCTGGATGGATTACCTCCAGCATGTTGGTTTGCGTTTAACGATGCACGTGCTGACGCTGTTATGGCTGGCAGGTAGCTTGGTTTATATGATTAAAGTTGTGTGGGGTGCATAAGCGATGACCGTTCCTATTCGTAAATTCGATGCTGTGATTGTCGGTGCGGGTGGCGCAGGCCTTCGTGCCGCATTGCAGCTCTCTGAAGCCGGTTTAAAAACCGCTGTTTTATCTAAAGTATTTCCGACGCGCTCGCACACTGTAGCCGCGCAAGGTGGTATTTCCGCCTCTCTTGGTAATGTCCAAGAAGATAAGTGGGAATGGCATATGTACGACACCGTTAAGGGCTCCGACTGGCTTGGAGACCAAGACGCCATTGAATTTATGTGTCGTCAGGCACCTGAAGTCGTGGTTGAGCTTGAGCACTTCGGTATGCCATTTGATCGCTTAGAAAACGGCAAGATTTATCAGCGCCCATTCGGCGGCCACATGGCCGACTTCGGCAAAACACCGGTGCAACGCGCCTGTGCCGCAGCCGACCGAACTGGCCACGCCATGTTGCACACGCTTTATCAGCGCAATGTGCGCGCCAATACACAATTCTTTGTGGAATGGATGGCGCTGGATCTGATTCGTGATGAAGAGGGTGAAGTCGTTGGCGTAACCGCCTTAGAAATGGAAACCGGCGAAGTGTCGATTATCCACGCCAAGGCCGTGTTGTTTGCTACCGGCGGCGCGGGGCGTATTTTCTCCGCATCGACCAACGCCTTTATTAATACTGGCGATGGCCTCGGCATGACCGTGCGCGCAGGTATTCCGCTTGAAGACATGGAATTTTGGCAATTCCACCCGACTGGCGTGGCCGGTGCGGGTGTGTTGATTACTGAAGGCGTGCGCGGCGAAGGCGGCATCTTGCTCAATTCTGAGGGCGAACGCTTTATGGAGCGCTACGCACCAAACGCCAAAGACTTGGCGTCCCGTGACGTGGTTTCCCGTGCAATGGCCTTAGAAATTCTGGAAGGCCGTGGCTGTGGTAAAGAAAAAGACCATGTGCTGCTGAAGCTGGATCACTTAGGTCCAGACATCATTAAGCAGCGTCTGCCAGGTATTCGTGAAATTGCGATTAAATTTGCTGGTGTTGATCCAATTCAAGACCCAATCCCTGTTGTGCCAACTTGCCACTATCAGATGGGCGGTATTCCGACCAACTATAAGGGTGAAGTGATTGCTCCAATCGGCGACGATCCAGAAGTGCGCGTAAAAGGCTTTTACGCAGCGGGCGAATGCGCATGTGCTTCGGTGCACGGCGCAAATCGTTTGGGTACTAACTCATTATTGGATCTGGTGGTGTTTGGTAAGGCCGCTGGTAATACAATTATCGAGTTTATTAAAAATGAGCGCCCAGAGTTGCGTCCATTACCGGCCGATGCTGCAGCCTTCTCTTTAGCCCGTTTAGCGCGTCTAGAAAACCAAACGGGTGGCGAAGAAGTGGCAGATGTACGTAATGCTATGCAAAAAGTGGTGCAACTGCGTGCTGGTGTATTCCGCAACTCAGAGAACTTAGCTAAGGGCGTTGAAGAAATCAAAGCCGTGGCCGAGCGTGCCAAGTTGACGCAAATTAAAGATAAATCCAAGGTGTTTAACACCGCGCGGATTGAAGCGCTGGAATTGGATAACTTGATCGAAGTAGCGGTTGCGACGCTGATTAGTGCCGAAGCACGTAAGGAAAGCCGTGGTGCGCATGCGCATGATGACTTCCCAGATCGCCATGATGAGTGGATGAAGCACACGATGTTTGACGGTAAAACACGCACGCTGTCTTACAAGCCAGTACATACCAAGCCGCTAACGGTCGATTACATCGAACCGCAAAAACGCGTCTATTAACAGCATCAGGAGAAAACCGATGAAGATGCATTTCAAGCTCTATCGCTACAACCCTGATGTGGACGCTAAGCCGTACATGCAGGATTACCACGTTGAACTCGAACCATCAGACAAGAAATTGCTCGATGGTCTGGTTCGCCTTAAAGCACAAGACGATACTTTGAGCTTTCGCCGTTCTTGCCGCGAAGGAATCTGCGGCTCAGATGCGATGAATATCAATGGTAAAAATGGTCTAGCCTGTATTACTGATATTGCCAGCCTGAAGCAGCCGGTAGAGATTCGCCCGCTACCAGGTTTGCCGGTAATTCGTGACTTGATCGTCGATATGACTCAGTTCTTTAAGCAATATCATTCGATTAAGCCCTATGTACAAAACGATAATCCGCCGCCTGATCGCGAACGTCTGCAATCACCGGAAGATCGTAAAGAGCTAGATGGCCTGTACGAATGCATCTTGTGTGCTTGCTGCTCGACAGCTTGTCCGTCATTTTGGTGGAATCCAGATAAATTTGTAGGCCCAGCTGGTTTGCTGGCAGCTTACCGTTTTATTGCGGATACCCGCGATGAAAAAACCAATGAACGTCTGGATAATCTGGAAGATCCTTACCGTTTGTTCCGTTGCCATAGCATTATGAATTGCGTTGATGTTTGCCCTAAGGAACTCAACCCAACCAAGGCCATCGGTAAGATTAAAGATTTAATGATTAAGCGCATGAGCTAATCAGACCTATGTAGGGCGGGAACTGTGCCTACGCAGCGCTTGTATCGTGTGGATAGACGCTTGGCCCGCCCAACAAAATAGCAAGGAAGTTCTGATGGATGAAATTGAATTGAAGCGGATAGTCTGGCGCTCTCGTCGCGGCCTTTTAGAGGTCGATTTACAGCTAGAAAAATTTGTAAAAGAGGTACTTCCGACTTTATCCAAAACAGATTTGATTCTTTTTCAGGATCTTCTCTTACTGTCTGATAATGATTTGCTAGATTACCTGAATTACAAGACAGAATGCCCAGACGAGCGGCTTAGACCGATGCTGGAACAAGTACGAAGCGCACAACGACAAGCGGTACTCACCGAAACCCCAGGAGCTATTTGATATGGAAAAGAAAGTCACACTGACTTACAACGACGGCAAAGATTCGCTAGAAATGCCCGTGTTGCCGAGTACGCTTGGACCAGACGTGGTGGATATCCGCGCATTTTCCAAGACCGGTATGTTTACTTTCGATCCTGGGTTTTTGGCGACATCCAGCTGCGAATCTAAAATCACTTTTATCGATGGTGACTTGGGCCAGCTTTACTACCGTGGCTACCCGATTGAGCAACTTGCAGAACAAAGCGACTATCTGGAAGTGTGCTATTTGCTGATTAACGGCGAATTGCCAACCCCAGAACAAAGCGTTGTATTTAACAAGACCGTCATGAGCCACACCATGGTGCATGAGCAACTGACCCGTTTCTTTAACGGTTTCCGCCGTGATGCGCATCCGATGGCGATGATGGTCGGTGTGGTCGGTGCCTTATCCGCTTTCTACCAAGACAGCTTGGATATCAATAATGAAGAGCACCGCAAAGTGGCGATGTTCCGTCTGATCTCTAAGATCCCGACCATTGCTGCAATGTGCTACCGCTACAACCAAGGCCTGCCATTCGTTTACCCACGTAATGATTTGGGCTATACCGCCAACTTTATGCACATGATGTTCTCGACCCCGTGCGAGCCATATGTGCCTAACCCTGTGCTGGTTCGCGCCTTGGATGTGATCTTTACCCTGCATGCTGATCACGAACAAAATGCTTCAACATCAACAGTTCGTTTAGCTGGCTCGTCTGGTGCTAATCCGTTTGCATGTATTGCTGCGGGTATTGCTTGCCTGTGGGGCCCATCGCACGGTGGTGCGAATGAAGCCGTATTGCTGATGTTGGATGAAATTGGTGCGGTAGAAAACGTACCGGCCTTTATGGAAGGCGTTAAAGCTAAGACGCATAAACTGATGGGCTTTGGTCACCGTGTATATAAAAACATGGACCCGCGTGCCAGCGTCATGCGCCGTATTTGCTACGAAGTATTGAATGAAATGGGCCTGCAAGACGATCCTAAGTTCAAACTGGCGATGGAGCTAGAAAGAATCGCGCTAGAAGACAGCTACTTTATTGAACGTAAGCTGTATCCAAACGTCGATTTCTACTCAGGCATCGTTCAGTCTGCCTTGGGTATTCCAGTGCCGATGTTTACAGTGATTTTTGCTTTGGCACGTACCGTGGGCTGGATCAGTCACTGGAATGAAATGATTGCTGATCCTGGTATGAAAATTGGCCGCCCACGTCAGCAATACACTGGCGCGACTAAGCGTGATTACATACCCGCAGATCAGCGCGGATAAGCTACGTTTGTGATTGGTTTGGAAATTGTAGGGCGGGTGAAACCCGCGGGTTGCACCGGTCCTACATTGTAATAGATTGGTTTTGAGCCGCTTCGCAAGGGGCGGCGGTCTTGCATGGTGTTAAGCCTGCTAAATTACTGGATTTGATGACGGCGATGATGAGAGAGTTGAGGTCTAATTCCCACCTTTTTGGCGGGAATGCTCCTTTCGTTGAGGAGCTTTACGAGCAGTACCTGAGTGACCCACAGTCGGTTGATCAGGAATGGCGCTCCTACTTCGATAAGATGCAGCAAAGCCCTGGTGTGGTTGATCGTGATATTCCACGAGCACCGATCGAGGAATCCTTCCGCCAACTGACTCGCCAGCCCCGCTATGTACAGCAAGGTGGCGCAGTCGATGAAGAAGCTACGCGTAAACAGGTTAATCTGCTTCGCCTGATCTCTGCTTACCGCATTATGGGCTCGCGCCAAGCGAGCCTTGATCCTTTGCAACGTATGGATCAAGCGCGTTTACCTGAGCTAGATGCTAAGCACCATGGCTTTACCGATGCCGATATGGCAACGACATTTGGCACCAATATTGCAGGGATGGAACGCGCTACCCTTGCTGAAGTGATTGCGTTTTTAAAGCAAACTTACTGCGGCAGTATTGGTCTGGAATATATGCACATCACCAATGCAGAACAACGCAAGTGGGTGCAGCAGTGGTTTGAATCCCGCCGCTCAACGCCAAGCTATGGTATCGAGCAAAAAAAACGCACACTGCAAAAAGTGACTGCGGCAGAAACGCTAGAACAATATCTGCATAAAAAATACGTCGGCCAAAAGCGCTTCTCGCTTGAAGGCGGCGATTCCATGATCCCAGCACTGGATTTCTTAATCCAAGGCGCGGGTGCAGTGGGTGTGCAAGAAATGATTATCGGCATGGCCCACCGTGGTCGTTTAAATGTGCTGGTCAATACGCTGGGCAAGCAGCCGCGTGATTTATTCAGCGAGTTTGAAGGCCGATCAGTCAGCGATTTGTCTTCCGGTGACGTGAAATACCATATGGGTTTCTCGGCCGATATCCCGACTCCCGGCGGCCCAATTCACTTAAGTCTTGCGTTTAACCCATCCCACCTCGAGATCGTCAACCCTGTGGTTGAAGGCTCGGTGCGTGCGCGTCAGCAACGTCGTGGCGATAAGCTGGGTGTGCAAGTTCTGCCGGTACTGATTCATGGTGACTCAGCCTTTATTGGCTTAGGTACCAACCAAGGTACGTTTAACCTAGCCAATACCCGTGGCTACGGCACAGGCGGCACGGTGCATTTGGTGGTGAATAACCAAGTCGGTTTCACGACGTCTGACACCCGCGATACCCGCTCGACGATTTACTGTACTGATATCGCCAAGATGGTTGAAGCGCCAATTTTCCACGTGAATGGCGATGATCCTGAAGCGGTGATTCTGGTGATGCAAGCCGCTCTGGAATTCCGCATGAAATTCCACCGCGATGTGGTGGTAGATTTGGTGTGCTTCCGTAAGTTTGGTCACAATGAAGCGGACGATCCCTTTGTAACGCAGCCAATGATGTACAAAAAAATTGGCCAGCATCCGGGCGCGCGTAAGAAATACGCCGATCGTCTGATTGCTGAAGGCGTTGTAAGTAGTGATGAAGCCGATAATCTGATCCAAGATTACCGCGCGGCGCTGGATAGAGGTGAGCATGTAGAGCAAACCACGCTGACCGATTACAAACGCTCGCACGCGATTGATTTCTCCCGCTATATGGGCGTGCATTGGCGTCATCCGGTGGCATCCGCTGTGCCACAAGCTGATTTGCTGCGCCTTACCGAAAAATTCACCAAAATCCCTGATAATTTTAAGCTGCGCTCGAACGTAGAAAAAATCGTCAAGGAACGCATTGCCATGGTGAATGGCGAGCAGCTAGTTGATTTTGGTATGGCCGAGCATTTGGCCTACGCAACGCTGCTAACCGAAGGCTACGCGGTGCGTATCTCCGGTGAAGATTGTGGTCGTGGTACGTTTAATCACCGCCATGCTGTTCTGCACGATCAAAATCGTGAGAAGTGGGATCAGGGTGTTCATATTCCACTGCAGCATCTGGCCGAAAAACAAGCCAACTTTACCGTGATCGATTCGATTCTGAACGAAGAAGCGGTGCTGGCTTTTGAATACGGTTATGCCTGCTCTGCGCCTGATGAACTCACGATTTGGGAAGCGCAGTTCGGTGACTTTGCCAACGGCGCGCAAGTGGTGATTGATCAGTTTATTACTTCGGGCGAAACCAAGTGGGGCCGTCTGTGTGGCCTGACCATGATGTTGCCGCACGGCTACGATGGCCAAGGCCCGGAGCATTCATCCGCCCGCGTTGAGCGCTATCTGCAACTTTGTGCAGAGCACAATGTGCAAGTGCTGATGATGTCTGAGGCCGCGCAAATGTTCCACGCGCTACGCCGTCAGATGCTGCGCCCTAGCCGTAAGCCGCTGATTATCATCATGAGCAAAAAGCTCTTGAAAGCAAAAATGGCATCCAGCCCGATCGAAGACTTCACCAAAGGTGAATTCCGCTCGGTGATTGGCGATCAAGGCAATCTGGACGTGAAGAAAGTGAAGCGCGTCGTGATGTGTGCTGGTCAGGTGTATTACGACCTGCTGGCAGGCCGTTCGGAACGCGATATTAAAGACATCGCGATTGTGCGTATCGAGCAGCTTTATCCATTCCCAACGGAAGAGCTAAAAGCTGAAATCGAGAAATACCCGAACGCACGTGAAGTGATGTGGGTACAGGAAGAACCACGCAACCAAGGCGCATGGCATCAGATTCGCCATCGCTTAGAAGCGTGTATGCATCCTAAGCAAACCCTGCTGTACGCAGGCCGTACCTCGTCGGCGTCGCCTGCTGTGGGTTATATGAGTAAGCACACTGCACAGCTTAAATCCTTCGTTGAAGAAGCAATGACTCTGTAATGTAGGGCGGGTGAAAACCCGCCTTATTCAACATCTAATGGATAAACAGGGTGGCTTAATCCGCCTGACCTAGTCGCCAGATCTTTGGAGTTACAAAATGATTATCGAAATTTTAGTACCACAATTGCCTGAATCCGTTTCTGAAGCTTCGCTGTTGCAGTGGAAGAAAAAAGTAGGCGACGCTGTTGCCCGTGATGAGCAATTGATCGACATTGAAACCGACAAAGTTGTATTAGAAATCGCTGCGCCACAAGCGGGCATTTTGGTTTCTATCGTTCAGCAAGAAGGTGCAACGGTAGGTAGCTTGCAACTGATTGCAACGATTGATACCGAAGCCACAGTTGCTGCACCGGCAAATGTTGTGCCTGAAACTGTAAAGACCGAGCAAGACGTTCGTGTTGCAGCTGCGGCTAAAGAAGCCGGTGTTTCTGCACAAGCCATTGGTTTTGGCACGGCAGTGATGCCAGCGGCTAAAAAATTGGCCGCTGATGCGGGCGTCAACACCGCCGATGTGGGTGGCACTGGTCGCGGTGGCCGTGTACTGAAAGAAGATGTGCAGAATCATCTAGCTAAACCCGCTGCCGCACCTGCTCCAGCATCCGCAGCCGTTTCCGTACCGCAAGGCGATCGCGCTGAGCAACGCGTACCGATGAGCCGCTTACGTGCGCGTGTGGCCGAGCGCTTACTTGAGTCGCAACAAACTAATGCGATTCTGACTACTTTCAACGAAATCAATATGAAGCCGTTGATGGATCTGCGTAATAAATACAAAGATAAGTTTGAAAAAGACCACGGCGTGAAGCTGGGCTTTATGGGCTTCTTTGTTAAAGCTGCTGTGCACGCACTGAAGAAATTCCCGATTGTGAATGCGTCCGTTGATGGCAACGATATCGTTTACCACGGTTACTTTGATATCGGCGTGGCCGTAGGTAGCCCGCGTGGTTTGGTGGTGCCGGTGATTCGTAATGCAGACCAACTGAGCTTGGCTGAAATCGAAAAAACCATCGCTGATTTTGGTAAGCGCGCGCAAGCCGGTAAGTTGAGCATGGACGAGCTAACTGGCGGTACTTACACCATCTCTAACGGCGGTACTTTCGGCTCGATGATGTCGACACCGATTATCAATCCACCACAATCAGCGATTCTGGGCATGCACGCAACGAAAGAGCGTGTGGTGGTAGAAAACGGTGAAATGATGATTCGCCCGATGATGTATCTGGCTCAGTCTTACGACCACCGCATCATCGATGGCCGCGAAGCCGTATTGTCGCTGGTCGCCATCAAAGAAGTGATCGAAGATCCAGCGCGCCTGCTGCTTGATATCTAATTAATGTGAATTGTGTAGGGCGGGTTAGCGGCTTTATCGCGTAACCCGCCATGGCATATCGCTAAATATTGAATCACAGAGTCGGGGCGTTGATCACGCCCTTGCTCTTTCTCAAAGGTTTCCAAACCATGAGCAAAGAATTTGACGTTGTTGTAATCGGCGGCGGCCCTGGTGGCTATGTGGCTGCGATTCGCGCCTCGCAGCTGGGCTTTAATACTGCATGTATCGATGCAACTAGCGATAAAGACGGCAAGGCGAGCTTGGGTGGTACGTGTTTGAATGTGGGTTGTATCCCTTCTAAAGCACTGCTGCAATCGTCAGAAAACTACTTCAATGCAGCGCACCATTTTGGCGATCACGGTATCTCTACCGGCACGCTAAAAATGGATGTGGCCAAGATGTTGGCGCGCAAGCAAGACATCATTACTAAAAACACCGGCGGTATCGCTTACTTGTTCAAAAAGAACAAAGTAACGTCTTTCCACGGCGTTGGCGCGTTTAAAGCCAAAGCGGGCGATGCTTACGTGTTGGAAGCCAAACTTGCTGATGGCACAGTTGAAGAAATCACCGCTAAGCACGTGATTATTGCGACTGGCTCTAGCGTTCGCCAATTGCCAGGCGTGACCATCGACAATCATCTGGTGCTGGATAACGAAGGCGCGTTGGCGATTCCTGCGGTGCCAAAACGCCTAGGCGTGATTGGCGCTGGCGTGATTGGCTTAGAAATGGGCTCGGTTTGGAAGCGCTTGGGTAGTGAAGTGACTGTGCTTGAGGCGATGCCTACTTTCCTAGGCGCAGCGGATGAGCAAGTGGCCCGCGAAGCCAAGAAATTCTTGACTAAAGAAACCGGTCTGATTATCAATACTGGCGTTAAAATCGGCGAAATTAAGGCCGGTAAAAAAGACGTAACCGTAAACTGGACCGATGTAGCAGGTAGCGAGCAAGTCAGCGTATTTGATAAGTTGGTTGTGGCCATTGGCCGCGTGCCAAACACATCTGGTCTGAACGCAGATGCCGTTGGCCTGAAGCTAACCGAGCGCGGCCAGATCGAAGTCAACGACGATTGTCAAAGCAATCTGCCTAATGTTTGGGCGATTGGTGATGTGGTTCGCGGCCCGATGTTGGCACACAAAGCGTCTGACGAAGGCGTGGCCGTGGCTGAGCGTATCGCTGGTCAGCATCCACATATCGACTTTAACAATATCCCTTGGGTGATTTACACCAGCCCAGAAATTGCATGGGTAGGACAGACCGAAGAGCAGCTTAAAGCCGCAGGCGTTGAATACAAGAAAGGTCAATTCTTGTTCTCCGCCAATGGCCGTGCTTTAGCGCTTGGCGAAGCTAAGGGTTTTGTTAAAATGCTGGCAGATAAGACCACCGATCGTATTTTAGGTGTTCATATCGTTGGTCCATTTGCTTCGGAATTGATTGCTGAAGCGGTAGTCGCGATGGAATTTAACGCGTCCTCAGAAGATATTGCCCGTATTGTTCATGCTCATCCATCTTTGTCTGAAGCCTTGCACGAAGCAGCTTTGGCATGTGATAAGCGTGGTTTGCATAGCTAAAAAGGCATAAAAAACCTGTAGACACAGAGAAAACCAAGAGAACACAGAGCACACTGAGAGAGCGGCAAACTACACACAAGTCATTCTGCTTTTCTCTGTGTGCTCCGTGCTCTCTTCTTACTCTGTGTCTACAGAAGTTTTAGATTTAGTTTTCATCACTCAATATGTTTCACGGTATGCGGCCGATTTGCATATCCTCTTTCCTTACAAAGGGTCTCAGATGAATCTTCATGAATATCAAGCCAAGGAATTATTGGCTAAATACGGTCTACCAGTACAACGCGGCATTTTGGCTCACACTCCAGAAGAAGCAGCTGCTGCATACGATGCACTGGGTGGCAAATTTGCAGTGGTTAAAGCGCAAGTTCACGCTGGTGGCCGTGGTAAAGCGGGTGGCGTTAAAGTGGTTAAATCCCGTGAAGAAGCCGCAGAAATTGCTAAAGGCTTGATCGGTAAAAACCTAGTGACTTACCAAACAGATGCAGCGGGCCAGCCTGTGCATTCAGTATTGGTTTGTGAAGATATGTACCCAGTTCAGCGCGAGTTATACCTTGGTGCGGTTGTAGATCGCTCAAGCCAGCGCGTGGTGTTTATGGTTTCCACCGAAGGCGGTGTTGAGATCGAAACTGTAGCTGAAGAATCCCCAGAAAAAATCATCAAAGTAACAGTAGATCCATTGGTGGGCATGCAGCCATTCCAAGCGCGTGATTGCGCGTTTGCTTTGGGTTTGGAAGGCAAGCAAGTTGCTCACTTTGTTAAAATGATGTTGGGCGCGGCTGAGGCATTTATCGCTAACGATTTCGCGCTGTTTGAAATCAACCCACTGGCTTTGCGTGAAAACGGCGAATTGTGCTGCGTCGACGCTAAAGTTGGCCTTGATTCTAACGCGCTGTATCGCTTGCCAGAATTGCTGGCTCAACGCGATAAATCGCAAGAAAACGAGCGCGAAGTAAAAGCCTCTGAGTTCGAGCTGAACTACGTAGCGCTGGAAGGCAATATCGGTTGTATGGTAAACGGCGCTGGCCTTGCAATGGCCACAATGGACATCATCAAGCTGAAAGGTGGCCAACCGGCTAACTTCTTGGATGTAGGCGGTGGTGCAACTAAAGATCGCGTGATCGAAGCGTTCAAGCTGATCTTGGCTGATGATTCGGTGAAGGGCGTGCTGATCAACATCTTCGGCGGTATCGTTCGTTGCGACATGATTGCTGAAGCGATTATTGCAGCAGTGAAAGAAGTGAATGTGACTGTGCCGGTTGTGGTGCGTTTGGAAGGCAATAACGCTGAATTGGGCGCTAAGCTTCTGAACGAATCAGGCTTGAAGCTGACATCGGCTCAAGGCTTGAACGACGCAGCCGAGAAAATCGTTGCTGCTGTTGCCGCACTGTAATTACCGCTGAAAGGATAAAATAATGAGCGTTTTAGTCAATAAAAACACCAAAGTATTGGTGCAAGGTTTCACCGGTAAAAACGGTACATTCCACGCAGAACAAGCATTGAAGTGTGGTACTAAGGTTGTTGGCGGTGTAACGCCAGGCAAGGGCGGCTCACGTCACCTTGATCTGCCGGTGTTCAACACCATGAAAGACGCAATGCGCGAAACCCAAGCCGATGCGACCGTTATTTACGTACCGGCTCCGTTCGCTAAAGATTCGATTCTGGAAGCGATTGATTCAGGTATTCAGCTGATCGTATGTATCACTGAAGGCGTGCCAACACTGGATATGCTGTACGTGAAAAAAGCGGTTGATGAAGCCGGCATCCGTCTGATCGGCCCTAACTGCCCGGGTATTATCACTCCGGGCGAATGCAAGATCGGTATTATGCCTTGGCATATCCATCAGCCTGGCCGTATCGGTATTGTAAGCCGCTCCGGTACTCTGACTTACGAAGCTGTTGCGCAAACTACAGCATTGGGTCTGGGCCAATCTACATGTATCGGTATCGGTGGCGATCCAATTCCAGGCTTGAGCCATATCGATGCACTGCGCTTATTCCAAGACGATCCTGATACCGATGCGATCATCATGATCGGCGAAATCGGCGGCTCGGCTGAAGAAGAAGCCGCTGAATTTGCTCAGTCCTACGTGACTAAGCCAGTTGTGGGTTATATCGCCGGTGTAACTGCGCCTAAGGGCAAACGCATGGGCCACGCTGGTGCGATTATCTCTGGCGGTAAAGGCACAGCAGAAGAAAAATTTGCAGCGTTTGAGCGTGCAGGTATTGCTTACACACGCAGCCCTGCTGAGCTTGGCTCGACTATGCTTGAGCTGCTGAAATCTAAGGGTATGATTTAATTCGCTTTCTGAATTAAACCCCTCAAAAACCTCAGAAGAGATTCTGGGGTTTTTTCTTGGGCGCAATGCTGGGTTTATTGGGCTAATCTGGTAGTTGGCTGGGTTTGCTACGAGATAAAAAATGAAAGTTGTGATGGTTGTGCTGTGCTGTGTTTTCTATTGCTCAGCACTTTGGGCGGATGAGGTGACTATCTTTGCCAGTGATGATTATCGGCCCGTTACTTTTCGCAATGAGCAGGGTAAGGAAGATGGTATTGCCTATGCGCTCATTAAGCATTATGAGCAATTATCTGGGCGTAAAGTAATAGTGGATATGGCTTCCTGGAAGCGCTCTTATTTACTGGCAGAAAAAGGGAAAGGCGGCATTATTGGCTTATCTAAGACTAAAGCCCGTTTAGAAATTTTTGATTATTCTGAGCCTTTTTATGAATCGATTGTGGGGATCGTCGTAAAAAAAGGGAAGGAGTTTCCTTTTGATTCGGTGGCCGATTTAAAAGGAAAATTAATTAGTGTCACCAATGCCGCTAGTTATGGCGATGAATTTGATAATGCGCTGGCTATAAAGTTATTTAAAGTGGATGTGAATTACACTTCAGATGTTAGATTGAAAAAATTATTGTATGACAGGGTTGATTGCGCAGTGGTGAGTAATGGCGAGCGTGGTTTAGACGATATTCTAAAGAAAGACCCAGAGTTATCTAATAAACGTGCTGAGTTTGCCTATTTAAACAAGCCGCTAGTGCGTGACCCACTTTATTTGGCTTTTCATAAGTCAATGAAGATGCAGACCTTTTTAATTGAATTTAATCGTGCAATTAAAGATGCAAAAGAGAAGGGTGTTATTCCTCTGGCTCGATGATCTTCGGGTAGTTGTATTGCTAGGAGAGCTTGGTGAAGCAATTTAAATGGTTGTTGGGCTTGTTTTTACTGCTCATGGTTAGTGCTGCTAGTGGTGAGGAAGTCACCATTTTTGCTAATGATGATTACCGGCCCGTTAGCTATAAAAATGAGCGTGGTGAGGCTGTGGGTGTGGCTCAGGATTTGTTGAAATATCATGAGCAATTAACGAAAGAGAGCCTGAATGTAGAGACGAGCACTTGGCGTAGGGCTTATGAATTAGCCTTAAAAGGGCGAGGTGGGGTGATTGGCTTGTCTAAAACACCAGAGCGGCTTGCTATATTTGATTACTCAGAGCCATTTATGGATGATGTGGTTGGTGTGGTGGTGCGAAAAGATAGGGTATTTCCATTTCATTCAGTGGCTGATTTAAAAGGAAAAAGGGTTGGGATTACAAATGGTGCAAGCTATGGTGTAGGGATTGATCGTGCCATTGCTCAGCAGATATTTCGTGTGGATTATAGTTATTCGACTAGCATAAGGCTAAAAAAAGTGCTGCATCAGCGAGTTGACTGTGCCTTGCTAGGGGGAGGCAGGGACAATCCTATCAACTTAAGCCGCTTGCCTTTATTCAAGGCATGCGGCAACATCTTTAATCAATCGCAACTCACTGATTTATAATTACAATATGATTAAGCGCCTTAACTGACATAATTGGTAATTTATCGACTCTTTTGCA
>JAPLQI010000022.1 GCA_026399755.1 Pseudomonadota bacterium
GTAGCGGGTTTCGCCTGTGCTCTTGTCTGCCACCAAACCATGAATATAGGTTTCAAAGCCGGGGAAGCGCTTGTTAAAATCTCGGGCGAATCTGAGGTAATCAACGATGGTCTTGTTGAATACTTCACCAGGGATCAATAGCGGAATGCCTGGCGGGTATGGAGTCAGCATTACGGCGGTAATGCGGCCTTCTAGCTCGTCGATGGCTACGCGGTCGATCTCGCGGTGCGCCATTTTGGCAAAAGCCTTGGCGGGCTTCATGGCCGGTTCCATATTCGATAAATACATATCGGTCGTCAGGCGTGCCACATCGTGGGAACGATAAATGCCGTGGATTTGCTGACACAGATCTTTAAGGCCAATTCGCTCGTATTGCGGATATTGGGCAATAAATTTCGGCAGAATGCGCCACAGTGGGGCGTTTTTATCGTAATCGTCTTTGAATTGCTGTAAGGCGGCTACGAGGGTGTTCCAGCGGCCCTTGGTAATGCCGATGGTAAACATAATAAAGAAGGAATAGAGACCACACTTCTCGATTACCACGCCGTGCTCAGCCAAATACTTAGTGATAATGCTGGCCGGAATACCGGTTTCAGAGAACTTGCCGTCCAAATCTAAGCCAGGAGTCAGAATGGTGGCCTTGATTGGGTCCAGCATATTAAAGCCGTCGGCGATATCGCCAAAACCGTGCCAATTGTCGCCAGATTTCAGCATCCAAGCATCGCGGTGATCTAGGCCTTCGTCGGTCAGATCATCTGGGCCCCAAACGGTAAACCACCATTCATCGCCGTATTCTTCGTCCACTTTGCGCATGGCGCGGCGGAAATCCAAGGCTTCAACCAAGGATTCTTCAACCAAAGCCGTGCCACCCGGCGCTTCCATCATGGCTGCTGCCACATCGCAAGACGCAATGATGGAGTATTGCGGGCTGGTAGAAGTGTGCATTAAGTAAGCTTCGTTAAATAAATCACGATCTAGCTTACGGTTTTCTGGGTCTTGAATCAGAATTTGCGAGGCTTGGCTTAAGCCTGCCAGCAGCTTATGCGTGGATTGGGTCGAGAACACCATCGATTCTTTGCAGCGCGGGCGATCTTCGCCAATGGCGTGGTAATCACCATAAAACTCGTGGAAAGCGGCGTGTGGCAGCCAAGCTTCATCAAAGTGCAAGCTGTCGATTTCGCCATCGAGCATGCCTTTGATTTCTTCGACGTTATACATAATGCCGTCGTAAGTAGACTGGGTAATGGTCAGAATACGCGGCTTGAAATTAGGATCGGCCAGCAGTTTTTCACGCGCGAATGGGTTATCCATCATCTTTTTGCGGATGTTTTCTGGCTCAAATTCGCTTTTCGGAATTGGGCCGATAATGCCGTAATGATTGCGGGTTGGCATCAAGAACACCGGCACCGCGCCCATCATCATGATGGAATGCAGAATCGATTTATGGCAGTTACGGTCGACCACCACCACGTCACCTGGAGCCACCGTTGAGTGCCAAACGATTTTGTTGGAAGTCGATGTGCCGTTGGTGACAAAGAATAAATGGTCGGCATTGAAAATACGCGCGGCATTACGCTCGGAAGCGGCAATCGGCCCTGTGTGATCCAGCAATTGGCCGAGTTCTTCTACCGCATTACATACGTCGGCACGCAGCATGTTTTCGCCAAAGAATTGGTGAAACATTTGCCCAACAGGCGATTTCAAAAACGCCACGCCACCCGAGTGCCCCGGGCAGTGCCAGCTATAAGAGCCGTCTTGGGCGTAATTAGTCAGCGCGCGGAAAAACGGCGGGGCCAGCGTATCGAGGTAGCTCTTGGCTTCGCGAATAATATGGCGGGCAACGAATTCTGGCGTGTCTTCGTGCATATGAATAAAACCGTGTAATTCGCGCAACACATCATTAGGAATGTGGCGTGAAGTGCGGGTCTCACCATAGATATAAATGGGGATGTCTGGGTTGCGACGGCGAATTTCGGCCACAAAGCTGCGCAAGCTGGTGAGCGCTTCGTGGGTTTCTTCGGGTGAGCCGCCACCAAATTCTTCATCGTCTATCGATAAAATAAAGCCGGATGCACGGCTTTGCTGCTGCGCAAATGAGGTTAAATCGCCGTAGCTGGTATAACCAACTACGTCTCTGCCCTCGGCCTCAATGGCCGCCGCTAATTCACGAATACCGGAACCACTGGTGTTCTCGGTGCGGAAATCTTCATCGATGATGATGATAGGGAAGTAAAAACGCATGGCAAAATCCTTGGGCTCTGTTGACATTTGTTTCACCGTCGCGCCGGGCCGAGTTTTGGGGCAAGACTAGGCATAAGGAGAGCGGTTTAACTAGTTAAATAAGCGACTTATAACGACGTATTGCCCCAAAAATCGACCCGTCCCCTTGGGTTTCGCCTTATTTGGGCCTGCTGCGTTGTTAAAAGCCACTAACTTAGCAGACTAAGTGTCGTGTCTTTTGCCTAGCATCAGGCCCAAATAAGGCGAAACGCGATCGGCGAAACAAACGTCAACAGAGCCTGAAAAACACCTGCTTGTACATAGGACGGCAAAGCCGGAAAGGCGCGTATATTAATCCCAAAATGTGTAGATATGTGGTGAAAAATGAAAACAATTGCCATCTGTGTAAATCGACGCCTAAGCGGCCAGCCCTCTTGCGCCGCCCGAGGTAGCGAAGCGCTGGCGCAGGCCCTTGAAATGGCGACAAAAATGCACGCCAATATAAGAATAATTCGCCTGCCTTGCATGGGCGCATGCGAGGTAGGGCCGAATGTAAAAGTGGTCGGAGGGGATCTTTATCACGGGGTGGATTTAGCTATGCTGCAGCTGATTTTGGAGGAGATTGGGATGTAGGGTTGGTTTCATGCTAAGCAAAGTCAAAAAGATAGTGCCTTCGGCACGTTGATTTTGGAGCGGTTAGCCACCGCGGGGCCTTCCTTTCTTGCTTCGCTGTATAGACCGTAGACATGGGTCACACTTGTGCGGGGACATAGGTAACACTTAGGCGATGTTTTTAACCGCTTGGGATGCCTATTTACCATGCCTTGGATGCCCATGAACACCATGTCTATTCGCTCAGAATTCGTACTCCTTACACTGCAA
>JAPLQI010000137.1 GCA_026399755.1 Pseudomonadota bacterium
ATTATGCAGCTTTTGCTGACGCTGGATGAAGACGACGATGCCAACAATGGCATTCAAATTGCCGCCAGCGATGCGGCACGTTTTGTCAAAGAGCAAACCATACAATCGGCAAGTATTAAAGAATTACTCGATGCCAACGGCATGGCGCATACGCTAGTCAGCGCCGAATATGCGCGCCAGTTTTACAATCTCAGCATGCAAGCTATCAGCGGCAATACGCCAACCCCGCGTTATACCCGTAAAGATGCAGACAGCGGCGCAACGCTGAGTGATGAAGCCACTCGTGCAGGCTGCGTGGCCGATAGCCAAACCGGCTTAAGCTGGGAAGTTAAAACCACTGATGGCTTACGCGCAGCCAAACACCGCTATCTGCCAGCGATGGTGCGTGGTGCAAGCAATGAGGGCCAGTGCGACCCAAGCTTAGAAGTCTGCACGTCAGGGGACTACAGCGAAAAAGTAAACGAAGCCAAGCTATGTGGCTTTGATGATTGGCGTACCCCTACTGAAGCCGAGCTAAAAACCCTGCTCGATCCTTCCCAATACGATGCAAGCAAGCAGCTCGCTGCGATTGATCGCCGCGCATTCCCTGATGCTGAGCCGACATTTTACTGGAGCGATACGCTCAGAAAAGTGCATGGCTTTTTAGCGGTATGGTTTAACGACACGCATAAAACGCTCGATTCCACCTTACTGGCCAAAGAGCGTTACGGTGCGCTGCGTCTGGTTCGTGGCACGACCATTCCAGATGCACCAAGTAAAGAAGACCAGGAAGAGCCCAACTATATTCCGCTGACAAATGAAGGCAAATTACCCAAGATTGGTCAGCCTTACGCCTGCGTAGATATCAACGACAGGGCGTTATTGGCAAACAAGCAGAAAGCTGAAATACGCCTGCTCACCCCTTCAGATAAAAGCGCCCTCGCCAATCAAAGCCTCAGCCCAGAGCAAGTTAAAACACTGCTGACTGCTAGCAATACCGGAGCTTGCGGCGTTAGCAACTGGCGCTTACCTACCAGTGCTGAAATGAGCAAAATCCTCACGATGGCGCTAGATCCTGAAAACTCGGAGCTGCGACTAGCCATGCCTTATCTGGATAGCAAAGCCAGCTATTGGACCGGCACAGCAGACAAGCTCAGCAGTATTTCTGCAAACTCGCCTAGCGCCCAAAATCCTAATACAGCGCGTGTTGTACTGTTTTCCCAAACTGCGCGCCCCTTCTTTGAACGCGTGCCAACCGGCCCGAACACTAGACCAAGTGATGCTGAGCTGGCCAACTGGCGTGATCAGTATTCACGCTACCAAGCGGGCAGCAATATCCAGCCTAACTGGCCTACACCTACACTGGACGCCAGTACCAAGGAAGATTTTGCCGATTTAGGCTTATTGCCTGCACCTAGTTTCCCTGCAAACAATCCTTATTCACCAGAAAAAGTAGCGCTGGGTGAAAAGCTCTTTGCTGATCCACGCCTTTCACGGAATAACTTAATCTCTTGCGCTAGCTGCCATGATCCTAAAAATGGCTGGAGCGACCCGAAAGAATTATCCGAAGGCCATGTTGGCCAGCTGGGTAGCCGTAATGCGATGACGATTATCAACACCGCTTACGTCAAAGAATTATTCTGGGATGGCCGCTCCAAATCGCTGGAAGAACAAGCCAAAGGCCCAATCAGCAATCCGCTGGAAATGCACCAAAGCCTAAGCCAAACTGCCTATAAAATTGCCGCAGCGCCCGAATACGCCGCGCTCTTTACCGCAGCCTTTGGCGACAGCAGCATCGATGCCGACCGCATCGCAAAGGCCATCGCCACCTTTGAGCGCACCATTACCAGCCAAGACAGCGATTTCGACCGCTTCTTAAAAGGCGATCGAAAAGCACTCAGCAATGACGCGCTATGGGGCTTGCAATTATTCCGCACTAAAGCGCGCTGTATTAATTGCCATAACACCCCTTTAATGTCGGATAACCAATACCACAGCAATGGCCTGCATTATTACGGCCGTGAATTAGAAGATTTAGGCCGTTATGAGGTGACTAAAAACCCAGCCGATATCGGTAAATTCCGCACGCCAATGCTGCGCGATATTATTTATAGCGGCAATTATATGCACAATGGATTGTTCTCTATGGGCAATGGCGTGGGTGTATTAGCCATGTATAACGCGGGAATGGTGCAAACATTGCCCACCGGATTAGATAAATTCGACCCGAATTTTCCAAAAACCTCGCCAGAAATTAAATCATTAGGGCTAAGCAAGAACGAAATAAACGCCCTATTTGAATTTATGAAAGCGATTTCCGCCCAGCCAAGAACGGGTCCGGCAACGGCAAAGGAATTGTTTCAGCGTTAGGTAATGAGTTAATCCTGATTTAAAAAGGCGCACAGATAATGTGCGCCTTTTTTTGTACTTAGCCCTCTGCGCTTACAGGCATAGATAATGCGAACAACTTATTGCCATATTTGCTTAAGATACAAAGCAATAGGCATTAAATTAGTCCATCATAAAACAGTTGCGCAGAGAGGAATTCACATTCACACTGCTCAAAAAATGCATACACAAAACTTACAAGCAATTCATTGTTTTCTCTAAAAGCACTCAACAAATAAGCCAAAACAAAGCCCCATGCCCAGCATCTACCAATTAAAATCCAGATTTCAATCCATATTACGGCCGTTATGCACTTTAATGGCCCGCTCGGGCATTACCGCCAATCAAGTCACCTTGTTTGCCATGATGGGCTCCATCCTGATGGGGCTTTGGCTCTGCCTACAATTTGACTCCCGCCTACCTTGGCTCATCCTGCCCTTATTTTTACTGCTGCGGATGGCGCTGAACGCCATAGACGGCATGCTGGCGCGTGAATTCAATCAGCAATCGGCCTTGGGCGGCATTTTGAATGAGGTGGGCGATGTGGTTTCTGATATCGCGCTTTACCTGCCTTTTTGTCTGATTAGCAATCAACCGGCATGGATTATTGCCGCCGTTTTTCTGGCGTTTTTAACCGAGTTTATTGGCGTGCTTGGCCCATCAATGGGCGCAGCCAGGCGCTACGACGGGCCTATGGGGAAAAGTGATAGGGCTTTTGTCTATGGCGGCTTTGCGCTATTACTTGGGTTTTTCCCCGCAATCGCCGTATGGACCAGTGCGCTATTTGCGATCACTGCTGGGCTGATGCTGTGGACCTGCCTCAATCGCGCTAAAGGGATATTGGCCAATCAACCATGATTAATTTACTTTTACCCCCTGCGCTCATTACCGCACTGGAAGGCGTATTCGCCCTGCTGATCACCGCCAGTCTTACCCTGTTTGTTTTAGGTAAGCGCTACCCACAGAAAAACTGGCTAGAGCTAAAGCTACGCATTCGCACTTGGTGGTGGATTGTGGCGTGTTTTTCTCTGACCTTACTGGGCAATATGACGATTGCCCTCGTCGTACTCGGCCTCGTTAGCTTTTTGGCGCTTAAAGAATATTTAACGCTCTGCTCCACCCGCACCGCCGACCATGTAGTGCTGTTCTGGGCCTATTTATGTATTCCGCTGCAATATTATTGGCTGGGTATTCATTGGTACGGGATGTTTATTATTTTCATCCCAGTCTATGTGTTTTTGTTTGTCCCTATGCGCATGGTTTTGGTGGGTGAAACTCAGGGTTTTCTTAAAGCGGCCGCCTCCTTGCAATGGGGGCTGATGATTTGCGTATTTTGCTTAAGCCATATGGGTGCAGTTCTCGCCCTGCCTCTGTTAACGGGCATAGGCAAAGCAGAGCATGGCCCCATGCTACTGTTTTATTTAGTCGCTTTAACTCAATTAAATGATGTGGCCCAATATTTATGGGGCAAATCATTTGGCCGTCGTAAAGTGTCCCCAAAAGTAAGCCCCAATAAAACGCTGGAAGGATTTTTGGGCGGCGCGCTCACTACCAGCCTATTAGGCTGGCTGCTTGGGCCTTTGCTCACGCCTTTTTCTCCCTTGCACGCGGCATTGGCAGGCTTATTAATCGGCGTAATGGGCTTTATTGGCGATATTGTAATTTCTGCGGTAAAACGCGATATTGGCGTAAAAGATTCTGGCCGCTTACTACCAGGGCACGGCGGTATTTTAGACCGGCTCGATTCTTTAACTTATACGGCACCCTTGTTTTTTCATTACACCCATTATTTATACTATTAGGGCGCTATGAACCGTTATTTAAGAATCCTATTTGTATTATTGCTGGCAAGGCCCTTAGTCAGGCTCTGGTTTGGCGTCACCGTCAGGCATCAAGACCGCCTCCCTTTAAAAGGGCCGGCCATTGTGCTGGCCAATCACAATAGTCATCTGGATATTCTGGCCTTATATAGCTTATTTCCCTTGGCGTTGATTCCTAATATTCAGCCTGCCGCTGCCGCAGATTACTTTCTGACCAACCGCTTATTTGCATGGTTTGCCACTCAAGTCGTCGGCATTATCCCCGTGGTGCGTGGTGCTGCGGCAGCTGGCTTTGATCCGTTAGCAGATTGCAAAGAAGCACTGAAGCAAGGGCGTATTCTTATTTTGTTTCCCGAAGGCACACGGGGCGAGCCAGAAACGCTTTCGGAGATTAAATCTGGCATCTGGTATCTGTATCGAGACTTTCCCAATATTCCGGTTGTTCCCGTGTATTTAAACGGCCTAGGCCGGGCAATGGGTAAAGGACAGTGGTTCCCCATTCCCTTTTTTGTTGATATTGCCATTGGACGCCCCCTGCCTTGGTTGGCAGAAAAAGCGACTTTTCGGGCATCAATCAAAGATGCGCTGCTTACTTTAAAACAAAAAACTCTACTCTCTCTTCCCAGCCCGCAATAACACTGCGGCGATGCTGAGCCAGCGGCAATAAACTTAAATTAGGAAGATATCAATGCGCATTCCAGAAGAAAAATTATTTAGCAGCTTTGATGGTAGCAATCTGTTTTATCGCCACTGGCCAGCCACCAGCACAGCAGCGCGCCGCGTGATTGTGCTACTGCACCGTGGGCACGAGCACTCTGGGCGCTTGCAGCATATTGCAGACGAATTGCAAATGCCTGATACCGCTCTATTTGCATGGGATGCGCGCGGCCATGGCAAGAATAGCGGGCCGCGTGGCTACAGCCCAAGCCTAGGCACCACCGTGCGCGATCTCGATACTTTTATTCATTATCTTTGCCAGACTTATGGCTATGCCATGGAAGAAGTCATCGTGATTGCGCAAAGCGTAGGCGCGGTATTGGCATCGACTTGGGTACACGATTACGCCCCGAAAATCCGCGCACTGATTCTGGCGTCCCCCGCATTTAAAGTGAAGCTTTACGTGCCTTTGGCAAGGCCCAGCCTGCGGCTGATGGAAAAGCTGCGCGGCAATTTTTATGTTAATTCTTATGTCAAAGCCAAGTTTCTGACGCATGATCCTGAGCGCATTGCCTCTTATAATGCCGATCCGCTAATTGCCCGCCCTATTTCAGTCAATATCCTGCTGGGCCTTTACGATACGGCCGAGCGGATTATTGCCGATGCAGGCGCCATCCAAACCCCAACCCAGCTTTTGATCTCAGGTGCAGATTTTGTGGTGCACCAAGCGCCGCAGCGTACCTTTTTTGAACGCTTAGGCAGCCCATGCAAAGAAATGCATACGCTTGAGGGCTTTTATCACGACACCTTAGGCGAAAAATATCGCGCCCAAGCCTTTACGCTGATCCGCAGCTTTATTCAAAAAGTGGAAGCGGGCGTACCTAAAGTTGATTTAAGCCACGCAGACAAAAGCGGCTATACCGCCAATGAATATCAACAACTGCAGCAAGTCGGCTCACCTTTTACCTTAAAACACTGGCACTTTGCCCTTACCCGCTTATCCCTTGCCACCGTAGGCAAGCTATCTGATGGGATTCGGCTAGGATGGGAAACCGGCTTTGATTCGGGCAGTACCTTAGATTATGTCTACAAGAACCAAACCTCGGGGCGCACCCCGCTGGGCCGCTTTGGTGATCGCACCTACCTAGATAGCGTAGGCTGGAAAGGCATACGCCAGCGCAAAATAAACCTTGAAGAGCTCATTGGCCTTGCTATTAAATCGCTCACAGAAAGCAAGCAAAGCGTCAAGATTGTGGATATCGCCGCAGGGCATGGCCGCTATATTCTGGACGCCGTTGCCGGCCATAAAATCGACCGCGTTTTATTACGCGATTACAGCACGATCAATGTAGAAGCGGGCAAAGCGCTGATCAAAGAAAAAGGCTTAGCGCATCTGGCTGATTTTCAGCAGGGCGATGCGTTTGATCAAGCCAGTTTGGCCAGCCTTTCCCCAGCCCCCACGCTGGCCGTGGTATCTGGGCTTTATGAGTTATTCCCTGATAATGCGCCCATCAAAGCCTCGCTATCCGGCCTTGCCGAAGCCGTGCCCCTTGGTGGTTTTCTGGTTTACACCAACCAACCTTGGCACCCGCAACTTGAGCTCATCGCCCGCACGCTGACCAGCCATCGAAGCGGGGCCGATTGGATTATGCGCCGCCGTACTCAATACGAAATGGATCAACTGGTTGAGCAAGCTGGCTTTGAAAAAATCACCCAGCGTATTGATGAATGGGGTATTTTCACGGTGAGCTTGGCGCGTCGCATTGACAAAGCCACTCTCTCTACACAGGCAAATAGCGAGACGGCGCTGGCATGACTGATCATTTACCCACACAACGCCCATGGCGGCTCGCCCTCTTGTGGCTGATGCTGCTTGGGCCAGGATTTTTTATTTTTTATGGTGCGGCCAATCACTACGCCGCATCCTTGCCACTAGACGGGGTTAGAAATATCGCCATGGCTTGGGAGCGGCAGATCCCGCTCTGGCCTTGGACCATCGTGCCTTACTGGAGCATCGATCTGCTCTATGGCATTTCTTTGTTTATATGCACCAGCCGGGGCGAGCTTAATACCCACGCCAAGCGCCTTTTAGCCACATCGCTGCTTTCTTGCTTATTTTTTGTGCTGTTCCCGCTGCGCTTTAGCTTTGAGCGCCCTGAGCTCGATGGTGCTTTCGGCCAACTGTTTACACTCTTAATGGGCTTTGACAAGCCCTTTAATCAAGCGCCATCGCTGCATATCGGCCTGCTTACCGTGTTATGGCTGCGTTATTACGCCCATGTGCCTGCACGCTGGCAGCCTTTGCTGCACATCTGGTTTGCCCTGATTGGGCTATCCGTACTGACCACCTGGCAACACCATTTTTGGGATGTGCCCAGTGGGTTTTTACTCGGCTTTGTAGTCTGCTATTTATTGCCAACGCCTGGCGTGAATTTATTTTCAGCACTTGGCAAACCACGGCAAAGTACCCCAAAACTGGCTCTGCGCTATTTCGCGGGCGCATTGTTTTTGTCCTTCAGCATTGCGTATCTGCAAGGCTGGGCTTGGCTCCTCCTTTGGCCAGTCACTTCCTTGCTGATCCTTACTGCAGCCTACTTAGGGCTAGGGCCTGAAGTGATGCAAAAAGATGGCGGGCAAAGACGCTTTGCAGCGCAAGCCTTACTTTGGCCCTACTCTTTTGTCACGCAAGGGGTGCACCGCTATTTATTAAAATCGCTGGCTGGCGCTGAAGAAATTAGCCCAGGCGTATGGCTGGGGCCAATCACTGCTGCGACAGATCCACGCTTTAAATCCGTGCTGGATCTTGCTGCTGAATACGATAGGCAAGCGCCAACAACGGTGCTTTATCATTCATGCCCGCTTTTAGATTTACAACTACCGGATCAAGCCAGCTTGCAGCACTGTGTACGCACGCTGCAATCCATGCCTCAGCCTGTATTGGTTCACTGCGCTCTTGGCCTTACTCGCAGCGCAGCCGTGATATTGGCTTGGTTGGTTGTGAGCCAGCAAGCAAAAGACATGGATGAAGCGCGGGAAATACTGCTGAGAAAACGCAGTAAATTTATATTAAGCGAGGCGCAACTCAAGCAATTAGCTCTGCTTTGTGATGGCATAAAATGAAAAATGAAGAATCGCTATTTTTTAAATTAAGTGTAGCCACGCTTGCCTCTTGCAAAATCCTAATATGGCCCACGCCATTTTTATTTTTAATCAGCTATTGGCTGGCTGCCAGCCATATGCTCAGCAAAGTAGAAATAGGGTTGCTGATGGCCAGCAGCCTAAGTGCTGCAATTCAATATTATTTTTACTGGCGTATCACCTTAGATGAGAAATTATTAAATCAGCTGCAAAGCGAAACTGATTTTCTACCGCTTGATCAAGTATTACATAGCTTATTTGGCCGAAGCGCCTTGCCGCGTCCTTTAGCATTACGCATGCTTGGCATTAAAAAACTAATCCGCAATTATTTAATCAGCACCTTTTGCTCATGGCTAAGCTGGTTTATTTTATTGGGATTATTAATTAGCTAATTTTATACAACAGATTCTCAGCAAACCCGTGCCCTAATGAAGCAGATAAGCCCACTGCGTGTTATCGTAAAAATCTTCTGCAAGCATAGGATTACGGCTAATGTCCGATGTTTTCCCCAATCAATTAACCGATGGCCATAATGAGCGGCAATTGGCTTTGCAATCTTTATTTCGTACTTTAGAAGACCATTCTGAAGGCACGGTGATTGTAGATGAGCAATGCAAGATTGTTTGGATTAATGCCCGCTATGCCGATCGTTTTGGCTTTAAAGACCCAGCGAACGCCATTGGCAAAGCCGTAGAAGAAGTCATTCCCAATAGCCAGCTTAGGGATGTACTTAAAACCGGCCAACCTATTTTATTAGATTTAATGGACACACCGGATAGAACGCTGGTGGTCACCCGTTTGCCGCTTAAAGACCCACAAGGCAAGCTGATTGGCGCCATTGGCTTTGCTTTATTTGATGAAATTCAATCCCTTGCGCCCTTAGTGGCTAAGTTTTCTAGCTTACAAAAAGAGCTGGCCGTGGCGCATGAATCGCTTGCCCAAGCGCGCCGCGCTAAATATTCTTTTGGCCATTTTATTGGCGAATGTGATGCGGTGCTGGAGCTAAAACGCCAAGCCCTGCGTGCTGCACAAAGGGACGCGCCAATTTTATTACTAGGCGAAACCGGCACAGGCAAAGAGATATTGGCCCATGCCATTCATGCCGCATCGCCCCGTGCGCACAAGCCGCTGGTCACACTCAATATGGCGGCCATTCCTGAAACGCTGCTCGAGGCCGAGCTATTTGGCGCAAGCGCGGGGGCTTACACCGGTGCGGACAAAAAGGGCCGCATCGGTAAATTTCAACTCGCCCACGGCGGCACGCTGTTCCTGGATGAAATCGGCGATATGCCGCCCGCGTTGCAAGTCAAATTATTACGCGTCTTACAAGACAAGGAATTTGAAGCGCTAGGCTCTAATCAAGTGCAGCGCTCCGATGTGCGCATCATCGCTGCCACTTCTGCGCCGCTCACCAAGCTCATTGCCGAAGGGCAATTTAGAGCTGATTTATTTTACCGCTTGAATGTACTGGCCATCGAGCTGCCACCACTACGCGCCCGGCTGCCCGACCTAACGCTACTAGCCGAATCAATGATGAACAAGCTCGCCGCCAGTGGCCTTGGTCAACATCACCTTGCGCCTTGTGCCATCGCACTTTTAAGCCAATACCATTGGCCGGGCAATGTGCGTGAGCTGCACAATATTTTAGAACGGGCACTGATGCTGAGCGATAAAGCGCTATTAGAAGCGGACGATATTGCCCCGCTCCTTTACCCCAGCGCTCAGCCCAACCACAGCAGCAGCACCCAATCACACGCCGAATCCATGCAAGCTTTCGAGCAGCAGCTCATCAATGAAGCCCTCAAAAACGGCAAAGGCCACATCCCCACCGCCGCCAAGCAACTCGGCCTAGCGCGTGCGACGCTTTATAAGAAAATTGCAAATTTCAAACTGGAGGGAGCTGGGTAAGTTATTCAAAGTGCTTGCATTGTGCACCTAGACAAGCGCAGCGCACTTCCCCTAAAAAAATCATACTCATTGTGTCTTACGATCTTCGATGAGATGTTGGATATACAGCGGACTAGATACTCCAACACGAATTAGAATCTCTTGACTTGGAAACTTTTCCCGTAAACGTTCTGCTAGCTGACACCGATACGTTTCGTAGTTATCTAGTACTAAATCATCGAAATTAACGATAAGGTAGACCAAGCCAGTACTTAAAACCGCTTGAATTTGCTTAGCTGCCTTCTCAATAGTTGAATCAAACTTTCCTAAATACTGCTCACTAAGCTTACAGTAAATCGAACTACTGTATGCCTCACCAGAACGGCGTCTTGTTAGTTCTTCGTCAGATTCGCAAATGGTTTTTACCTCGCAATAGCGCAGTAGCCCATTGTCCTCATAAGAAATATCAGGACTTTTCTTATTCTTACCTGCAGGTACTAAACGTACATTTTTAAACCCTTCATTAATAAGATATTCATATGCCAAAGCTTCATTGAGTAAACTGAAAAAATTGTTTTTGCCTCGTATACCTCTAGGCTGGGAAAACGCCTCATGTGCATTTTGAGACATAAGCAGCCAAGACTCTTGGTCTAGTTTACGTAACGCGTTTTCATACACTTGAACCTGAGGGTAAGCGTTGGGAGTTATCAGATTAGACTTACGCCTGCTGCTGATCCACCAGTCATCCGGAAATGCTTTCTCCAGATCTTCAACGAGTTGATTGAATCCATGCATTTGAGCATACCTTTGAGCGAGTCACGCTGAGCAATTTACTTAGACCCTCGGTTTATAACTGCAGCCTATTTTTAGTATGTGTTTTCGCATTAGCAAAAAGGCAATTGATCAGGCTAACTTATATGCAATGAAGACAAGCAAAACTAGAACACACCACAGTAAAAACTTAATTCCATCAAGTCGAATCAATATATCTCGCTGTAAAACGAAAGTTGCTATTCCATCCTCGCGCCCGTGTATTGCCGCCTTGAGTCCCTGTGCGACCGTATATCTAACTTTAAAATACGGCATAATTTCGCTTTCCAACCCGTCACTTTGAATTTGGCGCTTTGCAAAATCAGCAGCCTTAGCAAAATCACGCTCTGCCGCATTTTTCTTTTTTACCTCATTACTTTGCTTTACTCGAAACGCTTCCGCTTCATCAAAAACGCACTTACTTTCCTCTATCTCACTACCCATAATTTCTTCATGAGATTTTAGGGGCTCAGCCTCTTGCTTTTTCATTGCCCCCGAAGAAATCGAATCTAATTTTTTCCTTGTCATTTTAAATGCTCCCTATTACTGATCTCTACCCTAGCAACAAGCAACAAGGAGTAGTAGATGAATTTACGCCCTTACACAAAACAAAACCTAGCCCAAACAAAAGGTCTAGGCGTGCGAAGAAAAAACCGTCTCTAAATTGAGAAAACAGTCTCGTTTTATAGACAAGCCATAAAGCAAGCCAACTCCTCCTTTTATTACATTTTTTTTGCACCACGACAGCTCCGTGCGTCTCGCTTTGTAGACATCTGCTTTTTTCAAACGGCTTAAAGCCGCTATTTTATTCATTCCTGAACGCTGGCACACATCCTGCTTACTAGTAAGACAGGATAATGACAAAAATACAGCAGTGTATTTTTCCAATAAAAACACTATAGCTTTCTACGAAAGAAAGATTAACTTTAGCAAAGTAGCATGCACCCGTGCATCGCATCGCCCTCGAGCAACGCTCAGCCTGACGGATGGATACAATGAACTCAGATCCTATTTTGCAAACGCGTCGCCTTTGTAAGGAATTTAAAGGCTTTGCGGCAGTCAGCGATATTAATCTTGAAGTAGCCCGTGGCAGCATCCATGCCTTAATTGGCCCCAACGGTGCAGGCAAAACCACAGTGTTTAATTTGCTGACCAAGTTTCTGGCCCCCACTGCTGGACAAGTGATTTTTGATGGCGTCGATATCACGGCAGCGCAGCCTGCAGAAGTGGCGACCAAGGGGCTGATACGCTCCTTTCAGATTTCAGCAGTTTTCCCAAATATGAGTGCGCTAGACAATATCCGCGTGGCGCTGCTGCGCATTAATGGTGGCGCGCATCGCTTTTGGCGCTCTAAGCAAGAACTCAACGCTTTCACCGATACCGCCATGGGCTTGCTAGAAGAAGTGGGCCTTGCTGAGTTTTCGCATGTTTTAGCGGGCGAGCTGGCTTACGGTAGGAAGCGCGCCTTAGAAATCGCCACCACCTTGGCACTTAAACCCAAACTGATGTTACTGGATGAACCCACACAGGGCATGGGCATTGAGGATGTGGAGCGCGTCACCGCGCTGATTCGCCGCGCGTCCGTTGGGCGCACCATTTTGATGGTGGAGCACAACCTAAAAGTGGTTTCCACCCTTGCCGACAAAATCACCGTACTCGCCCGTGGCCAGCATTTATCTGAAGGCGATTACGCCACCGTTTCGGCCGACCCGCGCGTTATGGAAGCTTATCTGGGCGTAAGCCCTGCTATTCCCGCCAGCCCACAGGAAACACTCCATGCTTAACAGCCAAGATCATAGTGGTGAAATGTTACGCGTGAGCGGCTTACACGCTTTTTACGGCGAATCGCATATTTTGCATGGCATTGATTTTGGTGTGCGCCGTGGCGAGCTCATTACCCTACTCGGCAGAAACGGCGCAGGCCGCAGCACCACACTGAAAGCGATTTTGGGCCTCACTGGCCAACGCGCCGGATCGATCATGGTGAATGGCCGTGAAGTGATCCGCATGGCCACGCACAAAATTGCCCACCTTGGCGTGGGCTGGTGCCCCGAAGAGCGGGCGATTTTCTCTAGCCTGAATGTGGAAGAAAACCTCAACCTGCCACCCAAAGTGCGCAGCGATGGCATGAGTCTTGAAGAGATTTACACGCTGTTTCCCAACCTATGGGAGCGCCGCAAAAGCCAAGGCACGCGTCTATCCGGCGGCGAGCAGCAAATGCTGGCCATGGCGCGGATCTTGCGCACCGGCGCACGTTTGCTGCTACTCGATGAAATCACCGAAGGCCTAGCGCCTGTGATTGTTAAAAAACTGGGCGAAACAGTAGAGCTGCTTAAAGCACGCGGCTACACCATTGTGCTGGTCGAGCAAAATTTCCACTTTGCCGCAGGCATCGCCGACCGGCATTACGTGATTGAGCACGGCCAAGTGGTGGATTCAGTCAGCGCAGACGAGCTATCTGCCAGCGCGGGCAGGCTGAATCATTATCTTGGGGTTTAATCGAAGCCTCAATTGAAGCCAATACCATACTGTAGGGCGGGTGCAACCCGCGTATTTACTCAACATCGCTTGCGGGTTTCACCCGCCCTACGACCTGTCTCAATTTTATAAAAAAACAAGCTTCCCGCAGTCCCCGCAAGATCGACCTCAAACGGAGATACACCCTATGCAAAACTGTAAACCACTTCTTATTGCTTTAGCGCTTGCCCTGCCTGCCACCACGTTTGCGGGCCCTTTGTCTGGCGATATGGTCAAGATCGGCATCTTGACGGATATGTCCGGCGTTTATGCCAGTGTGGGCGGCAAAGGCTCGGTGATTGCGGCGCAAATGGCGATCGCGGATTTTGGCGGCAAAGTGCTAGATAAACCGATCGAACTCGTCAGCGCAGATCACCAAAACAAGGCCGACATCGGCGTAGGCAAGGCGCGCGAGTGGTTTGATACCCAAGGCGTGGACATGGTGAATGACTTACTCAATTCTGGCGTTGGTATTGCCGTGCAAAAGCTAGGGGCTGAGAAAAAACGCATCACCATCAATAACGGCGCAGGCTCTACCGCGCTGACGGGCAAGGAATGCAGCCCTTACGGCGTGCATTACGCTTACGACACCTATGCGCTGGCTAAAGGCACTGCCACCGCGCTGATGAAGCAAGGCTTAGATAGCTGGTTCTTCCTACAAGCAGATTACGCCTTCGGTGCGGCTTTGCAAGGCGACGCCAGCAAAATTGTCGCGGCCACAGGCGGCAAGGTGCTGGGCACGGTCAAACACCCGCTTTCCTCTACTGATTTCTCCTCCTACCTACTGCAAGCACAAGACTCCAAAGCCAAGGTGGTTGGCCTTGCGAATGCGGGTGCCGATTTTGTAAACGCGGTAAAGCAAGCCAAAGAATTTGGCCTAAAGCAAACCATCGCTGGGCTACTGGTGTTTGATAGCGATGTTAAAGCGCTAGGCCTAAATGCCGCGCAAGGCATGAAATTTACCACCGCCTACTCATGGGAATTGACCCCTGAAATGGAAGCCTTTGGTAAGAAATTCTTTGCCAAAGCAGGCTTTATGCCAACGATGGATCATGCTGGTGTTTACTCCAGCACCTTACATTATCTAAACGCCATCAAAGCCACAGGCACCGATGACGCCGATACCGTCATGAAGAAAATGCGCGAAACCAAGATCAATGACTTCTTCGCAAAAAATGGCGTAATCCGCGAAGACGGCCGCATGGTGCACGATATGTATCTGGTAGAAGTGCTTAAACCTAGCGAATCCAAAGGCGCATGGGACCAACTCAAACTCGTCGCCACCATCCCTGGTGACGTCGCCTTCAAGCCGCTATCTGCCAGCGAATGTCCTTTGATTAAAAAGTAAGCCCCCCTTAAAAGCCTTAGATCTGTAGACACAGAGAACACAGAGTTGAAAAGCAGCACACGGAGGAATACCAAAGAGGACTAGCTGATCCGTTTGCTTGGTTTTCTCTGAGAGCTCTGTGTTCTTACTGGCCTCTTGTCTACAGAACTTTTTAAAGCGTTCAAACATTTCATCTGAGGTAGAGCATGGACATTCCCTTGCAAGCCATCATGTCGCAAGCCTTACTCGGCTTAAACAATGGTGCTTTTTATGCCTTACTCAGCCTTGGCCTTGCCGTGATTTTTGGCATGCTAAATGTAGTCAACTTTGCTCACGGCGCTTTTTATATGCTCGGTGCTTTTGTGGCGCTACTGGGCTACGACCAGCTAGGGCGAATCTTGGGTGATGAAAGCATCCGGATGTCGTTCTGGGTGGCGCTGATTGTGGGGCCGATTGTGGTGGGTTTGCTCGGCGTATTTATCGAGAAAACCATGCTCAGCCGCCTATATAAAGTCGACCATCTTTATGGCCTTTTGCTCACTTTTGGGCTGGCGCTAATTTTTGAAGGCGTGCTGACTAATTACTTTAATGTGGCCGGTGAGCCATATAACGCCAAGCCAGAAATCCTAGAAGGCGCGGTTAATCTGGGCTTTATGGTGTTCCCTAAGTATCGGTTGTTCTCGATTGTTCTATCGCTTTCGGTTTGCTTTGCCGTTTGGTATTTAATCGAAAAAACCAAGCTAGGCTCGCATCTGCGGGCTGGCACAGAAAACCCAGATGTTACCCGCGCCTTCGGAATTGATGTGCCGTCTTTACGCACGCTGACTTATTTTCTTGGCGTGGCTTTAGCTGGGCTGGCAGGCGTGGTGGCTGCGCCAATATATTCAGTCAGCCCCAAGATGGGATCAGACTTAATCATTATCGTGTTTGCCGTGGTGGTAATTGGTGGCATGGGATCGATTATGGGGGCGATTTTGACAGGCATTGCGCTGGGGCTTTTAGAAGGCTTGGTGAAAGTGTTCTACCCGCCGCTGGCGAACACCGTCATTTTTATTGTCATGGCTCTGGTCTTACTCTGGCGCCCGTCTGGCCTCTTTGGTAAGGAAGCATGATGAACGCACCGATAGTTCAACTCACACCCGCAGCGACGCTACTCAGAAAAAAAACCAATTACACGCCATGGATAGCGGCGCTGGTGTTTGCCGCCATTGCCCCCTTTGTGGTTTACCCCATTTTTGCTATGGAGCTGATGTGTTTTGCCCTCTTTGCCTGCGCCTTTAATCTACTCTTGGGCTTTGGTGGCTTACTCAGCTTTGGCCATGCCGCATTTTTTGGCAGCGCAGCCTATCTATGTGGTCATGCTATTAAAAACTGGGGGTTGAGCCCAGAGCTGGGCATTTTGTTTGCCACTTTCGGCTCAGCCGTCATGGGGCTGGCCATCGGTAGCATCGCCATTCGCCGCCAAGGCATTTACTTTGCCATGGTCACCTTGGCGCTCGCACAGATTGTGTTTTTCTTATGCTTGCAACTGCCTTTTACCGGCGGCGAAGATGGTTTACAAGGCATTCCCAAAGGCCATTTATTTGGCTTAATCGATTTATCCAGCACCGTCAGCGTGGGCCAGCAACAATTGCCGCTAGCACTGTATTTCTTTGTGCTGGCCATTACTTTTGGCGGCTATTGGCTCATCTGGCGCACCGTGCATTCGCCCTTTGGCATGGTGCTCAAAGCCATCAAAGAAAACGAGCCACGCGCACTGTCATTAGGTTATCAAGTCAACCGCTACAAACTGGCCACCTTTGTGCTGTCTGCCGCTTTAGCAGGGCTTGCCGGTGCAACAAAAGCGCTGGTGGTCGGCCTCGCTTCGCTCAGTGATGTGTCTTGGCATATGTCGGGCGAAGTGGTGCTGATGACTTTACTCGGCGGCATGGGGACGCTACTTGGGCCAGTCGCCGGGGCGGTAACGGTAGGCACGCTGCATCATGAACTGGCCTCGTTTGGCTCATGGGTTACCGTCACCATCGGCGTGGTGTTTGTGGTTTGCGTGATGGCATTTAGGCGCGGCATTGTGGGTGAGATTGCTTATCGCCTGAAGCGGGATTTGTAATAGCAACTGATGTTATGCGCCTAAAACCCAAATCCTGAACCACGGAGGACACAGAGAACACGGAGTTTCACGGAGAAAAACATTTTGCAACTGAACCATTCATTGGGTTTTGAGCTATTTCTATCTAAGCAAAATGGATGGATACCGCGACTCACTGCACGGGGCTTAAATCCTCCCCTTGAAACACGCCGTAGTGAGGAACAAGCGGGGCGGGGGATCGCTTGGGAGCGAGGAACGAGCTGATCCCGCCCGCCGCCGACTCGATTGTCCGCAGCGAAGGGGCCATCGTGTTTCGTGGGGTCGCCTTCTTTGGCTTCGTTTCTTGGCGAAGCAAGAAAGGAAGGCCCCGCGGTGGCTACCGCTCCAAAAATCAACGTGCCGTAGGCACTAAAAAGATCTTTTTGAATTTGTTTAGAGCACGTGCCACACCCAAAACCACGCCATCATTGGCAAAGAGGTAAGAAATGCGATTACTCCTGACTGGCATGATCGTTTTATTATCGGCCTGCAATAGCAATGATATTTTTGATAGCAATACCCGCCCCGCTTGGCTGGGCAAGGTCAGTCAGAATAATTTTGATGGCGTGAGTAATGATTTACTGACCGCAGGCTTAGGCAAAAGCGGCTTGGCCCTGCCCTTGCCTGCCTACGCTGACCTTGCAAAACCAACACCAACTGAACTGCGCCGGGCGGCTATTTATAATAATTACCGTGCCTTGGTTGATATCAGCAGCGGCGGTGGTTACGGCAGGCTGTACGGCCCCAATATTGATATCAGCGACAAGGACACGCTGGGGGAAGGGAGAATTGCTGGGGAGGAATACCTCGCCTACGCGGATGACGGCACAGGCCGGCAAAATGTCACGCTAATGGTGCAAATCCCTGTCAGCTTTAATCAAAGCAAGCCTTGCGTGGTGACGGCCACTTCATCTGGGTCGCGCGGGGTGTATGGCGCGGTGTCTGCTGCAGGCGAATGGGGGCTAAAACACGGCTGCGCGGTGGCTTATAGCGACAAGGGCAGCGGCACGGGCATTCATGATTTAAGCCGCGATACGGTTAATTCAATCGACGGTACGCGCGCCAATCGCAGTGCGGGTACTGGCAATTTCGATGCGGGTTTGTCGAGTAGCGAGCTGGCCGATTTTAACGCGAAATTCCCTAATCGCATCGCATCCAAACACGCGCACTCACAGCAAAATCCTGAAAAAGACTGGGGTAGAGATACTTTACGTGCGGTGGAGTTTGCTTTCTGGCTGCTGAACGAAAAATACGCAGAAACTCAAGCAGGCATCCGTAAGGCAGATTACGCCACGCCCTCCACCGTTACGGTGATTGCAGCCAGCGCATCTAATGGCGGAGGTGCCGCGTTAGCTGCCGCCGAGCAAGATACTAGAGGGCTAATCGATGGCGTAGCCGTCAGCGAGCCACAGGTGCAGCCCGCCTCAATCGCTGGCTTAAGCATTCTACAAGGCGGCAAGTTGATGCCCGCTATCGGCTTGCCGCTGATTGATTACTTCACCCTTGCCAATCTTTACCAGCCTTGCGCGGTGCAATCGGCACGTTTAAGTGGTGCAAACTCGGCCTTGGGCACGGCGGTTTCTCCGCTACTGGGTAGCGCACGTTGCGCATCACTCGCAGCAAAAGGATTGTTAAACGGCAGCACGCTCGAAGCGCAAGCCAACGAAGCTTATAACAAGCTGATTGCTGCCGGCTGGCTGAGCGATGCCGATGCTTTACACGCCAGCCATTACGGGCTAAACGCAACGCTGGGCGTGGCGCTGACTTACGTTAATGCCTATGGGCGCTTTTCAGTCAAAGACAATATGTGCGGCTATAGCTATGCGTTTACCAATACCTCAGGCGACGTGATTGCGCCGCTTGCCAACAATCTGGCGAGTATTTTTGGCAGCGGCAACGGCGTGCCGCCTACTGCGGGCATCTCCATCGTCAATAATTTATCTGTGGGTGGTGCTAAAGCCGATGCCATGTCGATTTCGGCCTCAAGCAATACTGCCGACTACAATCTGGATGGCGCAATCTGCCTGCGTAAACTCGCCACAGGGCTTAATCCACTCAACGGCGCAGTGCTCACGGGCAATGAAAAACTACAGGCCGATCGCGTGGCCATAGGCATCAAAGAAGCACAGCGCAGCGCAAGGCTTAATGGCAAACCCACCATCATTGTGGCTGGGCGCGCTGATGCCTTAATCCCTGTAAACCACGCCGCCCGTGCCTATTACGCGCTCAACCAATCGCAAGAAGGAAGCAGTTCAAAGCTTCGCTATATCGAAGTAACTAACGGCCAGCACTTTGATTCTTTCCTTGCGCTAAGCGGCTTTCCAACGCGCTTTATACCGCTGCATGTTTACGCTGGCCGCGCGCTGGATGCGATGTGGGCGCATCTTAATAACGGCACTGCGCTGCCTGATAGCCAAGTGGTGCGCACAACGCCACGCACGTCCGCAAGCGACGACCTCAACGCCAGCGCCCTACCTGCGTTTGCCGCAACGCCCACTGCCGATGCGATTCGTTTTAGCAATGCCACGCTTGCTATCCCGCAGTAAGCCTCTGCATGTAAAGGGACGTGATGTAGGGCGGGTGAAACCCGCGAGCAATCCTAAAAAATACGCGGGTTTCACCCGCCCTACGATGATTCAACGCTTGTCATTGCGTGGCAACACCATAACTTCTGGCTAATTTGCTCAGACAAGATGAAACCCGCCAGGCTTTGCTAAGAAATTCAATTAAAAACGGCGGGTAAGCACCCGCCCTACGAATAACTCAATGTTTGCAGTTGGGGGCTAGGCAATCGCCCTAAACATCACAAGGAAATGGCAATGACTAAAACCTTATCAGGAAAAAGTGCCTTAATTACCGGCTCCACCAGTGGCATTGGGTTAGGCATTGCCCGCGCGCTCTCTGATGCCGGTGCCAATGTGGTGCTTAATGGCTTTGGTGATGTTTTAGCGGCAAGAGCATTCGTTGAGCAGGCAGGTGGCAAAGTAATCTATCACGGCGCAGATTTAAGCCACCCCGAGCAAATTGCTGACTTAATGCGCTATTCAGAAAAAGAATTTGGCAGCATTGATATTTTAGTGAATAACGCAGGCATTCAACACTTAGCCCCCGTAGAAGATTTCTCTATTGAACGCTGGAATAGCATTCTTGCGCTGAATTTATCCGCAGGCTTTCACACCACTCGCCTTGCCGTGCCCTCCATGAAAAAGAAAAACTGGGGCCGCATTGTTAATATTGTTTCCGTACATGGCTTGGTGGCATCCACAAACAAATCGGCCTATGTGGCGGCCAAACACGGCATGATAGGGCTTACTAAAGGGGTGGCTTTAGAGTTAGCCCAAACTGGCATTACTTGTAATGCCATTTGCCCTGGCTGGGTGCTCACCCCCTTGGTAGAGCAGCAAATTGCAAGCAAGGCCTCGCAGCAAGGCATTAGCAACGCCGAGGCCCAATCCCAGCTTTTACTTGAAAAACAACCCTCAGGCACATTTGTCACGACAGAGCAAATTGGTGCGTTGCTGCTGTTTTTATGCAGCGATGCCGCCCAAGAAGTACGCGGGGCGGCATGGAATATTGATGGCGGATGGATTGCACAATAAAAAAATTACGGCATCCTCTATTCAGTTTTAATTTCACAGGAATCAGTAATGCGACAACTTAGCCCTAAAATCAGCCCTTGGCTCGCCACATTTAATCAGCAACTAAACACAATGCAAGCCAACGGCTACAAGCCCACATGCACCAATATTCGTGAAGGTTTGGCCTATTTAACAGCCATTTTTGTAACTGACATTCCCATGATCCCTTGGGTGCAAGACGATATTGTTCCTTCATCTCGCTATAAAGTGCCCGTGCGGATTTACCACCCCAATCCCAGCCGCGCCCTGCCTGTCTTGGTTTATTTTCATGGTGGCGGCCATATGGCAGGCGGCATTACCGTTTATGACGCCATTTGCCGCAAAATCGCCACTGCTGCGCAGCATATTGTGGTGTCTGTAGATTATCGGCTCGCCCCAGAATGCCCTTACCCCGCAGGTGTAGACGATGCTTACACGGTAGTGAAAAACATCTGGGGGGTATTAGATCAGCGCCAATTGCAATATCAGCGGCAATTATCCATTGGGGGTGATTCGGCAGGCGGCGCACTTTCGGCCACCGTGGCCAGCATCGCGCAATTTGACCCTGCCTTTGATATCCACGCCCAAGTGCTGATTTACCCTAGCCTAGATTACACATTGAGCGCCCCTTCGCTGGACGAAAATGGCACTGGCTATTTAGTTTCCAAAGAAAAAGTGACTTGGTACTTTAATAACTATTTTCAGCACAATGAAGACCGAAAAGCCGCCTCGCCACTGTTTGCAGAATTTAGCGCCAAGCTCCCGCCCACCCTCGTCATTAGCGCAGAATTTTGCCCGCTGCGAGACGAAGGCATTGCTTATTTAGCAAGGCTAAAAAAAACAGGCGTAGCATCGGATCATCTACACTTTGCTGATCTGCCCCATGCTTTTTTGAATTTAGAAAACTTAATTAAAGAAGAATGCCAGCGCGCTTATCAAGGAATAGGGGCTTGGTTGAATTTAAAGAAAAACAATGCATCAAATTAACATCTGATGTTAATTACTTAAGCCCAAGTCTTGGGGCACGGCGGTCGCAAAGACCACGGCGTTTTACAGAGAAAAAGCGAGATTTGAATAAAAATGGCCCAGCATTAAGCTGGGCCATTTTTATACTTTTAAAGCGATTTGCTTATTACTTCAAAGGCTGCGGTGCTAAAGGATTGCCACCCAATGCATTGGAGATATCTGCAATGGCTTTTTGAGCACGAACACTATTGCCAGCACCATCCAAAGGAGGGGAAATCACTGCAATACCAAATTTACCTGGTGAAACAGCGATAATCCCGCCGCCTACGCCGCTCTTAGCTGGCAGGCCAGTTTTGTATAGCCACTTACCGGAATCATCGTAAAGACCTGCGGTTGCCATTACGGCCAGCACTTCAGGCACGTTTTCTACTTTAATGGCTTGCTTGCCTGTTACTGGGTTCTTACCACCATTGGCTAATGTTGCAGCCATCATCGCCAGATCCTTAGCATTCACGCCTACAGAACACTGACGTGTATAGATATCTGTTGCGCGATCTGGATCGGATTTAATCTTGCCGTAGGCATACATCAAACGGCCAATCGCCTGATTGCGCTGATTGCTGGCGGCTTCGGATTGATACACTTCATCCAAAACAGTCAGGTGACGACCTGCGAAATCATTGTAATAACCTAGAATCTTGCTCCAGATTTCGTCGTAATTTGCGCCCTTTACCATGCTGGTGGCTGTGATCGCACCGGGATTCACCATGGCATTCATTTCTGCGCCGCGATGTTGCTCGATCGCTACGATAGAGTTAAATACTTGGCCGGTAGCATCAACGCCTTGGTTGTTCAGAATCGCGTCAGTACCCGACTCATCAATCACCTTGGCCATCGTAAAGACTTTGGAAATAGACTGAATCGAAACTTCCGTCTTTACATCGCCCTTGGTATAAACCTTGCCATCTGCAGTGACCAGCACAATCCCGAATACTTTTGGATCGACCTTAGCCAGTGCAGGGATGTAATCGGCATTTTTGCCTTCTTGCAAGCCTTTGTAATTATCGTAAGCGGCCGTCAGCGCAGCCTCTACTTCGCTCTTGGTGAATAAGTCTTTTGCTTGTGCGGCACCACCTAAAGCCAGCGCCAATACAACAGCTAACATGCTGCTTTGTTTCATTGTAAAGCTCCTCGTTAACGCGCCTTTAGTCGGGTCGCGCTTGACGAAAATATACCGAATGGGAAGCCAGGAGAAGTTGTATTAAGTCAGTTGCATAATATCTGTAAGAAAGGCATGTAACCGTAAATGACGTCATAATTTAAGCAATTAATTAACACAATAAATGCCTTTTGTTTGCCAAATTAATACCAAAAATCACAACTTAACAATAGGCAAATGCGGGCCAATCTGATTCAAACAAACAAACAAAACAGCACTCATATGAGTGCTGTTCCCTAGCAAAAAATTCCAATTTAAGCGTCTATCGTCACCATAGGCCTAAGTGCCGCTCGGATTTCTGCTTCATCCGGCATGGCTTTAGCCTGCCAGCGAATCACACGAATCCCCGCCGAGCTTAAAGCTTTATCCTTTTTGGCATCCGCCAATTGGCGATCCTGCCGCTGATGCGTGGCATCATCCAACTCAATCACCGCCACAATGCTGGAGTCCTTATTGCACACCACAAAATCGGCGCTCATACGATTAATCCGATTTAACCAAGAGCGATAGTTATTGCCCTTTTTTACCCCCAGCAAACAAGAAAGCTGTACCTGCGCCAACACAATATGCTCAGGCATCGCTTTTAATAGCCGAAAATACAGCACTTGCTCGGGGGTGGTGAGTGGGTTTTTAGCATAAAAAGGCCAAACTCCCTCCTCCGCCGCGCCTTGCGTTTTTGCTTTAAGCATGGAAATAAGTACAAAGACAGCGCCGATCAACAGCAAGAGCACAATAAATTTCATTTTATTTTTTATTTCCAGAAAGAAGAAGGCATTCACGCAAAACAGCAGGATAAGGTGCTTTCGTAGGGCGGGTGCAACCCGCCGTTCTGGCACATTCGGGCATAGCTCGAAAAACCTTCCCGAAACAAGCAGACAAAAACATCATCATTCCCAAGTACTTTTGTCGGGAATCCAGTTCTTAGGGTGTGTAACAACAAAGTCGAAGCGCAGAAAAGCGGTGCGCAAGAAGAGCGACTTGCACACCCTACAAAACCAAGCTTTAGCCTGTTAAGTTAATTTGGCGGGGTTCACCTGCCCTACACAACCTAGCCACGGCGCCAAGTCGTACCCTGAGCACTGTCTTCTAGCACAATGCCAGCAGCAATCAGCTCGTCACGAATGCGATCAGATTCGGCAAAGTTTTTAGCTGCGCGGGCAGCTTTACGGCCTTCGATTAAAGCTTCAATCGCTGCAGCACTATATTCGCCGGTCTCTTCGCCGATGCTGGCTTGCAAGTAAGATTGCGGCTCGCGCTGTAACAGGCCCAAGATTGCGCCCAAGGCTTTTAGCTGCCCTGCTAACTCGCCGGATTGCTGCTTATTAACTTCAAGAGCCAATTCAAACAACACCGCCACGGCCTCAACTGTATTGAAATCGTCATCCATTGCGGCTTTAAAACGCAGTGCGTAGCTGCTACCCCAGTCGATTTCTGACTGCACAGCAGGCACATTTTTTAGTGTGGTGTAAAAGCGGTTGAGTGCACCTTTTGCATCATCCAAATGGGCGTCGCTGTAGTTCAGCTGGCTGCGGTAATGGGCGCGCAAGATAAAGAAGCGCACTACTTCAGCATCGTATTTTTCTAGCACTTCGCGAATGGTGAAAAAATTGCCCAAACTCTTAGACATTTTTTCGTTATCAACGCGAATAAAGCCGTTATGCATCCAGTAATTCACATAAGCATGGCCGTGCGCGCCTTCGGATTGGGCGATTTCGTTTTCGTGATGCGGAAATTGCAAATCTGAGCCACCAGCATGAATATCAAAATGGCTACCCAGATGATGGCAACTCATGGCGGAGCATTCAATATGCCAGCCAGGACGCCCCTCACCCCATGGAGAGGCCCATTTTGCATCTTGCGGCTCGTCGGCTTTAGCGGCTTTCCAGAGCACAAAATCCAGTGGATCTTGTTTATTCACATCCACATCTACCCGCTCACCTGCGCGTAAATCATCCAGCGATTTACCCGATAATTTGCCGTAGCCTTCAAACTTACGCACGGCATAATAAACATCGCCATTGGGCGCAGGGTAAGCGAGGCCATTTTCAATCAGCTTGGCGATTAAATCGTGCATGCCTTGCACATGCTCGGTAGCGCGTGGCTCGTGATCTGGGCGAATCACGCCAAGCGCATCGAAATCTTCATTCATTGCGGCAATAAAGCGGCCGGTCAACGCATTGATGGCTTCGCCGTTTTCTAAAGCACGTTTAATGATTTTGTCGTCAATATCGGTGATATTGCGTACATGGGTAAGCTGATAACCGGAAGCTCTCAACCAACGCGACACCATATCAAACACCACTACCATGCGGGCGTGCCCCAGATGACAGTAGTCATATACGGTCATACCGCAGACATACATATTCACCTTGCCGTCTGTAATCGGCTGAAAACGCTGTTTTTCGCGGGCCAGTGTATTGTAGATATTTAACATGAGAGCAATTTCGTTGGCGTAAAAGAGTGATTCTACCAAAGCTGTCAATAGCGCGCTTCATAAGCAGGTATGAATAGTCAGAAAGAAGCTTTTTTACCCTACCACGCCCACTTACCCCAATTGACAGAAAGCTAAGCGCACAATATAAGAGTCTTTCTCGATACGACAATGGAATAAATGGTATGCGTAAGAAAAATATCGTAATACTCGCCTTCAGCTTACTGGCTAGCGCCTGCAGCAGCGTGCCAACAGACAATAAGCAATATGCAGAAATGGAAGAAAAAGAATATGTAACGGGTAGCAATATTCCGCGTAAAGATCGCGGCAGCAGCGCCGTTAAAGTGTATGACAAAGAGTTATTGAAAGACTTACAAGACCGCCCGACTATTTCACCGAATTCCCGCTAATACAGCCTTAGAGCAAACTCAGCTTGGCCGCATTAAGACGCCTTATGCGGCCAACGATCTAGCCCACTTAGGCACGCACAACACACTAAGTATTTACTCCAAATAGCGCCGCCCACCATAGCCGCTCACCCCCATCATCAGCCGAACCACCGCATGACAAAGCCAAGGCAGAACACGGTATAGCCAGCGATCACGCTCCACGTCACTCGTTTTAATTTGCGCAGCATCTTCTTGCAAAGCACGTTTTAAATCCGTACGCAGCTCGCCAGCAAATTGTTTTTCGCGCACAAACACATTGGCTTCACGTGCCAATAAGAGGCTAAAGGGGTCAATATTGCTCGAACCTACCGTCGCCCATACGCCATCGATCACGGCGACTTTAGCGTGCATAAAGCCTTTTTGATATTCGTAAATCTCGATGCCTGCACTTAAAAATTGATGGTAAAAGCCACGGCTAGCATAGTGCAGTAAGGCCTGATCTACTCGGCCTTGCACCAACAGCACCACATTCACCCCGCGCTTAGCGGCACGAATCAGGGCGTGGCGTAAGCGATAGCCGGGTAAGAAATAAGCATTAGCTAAAATAATTTCACTTTTAGCGTGCCAAATCGCCTGCAAGTATTCACGCTCGATATCTCCCCGATGTCGCAAATTATCCCGATAAACAAAACGCCCACGTGCACGTCCTAATACTTGAGGAGAGGGCTTGAGTGTGCTTCTTATCGCCCAATTCTTTTTAAGCTGCACCCATGCCGTATGCCGCCACAAATGATCCGCTGATTCATGCAGCTGAGCCACCAAGGGGCCAACGATACGTACAGCATAATCATAGCGTGGTGCGCACTCTGGCTGGCTAGGCTCAAAATCTGACAAAATATTAATGCCACCAATAAACGCGACAGAGCCATCAATAACCGCCAGCTTACGATGCAACCGGCGTAAGCGCTGCCTATCAAGCGATAATACTTTCAGTTCGGGCCTAAAAAACAACAACCTCACGCCCGCTACGGACAGCTGCTCCCGCCACACCAAGGGCAAATTTCTTGCGCCAAAACCATCAATTTGCAAATTAACCCGCACACCACGCAAAGCGGCCGCGATTAAGGACTGCATCACCGCAGACCCTACTTCATCGGCCTCAAATAAATAACTCTCTAAAAAAACTTCCTGCTGCGCTAGCTCAATCGCATCAATCAGAGCAGGAAAATAATCTTGTCCATTAAACAGCAATCTAAAACGATTTCCCGCCACGTACATAAGCCAGCCTCATTTTTAATTACAAACTCAGAAATCCAGAGAGAATACTGACTATATAAGATGACACCAAAGCGAGTTCGACCAAATTACGTACTTACAGTTCAATCCATCACAGAGCGTCTTAACCCCGTCCACGGGGAACACAACACCCATAAAAAAACTTGCCCTTTTGCGTATCTTTATGGGCAAAAAAAATCACACCACGCCCTCGTTGCGATGCAAAACAGTATAAAGCGGCGCATGATCCGATAAATGAGACCAGGGCATGCCCCCCAGTACATTGGCCACTTGCACCGTAAAACCTCGCAAATACACCCGATCTAAAGACAATAGGGGTAATTGGGCAGGAAAACTTTTGGCTGAAGCGCCGTGCAAGGAATTAAACGCCTCAATCAAGCCTAGCTCACGCGCAAACTGCCTAGTGGCCTCGCCGCGCCAATCATTAAAATCACCAGCGAGCACCAAGGGCGCATCTTCAGGCACATCGTTTAGTACCCGTTCAATCAGCATTTTCACCTGCTTGCGTCTATCCATTGCCCGCAAATTAAGGTGTACACAGAACGCATGCAAGGGCTGACGCCAGCCTGGCACGGCAAGCTCGCAGTGCAAAACGCCACGCTGCTCAAAACGATGCAAGGTTAAATCATGATTATGCCAGCGCAAAATAGGAAAACGCGACAGGAGCGCATTACCATGATGGCCCAGCTTATAACGAGCGTTTAAGCCATAAGCCGTGTGTAAATCACCCGCTAGATACTCGTGTTGCGGCACAATCGGCCAATTAGAAAAACGCTGTATCCGCTGGCTATGCTCACCCTGCACTTCCTGTAAAAAGATCAAATCGGGCGACAGCGCTTGTAAGGCCTCGCGCACATCATGCACCACTAGGCGCTGATTAAAGAGCGAGAGACCTTTATGGATATTGTAAGTTGCAATTCTCAGTGAAAGATTAGTGTTCAAGCCCTTAGCCCACAGGTTTTATATCAAGTACATAAGAGACAATACGAGGAAAACCCTTTGCAAATGTAGTGACACCGCTTTAGCGCTCAAGGCTTGCCTTTACTCAGCATACCCGCCAACGTCACAAAAATGTAAGGAAAATGTACGCAAAGCAGGCGGTAAAAAAACACATGCTTTCTACCATTATCACCACTAATAACAATTCCTATTGTGTAGTGTAAGGTGAATAAGCATTGCCCGTTGTAATGATGGGCCAGTAGCAAATAAATCTAGCTGACGGCCCCTAAAAAGCCGATATCTAAGCTTAGTCGCCACGGTAGAAACATGCCGCACTCAAAGCCATATGCATGCTTTAGTTGATCTGCATCAAACCATAGCCAAGCCCCCCTTCGCGCAATGAACTTATGCCGCATGGTGATTGCCATACCCAGATAAGAAACAAGGAGCACTGCATGGAAAAGATTATTTCAAGCCCAGGTAAATACATCCAAGGTAAGGGCGTACTGGCGTCTTTGGCTAAATACAGCCTGCAATTAGGCGATACGGCGCTGATTATGAGCGGCGGGATGGTTAAGAGTATCGTGACGCCTATCATCGCCAAAAGCTTTGACAATGCGCACGCCGCTTTTCATATGGAAACCTTTGAAGGCGAGTGTTGCCGCGCAGAAATTGATCGCCTTGTCGCTATCTGTAAGGTGCAAAATATTAAAGTAGTGATTGGCGTGGGCGGCGGTAAAACGCTAGATACCGCCAAGGCCGTAGCTTATTACCATAAAGTGCCCGTTGTGATTGCGCCCACCATTGCCTCTACCGACGCGCCCACTAGCGCTTTATCGGTGATTTACACAGCAGAGGGGCAATTTGAATCTTATTTAATGCTGCCTAAAAACCCAGATGTGGTGCTGGTTGATAGCCAGATCGTTGCCCAAGCGCCTGCACGTCTTATTGTGGCTGGCATGGGGGACGCGCTCTCCACCTACTTTGAAGCGCGCGCCAATGCCCGCTCTGGCAAGCCCGCCATGTCTGGAGGAATGCCTACCCTGTCGGCACTGGCGCTAGCCGAGCTTTGCTATAAGACGCTGTTAAAAGATGGTTTAAAAGCCAAATTAGCCGTCGAAAATCAAGTGGTCACACAGGCAGTAGAAAATATCATCGAAGCTAATACTTACTTAAGTGGCATTGGTTTTGAAAGCGGCGGATTAGCGGCCGCGCATGCAGTACATAACGGTCTGACTTTACTCAGCGAATGCCATCATTTATTTCACGGCGAAAAAGTCGCATTCGGTACGCTCGTGCAATTGGCCCTAGAAAACGCGCCCTTAGAAGAAATCAATCAAGTATTGGCCTTCTGCCGCAGCGTTGGCCTGCCGACTTGCCTTGCCGATCTGGGCGCAGCCGATGTCAGCAAAGAGGCCCTCATGGCCGTCGCCAAAGCAGCTTGTGCGACAGGCGAAACCATACACAATATGCCGTTTGAAGTAGATGCTGATGCAGTGTATGCGGCGATTTTGGTGGCGAATCAATTAGGCATACGGGGTTAACTTAATCCTATCAACTTCAGGCCCCGCATAGTAGGAACGGCTTTAGCCAAGAATATTGTTATCAGCAGCGCCTTCGCGGCTAAAACCACTCCTACGAAGAACATTTGCTTTACTTGTTTAAGGACTTAAAAGGAAAGGAGACGAAAATCACCTTACCTTTATTCAAACATCCCATCATCCACTATTAAAAAACAGCACGATGAATCCATCAAATACGCCCTCTATTTTTCTTTGCTCTACCCAAAAAATTGCCCTTAATATAAATTCACTTATTTCTATTCCACTTAATGCTTTACTCATTAGTGTATTTTTATGTGCAAAAATATGCCTGCCCATATGCAAGTTACAGATGGACAAGCAAGCTGTTGTTTACGCCATACCCCAGCTTTAGCCAAGCCATGCTACATACTGCTTAAACAAGCCAATGCCGCTAAAAATTACTGCTATATTGATTAAAAAGAGAGGCTGGTCATGCACTATTTTCTCGCCACTTTGTTATTTATGTTCTCTGGCATCAGCGCACAATCCGCTGAGCTACATGTTCGTATTGCCAGTGGGGAGTTCCAGCCCTACCTATCAAAATCTCTAAGAAATGAAGGGTTTATTACCCAAATAATCAAAGCGGCTTTTAAGCAGCAAAACGTTGCAGTCTCTATCGCTTATTACCCATGGAAAAGATCTTACAATATGGTAATAAAAGGTGAGGCAGACCTCACGCCTTATTGGGTTAAAACACAGGAACGCGAGCAACTTTTTATTTTAAGCGACCCGATTAACGTTGTTCAATATGGATTTTTTCACTTAAAAGACAAAGAAATCACGCACCTAGATTTTAGCAACTTGAATAAATACAAAGTGGGCGTGAGCTTTGGCTATAGCTATGGGGAGGCCTTTGATACGGCAAGAAAAAATCAGCAATTTATATGTGATGAAGCACCAAGCGACGAAGTAAACATAAAAAAATTGATTGCCAAACGCATTGATTTATTTACTGCTGATAAAATACTAGGACAATATCTAATTTCTAAAACACTTCCCGCTAAAGATGCAGAGAAAATCACATTTTTCCCAAAAAATTTCTCAGAAAAACCTGTTTATTTATTAATTTCTAAAAAAATACCTAACGGAGAAGAAATTGCCGATGAATTTAATAAAGGTTTAAAAAAGATAAAACAAAATGGTGAATACCAACGCATTATGCAAGAAGCAAAAATATAATATAAATAGCCATGTTCTATACAACCCGATTACCCCCAGTCCTATCAACTTAGCTAGATGCTCCCACACACTGGTCAGTGTTGAATCATCGTAGGGCGGAACCCCGCTATTTTCGTATTTCATCGCAAAGCTAGGCGCGGTCCCGCCCTACGAAAGATGATTCGCTTAAGTCGATAGGATTGCGATTATCCCTCCTATTCAATCCCCCCCACGAAACAGAAATGGATATAAAATTTCTGCATAAAATCACGTAAAATAAACGTGTTCCTCGCTTTATTATCACGCGTATCAAGGCAATCATGCTCATCGTTGAGCAAGAGGCATAATCAGCTTAAATTCCTCTGCCAAGCTTCGAATCAGCGGCCAGCTATTCCAAGCATAATGCTGCTTGACTTCAGCTTGCCAATCACGCCCCTGAAAGCCCCGTAAAAAGAACGCCTACACCATTCATTTGACATACTCATTACGCATAACTGACTACCTAGGGGGAAGCCCCAGTAATCAAAGTGTCACATTGTGCTTAACAATGGTCCTCCCTTTGACATATTTCGCATTCCAAATGCGTCAGGAGAACACATGCAAGAATGGGTTAATGCGATTAATAGCTGGGTCTGGAGCCCCGCTCTTATTTACTTATGCTTAGGTGTAGGGCTGTATTTTTCGATCCGTACCCGCTTTATGCAAGTTCGCCATATCCGTGAAATGGTTCGCCTGATGTTTAATGGCAAAGCGTCTGCGGCAGGCGTTTCATCATTTCAGGCACTATCTTTATCGCTTTCTGGTCGTGTGGGGACCGGTAATATTGCCGGAGTCGCCACCGCCATCTCTTTTGGTGGGCCGGGCGCTATTTTCTGGATGTGGGTGGTGGCTTTCTTAGGAGCAAGTACCGCTTATGTCGAATCGGTACTCGGGCAAATTTATCATGAGAAACATGAAGGCCAGTATCGAGGAGGCCCCGCTTTTTATATTGAAAAAGGTTTGGGCTGGAAATGGTATTCCATGCTGTTTGCCTGTGTCACCGTCATTGCTTGCGGGGTGCTGATGCCAGGCGTGCAAGCCAACGGGATTGCTGCAGGCTTAAAAACCGCGTTTGGCCTTAGCCCAGAAGTCACTGGCGCGATCGTGGTGCTGTTGCTCGGGATGATTATTTTTGGTGGGGTAAAACGCATTGCCAAAGTGGCGCAAGTGGTAGTGCCCTTTATGGCGCTGGGCTATATCCTGATTGCCTTTGTGGTGATTCTGCTCAATATCCAGCAGCTACCCGAAGTATTTATGCTGATTATTCGCTCTGCCTTTGGCACTGAGGCAGGCATGGGCGCCATGCTGGGCTTAGCGATTCAATGGGGCGTAAAGCGTGGCATTTATTCAAATGAAGCAGGCCAAGGTACAGGGCCGCATGCCGCCGCCGCTGCCGAAGTAAAACACCCCGCCCAGCAAGGCTTGGTGCAAGCGTTTTCGGTGTATATCGATACGCTCTTTGTCTGCTCTGCTACGGCCTTTATGATTTTAATTACTGGCAAATACAATGTGGTGGCTCCCGATGGGCAGGCTATTTTCACAGGATTAGCAGGCATGACTGCTGGGAGTGATTTTACTCAGGCCGCGGTAGAACAAGCACTGCCAGGCTTTGGCTCGATGTTTGTTGGCATCGCCCTGTTCTTTTTCGCCTTCACCACGATTTTGGCTTACTACTATATTGCCGAAACCAATATCGCCTTTTTAGCCCGAAAAATCCCTTCTGCTGGCCTGTTTTTTGTTTTAAAAATAGCCATTCTCGGAGTATCATTTTACGGCTGCATTCGTACTGCCGAGTTAGCTTGGGGTTTGGGCGATATGGGGGTTGGGCTGATGGCATGGCTTAATATCATTGCCATTTTAGCCCTGCAAAAACCAGCCTTGGCGATGCTAAAAGACTATGAGCAACAACTCAGTCTTCATCAAGAGCCGGTATTCAACCCTAAGGCATTAGGGCTGAATGTAGCCAAGCATTGGCATGCTAAGCATTCAGAATCTGAAGTGGCGCCAGAAGCACCTAAAGCTTAGTAAAAAAACAATGCCGACCCTATAGATAGAGTCGGCATTGTTTTTATCAGAGCAAAACCCGCCATCGCACGCAAACCAACTTAGCGCAGCACTGTCGCCAAAGCATGCACGCACACGGCAATATTTTCACGTCGTGCGCCATAGCCCATCAGGCCAAACCGCCATGCTTTTCCAGCCAGCACGCCTAAACCTGCACCGATTTCTAAGTTGTAATCTTCTAGCAGCACCTTACGCACCGCTGCATCGTCTACGCCTGCGGGGATATGGACGGTATTAAGCTGAGGCAGGCGGTAGGCTTTATCGACTACAAACTCCAAGCCCAAAGATTCTAGGCCATGGCGCAGTAATTGATGCATATCTGCGTGGCGCTGCCATGCGTTTTCTAAGCCTTCATTAGCCAGCAAGCGCAAAGATTCATGCAAGGCATATAGCGTATTTACTGGCGCTGTATGGTGATAGCTGCGCTTTGCGCCGCCTGTGGCATCGCCCCAATAGCCCATCACGAGGCTTTGATCTAAAAACCAGCTTTGCACCGGCGTTTTGCGCGCTTTTAATTTAGCCACGGCCGCATCAGAGAAAGACAGCGGCGAAAGGCCCGGCACGCAGGATAGGCACTTTTGGCTGCCTGAATACACCGCATCAATACCCCAATCGTCCACGCGCAACTCAACGCCACCGAGAGACGTCACCGCATCGACTATCGTCAGGCAATCGTATTTTTTAGCCAGCGCGCAGAGGGTTTTGGCATCAGACAAAGCGCCTGTCGAGGTTTCTGCATGCACAAAGGCAAGGAACTTGGCTTCTGGATGGGCTTTGAGTGCGTCTTCGACTTGCTGTGGATTAACCGGCTCACCCCAAGCGTTGTCTACCAGCACGGCAATCGCGCCTAGGCGCTCGACATTTTGGCGCATACGCTCACCAAATACGCCGTTGCGGCAAACGATAACGGTTTCACCCGGCTCAACCAGATTCACAAAACACGCTTCCATCCCCGCCGAGCCTGGCGCAGAAACGGCCATCGTGACGGAATTTTTAGTTTGAAATGCGTATTGCAGCAGCGTTTTAATCTCGTCCATCATGCCCACAAACAGCGGGTCTAAATGGCCCACCGTCGGCTTAGACAGCGCTGCCAGCACAGAAGGATAAATATCGGACGGCCCGGGCCCCATCAAGATACGATGTGGCGGGAAGAAAGGCATAATCATCGGTGGCGTAAGCATGGGAGTCTCCGTGGTGAGTAGTCGTATTATCGGTCTTTTTAGCCCGTCTTACGGCGGCGGAAAACACTTATGTTGCTGCAGTGCAAAAAACATAAGTTTCACTTCTCTACTAAGTTAAGTTTTAAGCGTAATGTCATCCAGCGGGCGTACACTTACACGGCATTTACTGATGATGCCTGTTGTTCAAATACATAATAAATATTCTAGGCAAGGGGCTTAGCTGTGTATTTTTTAGTATTGCTCTCGGGTTGCTCCCACCCTACAGTCGCAAACGCGGCCCTCAAAAAAACCATCGATACAGACATTATTAAGCCAGAGGCATAGCTGCATTTTTTAATAGAGAATCAATCTAAGGATAAGCGGATGCTAAACGATCAAGAAATCAGGCTATATCTAGAACGAATCAATTATTCCGGCATCATGACTGCAGATCTAGCCACGCTCACCGCCTTGCATCAAGCGCACATGTGGCATATCCCATTTGAAAACTTAGATATTCATTTAAATATTCCCATTAAATTAAGCCATCCTGCACTATTTGATAAGGTAGTCTTAAAAAGAAGGGGCGGGTTTTGTTATGAACTTAATTATTTATTTTTTGCGCTGCTTTCATCTCTTGGCTTTTACACTCAACTGATCTCTGCCCAAGTATTCAATGGCAAAAGCTATGGTCCAGAATTCGATCATTTATTGCTGCTTGTTACCCTAAACAATCAACAGTTTATTGCCGATGTCGGCTTTGGTGATTCATTTCAAACCCCCTTAGCCATCCATCACCACAGCCATGAAAATGCCGCTTACCAGATTATGCAAAGCGATGCGTTTTATACTGTGATGCAAAAAAAGAGCAATCAAGAATATAGGCCACAATATCAATTCACTTTAAATACTTATGATATTAGTGATTTTGCTGATATGTGTATTTATCAGCAAACATCCCCTGCTTCGCATTTTACGCAAAAATCAATTTGCTCAATCGCAACGATGGAGGGGCGCAATACGATTTCAAATGGCTGCGTGATTCAAACTAAACATGACCGCCGCACGATTCACCATATCAGCGACATAGCTGAATACCGCCAACGCTTACAACAATATTTTCAGGTCTCCCTTCCTGAAAACACCTGCATTGCAGCCCTTTTACATAGCAAAAAGATCGCCAACCAAGTTGGCGCCTAAAAATTACGTGAAATACAGAAATACGCTATTCAGTACTCCCAAAAGCAAGGGCATCGCACAGGTGCTCCTGCAAACTTCTCCCTCATCATTCAAATAGAACAAGCGCATATTGGCAAATCAAAAATATGACTTTTTACCCTTATAAAACAAGCACAAAAAGGGGAATAGCCTCTATCCACTTAAGATTGATTAATGTAAATTAGAAGTTAATTCTGACAATAAATAAAGAATTAACTTACAAAAAACATTTTGAAGTTGTTTATAGCAGCCCCCACGACTAGCCAGCCATCTCTCCCATGGCTCCCTTGAGCGGTCTTCAACACACGCTGAAAAATCTTCCCGATCAGCTCACATCTCCACATCACGGTTACTGAATATCGAATGCCGATTGATCGTAAAGATCTTTTCTTTACGTAGTCTTTCGGCAAAAACAGGACCTTCCTATGTTTGATCTGACGATCACTTCATCCGAGCTGGCATGGCCTATCAGCCTGCTTATCGCTTGGTTTGCAGGCGAATACGGCTATCGCTGGGCAAAAATTCCACGTATCAGCAGCTACGCCATCGTGGGCTTTATATTGGGCGCATCACAAGCGGGCCTGCTCCCCATTGGGCAATCCTCTAGCGTGCTCTTACTCAGCAATGTCGCCTTTGGCTTGATTTTATTCGAGGCAGGATATCGGATTAATTTGCGCTGGCTTATTCACAACCCGTGGATAGGCGTGACTTGCCTGACCGAGGCCTCGCTCACTTTTGCTGCAGTTTATGCAGTGGCTACTGGTTTTGGCGTGGCGTCGACTAACGCTCTTCTGCTGGCATCGCTCTCTATGGCGACTTCTCCTGCGGCCATTGTGCGGGTGATTAATGAGCAGCGTAGCGCAGGGCAAGTTAGCGAGCGTTTATTACATCTTTCTGCCCTTAATTGTGTGCTGGCGGTGTTTGTTTTTAAGATTGTCGTTGGGCTGCTGGTGTTTGAAACCACAGGTAATCTCTGGCACGCCGCATCCAGCAGCTTGCTGGTTTTAGCTGCGTCAGCTTTGCTAGGGGGAAGCTTAGGGCTGATTATGCCCATCCTGCTGCGGGGCATTAAATGCCGAAATCAAGACAACACACTGGCTTTTGTGATTGCCCTTGTACTGCTGGTCGCGCTCAGTGAAAGCCTGAAGCTTTCTGCCGTACTGGCCACCCTGACCTTTGGCTTGGTGGTGCGCCATCGCCGCTTGGAATTTCACCCTTTGCAGCGTGGTTTTGGAGCATTAGGTGATTTGCTTTCAGTGCTGTTGTTTGTCTTTATTGCCTCTACCTTGCAATGGCAGCATGTGATCTCAGGTATGGGCTTAGGCTTGGCCATCATTGCCACACGCATGCTGACTAAAATGTGCGGCATTAGCGTTTTTGCGCGCATTAGCGGGATTACTTGGCGTAAAGGCATGCTGCTAGGTGTCGCCATGACCCCCATGTCGGCCTTTGTGATTCTGATGCTGGAGCAAACCCGCCACCTTGGCATACATCTGGCAGATCAGCTGATTCCACTCGCTTCCGCTGCACTGATTTTAGAAATCTTCGGCCCCATCATCACCAAGCAGGCTTTGATCTGGTCGCATGAAGTCACTAAGGAATAATCGCCATGCCACTCGAAGCCTTCAGCACCTCGCAATCACTTAGCATGGGGGTTGAACTTGAATTACAACTCGTCAGCCTCAGCGATTTTGATTTAACCGCATCTAGCCCAGATTTACTGGAGTTATTAAGCCGCCAGCCCTTTCCCGGCAATGTCACGCCAGAAGTCACGGAAAGCATGATCGAGGTTTCTACAGATATTCAAACCGAATATCCAAAACTGCTCTTACAACTGCAGAATATGCGCGATGCACTGGTGAAAGCCGGTGATAAGCTCAATATCGGCCTATGCGGCGGCGGCACACACCCTTTTCAGCTTTGGTCAGATCGGCGCATTTTCAACAAGCCGCGCTTTAATGAGGTTTCCGAGCTTTACGGCTATTTGACTAAGCAATTCACAATTTTTGGGCAGCATGTGCATGTCGGCTGCACTAGCGGTGACGAGGCGATGTTTCTACTGCATGCACTCAACCGCTATGTGCCGCATTTTATTGCCTTATCGGCCTCCTCCCCCTTTGTGCAGGGCTACGACACGCTTTTTCACTCGGCACGGCTTAATTCTGTATTTGCTTTTCCTTTAAGTGGCCGCGCCCCTTTTTTGCTGCGCTGGGAAGACTTTGAGCAAAAGTATTTCGCAAAAATGGAATTAACCGGTGTGATCAAAAGCATGAAAGATTTTTACTGGGATATTCGCCCCAAGCCTGAATTTGGCACCATAGAGCTACGCGTTTGTGATACCCCACTTTCTGTGGAGCGGGCGGCAGCCCTTGCTTGTTACTTACAAGCGCTTTGCCGCTATTTACTCGAGCAATACGAAGCCCCCCCAGTAGAAGACGATTACCTTGTTTACAATTACAACCGCTTTCAGGCCTGCCGCTTTGGCCTAGATGGCACGATGGTTCATCCTAAAACCTATCAGCAAACAAGCTTACGGGAGGATATTCGGAATACCTTAAACCGCATTCAGCCGCACTCTGCCGCATTAAATAGCACCCCTGCCTTAGACCATATTCATCAGCTTATTATCAGTGGGGATGACGCCACTTTTCTGCGTAATGAATACGAAAAGCGCAACAATGTGGCAGGCATGGTCAATGCATCGATACAGCGGTTTCGCTATGGCAGTGGCGCTTGTCCAAACAAATAAGGGATGGCACGCTGCACAAACCCAATGAGCCGCATTCGCCCCAGAAAACACGGCATTTTACGAAGCAAAGGGCTAGGTAAAATTCTAGCCCTTCTTAGCTCGCGCCATTCTGCACCATAAAATAACGCTCCTTCGTAAATACTTAAAACAATCGACAGCAAATCTAAAGTTTCCAGTACAAATGTCGATATGTTAGTCCTAAGGCAAGCTTAGCCATAAGCTCAGGATTAGCCTTGCAAATCATCAACACCAATGTGGCTTCGCTAATGGTGCAGCGAAACCTCGAAAAAACGCAAAATGCGCTGAATACCTCTCTTCAGCGTTTATCATCCGGCCTGCGTATCAATAGCGCGAAAGATGATGCGGCTGGGCTGGCGATCTCAAGCAGAATGACCGCCAAAATCCGGGGTTTAACACAGGCCAAACGCAATGCCAACGATGCCATTTCGATGGCGCAAACCGGCGAAGGCGCCCTCACCCAGCAAATCGATATTTTGCAGCGCATACGAGAATTGGCGGTGCAATCGGCCAATGCCACTAACTCGGCATCGGATCGGCGAGCGATGAATGCCGAAGTCACTCAGCTCGTCGACGAGCTAGACCGTATCGCCAAAGACACCGAATTTAACGGGCAAAAACTATTCGATGGCTCCTCCCCCATGATGTCTTACCAAATTGGCGCTAATGCTGGGGACACGCTGAGTACCCGCTTAAGTAATCTACGCACCGATCAATACGGCGCTTACACCATCGGTAGCAGCAAGCCCACTTGGAGCGAGCCATCCACAGGCTCGCTCAGCTACACAGATGGCATGGCGGGCACGATCAGCACCACCAGTGGCGCAGTATTTAGCAGTGGCACGCTGCTACTCAACGGCCGCAGCATCAGCTTAAATGAGGCCGATTCTGCCCGAACCATCGCGGCCAAAATCAATCAAGCCAACACCGGCGTCAATGCCAGCGCCCGCACGGAAACGATTTTATCGCTAGGCTCGGGTAGCTATGATTTAACTGTGGCATCAAAATCTAGCAACTTTAGCAGCGTCAATTTTAATGTGGTGGATGCAAATAACAACGGCGTGATTGATCGCGATGAATACGCCAGCGCTATCAATGCCTTTAATGCTAAATCATCGAAGACCGGTGTTTTAGCTCAGCTTACTGAGTTCAAAAACGCCAGCGACGGCGCGGCCCTAGGGATTAAATTAAGCAATAACGATGGCAATCATATTGTGCTGGCATCCAACTCTGGAGCGGCCAGCGGCTTTGGTGGCGCGGTCTCGATCTGGAATTACGACCCCGCCACGTCCCTTGGCAATGCGCTGCGGATGACGGAATCGCTACTCGGCAGCGCACCCTACAATTTATCCAGCTCGGGCAGTGTTAGCTTTGCTGGGCAAGTGGCTTTAAATAGCAACACGGCTTATTCATTACAGACCGACAGCACGCTCTCCATCAGAAATGGCGTGTTTTATAACGGCGGCAGCAGCGGCACGCTTGCCCCAGCGAGCAGCCTCAGCCCTAGCCTTCATTCTGTTGCCGACCTGGATGTGTCCACCGTCCACAACGCAAATATGGCGATGATTATTGCAGACAAAGCGCTCGATACGCTCAACCAGCAGCGCTCTAGCCTAGGTGCATTTCAGAGCAGAATCACCTTTACCATCGCCTATATCGACAACAGCATAGAAACCACCAGCGCCGCCCGCAGCCGCATTTTAGACGCCGATATGGCGGCAGAAATGGCCGCATTTGCCCGCTCGCAAATCCTGCTTCAAGTTGGCCACGCCATGCTTGCTGCTGCGAATGCCATGCCAAATTTAGTGCTGAGTTTATTAAAAGGCTTGTAACACTTACAAATGTAAACCCTCACATCGCCATTCCTAACAGGGTAAATTTGTAAGTTTAAAAAAAGAATTACTATAAACATACTCTTACCCACCTAACGTTTAAATTTCTTAAAACTAAAAAAAACACAAATAAACGGCTATGATCGAAGTTAACCACGGCTAACATAAATGAGCCTATCCACCCCTTATTTCCATGTGTTGTTCATGCTGCGGCATTGCGGCTAAGTCTGCGCGGCTTTAGAAGGGAAACGCCATGAAGCAAACAGAACAAACTTTGCTTGAACAAATGCGAATCACCGATTTTGACATTGCTAATCGTAAAGACTTGCTTTCTTTAAACGAAGAAGATTTCAAACTACTGCAAAATTTCCGGCCCATTATTGAAAGCAAAATCGATATTTTGGTGGATCAGTTTTACCAGCTACAAACCAATGTGGCGGAGATTTCCTTATTAATTGGCGATGCCGATACTTTGGGCCGTCTACGTAGTGCACAACGCCGCTATGTGTTGGATTTATTCAGCGGTCTTTATGATTTGGAGTATGTAAACAACCGATTACGCATTGGCCTAGTTCATAAACGAATTGGCGTAGAGCCTAAGCTTTATTTATCAGCAATCAGCACGCTCCAAACTTTGCTACATGGTGTTGTTTATGAATCACTGAGTGACGAAGAGGAAAGACGCGCTACGCTTTCATCATTAGATAAGTTATTTCTATTTGATATTACCTTGGTTTTTGAAACCTATATCCGCAGCTTGGTTTCTGAAATAGAAATTTCCAGAGAGAAATCAGAAAATTACGCCCGCATTTTGGAAGAAAAAGTCCGAGATCGTACTTGTCAGCTAGAAAAAATGACCCGAATTGATCCGCTAACGGGCTTGCTCAATGTGCGTGGGCTCATTGAAACACTAACCCGCACCTTGCGCTCTGCCCAACGTCGTGCCGAGCCCGTATCGATTGTTTATCTGGATATCAACGATTTCAAACTCATCAACGACAGCAAAGGTCATCAGTTTGGCGATGAAATTCTACGCACTGTTGGCAAAACCATCGCAAGCCTAGCTCGGATGGAAGACTGTTGTTTTCGCTATGGCGGGGACGAGTTTTGCTTGATTTTACCCAACTGCTTACTAGAACAAGCTTCCCATGTTTACATCCACCGTTTAAATAACGAAATCACTCAACGCTTAGGCAAAATCACGCTCAGCGCGGGTATTGTCCAAACAGGAGGTGTTGATTCGTATGGCAGATGAAAAAATGTATATGGTCAAAAAAGAATTTAAAAACCTGCACTCTTTATGAGAGGACAAAAACCAACTCTGACGAGCAATTACCGCCCTGCTCAGGATGTAGGCGCACCCGCAAATACACAATTTCGCCCTGCACGCTTAGCGGCGTAAAGCACTTGATCGGCCTCGGCCACAACGCTTTCTGGTGTGTCACCATTCAAGGGAAAACTCGCCATACCGATGCTTACCGTCACCCTCAGCTCTTTATCTTTCACCACAAACAAATAACCCTCCACACACGCACGTATTCGCTCGGCCACCAGCAAAGCCCCCTCAAGCGGCATCTTATACAAGCACACTGCGAACTCCTCACCGCCATAACGTGCAGCACAATCAATCGGGCGAATGCATTCTTGTAAGAGGCTGGCCACTCTACGTAGCACCTCATCCCCCGCCTGATGCCCGTAGTTGTCATTCACTTTTTTAAAAAAATCGATGTCGATCATCAAAACTGCCAATCCCCCCCATCCACTCGGCAATGAACCATGTTTTGCTCCAACATCCGATAAAAAGCGACTTGATTGGCCAGGCCAGTAAGACCATCTAACTGAGATTTTATTTTGAATTGATCCCGCTCACTTTCTGTTTGGGTAAGCCGGATATAAACCCGATCTACCACATACTTTGCAAACAACAGACTAGCGCCCCCAAACACCAATAGGGCCGCCAAAACCTGCCATGCAAACTGCCGCTGCTCTCGGTATTTTTCAGTGAAATTATTAACCACCACCCACTGTCCTACGGCTTGCCCTGCAGCATCATGCAAGACCACTTCACTAAAGCTTAACCATTCATTGTCGATGCCCACCTCAAAAGAAGACTGCGTTTGCCCTCCCCCTGCAAAACGCGTGTAGTGCAACAAGCGTGGATCAATATGCCGCGTACTACCGACTAAAACCACATCAGGAAACTGCTCCCAAGAAGGTATCTGCCCCAGCCCGCGCATTCCCTCCTCCCACTTCACTCGATTCAAGTGTTTTTTCTCAATCAGCATAAATAAATTAAGCCCGGCCAAGTCTTGTAAGTTGGATAAGGATTTACCCACCTCCATACCTAACTCTAAATAGCCCAGCAATCGTTGCTGTTGATCCCGCCAAGGCAAGACCACCCTTATGGTGAATGTGCCTCTTTCTCCAAGCTCCACCCCTGACGCCACTTGATTCAGACGCTGAGCATCAAGCGCCGTTTTACGCTCCACAATATCGCCAAAATGATCGGGCTGATGCACCCGCAAAAAAATCTGCCGCTCTGGCGTCATAAAATACCAATGCGTTACATCATGATCTGCTTTTAATCGCTGAAATAAACCTTGGCTGGCCGCCAGTAAAGCGGCCCTATCCAGCCCTACAAAAGCATCTTTAAAAATCGCATCACCTTCCAAAACCTTCAGTAATCCAGCCAATTTATTTGTATTATTTTCTACATTTAGCCGCATCGCACCTTCCACCGATACGGGTATTTTTTTCAAGAGCGTATTTTTATCACTCTGGTCATGCAAATAGTTACTGCCAAAAAAAATGGCGGCCATCATCAGAAGCGCCACACAAAAAGGAATAAGCAGTACCGCACGATAGAAATTAAGGCTTGCCTTATTAAGCATTTTTTCCCTTTCCTACTTCTTTAGAGATAGCCACAACGATTCACTTACGGTTTTTCTTACCGAAAAAAATACGCCATACCCTTATGAACATCCCCATTGTCATAAATTGCACGGCGTTATTTACGATATATAGCTTACTTCAATTCAAATCACACGGCTGATGATGCTCCACCTATAAAAACGATAATCTCGAGTTCAAGAATAAACACTTAATGTTTTTTTGTTGCCAATTAACAATACTAAAAAAATCAGTCATTCCAATTAAAAACAAAGCCAGTTCGCCACATTTCTTGATATCGCGCACATTATAAATTGCTCCCTTATTTTATGATCGAGATGACATAAACTCTTGCGGATGCCGACCATGCTCGACCTCTCAACTTTTTTTCTTGGCCGCCCCCTGACTGCTCCGTTGATGAACGCCTCTGGCGTTTGGTGCAACGTCACAAACCAGCTCAATGCGCTCGCAAAGAGTGAAGCTGGTGCAATGGTCACTAAAAGCTGTACACTTTTACGCCGCGATGGCAATCCAGAACCCCGCTACCATAGCCTTGCAATGGGCAGTATCAACTCAATGGGCTTACCCAATGAGGGCCACCATTATTATCTGGACTACGCCGAGCGCCATGATTACGAAAACAAGCCCTTGTTTTTTTCGGTAGCGGGACTGACGTTAGACGACAACCTAACCATGGTGGCACAAATTCAAGATGCCTATACGCCTGCAATTCTAGAGCTAAACCTGTCTTGCCCTAATGTGCCGGGCAAAGCCCAAATTGGCTACGACTTTGAAGCCTTAGACGTCATTCTTTCAGAAATAAGCTCTGCCTACTCACGCCCATTTGGGGTAAAGCTGCCGCCGTATTTTGATATTGCACACTTTGATGAAGTGGCCGAGATATTAAATCGCTATGATAAAGTCCAATTTATCACCTGCATTAATTCTATCGGCAATGGCTTAATGATTGATATCAATAGTGAAACCGTGCTCATCAAGCCCAAGCATGGCTTTGGCGGAATTGGTGGCGAATATGTATTGCCGACCGCCTTAGCCAATGTCAACGCTTTTTATAGCCGCTGCCCAAACAAATCAATTATTGGTTGCGGAGGGGTTAGCACAGGGGAACATGTGTTTTTGCATTTATTAGCGGGTGCAGGAATCGTTCAAGTGGGCACGGCATTATATGAAGAAGGCCCAGAAATATTTACTAGGTTAAAATTTGAGCTATCGCAAATTATGGAAAAAAAAGGATATAAAACTATTCGAGAATTTCAAGGAAAATTAAAGACTCTTTAATGTTTTTTATAATACATTTCCCTATTAGGCATAATATCTATTTGCACTAAACTCTTACCCAGCGCATGATCTGCCAGCACTGCAAATCCGCAGTGATTGATCATGGATTAGCGCAGTTTCACCCAAACTGCGCTCCCGCTTGGAGGAATAGCATGCTTACTCAATGTGTTAAGACGGGTCTTACCCTTACTCTGATTTGTGCAGCCTTCACAAGCATCTCAGCTAATGCCGCAGACAAACTCCCCAATGTAATGATTCTTGCAACAGGTGGCACCATCGCAGGCACGGGTGCCACCAGCACCACCACCGTGGGTTATACCGCAGCTAAAATTGGCGTAGAGCGCTTGATTGAAGCCGTACCAGAATTACAAAAAGTCGCCCAAGTCAAAGGCGAGCAAGTTTTCCAAATCGCCAGCGAAAACATGGGTAACGATCATTGGCTAAAACTCGCAAAACGCGTCAATGAAGTATTGAAACAATCCGATGTAGACGGCGTAGTGATTACCCATGGCACCGACACGATCGAAGAAACCGCCTATTTTCTGAATCTGGTCGTTAAAAGCAAAAAACCAGTCGTCATCGTGGGTGCAATGCGCCCAGCCACCGCCATTAGCGCAGACGGCCCGATCAATCTTTACAATGCTGTGGCTTTAGCAGGCAGCAAAGAAGCCGTTGGCCAAGGCGTATTAGTCTCCTTGAATGATGAAATCCAAGGCGCACGCGATGTCACCAAAACCAATACCATCACGGGCCATACTTTCAGATCCCCAGAGCTGGGCAGCCTAGGCTATATGGTATCGGGCCAAGCGAAGTTCTATCGCAGCAGCACCCGCAAACACACCAGCGAAACCGAATTTGATGTAAGCCGCCTAGAAACCTTACCTGCGGTGGATATTGCTTACGGCTCAGCCAATGCTAATACCATTGCGATTGATGCCTTTGCTGCCGCTGGCGATGTAGGGATTATTTATGCAGGCACTGGTGACGGCAGCCTTGCCTCCCCTGTTCGCGCCCGCCTTACCGAGCTACGCCAAAAAGGCATACACATCAATCGCTCATCCCGCACCGGCAATGGCCCAACCGTACGTGGCGGCGAAAATGATGATGACAAAACCGATTTCACCGTATCCGACACGCTTACTCCACAAAAAGCCCGCATTTTGTTGATGCTAGCGCTGACCAAAACCAAAGACAGCAAAGAAATTCAACGCATGTTCTACACCTACTAAGCAAATAGCCTCCACTGCATTTAATGCAGCGAAGCTTGCTACTTAGTCTAAAAATGCGGCCTTTAAGGCCGCATTTTTATTGGACAAAAAAAAGAATAAAAATCATCTGCTTTTAAAAGTACAAATTCGAACAAACCAGCATGATGCACTAAGATCAATCAAGACAACGGTGAAGGTGTGCTGCCATGATCAGGATGCGATTTAAACTAGGGCTGTTTGTAATGGGATTAGCAGCAGGATCAGCCTGTGCCTGTAATGGCACAATCACTCCTGACAGCTTGCCTATCAACAATCCTGACATCCATGGAGTGGCAGTTTTTTTGCCTGGCATTTTAGAAAATGCAGACACCGGCCCTTTCCCTGATTTATTAAAAACCATCAATAAATATTATCCTGAAGGCAAAATCAGCATCAGCATCGAGCCGGTAAAACGGGTTTATCTTGACACCAATAATAAGAATGCCGATTTTCGCTTCCCAATCATGAAAATAAGCGAAGGGGCAGATAACTTTACACCCTATCAGTTTTCAAAAGAAATGCTAGGAAAAGTCAGCTTTGTACTTTATACCTTCCGCAAAAAACCACTGACTAAAGAGGATATTTTAAAAGTATCCAATCTCGCTAAATATTCAATTGAAGCGCCACCCGTTAATTGGGGGTTCTCAACTAAAAGCGTCGTTAATTTGGAGCAATCACTCAAAAAGCTAAATGCAGGCCGTATTGATGCGCTGATATGGGCACAAGAAGAAGCAGATTACATTATAAAAAAATTCAACCTAAATCTAATCCATCGCACTCATTTTGATGATTATCCAGATGTGCTTTTTTTATCTTGCAATCAACGGGGCGATTTTGTAAACAATGCGTTAAGCAAAGCCATCGCAGCCGCACGCGCTAGTGGCGAATTACAAAAAGCCTATATCAAAGTCCATAAGCCCTACCAGGACTGGCAACCTTAGTCTGCCAGGGCACGCCTTTATTATTTTAGCGAATCACTTTGCAAAAAAGCATGTAATGCCTGCACCGCAGGGATTTCCAGCGCTTGCGCTGCATAACACAATCCCACGCGCCGAGTTAGGTAGGGGCCACTAATGGGGCGAATGCTGATCTGTGGGTTGTTTATAAGCAAAGATTCAGGCAGGAGCGCCACCCCTATCCCCGCAGCAACCATACGGGCAGCCAAGGTAAGGCTCCCCGCCTGTGCCGCAAAGCTTAGCCCCAAGCTATTTTCCCCATGCAAAGCCAATAACCTTTGGTGCGATAAATGCGTTGGACAGCTAATCCAATCGACCTATGCCAAATGCGCCATTTCAAGCGGGGACAATTCCAGTAAGGGATGAGCGGCAGGCAACGCTAAAACAAAGGCTTCTTCCCATAGCGGCAAAAACAGCTCATCTTCACAGCGTGACTCCTCCGCCGCCAGTCTGGCATCGCCACAGCAACCGGCTTGGATGTTGAGCAAAATAGACGGCGAGGCTTGTGATGCTTTACTCAGAAAACGCTCAATCTGACTTGCCCCCAAATCATCATCAATTCCTAGCTCTAGCGGCATGCGCTGCTGACGCTGACGAAATTGCCCACTGAGCGCCGCCGCCTGATCGACCAAGCGCCGTGCTTGCGGGTACAAAAGCCGCGCCTCTTCGGTGGCCTCTACACCGCGTGCTTGCCGAATAAACAGCACCACGTCCAGATCGTCTTCTAACTGACGCAAGGTGGCAGATAAAGTAGGCTGGCTAAGGTATAAGCGTTGAGCGGCCTGCGTAATATTGCGCTCTTCAAACACTACTATAAACGCTTTAAGTTGACGGATATCCATAGAAAATACCGATGACTGAGAGAGGAATTAAGTATTTTTCATTCTAACAGGGCTTAGCTAAACTAGCGCCATTCGATGACTTACCCAGTAATACCGCTTAATCTCAGCAAGCGATCTAACGGTGTAGCAGAGCAAGCCATCCACTTTAACGATACGAGGCAAGACATGACAAAAGCTCTAATTATTATTACTGGCGCAAGTTCTGGCATTGGTGCAGCAACAGCACGTTTACTCTCTAGCCAAGGCCATCCGTTATTATTGCTAGCCCGCCGCTTAGATCGCCTGCAAGCATTAAACCTGCCTAATACCCTATGCAAAGTAGTGGATATCACCGATCGCGCCGCGCTCCTTGCCGCAGTGCAAGAGGCCGAAGCACAATTTGGCCCAGCCGATGGCATTATTAATAATGCGGGCATGATGTTATTAGGCGAGATGAGCAAACAAGACCCACAAGAATGGGACAGCATGTTTGATGTCAACGTGAAAGGCCTGCTTAATGGCATTTATGCGGTGCTAGCAGGCATGGTGGCGCGCAAGCACGGCACCATCATCAATATCAGCTCGATTGCTGGCCGCAAAACCTTCCCTAGCCATGTGGCCTATTGTGGCAGTAAGTTTGCCGTACATGCTATTTCAGAGAACTTACGTGAAGAAGTAGCCGGCAGCGATGTACGCGTGATTACCATTGCACCGGGTGCCGTTGAAACCGAACTCCTTAGCCACACCACGGATGAGGATATCAAGGCTGGTTACGAAGAATGGAAAGATGGCATGGGCGGCGTATTGGCCGCAAGCGATATCGCTCAAGCCATTAGCTATGCCTATAATCAGCCGCAAAATGTGTGTGTACGGGAAATTGTATTAGCAGCAACACGCCAGCCTGCCTAAGTTAATCACTATTAATAAAAACTAAAGGCCTTTATGGCCTTTAGTTTTATCTTTAAAAGATTAATTAAGCGGTAAATTTGCAAAGTATTGCTTGGCAAATTCGCTGGTATATTTTCCTAATAGACGATGAGTGTTCGTGGTGGGGTGCATATTATCCCAAAAGACAAATTCATCGGGGTTTGTGCATTCTTTACGAGGCTTGTGGGCCTGCATATAAACCGTACTGGCCGTGGAATTAATATCCAAGCAAGAGCTGGTGGTGTTTTTAACATGATATTTAGCCGGATGATCTAATAAATCGGTAAACATCGCGCCGGTATCAAAGAGCTGAATATTTAAACTACTGCCATGTTTCATGCGTAATGCCGCCACCAGCATCGTTAAACGTTGATTATATTCCACCACTTGCGCTGCGACTTTATCGGCGTCATTACGCATTTTAAAGATGGGCACGCGCGATACATTGGGTAAATTAAGCAGCAAAATATTCCGCCCACCTGCGGCAATCAACTGATCAAGCGCCGTGGTTTGCCCTGCAATCAGCTGATCCACCGTCCGGCCATAGTTTAATAAATCATTGCCACCAATCAGCATGGTAAATAGCGTATTTTCCGGGCGATAAGCTGGCGCTTGCGACATATATTCTGTCCACGATTTCACCTGCTGAATAAGCCCCGGCACCACTAAATGGTTATCGGCTGCAGAGCCGCCAATCGCCCAGTTATAAAGAGGCAATTGCAGACTTTCAGCTAAATACTCTACCCAAACCCTATCATTACTAAAGCGGCCAATAAACCATGCTTTTGAAGTGGGGAGTTTCCACATAGATGCGTTATACATATTTTGCGTATCAGAAAGACTATCGCCAAAGGCAATCACTTTGCTGATGGTGTGGCTTTGGGTGGCCTGATCGTTGGTCCACACCGTGGCATTAAACGATAAGGCGTTATTAGCCGCAGCAACTAAGGCAAGTGGCGTTTTAACGCCCTTTTGATCCAATGTTTTACGGCATACGCTGCTCACCGTGGCTTGCGCCACATCGGTGTAGAACATATTTTTCCACTGGAATTGACCATCGGCCCACCAATTGCCATACAGCTTGTAGTAAGCGCCACTACTCGGGTCTAGCGCCCATGCATAGCTAGTTGCAGGCTTGGCAATATCGTTTTCAAGCCGGTAATAGCAGCGCAAATAGGTATAGGTGTAGCCACCCAGCCGTGACATTCCAGCAGCCTTGGGGGCTTGCTGCAGCTCTGCGGCACTCAATGGTTTTTGTGCAGAGAGCACGCTGCCCAATTGCGGATCAGGCGTAACGTCAGCCACTGGCGCAGCCCAAACGGTGGTGGCTGCTAGTAAGTAAAGGGAGAGGAATATACGCATAGCTGACAATCCCGATCGAATATTAACATTTACTTATATTAAAGTAATCGGCCAAAAGTAAGCTATACGCCAAAACACCCATACTCAAACGGCATCTAAAAAAGGCGAAAAGCAGAGTGCTTTTCGCCTTTTTAGATGGTCACTCAGGGTGAACAATCACCAAAGCCGCCCGCTGCCCCTCCGCAACAGAGGGGCTAGGAAAGATAAGCCGTGCATTGGCTTCATTCACCACAGCTCAATTTCACCACCTTCGACCAAGAAGGTGCCGATCGACTAAAGAACAACCATCAGTTAGCGGCCTTCATCAGACAAAATTGCATCCTGCAGCGGTTACAGCTGGGCATCAATTCAATGCACTATTTTCTTTTAAGGCCTGCGCCATAAAATCGACAAAGGCACGAATCTTGGCTGAACCGTGCCGTCCTTCACGGTGGACGATATGAATCGGCAAGGGTTTGGCCTCAAACTCACCGAGCACGGTTTTTAATTCGCCGCTCTGCAATAATCCGGCCACTTGGTAAGACAATAAGCGGGTTATCCCCGCGCCATGGCGCACCGCGGCTATCGCACCGTCGTTACTCGTCACCGTTAGCCGCGGTTTGATTCGAATCGCCTTATTGGCGTCATCATCGCCAAATTTCCATTCGATAGTCGGGCTCACACTGCTGGCCGCTACAATTTGATGTTTGAGCAAATCATTCGGCGTATTGGGGATGCCCTGTTGCGCTAAATATTCTGGCGACGCACACAACACACGCCGCACTTGCCCCACCCGTATTGCCCGCATAGAGCTATCTGGCAAAGGCCCAATGCGAATACCTACATCAACCCCCTCTTCCAGCATATTCACCACCCTATCCAGAAACAGTGCAGACACGTCGACATCCGGATAACGCTGCAAGAAACCCACCACACTCGGCATCACAAATTGCTGGCCAAACAATACCGGTGCCGTCACCACTAAATGCCCGCGTGGCTCTGCATTCACCCCTGCGGCAACTTCATCAGCCTCTTGCACTTCAGCCAAAATCCGCCGTGCATCGTCCAGATACCTCAATCCAGCATCGGTTGCACGCACGTAACGCGTGGTGCGATTCAGCAGCTTTACGCCCAATTCGTCTTCCAGCGCAGCAACAGCTCGCGTCACTGCCGGTGGCGACATGCCGAGTTTGCGTGCCCCTGCAGCAAAACTTTCCGTTTCAGCCACCGCCACATACACACTCATTTGATGAAATCGATCCATGGCCTTTATTCCAAAATTAGCAACAATCTATTGTCATACATGAACATTCTTCTTTCAAGTGGCATTCGGCACAATGCATTCATTCGCTGGCAACACAGCGAACTACTTAACTAAATAGGAAGCACATCATGAGCCGCATTAACGTCGTTACGACTGAAACTGCCACTGCCGAACAACAAGCATTGTTCGACGCAATTCACGCTCAATTGGGCGTGGTGCCAAACTTCTTAAAAGTGTTTGCGAATTCACCGGTGGCACTCACTTCCTTCCTAGGTCTACACGGCATCGCCAACGGCGGCAGCTTGGATTTGCAAACCCGCGAGCGTATCGCCTTGGCTTTGGCGCAGCAAAATTCTTGCGAATATTGCTTATCCGCTCACACCGCAATTGGTAGCAAAGCGGGTTTGAATGGTGATGAAATCGCCGCCAACCGTGCCGGTACTAGCCAAGATGCCAAAGCCGCCATCGCTGTGAAATTGGCGCGCTCACTGGCTGAACACAACGGTGACATCACTACCGCAGAACTGATCGAAGCACGCAATGCCGGTTTTACTGATGGCGACATCGTCGAAATCATTACCCATGTCGGCATGAATATCTTGACCAATATTTTGGGCAAAGCATCACGCCTTGAAATCGACTTTCCAAAAGTTACTTTGGCTTAATTTTTTTTACCCATGCGGTGCAATGCCTCCCTGTGCAGGAGCCGCTAAACAAACCACTCAATAAACGCAAAGGAATGAACATGTTTAACGTACGCAAATCTATCCTCGCTGCCGCTTTAATTTCAGGCTTCGCCACTTTCGCCGTCTTGCCAAGCACCGCCATGGCCTATGACGAAAACTCAACCGCCGCAATCAACGTTGATGCCCAAGGTGTGGGCTTGCAAGGTTTTGACCCTGTGGCATATTTCACAGTGAAAGCGCCAACGCTTGGCAATGCAGCTTACACCGCTAGCCACAATGGCATCACTTACCACTTCGCCAGCAAAGGCAACCGTGACAAATTTACAGCCAATCCAGCGTATTACGCGCCCCAGTTCGGTGGCTTCTGCGCCATGGGCGTGGCACTAGATAAAAAGCTCGATGGTGATCCACAAGCTTGGAAAGTAGTCGACGGCAAGCTGTACCTAAACGTGAACAAAGAAGTACAGAAAAAATGGTTAGAAGATGTAGCTGGCAATTTGAAGAAAGCCAATATGGAATGGCCAACGATCAAAGATAAAGCACCGAAAGATCTCTAATCAAACCATAAACAATGGGTATATCAGTCTAGGCATTTATTAAAAATATCTAGATTGATATACCCACACACAGCCAAAATGGGCAAAGGATATTCAATATGTCAGCCATCACTATGTATAGCACCCGCTCTTGCCCATTTTGTGTGCAAGCCGAAAACCTGTTGCAGCGTAAAGGTTTGGCGGTCAATAAAATTCTGGTCGATCAAAATCAGGACGATTTTGTCACCATGGTCGAACGGACCGCACGCCGCTCGGTGCCACAGATCTTTGTTGGCAACCGCCATGTCGGTGGATTTACCGACTTAGTGGTTTTAGAGCAGTCGGGGCAACTCGATGAATGGCTTAAGTTGGAGGAACAACATAAGTCCGTGTGATGACCCACCTGTATTTAGCGTCAATAAACTGCGCTCACCGTATTTGGTCAAAGTCACGATGGATCGGATTAGCGACGCGCCGCTGCGCAAAGGCGTGACCATTTTTGCGCAAATTGATCATGCCGCCGCAGCCCAGCAACACGATTTGTCTTTGCCAGACACCGAGTTACTCATTTCTGGCCAGCCAAAATTAGGTACGCCATCGATGAATTCGGCCATCAGCACCGGCCTTGATTTACCTTTACTCGAGCCGCTGCAGGAGATTGAACTTTTACTAACCCAAGCATTAAAGGACTGAAAATGAACCTAAAAACACTCATGCTAGCTAGTGCAATGACCGCAGTACTTACCCTCGCTGCCCAGCCCACATTCGCTGCCGATGCCAGCAAGGAAAAATGCTTTGGTATCGCCAAAGTCGGTGGCAATGATTGTGCTGCCAATGGCCATTCCTGCGCGGGCATGGCCAAAAAAGCCAACGATGGCAAAGAATGGAAACTCGTCGCCAAAGGCACATGTATCGATTTAAAGGGTTCGTTGAGCTCAATGTAAATTTGTTTTTGCTGTGATTCTCCTCCGTGGTCGACCCACTTTCCCCTGCAATCCGGCACCATTTTATGGCCCTTGATTTACAGGGGATTTTTTTAAGCCACAAAAGTGTAAATCTCTGCCATTTTTTCCAACTAGGAACTCAAACCGATTCAAGGATAATGCAATGCCCCCATTACAACTACTTCAGCGCATCGCCGAGGCCAAACCACTGAACGCACTCGCGCCAGCAGCCGATTTGCTGCTGCGCCTATATATTGGCAAAATATTTTTCCTCTCTGGCCTAACCAAAATTGCCGATTGGAATACGACCTTATTTTTGTTTAGCGACGAATATCATGTGCCATTGTTCCCACCGCAACTGGCCGCTATTGCTGGCACAGCAGGCGAACTGGCGTTGCCCGTGCTATTGCTACTAGGGCTATTTACTCGCCTGTCAGCAGTCGGGCTGTTTGCACTCAATCTGCTCGCGGTCGCCTCGTATTACCACGTTTTAAAAGACATCCCTGCCGCACTGCAAGACCATCTGGAATGGGGTTTGATGATTTTCATCTTGGCCGCCGTACCGCCGAGCCGTTGGAGTTTGGATACGTTTTTGCTGCGCCGTGGCGTTTAATGCAATTCCATCCAATGTAACAATGGTTGAACATCGCCTCGGTTTGTCCGCCAGTCGAGCTACGGGCGGACAAAGCCATGTCGATTTACAAGATTTAGAATCAAGCCGATTCAATTCCATTAAACGCAATAATAAATTGTAAAATACAACCATTCTTCCTTTTTATGTTAGTAGGCACAATGTACTCAATCTAATTGACTTGCCATCGCCATGACACTCCGCCCTCTGCAACACACCCAGACTCAACCAGGTGAAATCGCCATGCCCTTCGCGCCCAGCGTGGTATTGAATAATGGGCAGCAGTGCATTCCGCAGCATTATTTACGCTATCAGCATGCGCTGGACAGCATCACGCAGCTGGCCAGCCAAATCGAGTTTGACCAACACACGCCGATTTTTGCTGGGCAAGATCACGGCGGCTTGTATATCCAAGTGGGTCTGATCGGGCGTGAAAATTATGATCGTAGCAATACCCTACGCCCGCATAAGCTGGTGTATGGCCGTAAATGGCGCATTGATTCAGATACCCCAACATCTGAAATCATTCAAACCATTTTCCTCGCCATTAAAAAAGCCCGCGAACACGAAGTACGCGAGCTGCTCACGCTGCGCAATCGTGCAGGAAAAACCAGCGCGGCGCTGAGTAATCATCACGATTTACCCTTGATGGGGCAGCAACGTAACCAACTCCTGCACGCTGCACCAGTCATTACCGACCCAGCGGCCTATATTCGCCAACAGCTCGCCGAACTGTGTTTTGCACAGCGAAAAATTGAACTGGTCAGCGTTGAACAACGATCTAATCAAAGTTACTTGATTGATTTACAACTCGGCGAAGCGCCGCTGGCTCGCAAGCTAGAAGGTGATTTTTGCGAGTTTGATCAGTTGGCCATCACGCTGATCCTGCGGCTGGATCAATTGCACCAATTGGCCTATGCACTGATGGACGAATTGATTGCCCACAGCGATCGCCATGTGGAGGAGCAATTTCGCTTTCAAGGTTATCCTCGCTTTAGTCGAAACAATGATTTAATGGCCATCGCCAATCTATCGATGCAAACACGGCCCTATGCGCGAGATATGGCGAACACATCATTCGAGCGCATCTTTCGCGCCAGCAATTACGATGTCGATGCTTCGCGCGCACCAGCGCTGGGGAGCAGTGAATTGGGGCGAAAAAATCGCCAGTTAATCGATGAATTCACCGATCTACTCGGCCATTTGCCGCAAGGTTATTTAGCATCATCTCCTGCTCATGCAGTAAAAACGGCATAGATTAATGTTATCTTTGATGACCATCCGCCGAGGATACATGCAGTGAAACAAACCATTCATCTCATCGCCATTTCTGGCAGCTTGCGCGCTGCGTCGTGTAACACGGCTTTGCTCCGCGCGGTGCAGGCAGTAGCGCCAAGCCAGATCAAGGTGACGCTATTTGAGCAACTTGCCCAAGTGCCGCCGTTTAACCCGGATATCGACATCGAAACCGTGCCACTACTGGCGCAATTACGCGACCAGATTGTTGCGGCCGATGGCGTGTTCATAGCCAGCCCCGAGTACGCGCATGGCGTGAGTGGCGTGATGAAAAATCTGCTTGATTGGCTGGTGAGTACGCCAGCGTTTGTGAATAAACCCGTCGCGACCTTGAACGCCTCACCGCGTGCGCATCATGCTTTTGCTGCGCTGAAAGAATCGCTGACGATGATGTCGGCGCTATGGTTGGAAACCGCGTCGATCACCGTGTCGGTGATTGGTGAAACTACAACGATCGAGGCAATTTTGTGCAATCCGCGGCTGTGCGCCGAGCTGCGTAAGGCGCTGGCGGTGTTTACCGAGTTACAGCTTGAGGTGGCGGTTTAGGTATATAGCGGTTGGTGTATATTGCTAAATATATTTATTAATAAGGCCTTTATTTATATACCCTTGCTAATAAATTCGATTTCAGCAGCTTAAACCAAAACTATTTCCGCTTCGGTGCTAGCCCCATGTCATCAAGCCGCAGCAGAATTTCAGTTTTGCGCTCGTTTTTGATTTGCTGCCACGGCAGTTCTTCCTGCGCGCCGATGAGTGCGTACAGCATATTGAGCGAGACGTTCGGCATTACTTGATGCAGCCGCGCATACACGTCAAACGCATCAGCTGCGCGCAATTGCTCGGCAGTGTCGATACCGATTTTCGCCAAAATATAGCGGCTTTTTGGCCCTAGCCCTTTGAGTTGATCGACGGTTTCCATGTGCCTCCGCTACGGATGGTACTGGCAGAGTGTTTTAATAGTAGTGAGCGCCCGTCAGTGTGGTGAAGCCGGAGCACAGAAACCGCAATGGAAAGTAGTCCATGAGGATTTCGAGCACCGCCCGAGCCGCAACCATGGGATGCTCAGCACTTTTAAAACACGCTCTGAGATGAGCTGCACCTCAAGGATAGCCATGAATAATGCAGCATGGCTATCCTAATCGGCTTTATGCCGCTTGCCAGATGTCAGCTTTAAAGACCTCGTCCAGCTCGGTATGGGCCACGCTAGTAGTGTAATTCGACATAATTTTCAGGCTAGTTCCCAAAATAACGTCAAACACAGTTTGCTGGCTGTAGCCCGCGGCAATCAAGTTGGCGATCTCTTGCTGTGTTGGCCAGCCACGGCTTTCAACGACCCCGATGGTAAACTGGCGTAGTGCTTCGAGCTTACTATCCGCAATCGGCGTGTTGTCGCGCAGCGCGCGAATTACATCAGCGGGGACTGCGGCCTTGGCAATCGTGGTGTGCGCAGCCATGCAATAGTCGCAGCGATGCAGACGATTGGCCGTCATCATAATAATTTGCTTCTCGGTTTCGCTTAAGCTGGTTTTATTAAAAATCTGCGTGAGTGCCAGATAGCCTTCCAGTAGCGCTGGTGATTCAGCCATATGGGCGAATAAATTGGGCACAAAGCCGTAGTTGGCTTTGGCATTATTCAGTAATGCACGGCTTTGTTCAGGAGCGGATTCGATAGTGTGAGTTTGAAAGGTAGTCATGTTATTTCCTTATTAATTACGATTGAAGGTTGATCACGATTTTGCCGAAATGCTGTGCGCTAGCGAGGTAATCAAATGCTGCGCTGGCTTGCTCGTAGGCAAACTCCTGATCAATCACCGGAGTGATTTGGTGCTGGCTGAGAAAGGCATTGAGCGCATTGAAATGCGCCACCGAGCCGACCAGAATGCCGTGGATGTTGGCGTTTTTAAATTGCAGCGGCCATAGATTAGGCGTTGGGCCAAAGCCAGTCAGCACGCCGATTTGGTGGATATGTCCGCCTGAGGCCAGCGCATTGATCGAGCGCGCATACGTATCGGGGCCACCCAACTCCAGAATATGATCAACACCAACGCCATCTGTCAGGGCGAGCGCGACTTCATCCCAGTCGGCTTGCTGACGATAGTTGATCGTTTGCCATGCGCCGAGTGTTCTGGCGCGAGCCAATTTTTCATCGGATGACGAAGTGATAATGACTTTGGCGCCTTGCGCCACGGCCAATTGCAGCGCAAACAGCGCCACGCCGCCCGTGCCCTGAATCAACACGGTTTCACCCGCTTGCAGTTGACCGCGTTCAAATAACGCATGCCACGCCGTCACGGCGGCGCAGGGTAAAGTTGCGGCATGTTGCAAAGTAAGATGCTCTGGAATAGCAACTATGGCGTCTTGGTTGGCGACAATATGCTCGGCTAACACACCGGCGGTTTGCGAACCGCCCAATGCACCTTGCAGATAATGTTGAGCTTGATATTTGCCGCCGAGCCAGTTGGAGAAAAAGTTAGCCGCTACCCGATCGCCTACTTGCCAGCGGCTCACCTTGCTACCGATTGCAATCACTATTCCTGCTGCATCTGAAAGCGGAATTTGCCCCTCCACCGTATCTTGACCGGCATTACGCAATATCAGCAAATCACGATAATTGAGGCTCACCGCCCCGACCTGAATTAAAACCTGATCGTCATCCAGTACAGACATCTGGCGTGGTACACGCTGCAATTGAAAAGCATCGCCTTTGCGCTGCAGTTGATAGTGGCTACTGTGATTGGTTTGAGCGTCTTTCATCTTAAATCCTTATTTATGTATCGAACGATACAGAATATAATCGAGCTAAGATGACGTCGTCAATAATTTTGTAGTGACCACTATGGAAATAAAAAAATCGCGAGGGCGACCAAGGGCATTCGACCGCACGCAAGCACTTGAATTAGCGCTGCAATTGTTCTGGGCTAAAGGCTATGAAGGAACGTCGCTGAGTGATCTGACTAACACGCTGGGCATTAATGCGCCTAGCCTCTATGCCGCATTTGAATCTAAACCCGCGCTGTATCGTGAGTCGATCAATCTGTATCTGGCGCAGCAATACGAGCGTATTGGCGCTTTGCTCGCACAAGCGGCGACGGCGCGCATCGGGTTGGACGCGATGATGCGCGGAGCCGCCGAGCAATTTACCGCCCCCGATCATCCTCCCGGCTGCCCGATTGCCAGCGGTGTGCTGCGTTGCGCCGAGGCCAATGCGGCGATTGGCGAATTAACTGCCGAGCATCGCCGCAGCAGCCGCGCAATGATGCTCGCGCGTTTGCAGCAAGGCCAACGTGATGGGGATTTATCTAAGCAAATTGATGCCAGCGCACTGGCGGGGTTTTATGCCGGCGTGATTCAGGGTATGTCAGTGCAAGCCATTGATGGTGCATGCTTAGCTGACTTACTCAAGATGGTCGATTTCGCCATGCAGGCATGGCCGAATGAGGCGAAATAAGGAATTTATTAGGTATATACCTGCAGCCGTTAATTAATAGTTTCTGCAAGCATATACCTAAAATTTTAGCTTACTATTCCTACATAAAACTTGCATTTTTAAATGCATGCTTGCATTCAACAATTGCATTTGTGCTTATTTTTGATGCGGAAACGCAATGTAATACTGCAACTCCACATCCTAACTATGGAGATTTGCAATGCATACTCAATCACAACTTCTTGGCAACAGCCTATTACGCATCAGTTTTGGCGTGATGTGGATTGCCCATGCTTTACTCAAGCTATTGGTATTTACCTTGCCGGGTACCGCGCAGTATTTTGCAAGTATTGGCTTGCCAGCAAACCTTGCGTATCTGGTCTTTACGATGGAACTATTGGGCGGTATTGCGCTGGTATTCGGCATTTATGCGCGCCAAATCGCATTGCTGTTATTGCCGATCATGGCCGTGGCAACGTGGGTACATCTACCCAATGGTTGGGTTCACACCAGCGCGGGTGGTGGCTGGGAATATCCATTATTTTTATGCTTGGTCTCCATCGTTATTTATTTGCAGGCCGATGGCGTATTCACACTCAAACGCAGTGATCATTTTCTACTTAACTGATTCAGTGACGTCCATCAGCGAAGGCAGGAAAAGAATCAATCAAGCTGAATGTTTTGCGCCAAATGACTAAACACCGTCGCAACGCGGCGCAGATGGCGGGATTCTGGGTGAGTGAGCAGCCAGAGATCGGTAGCGCATTCATCCAGAACGCCTGTTAATGGGCGTAAATTAGGCCGCGATGCGGCTAAAAATGTCGGCACCAAACCAACCCCCATCCCACGCTCTATCAATTCCATCACCGTAAGGATGCTGTTAACGCGATAGCGCGGCATCAGTTTTGGATAGTGTTTTTTCCGCCAAATCACGGAGGGGTGATCTGGCAATGCATCGTCAGGGGCAATCCACGCCGCATGGTGATCAATAGCATCGTTCAAATCGTGCCAAGGGCTGCTGTCTGCCGCATACAGCGCAACTTTGAGGCTTCCGAGGTGTTTACCAACTAAATGCTGCGGTGGTTTGCTCGTGGCGCGAATGGCGATATCGGCATCGCGTCGGCTTAAATTGGCCAGCTCATTGCCGGTATGCAAATCAAAACTCAGTTGTGGATGTAATGTTGCCAGCGTATTCAGCACGGGGGCGACTAAACCATGCAAGATCGAATCGGTGGTGGTAATGCGTACGCTGCCAGAAACGTCTTCGGGCTGCAATTGTGCCGCCGAGCGCGCGGACTCCAGCGCGATTTCAAGCTGCTCAGCGTGTCCCGCCAAAATTTGCGCCATTTCAGTTGGGAAATAGCCCGTTTTACTGCGCTCGAACAAGCGTTGACCAAGGCCTTTTTCGATCCTTTGGATGGTACGAAACACGGTTGAGGTATCAACGGCTAACCGTTCTGCCGCCGCAGCCAAGGTGCCGCCCCGTGTTACGGCGAGTAAAAACTCCAAGTCTTGGCTAGCTAAGTGATATTGCGTTTTTGCATTCATAGTCTGCAACTCTGCTTATTTTCAGTGCAATTCAGCAAGTCTACACTAGCTTAAACCCTAGATTGCAAGGAATTCATCATGTCTCAGTCACTTACTTTAGTTAGTCATTTACTGTGTCCGTACGTGCAACGCGCGGCGATTGTTTTATTGGAAAAAGGCGTTCCTTTTCAACGTGAAAATATTGATTTAGCTAATAAACCTGAATGGTTTTTAGCGATTTCACCTTTTGGTAAAGTGCCAGTACTACAAGTGGGAGAGGCATCTATTTTTGAATCGGCAGTCATTTGTGAATATCTGGATGAAACCCATGCGCCGCATCTGCATCCGCAAAATCCATTACTGCGTGCTCAGCATCGCGGCTGGATGGAGTTAGGCTCGGCGATTCTGGCTGATATTGCAGGATTTTATTCGGCCAAGGATGAAGCAGCATTACAGCAAAAAGCGATCCAACTGCAGCATAAATTTTCTCAAATCAACGCGGTACTGGGCAAAGGCCCGTTTTTCGCGGCTCAAGATTTCACGATGGTCGATGCGGTTTTTGCGCCAATTTTCCGTTATTTGGATGCGTTTGATGCAATTGGCTATGCCGACCTACTCGCAGGACTCAAGCCGATTCAAGCCTGGCGGCAAGCCTTAGCATCGCGCCCATCAGTACAGCAAGCCGTGGTCGCGGAGTATCCACAGTTGTTGAATGCTTTTCTTAAAAACAGGCACTCTGCGTTGAGCTCACGCATCAACGATATGGGGTTGAACGCTGTTTGATTCTGCATTAAAACAATGGGAATTTACTTCTAAGCTGCACATTCAAATACACAGAAGAAAACACCTGCAGATATCAATAAGTTAATTAGATTAATTCCACTTAGCGAAATAATAAATTCAATATTTTGGTGATTCTCCATTTATGCTGATCAATACATACTCATGGCATCAGATCGATGTTTGCGTACGTTGAGGAGTTTCATCATGCCACGCGCTTTTGCCGCCATTACTTTTACCGACAGTGTTAAAGCTGCACAAACCCGTTATCAAAGCCGTGATAGCAACCGTGGCTTTGAGTTGGCCGAAGATACGCGCAGTGAGATGACGGAGCGCGAAGCTGAGTTTATTGCAGCGCGCGATAGTTTTTACATGGCGACGGTCGCTGAAAATAGCTGGCCGTACGTGCAGCATCGAGGCGGCCCGGCGGGTTTTCTAAAAGTACTTGATGCCAATACGCTGGGCTTTGCCGATTTTCGTGGCAATGTGCAGTATTTGTCGGTAGGTAATCTGAATGCCAGCGACAAAGTCTCCATCATCCTGATGGACTATGCCAATCGTCGCCGCCTAAAAATCTGGGGGCGAGTGCGGATCGTGCATGAGCTGGAAAATCCCGAACTCATCGCCGCGCTGGAAGATCCAGCCTACCGCGCTCGCATCGAACGGGCGATGGTGATTACGGTAGAGGCGTGGGACTGGAACTGCCCACAGCACATCACGCCGCGCTACACCGATGCTGATATCGAGCAACTGATCGCGCCGTTACAAGCCGAACTGAAAGCATTGCAGACTAAACCCGCTGTATCTGCGCCAATCACGAAATTGGGCGAAGGCACGTTGGAACTGGTCATTAGCGGTATTCGCCAACTGACGCCACAAGTACGCGCGTATGAGTTGCGCCACCCAACAGGCAAAGAATTACCCGCTGTCACTGCCGGTTCGCACCTAAAAGTGCCAGTGATATTGAAAAATGGCCAAACTAGCGTGCGCAATTATTCTATCGCCTCCAATCCTGCCCGCCGCGATATCTATGAGATCGCGGTACTGCGACAGGACGATGGTGATGGCGGATCAAGCTTTGTACATCAGCATTATCAACTTGGGATGACGCTGCATTGCGGCCTACCACAGAATGATTTTTCCTTGGTCGAAAGTGATGCACCGGCGATTCTGATTGCGGGTGGCATCGGCATTACGCCGATCAAAGCCATGGCGCAAACGCTGAAAGCGCAAGGCCGTGCATTTCATTTGCACTATGCCGCCCGCAGCCGCCGCGATATGGCCTACGGCGATCGTTTGCTGCGCGATTTGGCGGGGCAAATGACGAGTTATTTTCAAGACGAAGGCCAAGTCCTCGATATTAGCCAAATACTGAAATCGGCTAGCGATACATCCCCTGTGTATGTGTGCGGGCCTTCCGGTTTAATTAGTGCAGTGCAAGATACTTCTGCCCAGCTCAATATGGCCGCCGGGCGAGTTCACTTCGAGCGTTTTGCGGCTGCACCGCACGCAAGCAACACGCCGTTTGAAGTAGTACTGCGCCGCTCGCAGCGGATTATTCCGATTGCGGCCGATCAAACCGTATTGGCCGCCGTGCAAGCGGCCGGTATTGATACGCTATCGGATTGTGGCGTGGGCAACTGTGGCACTTGTGCGGTCAAAGTACTCAGTGGCGAGGTTGATCATCGTGATAATGCACTCAATCACAATGAGCGCGAACGGGCTGGGTTGATGTGTATTTGCGTGTCGCGGGCGAAATCAGCGCGACTGGAACTCGATTTGTAATTTATTCATCTAGGAAAAATCATGATCAAACTCTATGAATTTGCCGCATCGGGCAATTGCCACAAAGTTAGGCTTCTACTGTCTTTGCTGGATATACCTTATGAATCCATCATGGTGAATGGCGCGACACGCGAACATAAATCGGCGGACTATCTGGCGATGAATCCGCTGGGCCAAGTGCCGGTGTTGGTCGATGGCGACGTGGTTTTGCGTGATAGCCAAGCGATTTTGGCCTATCTGGCGCGGCAATATGGCGAGGAACAAGCGGATTTCTGGTTGCCAAATGAGCCTGCCGCGTTGGCGCAAGTGGTCGTATGGCTGGCGACTGCCGCGAATGAAGTGACTCGCGGGCCAAATGCATTGCGCTTGCATCACAAATGGGGCCGCGCAATTAATCTCGTTGAAGCCGAAACCATTACCGAACAACTCCTCACGGTGCTCAATCAACACTTGGCAGCATCAACATGGTTAGCGGCAGCGCATATCACCATCGCCGATATCGCTCTCTACCCCTATATCGCCCTAGCTAGCGAAGGCAAAGTCGATCTGCACCGCTTTCCGGCAATCGTGGCTTGGATGAAGCAAATCCAAAGCTTGCACGGTTACGTGAGCATGGCTGGCATCGACACTTATTAATTAAATATCAATCAAGGATTAACCATGAACCCCGAACTACGCCCACCACTCCCCCCATTTACCCGCGAAACGGCAGCGCAAAAAGTACGCATGGCTGAAGATGGCTGGAATTCGCGTGACCCACAACGCGTCGCATTGGCCTATACGCCCGATACCATTTGGCGTAACCGGCATGAATTTCCGCGTGGCCGTGAACAGGTCATTGAATTTCTCACACGCAAGTGGCAGCGCGAAGTGGAATATCGCCTGATCAAAGAGCTCTGGACGTTTGACGCCAATCGGATTGCGGTGCGTTTTGCCTATGAGTGGCTAGATCACAACGGCCAGTGGTTTCGCTCGTATGGCAATGAAAATTGGGAATTTGATGCCCAAGGTTTGATGCATCGCCGCTTCGCCAGTATCAATGATTTAGCCATTGCTGAATCCGAGCGACTATTTCATTGGCCCCAAGGTCGTCGACCTGATCATCACCCAAGTTTAAGCGAATTGGGTTTATAGCTAATTGAATGCATAGCCACTCTTTGGACAGACTGAGGCAGACTGAAATCCATACGCAAGCCTAGTGCCAGATGGTGTCTCGCTGTGGTTTTTTCGCCTAGCAGAAACGGCCACTTTGCCGCCGCGCAGTAGAGAATGAGCGCATAGGTCGAGATTCGGGCTGCAGACACTCACCGAGCTACAGCATCATATTTACAGCCGCAGGTTTGAGGCTGAAGTATTGATTTGGGAATACATCGAAATTTTTTACCATCGCCAGCGACGCCACACGCGCCTAGGCAAGCTATCCCCGGCCGCGCGTTTGCACAAAATTCAACAGGCTCGCGATCGAGATTTGAGTGATGTATGCCTAGGGTTATCAGAACGGGCCACACTGCCTCTGACGTAAAAAAAGCGAAAGCATCACGCTTTCGCTTTTAAATTTACGGCACGATAATTTAACGCGAATAGCCATCAGCGGGAACAATTACAAGCCCCGCCCGCTGCCCTATTTCAACATGAGGATTAGGGAAAATCACCCGAGCCTGATCTTCATTGACCACATGCTGAATATCACCATCCTCTGCCAGCACAGTGCCGATTGGTAATGGTGAAAAATTATCCATTTTGGCATCAACACGTAAAACAAAGTCTTCGCTTTGTTTTACGATCTCACGCGAAACTTTAAACAAGCGGACATGCGCAGGCACGACATCACAATCAGGTAGCTCACCACTGATCAAGCCTTCTAAATAAGCCTGCATTTTGCTCAAATCAACGTCGGTGTTCTGCCCAAAAGGCTGGGCTCGGCCCAGCTCTATCGTAAAGGCCGCTGCGCCGCAGTGCTGGCTAGAGAAAAATGAAAAGGTGGTGGAGGTGGTCGATTGCAGCAGTACCGCATCCACACCTGCACAGGCTAAGCGTGCCACTTGCAAAGGATCAAAATCGCGGCCATGCGGCGGCAAAGGATAGATGGCAAATTTTTCAATTAAGGAGCCATGAATCGCCGTGTGTAAATCGTAATGCAGGCGCGGCTTACCATCTTGAAACGATCTGGAAAAAAACCGCATCAGCTGCATTTCCAGCATGGCGGCACGGCGGGCTTCGTCACCATCTTCTACATCAGGCAGGCGGCAAAACAAGCGATTCATGTCTTGATCAATGCAACGCACGCCTTGGCGCATCGCTTCAATATTGCCAAACACACAGAGCACCCGTGCGCGCACCCTGAGCTGGCCGTCTAAAATCTGGCTGACAATCTGGTCAAGCATTTCTATCGGCGCTGTTTCATTGCCATGAATGCCACAGCTCAACACCACATCTAGTTGCCTATCGCTTGGGTCTTTAGGCTCGAAGCGAATCACCCCTTCGTCCATCACCTGTACATGCGTGCCGTTAGGTAAACAATACGGCAAGGAAATGCAAGTCTTGCCCGCCAAGGCTTGCGCTAAAAAAGATTGTTCTAAACAAGAGTTACTCATTTTAGGTCTGATCTTCTGGCGGCTGATTAGTCTAGTAGATGGCTGCGAGGGCATGCCGCCTATAAATGCCCATGCATTCTGTCGCTCAAATCCAAGTTTTGTGTAAGCAAAGCCAGAAATAAAGAGGGGCGCCACGCGCCCCTCTTCTACTTATCAAGCCAGCTGGCAAGGATAAATCGAGCCTAAATGTAAAATCTGTGTCAGCTCATCCAGCGCGGTGCGCACTTCAATAATTAGCTTAGGATCAGCCAAATCTGCTTCGGTGAGGCGATCACGATAATGCTGATCAACCCACGTATTTAATTTAGCAAACAGTGTGTCGTTCATCCAGATATGTGGATTCACCGCCGCCAGCTCTTGCTCTTTCAAAGCCACACGTAAACGTAAGCAAGCTGGGCCGCCACCGTTTTGCATGCTTTGCTTTAAATCGAACACCATTAGCTCGGCAATCGGGCCATTGCTGGCCAGCATGCCTTGCAGGTAATCCCAAACGGCAGGAGTCGCACGGCATTCATCCGGCACGACTAAATTTTGTCGGCCATCAGCACGCGCTAACAATTGGCTATTAAACAGATAGGACTTCACCGCATCGGCCACACTCACTTGCGCCAGCGGCACTTCAATCACTTGCAAACCACCACCTAGCTTTGCGTCTAGCTCGGCATATACGGCCGCTTGGCGCAAAAAGGCCGTTTCGTGGCTAAACAACACATTTTGATTGCCGACCGAAATCACGTCATTGTGAAATACGCCCGCATCAATCACTGCTGGGTTTTGCTGAGCAAACACTATATGGTCGGCGTTTAAGCCATGTAAGCGCGCAATCGCCTCTCCGGCCTCACGCGTTTGACGAGCAGGGAATTTCTGCGGCTCAACGCCACCGCCCCAATGCTGGCGACCATAGACAAAAAACTCCACCCCGGTCTGGCCATAGTCGTGACAAAAGCGGGTGTGGTTTGCTGCGCCTTCATCGCCAAACACGGCCTGCATAGGTAGCGCATCATGATGCGCAAAGACCGCATCGTTATTAAACATGGCTTTGAGCGAGCGGGTGGTTTGAGCGTGCTCGATGGCGCGGTGAAATTTATTTTGTAAATTAGCCGCGGTAAAGTGCACTCGCCCGTCCAAGGTATCTGCGGAAGGGCTAACGGTTGCGGCATTGGCTGTCCACATACTGGATGCGGACGACACATTGGCAAGTAAACCCGGCGTGGCTTTAGCCACCGCCGCCAAAACGCTGGCGTCATCCCCCGCAAAGCCCAAGTCACGCAATAGGCCAATGGCCGGGCGCTCTTGCGGTACAAATACGCCCTGCTTATAGCCCATATCGGCCAACGCTTTCATTTTGGCAAGGCCTTGCTTAGCCGCTTCACGCGGGTTGGCGGCTTTATTGGCATTGGACGTAGAGGCCACATTACCAAATGAATGTCCACCATAATGGTGAGTTGGGCCAACTAAACCATCAAAATTTGCTTCAAAACTACTCGACATCATGACTCCTTTAGCACCATACCCGGCGGCAATTTCGCCGGCATGGTCAACATTTCCGATTCCAAAGAAGCAACAGGATAAGCACAATAATCTGCTGCGTAATAAGCACTAGGGCGGTGATTCCCACTCGCACCGATACCACCAAACGGGCCGGCACTCGACGCCCCAGTCAGCGGTTTATTCCAGTTTACAATTCCTGCCCGCGATTCACGCCAAAACACTTTGTAGCGATCAGGGCTATCCGACAATAAGCCCGCAGCCAAGCCAAAGCGGCTGCGATTAGCAAGGCGGATGGCATCGTCAAATTCACTATAACGTTGCACTTGCAATAAGGGCCCAAAATATTCTTCATCCGGCAAATCAAGTACATCGCTGACATCCATCACGCCTGCAGTCAGCATGGCCGCGCCCGCCACTACGCGGCGCATTTCTAGCAAAACTTTCCCGCCCTGCTCTTTTAGCGCCGCTTGCACGGTCAACATTTTATTGGCAGCTTCCATCGAGATCATGGAGCCCATAAAAGGAGCAGGCTCCGCATCCCAAGCGCCAATTCGCAGCTCGGCGCTGACGCGCACTAAACGCTCTAAAAACTGATCGCCCCATACTCCCTGTGGCACAAATAAGCGCCTTGCGCAGGAGCAGCGTTGCCCCGCCGAGATAAATGAAGACTGAATGACATGATGAATCGCCGCAGCCACATCGGCGACTTCATCCACAATCAGCGCATTATTACCGCTCATTTCCAGCGCTAGAATTTTATCGGGCCGACCAGAAAACTGCTGATGCACGGCGTAACCTGTAGCCGAGCTGCCGGTAAAAAACACGCCATCAAGATCATCATGGCTAGTCAGCAAAGCCCCAGTTGATGGGCCACCTTGCAGCAAGTTAATGACGCCAGCAGGCAAACCAGCGGCAAGCCATAGCTCAACTGTTTTTTGGGCCGACATCGGTGTGTATTCGGAAGGCTTAAAAACCACCACATTACCCGCCAAAAGGGCCGGAACAATATGACCATTGGGTAGATGTCCAGGAAAATTATACGGCCCCAGCACCGCTACCACGCCATGAGGGCGATGGCGCAAGACCACGCTTGCATCCTCCTGAGTGGATTCCTTACGGTAGCTGCGCTCTTCAAAAGCGCGAATCGAAATATCGACCTTACTCACCATACTGGCCACTTCCATGGCCGCTTCCCAGCGCGGTTTACCTGTTTCTAAGCCAATTGTGGCCGCCAATTCATCTCGATTGGCTTGCAATAAATCAGCAAAACACCGCAGCACCGCAATGCGATTACTGAGTTCGGTATCTCGCCACAATGGAAACGCCATTCGCGCAGCGGCAACGGCAGCATCAATTTCTTGTGCTGTTGCCGCATTCCCCACCCAAACTGCCTGTTGGCTAACAGGATTGCGAGAAGTCCACGCATTCCCTTTGCCCACAGACCAGCGCCCATCGATTAACTGCATAAACTACTCCTTGGCAGACAACAGTACCGCTCGGACTTGCTCGCCATCCGCAATGCCCAGCTTATCCAACACATCTTGCGTTAATTGCAAGCCATGCTTGGTTTTATGTCCCATCGCAAGGGCGCATCGAAAGCCCACCAGTCTGCGATTAGACACCAACCAAGGCACAGCCTCATCAGCAGCAACAGGAAGCAGCTCCGCCACATAGCTGCAACTTGCCCGCACCGCGCGAATTTGATGAAGCTCGCATTCCAGCGTTGGGCCTGCGTCAAAAATATCCACATAGCCTTGGTAGCGAAACCCTTCGGCCTCGAGCATGGCGCGGGCGGGCCGCGTTGCGGCATGCACTTCAGCAATCGACTCACGCGCCTCGATCGGCAAAAAGCAGGTGTAAATCGGGTGCTGTGGCATCAGCTCGGCAATAAAAGACTTACTGCCTACATAGGATAAGAAATCGGCACGGGCAAAATCCATGCGGAAGAAATGCCGCCCCAAGCTTTCCCAAAAAGGCGAAATACCCTCTTCATCCGAAATGCCGCGCATTTCAGCAATAATTCGGTGCGAGAAGCGCTCGCTATGCTCAGCCATAAATAAGAAACGTGCCTTAGACAGCAGGCTACCATTGCCATCTTTACGGTAACGCGGCAGCAAAAACAGCGAACACAGCTCGCTGGAGCCTGTCATATCGCTATTCAAAAATAGCGTTTCCAGCTGTTTATAAATACCCAGCTCACGCGACGCATGCACATTAATGCCCACGCGATAGTTGTACCAAGTTTCATGCATGCCAACGGCAGACTCAATCGCCGAAGTACCGACAATTTTCCCCGTCGACTCGTCTTCCAGCACAAACACATAGCTTGCATCCGCTGCATCAGGGGCATCGGCATGCAGCGATGTTTCGCTCGCCAAAATACGCGCCGACAAACGATCAGGATTCGCTTGCAGGGTTGTCACCCCTACACCGGCTTCTTTCGCTAAAGCCAGTAACTCAGGTAAATCGCCAATCTCAATAGGGCGAATCAACATTCACAAAACTCCTTTTAACCTTCAACTTAAGCTCGATTAATGCGTATTTCATCGCGGCGAAACAAGCGCTAACAGCGAGCAACATAAAGCTTATTTTTTAGGCGCCGCCCATTCACCATCAGGCCTAATTATACGAAGCCGCCATCACCATAAGCCACTCCGCTTTATTCGCTGGGCGGGCAATTTAATACCTAGCAAGGCATGCAAACCGACTCGAATCCTATTTTTCAATCTAACAAAGCCCACGTTTCATTACATCGGGACAAGCCCCAACCATTGGGTATGCCCTTGTAAATAGAGCGTAATTTAGTATCTATCTTTCAACTTGGCTCAATATTGACTATGAATAACACATCAATTGTGACTTGCAGATATCAAAATGAATCGCTCATACCGCCAATGTAAATGCCTGCAGTCTAAAGTACGAGCTTAAGCAGAATAATCACCGTGCCCTGCTATAGAGCACCCCTGACTTAAATTTTCAGCAAACGCTTATACAGGATGTTACAAATGGCCGTAACGCATAAAATCAATAATGAGCTATGTACGATATCCATCAGCGGCGAAATGTCTATTTATACCGCGAAACTCACCCAAGAAGCGCTAATGGAATTACTACAGTCAGGAGAAGAGATCCATCTCAACTTATCAGAGGTGAACGAAATTGATAGCGTGGGTATTCAGCTTTTAATTAGCTTAAAAAAATATGCACATGAAAAAAATATCGTACTGCAATTCCATGCACACAGTCAGTGCGTCCTTGATGTCATCGATCTTTACAATATTGCAGCCGAATTGGGTGATCCCTTAGTGCTTACCCAACGTCAGGAGTAAAGCATGGATTTAAACAGCGCCAGAGCCGCCCTAATCGAAGAAGCGCGCGATTTGCTTATTTCGATGGAATCTACCCTCCTAACAATGGAAGGGTCGGATATAAATAGCGAGGAAATTGACGCTATTTTTCGCGTGGCTCATACCATCAAAGGCTCTGCTGCATTATTTTCCCTTGATTATATTGTAATCTTTACTCACAGCATGGAAAGCGTACTAGACTTAGTCAGAAGCAATGAAATACAAATCGACGGAAAAATGATTTCTATTTTATTAGACTGCAAAGATTACCTTTGCTTACTTATTAATGCAGTAGAAAACAAAACAGAAAACATTGATCCAGATACTGTCAGTCGTGCACGCTTACTCGCACAGCTTGATGAATACCTTTTATGCTCAAAGCAAATACAGACAATTACCGATTCAGCACATATTGAAAAGGGAATAACAAAAAAAAATGGGGATAGCCATTGGCACTTATCTTTACGTTTCAATCAAAATGTTTTCATTAATGGTCTAGACCCTTCTGAATTTATTCGTTACCTCGCAACTCTAGGCGAAATTATATACATCCACACCATTACTGAAAAAATACCCACACTCGACCTCATTAATACTGATTTGTGTTATTTAGGGTTTGAAATTGACCTAGAATCATCTAAAGACAAAAAAACGATAGAAAGCACTTTTGATTTCATTCGTAAAGATAGCACCATTCGTATTTTATCACCTCACGCTAAAATCCAAGAATACATTGATCTTATTTATTCGCTCCCCGAACCACCACAGCTACTAGGTGAAATCATCCTAAAAGGCGGTTCGATCACACCTTTAGAGCTGGAAGAAATTCTTCATATTCAAAAAACCGAACCCAATCGGCAATTAGGCCGTATTTTTGTTGAAGAAAAAATGGTTGCAGCTCCCGTGGTGGCTGCCGCATTGCAAAAACAGAAGCAAAGCGAAGATACAAAGAAAAGTGAATTAAAATTTATCAAAGTTGAAGCCGGCAAACTGGACATGCTCATTAATATGGTTGGCGAATTAGTCATTGCAGGTTCTGCCGCCAATTTGATTTCAAAAACAAACAAAGATCCTGCCGTAGGAGAAGCCTGTGCAAACATTTCTGACTTAGTAGAAAAAATACGAGATAGCGCACTAAATTTAAGAATGGTTCAAATAAAAGAAGTATTTGATCGCATCCCAAGGGTTATCCGTGACGCGGCCAAAAATTTAGACAAACTAATCAATTTAAAATTAATCGGAACAGAAACTGAGCTAGATAAAAGCATGATAGAAAAGCTCAGCGATCCTTTGATGCACATCGTTCGTAATGCTGTAGACCATGGCATTGAGCTACCTGAAACAAGAATTGCCAATGGCAAACCCGCCCATGGCGAAATCATCCTCAATGCGTTTCATGACTCTGGCAGTGTAGTCATCGAAATATCCGATGATGGCGCGGGCCTCAATAAAGATCGAATTATCAAAAAAGCAATTGAAAAAAAACTAATTAGCCAAAAATCAATTCTGAGTGAATATGAAATTTACCAGCTTATTTTTGAGGCTGGATTCTCTACGGCAGAAAAAGTAACCCACCTCTCTGGCCGAGGGGTAGGTATGGATGTGGTTAAACGAAATATTGAACAATTACGTGGTGAAGTAGAAGTTCTATCAGAAGAAGGAACGGGCAGTATATTTCGAATTCGCCTTCCCTTAACAATGGCCATTATTGATGGCTTTCAGGTCATGGTTGCCGGAGCTACTTTTGTTATTCCGCTCGATCTGGTATTAGAATGTGCCGAGCTTGCCCCTAATGATGAACAGCATAATTTTGTGAATCTACGCGGTAAAGTATTGCCCTTTGTTCGATTACGCGATTTATTTGATCTTCCTGAAAACAAAACAATTAAAGAAAATATTGTGGTTGTTCAATATGGTCAAAATCGTGCTGGATTAGTCGTTGATAAGTTAATTGGCGAACTTCAAGCTGTAATCAAACCATTAGGCCGATTATTCAAAGAATTAAAAGGAATTAGTGGGTCAACCATTTTAGGATCTGGCCAAGTCGCTTTAATTTTAGACGTTGCACAACTCATTCAATTTGCACATAAAAAATCGAGCCACGCCACGCCAAGTGAATTAACAAATATCCCCACAAAAACGACTCAAGAAGAAAATAAAGGAAATTACAATGATTTGGTTTGATAATTTAAAACTTGGAAAAAAACTGATCATTACCTTTATGGCGATCGCCAGCATGTCGCTCGTCACGGGAATTGTCGGCATGACAAGAGTTATTGAAACATCCGAATTATTAAACACCATGTACCTGAATAAACTAGTGCCCATAAAAGACATTTCTGAAGCACATATCAATGCAGTGCAAATCACGAGACGGCTGAATTTTTATTTACTAACCCAAGATGAAAAACTACGGGCTGATACTTTGCATTTAATCAAAGGTCATGAAAATGAGATGCTAACCTATATAGAAAAATACCAAAGCAACGAGCATGCCAAAGACAATGAGATTATATTAAAAGAACTCCCACCCTTGTTACATAAATTTAAAAACGCACAAAACCATTTCATTAGTGTGGCCAATCAACATGGAGATGAAGAAGCAAGACTTATTATCTTGAATGAAGTCCGACCTGTTTTCATTGAAATTGAAGATTTATTTAATGTATTGAGCAATAACAATGCGGCGAGTAGCAAGCAATTATTTGAAACGGCCATCACGCTCTCTGAGCGTATTAAACAATGGATGTTTCTTCTGGTCTTCGCCATATTTCTTATTGCTATCAGCATGGCGCTATACATGACAAAAAAAATAACTCAACAAATTGGCGGGGAGCCAAATGAAGCGGTTCGCCCAGCCAATAAGGTGGCCGCTGGCGATTTAACGATTAAAACGGCCTTAATGAGCGGCGATCAAAGCAGCATCTTATTTGCCCTTCAAACCATGACCGACACGCTTAACCGCATTATCTGCGATGTGCATAGCACCTCTGACACCCTTGCCAGCGCATCAGAGCAAGTTAATGCTTCATCACAAAATCTATCGCAAAGTACATCAGAGCAAGCCGCGAGCATAGAAGAAACCAGCGCATCTTTAGAGCAAATTACGGGCACGATTTCACAAAACAACGACAATGCAAAAGTCACCGAAGGTATCGCAAGTAAAGCTTCAGGCAAGGCCATTGAAGGTGGCGCAGCGGTTGCCGCTACCGTTTTGGCGATGCAGCAAATTGCCAGCCGTATCAGAATTATCGACGATATTGCCTACCAAACTAATTTATTAGCCCTTAATGCCGCTATTGAGGCCGCCCGGGCTGGCGAGCATGGCAAGGGTTTTGCTGTCGTAGCAGCGGAAGTACGTAAGCTTGCAGAGCGCAGTCAGATTGCGTCTCAAGAAATTGGCGAGCTGGCGAGTAATAGCCTAATACAAGCAGCAGGAGCTGGAGAGCGCCTTGATGAGATCGTGCCTTTAATTAAACGAACAGCCGATTTAGTTGAAGAAATCTCCGCGGCTTCACAAGAGCAATCCAGCGGCATTGAGCAAATTAATGCCGCAGTAAGCCAGCTATCCATGGTAACCCAAGGCAACGCCGCCGCCGCAGAAGAGCTAACCTCTACTGCAGAAGAACTCTCTGTTTGCGCATCTCGCCTACAAACGATGATTGGCTTTTTTCAAACAGATCAGTCTGCGCAAAATATAGCCACTATAAAACCAGCACACTCTATTCGCTCCCCATTTTAGGCCTTTGCGATAAAGATCTCTTGGTTCGCTATTAAGTAAGGAATGAAACCATGAACATCCGCAGTTTAAGAAAAAATAGCGATGAACTATCGGCAATGCCTTTGATTGAGAAAAAGCAGTACCTCACTTTTACTTTGAACCAAGAGTTATTTGCCATCATCATCCACAATATTAAGGAAATTATCGAATACGCAGGCGTCACAGAAGTCCCCCTTATGCCATCCTTTATGCATGGCGTAATTAATATGCGGGGGGCCGTAGTGCCGGTCATTGACTTAGCCATTCGCTTTGGCAAAGGAAGCAGCCAAATTGGTCGACGCTCTTGCGTGGTGATTTTGGAAGTATTCTTTGATGGCGAATACCACGATATGGGAATCCTTGTGGATTTAGTCAATGAAGTGATCGAAATTCCCACATCTAAAATTGAACCTGCTCCCGAGTTTGGTGCAAAAGTGCGTAGCGATTTCATTGCTGGAATAGGCACAATCAATGAAAAATTCGTAATTATTCTAGATATAAACCACGTTCTTTCCTTGGGAGAAATGGCCAGCCTTATGGATGATGGAATTAATTCACCCCTAGAGCACAACCCCTCCCATACTTTTCACGAGTCGTACTAATCTAAGAGCTGTTGACGTTTCTTTCACCATTGCGCTGAGGCTAAAAATGGCTAGGCATAAGGAATGCAATGAAGGTAATAACGAGTGATTACCTAGGAGCATAACGCAGTGGATGGACGTTTTTCGCCTCAGCCCTAATACTTAGCGAGGAAACCCCTCGCACGCAGAGGGTTGGCTATATTTTTGGAGCGGAAAAAAGTTAAAAGACGCTTATGGCACTCGTACCAACTCGCGTCTTTTGCCTTGTTAAGCCCAAAACTGCAGCCAACGCAGTCGTAAATGAAACGTCAATAGACCCTAGCCCTATGTCCAAAAAACGCATCATTTTACTACCCGGTGACGTTCGATTTGCACAAGCACCCGATCACCTCTATACGCTTTTAGGCTCTTGCCTTGCCATTACGGCTTGGCACCCTCAGCGCCAGCTCGGCGGCATGTGCCATTTTCTGCTACCCAGACCCCACCGTCCCTCCCCACTCGATGGCCGCTATGGTAGTGATGCCTTTACCCTGCTGTGCCAACTCATGCAGAAGCATGCCTCCCTCCCCTCTGAGTATCGCTATCAACTCTACGGCGGCAGCGATATTTTCTCTGCAATGCCCACCGAATTATCGATAGGCTCTCGGAATATCTACACCGCCAAACAACTTTTATCCAATGCCTCGCTCAATGTGTCGTTTGAGGATACCGGCGGCCATCACGCTCGACGAGTAGAACTCGATTTAAGCACAGGAAAAATCTGGGTAAACCGCCCCTATGTTCAGCATAAAAAAGAGAAGTAACATTCCGCACGAATCAAGATCAAGTAAGTAGCTAGTGAGTCAAAGGCTGACAAAGCAGTGCTCCTCATCTGCTCCTTCTGTAAAAACAATGCACACCGAAAGCAAAAACAAGACTAAACCCCTATAACAAGGATTATGCCCATCAATAGTGATTGAACCATGGCCATTAAAGTCATGATCGTTGATGACTCAGCAGTTGTTCGCCAAGTCATGCTCGACACACTCTCTAAGGCCAGTGATATTGTCGTCATCGGCTCTGCCCCCGATCCTATTTTTGCCCGTGAAAAAATGCAAAAAGAATGGCCGGATGTGATTGTTCTAGATATTGAAATGCCAAGAATGGATGGATTAACTTTTTTAAAACAAATCATGGTCGAACGCCCCACGCCCGTTGTGATTTGCTCATCACTCACAGAAAAAGGTGCAGAAATCACCATGCAAGCGCTCTCTGCTGGCGCGCTAGCCATCATCACCAAACCGTCACTTGGAATCCGAGACTTTATTCAAGATAGTTCTGCCGACTTATTGCAAGCCATTCGCGCAGCCTCGATGGCAAAGCTACAGCGCCCCCGCACGTCCCCCCTCCCATCACAGCTCCCCGCAGCACGCCATTCCAGTAACTCCTCCAGCCCCGCCAGCACCATGCAAGAGCGAATGAGCTCCCCAAAACTATCAGCTGATGCCATATTACAAGCCACAGGGGGCCCAAGCACTATCCAAACCACACACAAAATCATTGCCATCGGCACATCAACAGGTGGCACACAAGCACTCGAAAGCATACTGCCAGCGCTACCCAAAACATCTCCTGGCATTGTGATTGTTCAGCATATGCCTGAAAAATTTACCGCCACTTTTGCGGCAAGGCTCAATAGCCTTTCACAAATCGAAGTGCGCGAAGCTAAAAGCAACGATCGAATTTTGCCGGGACTAGCGCTGATTGCGCCGGGTGGAAAACATATGCTGGTGAAGCGCAACGGCACTCAATACCATGTGGATGTGATTGATGGACCCATGGTCAGTCGACATCGCCCATCAGTTGATGTTTTATTTAGATCCGTTGCAAATGCCGCAGGAAAAAATGCTGTCGGCTTTATTTTAACCGGCATGGGCGACGATGGCGCCAGAGGATTAAAAGAGCTCCATGACACGGGAGCGCGAACCTATGCACAAGACGAGGCCAGTTGCATTGTTTTTGGCATGCCCAAAGAAGCAATAAAGCTGGAAGCCGCAGATGAAATCATTACCCTTGAGCTCATCCCTGAAGTCATTTCCAAACTTTCCAATCGGTGAACGCTATGCAATTCGATCTCAGTGTTTTTATTGTTGAAGATAGCCTCATCCAAAGAATGCACGCAGCAGCGCTCTGTACCGAGCTTGGACTTCGTGTCATGGGTGAAGCATCAGACGGCAATGAAGCGCTACTCATGCTGCAAAACATGCCCTTGCCCGACGTGATGCTAATTGATTTAGAAATGCCCGGCATGGATGGTATAGAACTCATCCAAGAGCTGGCCCATAAGGCCATTCCCGTTTCTATTATTGTTTCGAGTGCAAAAGAAGACGCGCTCATTGCCTCAGTAGAAACCATGCTGCAAGCCTATGGTCTTCCTGTGCTGGGTGCGATCAGAAAACCACTGACGCTGACCCAGCTAGACAAAGCATTCGGTAAATTTAACCCCATCTCAATAGATCAGCTTCAAAAAAGGCCAGAAGTCGTGATGGCCTCATCTGAAATCACCCGAGCATTAATTGAGCACCAGTTTATTGCCTATTTCCAGCCTAAAATCTCGATTAAAACCGGCGTAATCAAGGGTGTTGAAAGCCTTATCCGCTGGCAACACCCAGAAAAAGGGTTAATCATGCCATCGCAATTTATTGCGATTGCTGAAGAGCATGGCTTAATTAATGAATTAACGATGGAAGTACTCGATTTAGCACTACAGCAATGCCGTCATTGGCATGAGCGCGGCTTAAAAATCACTGTCGCCATTAATTTATCCATGCTGTCTTTATCAAACTCTGCTTTTGCAGAGCAGATTGCACAAAAAGTAGCGAGCTACTCGATTGACCCCAGCTTTATCATGCTAGAAATCACTGAAACCGCCGTAATGGGCGATGTAGGCAATGCTCTCGGCACGCTAGCAAGGCTAAGACTAAAAGGATTTGGCCTCTCCATCGACGACTATGGAACAGGGTTTTCATCGATGCAGCAGCTCTCCCGCATCCCCTTCACCGAGCTAAAACTAGATCGCTCTTTTGTCGATGGTGCACATGCCAAGCCTCATCTACGCGCCATTTTGGCTAGCGCCATTGAAATCGCAAAAAAACTAGATCTAAGAAGTGTTGCAGAAGGGGTAGAAAACGAGGATGACCTCACTGTCTTGAAAGAATTAGGCTGCGATATTGTACAAGGCTATCTGACCGCAAAACCCATGCCAGGAGAGGACGTTGTAGCTTGGCTAAAAAGCAATAATCAACGCCTACGCGACCTGTGCAAGCCCTTGCCTTAGGACTCCAGCATTAAGGGGGGGGGGACGCAAGCAGCAGCGTTCTTCCCCTTGCTCAATATCGACCCACGAGCGCAGGCACCACCCGCCTTTATTCTAACAACGCGGGCTCAGGCTCTCCTTCCAACTTCACCTGCTCAATCTCAACAAAGCGACGCGAAATTTTATCGCTGGTGATACTCACCTGCAGCACATCGTCGTTCACTTGGCGAATATGCGTGGCAAGCTTCTTCATTCTGTCGTCAAAGCGAGTAAATTCCTGCCCCAGCTTACCCAGCGCCTCTTTAATGATATGCACTTGCTTGCGTGTTTCTACGTCTTTAATCACTGCCCTTGCCGTATTCAGCACGGCCATCAAGGTGGTCGGTGACACGATCCAAACACGCTTAGCCATAGCATGCTGCACTAGCTCGGGATGATAAGCGTGGATTTCGGCAAATACGGCTTCGGCAGGAATAAACATCACCGCGCCATCGGCCGTTTCATTGGGGATAATATATTTGCTAGAAATATCGTCGATATGCTTTTTAATATCACCCCTGAATGCTTTAGAAGCCACAGCCCTATCGATCGTGCCATCAAACATTCGATGATAGTTTTCGAGCGGAAACTTAGCATCCACCGCCACCGTGCCTGTAGGCTCGGGCAGGCGCAAGATGCAATCGGCGCGCGTACCGTTACTTAAAGTCGATTGAAATTCATACACCTGATTGGGCAGTACATTACGGATCAGATGCTCTAGCTGGACCTCGCCAAACGCACCACGGCTACGCTTATCGCCTAGCAATTCTTGCAAACTCACCACATTGGTGGTTAGGCCATCAATTTTCTTTTGTGCTTCATCTATCGTTGCCAATCGCGCCATCACATTAGCGAAGGTTTCATTGGTCTTTTTGAAGCCTTCATCCAAGCGCTCGGTGACTTTGCCGGAAATCTCGCCCAGCTTGGCGTCAGCCGTTTTGGTGAGCTCCCCAACGGTAGACGTCAGCTGGGTGGTGGTTAGCGCCAAGGCGTTTTGGATTTGCTCCATTTCACGCACCGATTGCTCGGCGAGCATTTGTGAAAGCTTCAACAAGATCTCTTCACGTAAAGCATCTTGCTTGCCCGAAAGCTGGCTGGAAATATCGCCCAGCTGCTTGAGCACCAATTCACGCGTTTCAGACAAGGTGGTGGTTAAAGAGAGCCGCATGGTCGATAGCGATTCGGTTTGCGCTGTTTGCAAACGCGTCAGTGATTCACGGGTTTCTTTTAGCTCACTCCCTACGCCGCTACGCACCCGCTCAAACGCCTCGGTCATGGTGTCGCGTAAACGTTCGCCCGAACGAGTAACAGCATCTGACAGCTGAGCGCCTTGCTGTGTTAAGGCTGCATGGGTGCTTTCTGTTTGCCGGCTTAAGCCCTGATGCAGATCAGAAAGCATTTCTCTATGCTTGGCCTCTAAATCTTGCGTCAGCGTATCTAAAACATCTCTTTGTGACTGAGCCAGCTGCTGCAAACGTGCTACCACGAGTGCGCCTGCCAACAAAACCACCAGCGTCGTAATTCCAAACAATAGATCTAACATGGTTTTCCACTTATCCCGCGACGCCACGATTGTAGGCGATGTACGGCAGTACGCCTATAATCAGTTCCATGAGACCTCTGTTATTTATTCTATGCGCGCTATTTGCTAGCGCCGCCCATGCCACAGATACCGCCGCCATTCAACGCGCGGCACAACTATGGCTGGATCAATCACTCGCCAACAGCAACGGTGTGCCTAGCTATCAGCTCAGTAAAATTGATAGCCGCATCCAGCTCGCGCCCTGCAAGCAATACGATGTAGGCCTACCCAGTGGCTACCGTCTACTCGGCAATACCATGCTGCGGATTCAGTGCGTGGATGGGGCAAACTGGGGCTTTAATCTGCCGGTAAAAGTGTCCTTACTCGTGACCTATTACGTAGCAGCGCGACCCTTGTCAGGCAATCAAGAAGTTGGCGCGGGTGATTTAAGCGCACAGCAAGGCGATCTGGGTACGCTACCTGGTAGCGTTATTTTGGACCCTGTCCAAGCCGTAGGCCGTGTTCTCAATACCGCCGTTGCATCCGGCAGGCCCTTACGCAGTGAAATGCTAAGAGCTGCGATGGTGATCCAACAAAACCAAAAGGTACGCGTAATTTACCGAGATAACGGCCTAGAGGTCGCCAACGAAGGCATCGCCATGAATAATGCCGCCGAAGGGCAGTCGGTAAGAGTACGCATAGGCAATAAACTCATCGTACAAGGCCTCGCCACATCGACAGGCAATGTGGATGTGAGTGATTAATACACTCAGCCATGAATACACCCCATTAAAATGGGGTGTATTCCATTTATTTCAGTAATTCAATCCGATTACGCTCAAACATCTCACTCCAGCCTCGTGGAGAAACCATATAGTCATTTGAATCGTGGTAATCGGTAATGGAATCGCTAAATATGTTTGAATTTCCATATTGAAACGCATCAAAACCGGGCTTATTGGTCACGAGCAAATCAAATTGTGTTTCTGGAAGTAAGGGCAATAATCTTTTATAGATTTCGATACATTGCTCGGGCTGTATATCGCCATAATCCCCCTTTAAATACTGGGGATCATTACCGCAACGATTGCGGACAAAAAGCACTTTTTTCCCCTTAGTCTCATTCATAAATCGATCTGCCAAAAAAGCATATTTATCTTTTAATTTTGGCAATTGTGCTGAAATTTTCTCAGGAACAATCAATCCTTGCTCATCTTTCATAAAATCATGGTGGTACATTAAATTGTACTTTGTATCTATCACCGTTTTTTTATCCGCTGGCACTTGGATATTTTTCTCTTCAAACAAACCATTAAAGCGATCGTCCAAAATCTGTAATAAAGCATGAAATGGCGTCATCCACCAATCAAAGGGATAGGCTTGCACACCATTAAAATGAGATCGAATATTCCATGTCACCTCGCAATTAGATCCTAAGCCAATTATTTTATGGTATTTCTTTGCATCCAAAGTAGCACCTCTAAATTTAGAGTGGGTCAATGACGTCTCTCATCCATAGCGCGTAGTACCTTTTCAAAAAAGTATTCGCTGAAGCTAACAATATAAGATTTATCGAGAACAATCCAACTCGCGCCTATTCTGGCCCCAAAAATGCACACTAACGCACTTTTCCCAACACAAAAAACAGCCCAGCGATGCATTTCGTAGCACTTCATACCGCAAATATCAGCCTTATTCACAAGCGAACTGACAAAACGCTCGCTAGCCGCTACAATTTACGGCTTTGTAAAGTCCGCCCAAGCGCTTAAGCATGCAAGTTTTCAGAAGCGTTTCCGACGCTCACCTTCCTCCTACTGCAATCACCATCGGTAATTTCGATGGCCTGCACGCTGGCCATGAAGCGATGTTGTCCGAATTAAAATCGGCAGCATCACTGCACAGGCTCAAAACCTGTGTGCTCACCTTTGAGCCGCACCCACGTGAATTCTTTACACCTGACGCTGCACCCGCCCGTCTTACCAGCCTGCGCGAGAAGCTGGAACTGCTGGCAGCAAGAGAGATTGATTATGTGATTGTGCAACGCTTCGATCGCCCATTTTCATCCTTAAGCGCCTTAGATTTTAGAGACCAAATACTTGCGAAAGGCTTAAACGCACGGCATGTGATTGTGGGGGACGATTTTTGCTTTGGCGCAAAACGCGCAGGGGATTTTGCCCTACTGCAAGCCAGCAGCGATTTCAGCACCTGTAGCCTTGCCACCGTTGCTGACGGTGGCCTGCGAATTTCCTCTACAGCCGTGCGCAATGCCTTAGCTGCTGGCGACATGAACTTAGCCGCCCATTATCTAAACCGGCCCTACTCAATTTCTGGGCGGGTAGTGGATGGCGATAAAATCGGTAGAACGCTCGGTTTTCCCACTGCCAACATTCAGATCAAACATAATCGCCCGCCCTTATTTGGTATTTTTGTGGTTGAAGTGCACGGGCTTGAAAAGCCTTATCAAGGTGTAGCCAGCCTAGGGTTTCGCCCCACCATCCACGGTGGCGATCTCTACCCCAAATTAGAAGCGCATTTATTTGATTTTAATCGGCAGATATACCGTCAACATCTACGTGTAGACTTCCTGCATAAGTTGCGCGACGAAGAAAAATACATTGATTTGCCGACTTTAGTCGCGCAAATCGAAAAAGATTGCATCGCAGCCAAAGAGTGGTTTGCGGTAAATACTAAATAGATAAAGCATGCAACACGTCAACACGACGGGGCGCAATAGATAAAAACCAGAGGTAGTTACAAAGCGTAGCGAGAGGTCCGAGGACAAGGCAAAAAATGGCGAAAAACCGCAGTTTACACGTCGTAAATGAGGTTTTGAGCCGTTTTTTCGACGCGTAGCTAGTGCATAGCTAGCAGTAATCGGGACTCGCAGTCGCTTTGCAACCACCTCACATTGAGAGATCACCATGTCTGAGAAACCAACTAATAAGTACCCAGTCAACTTACTCGACACGCCATTTCCTATGCGTGGCGATTTAGCAAAACGTGAACCGGCTTTTTTAAAAGACTGGCAAGACAATGCGCTCTACCAAGCCATTCGCAGCAAAGCAAAAGAGCAAAACCGTCCTAAATTTATGCTGCACGACGGCCCGCCGTATGCCAATGGTGATATTCATATCGGCCATGCGGTTAATAAAATTCTGAAAGACATCATTATCAAAGCCAAAACGCTGGATGGCTTTGACGCGCCTTATGTACCTGGTTGGGATTGCCACGGCCTACCTATTGAGCATCAGATCGAAAAAATCGTTAAATTTGATAAGCAAGCACTGGCTGCCAATCCAGGCATTTTTGCACGCGTGCAAGAATATCGTAAAGCCAACGGCCTAGACCCTAAGGAAACCCGCTTGCCTGCGGCATTTACCCGCGAGCTATGCCGCGATTACGCCGCCATCCAGATCGAGCGCCAAAAAGCTGACTTCATCCGTTTGGGTGTTTTGGGTGACTGGAATAATCCTTACCGCACCATGGATTTCAAAACCGAGGCCGATATTGTTCGCACCTTGGGCAAAGTGCATGCCAATGGTTATTTGATCCGCGGCCAAAAGCCGGTTCACTGGTGTGTAGACTGTGCCTCTGCCTTGGCTGAAGCCGAAGTGGAATACGAAGACAAAATCTCCCCAGCCATCGACGTGGGTTTTCGTGTTGTCGATAGCGCAGCCCTATCTAAAGCATTTGGCGGCGTGACCGTAGGTGACGTACCCGCTTTTGCGCTGATCTGGACCACCACCCCGTGGACTATGCCTGCCAACCAAGCGGTATCGGTGCACCCTGATTTTATCTACGACTTAATCGCCACACCTAAAGGTCTGTTGATTTTGGCTCGTGATTTGGCCGAGGCCACCATCAAGCGCTACGACATTGAAATCACCGAAGTCATCGCTCAAGCCAAGGGCGCTGCGCTGGAGTTCCTACAACTGCAACACCCTTTCTTAGAGCGCATAGTGCCGATTATTTGTGGTGATCACGTCACCACCGAAGCAGGTACAGGCCTCGTGCATACCGCACCAGCCCACGGCTTAGAAGACTATGTGGTCGGCGGCAAATACAAGATCCCGACTGACAATCCTGTTGGCAATGACGGTCGTTTCTATAGCAACATCGAGTTTTTTGCTAATAAAACAGTTTGGGAAGCCAATCCAATGGTTCTTGCGCTCTTGGAAGAGCGTGGCGCGCTGTTTGCCAGCAAAAAGTTAGAGCACAGCTACCCACACTGCTGGCGTCATAAAACCCCGATTATTTTCCGCGCCACCAGCCAATGGTTTATCGGCATGGAAACCGCCGGCGTCGAGGGCAAAACACTTAGATCACAAGCCAATACCGCGGTTGATTCGACAGAATTCTTCCCAGCTTGGGGCCGTGCTCGCCTAGAAGCGATGATTAAAAACCGCCCAGACTGGTGTGTTTCACGTCAGCGCAACTGGGGCGTGCCGATGACTTTCTTTGTTCATAAAGAAAGCGGCGAATTACACCCTAATTCAGGTGAGTTGCTTGAGATCGTAGCTAAACGCATCGAAGCTGAAGGGATTGAAGCGTGGTTTAAGCTCGACGCGGCCGAATTACTAGGCAACGACGCTGAAAATTATGACAAGCTCAAAGACACGCTGGATGTATGGTTTGATTCTGGCTCGACCCACTACGCGGTATTGCGTCAGCGGGAAGAGCTCACATGGCCTGCTGATTTGTACTTAGAAGGCTCTGACCAGCATCGTGGCTGGTTCCAATCATCCTTGCTGACAGGCTGCGCCACGGAAGGTCGTGCGCCTTACAAGCAATTGCTGACCCACGGTTTTGTGGTGGATGGCAAGGGCTTGAAGATGTCCAAATCCAAGGGCAATGTGATCGCACCGCAAACCGTGATTAACCAGCTGGGCGCGGATATGTTGCGCCTTTGGACCGCTTCCACGGATTATTCTGGCGAGCTGACCATTTCTGACGAAATTCTGAAACGTACTGCCGATTCCTATCGCCGCATCCGTAATACCTTACGCTTCTTGCTGGCGAATATTTCTGACTTTGGCGTAGAAAACCTGCTGCCCGCAGAAGAGCTGTTGCAACTTGATCGTTACGCCTTGGTAGAGCTGGCGGCATTCCAGCAAAAAATTACCGGCCTATACGATAAATACGAGTTTCACCTTGCGGTGCAAGAAATCCACGCTTATTGCTCGGAAGGCTTGGGCTCTTTCTACCTCGATATTATTAAAGACCGCCTCTACACCATGGGTGCAGACAGCCATGGCCGTCGCTCTGCACAAACAGCGCTTTGGCATATCAGCCAAGCCTTGGTTCGCTTGCTTGCGCCGATTTTGTCTTTCACCGCGCATGAAGCTTGGGCCGCACTAAAAAACGAAGAAAACGTGTTCCTGTCGGCTTGGCACACCGTGCCTGCGGTCAGCGATGCAGAGCAACTGAACGCGCGCTTTATGCAGATTCGCGAAGTTCGCGCTGCCGCACAAAAAGAAATCGAGTTGCAACGTGCAGATGGCAAGCTCGGCTCTAGCTTACAGGCTGAAGTTGAAATCACCGCTGCAGGTGATACTTATGAGGCTCTGGCTAATTTAGGTGACGAGCTGAAATTTGTGCTGATTACTTCGCAAGCCCACCTAGTGAAGGGCGATGCAACCAAGATCAGTGTAAGCGCGTCGACAGCGGCTAAATGTGATCGCTGCTGGCATTACACCGCCAGCGTAGGCACACACGCCGAGCACAGCACGCTATGCAGCCGTTGTAATGATAATTTGTTCAAGCAAGGCGAGGTTCGCTCTCATGCTTAAAAACGGTCTGGGCCGTTGGCTAGGCTTGGCGCTGCTGGTTTTGATTCTTGATCAAGCCAGCAAGCATACGATTGAGGCGCTGTTTCAGTTTGGCGAGCAGCGCGCCATCATTGCAGGCTATTTCAACCTAACGCTCGCTTACAACCCCGGTGCGGCGTTTAGCTTTCTGGCGGACGCCGGTGGTTGGCAGCGTTATTTCTTTACCGCCCTTGCTCTCGGGGTTTCAGCCTTTATTGTGTTTTTACTCAAGAAACACCACGCCGAAACCCGCTACGCACTGGCATTAGCGCTGATTTTAGGCGGCGCACTGGGCAATGCCATTGATAGAATGCTGCTGGGCCATGTGATCGACTTTATTCAGATCCACTACCAACAGCGCTGGTACTACCCTGCCTTTAATATTGCAGATTCAGCCATTTGTGTTGGAGCCGTATTGATGGTGATTGATTCATTCCGCCGTGAAAATCCTTCGGAGAAAACCGTATGACGATGCAAATTATCTTGGCCCAGCCGCGAGGTTTTTGTGCGGGTGTAGACCGTGCCATTGCCATCGTTGAAAAAGCCTTAGAGAAATTCGGGGCGCCGATTTATGTGCGCCACGAAGTTGTTCACAATAAATTTGTGATCGAAGACCTCAAGCAAAAAGGCGCTATTTTTGTTGAAGACCTAGCCGATGTGCCTGCGGGCAATACGCTGATTTTCTCAGCACATGGCGTTTCACAAGCCGTACGAGCCGAAGCGGCTAAGCGTGGCCTGACTATTTTTGACGCCACCTGCCCACTCGTGACCAAGGTCCATCTCGAAGTCAAACGCCTGCGTGAGCAAGGCTTTGAAATCATCATGATCGGCCATAAAGGCCATCCTGAAGTAGAAGGCACGATGGGGCAAGCTCAGGGCGGCATGTATCTGGTAGAAGAAGTCAGCGATGTAGCCACATTACAAGTGGCTAGCGAAAAGTTGGCTTACGTCACCCAAACCACTTTGTCGGTTGATGATGCACAAGTTGTAATTGACACCTTACGAGTGCGCTTCCCAGCCATCGTAGGCCCCAAGAAAGACGACATTTGCTACGCCACACAGAATCGTCAGGATGCCGTCAAGCATTTAGCCAAAGAAGTTGATGTAGTGGTGGTGGTTGGCTCGCCAAACAGCTCCAACTCCAACCGTCTACGCGAAGTCGCTGCCAATTTAGGTATAGATTCCTATATGGTTGATAACGCTAGCGAGCTGAAAGCGGAGTGGTTTGTAGGCAAGCAAAATGTAGGGGTGACTGCGGGTGCTTCAGCACCGGATATTTTGGTACGACAGGTGATTGCACAGGTAGAGCAATTTGGCGCAGGCAATATCCGCCAAATGGACGGCATCGAAGAAAACGTCATCTTCTCGCTACCTAAGGGCTTGGTGTAAGCCCCTTAGGATTTGGTCATTATTAACGTCCCATCTCCGAAAAACCGTCATTCCCGCATGCCTTTGGCGGGGATCCAGCAGCGCTGCTGGATCCCCGATAAAAACACTCGGGGATGACGATTGGCCATATCGGGAAGTTATCTCGCGCCACATCCTTACCACCAATGCAAGACACCTTCAAAGCAAGGGGGCTGCCCAAGAACTGAGATCAAAATCACTTTTTATTCTATTGTGGTAGTGCCCTTAGCGCCCTCTCAACCAACATCGACCATGCCAAATTTATTTTCTCCTCAACAAATACTTACACTCTTTCTATTTGTTGCAATTTCGCATATTGCAATCAGCAGTATACTTTGGCACGTCTGGCGCAACCGACTAACAGCCCCTGGTTTTCCCTTACTCATCATTGCCGAAGCAGTTTTTGCACTTGGCTTTGTTTTTATCATCATCCGAGAAGCCCTCCCTAGTGATTTTTATGGTACTCGGCTAAGCCTGACTTTATTAGGTAACACCCTACTTTTTTTGCACCCTGCTTTGTATGAGCGCGGGCTACAACAGTTTTTTGCCTCACAACAAAAAACGCAATGGGTCGCACCAACTCTCGCGATCGTGGGTGGTGCGATTTTTTTTCTTATTGCGACAATCACTCACCCCAATAATATAAATGCACGTACCCTCACTTATTCATTGATCGTAATGGTTCAACTCAGTTGGCTTACTTGGCAAGTATGGGGATACTCCAGTCAATATAGCGACTACAAAATATTGAAATTGCCGGCCATTGCTCTGGCTCTTTTGGCGATCACTTATTTATTTAGAGCTGCACACCACGCCCCCCTACTTAATCAACCAGGTGTGTTTCTCAATGATCCCATTTTTGGTGTCACCCTCTTGTTTACTGCCTTGTTTACCACAATGCGTGGTTGTGTCGACCTTATTTTAGTTCAAACACGACTCGAAAATTCTTTACGAACCGCACAAAAAGAATTAGAACAGCGAGCCAATTTTGACCACCTCAGTGGGCTAAGGAGCCGTTACTTTTTTACGGCCAGCCTCCCCCAACTACAGGCACAGAGTGAACGCATAAAGCAGCCATTAAATTTGCTGCTATTCGACATTGATTTTTTCAAACACGTCAATGATATGCATGGACATCCGGCTGGCGATGCAGTCATTACGACAGTAGGTCAGGCGGTTAAAAGCACTTTACGCGCCAGTGATATAGCGGGTCGTCTTGGTGGTGACGAGATCGCGATCTTGTATATTTCAAATAGTGAAGAGATTCCAGGCCTTATTACAAGACTTCGACAGCAAATAGAATTACAAACGCAAAATTTACTCGGCGGCCCAGTGACGGTCAGCATTGGGCTAAGCATTTGCTTATCAAATGATCATTTTGAACAAACCTACCAACGTGCCGATACAGCACTTTATGCCGCAAAATCAGCAGGCCGTAACTGCTGCTTTCAATATAATATTGGACAATCATCCCCCCAGCTTTTGTCCATAAGCTAATTCTTTAGCTGCTATTTCGCAGATAAGACCTTCACCACAAAAAGCAACTAATTAAGCAAATTTACTCACCCCCCCCTTTACATCACATTCGGCTTAAGTATTTCGCTTATATGACATTAAATTTATGACCACTCTACGCACTGACTGCTTCCACTGTGGCGAAACGCTTAGCCCCAATGAATCCTTCCCGATTACCTATCGCAATGCAGAGCAACCCACTTGCTGTGCGGGCTGCCAAGCGGTTGCCAATACGATCATTCAAAGCGGGCTAGATAGCTACTACAGCCAGCGCGACAAACCCGCCGATCGTGCCAAGCCGCTCCCTGACGAGCTACTTGCTCAGCTCGCTCTCTACAACGACGTTAGCTTACAAGCCAGCTTTGTACTTAACGTGGATGCAGATATTCGTGAAGCATCACTCATTATGGAAGGCATCAGCTGCGCCGCCTGTATCTGGCTCAATGAGCGTCATATTCGGCAATTACCTGGCGTAATTTCTGCCAGCATTAACTACAGCACCCTTCGTGCCCGCGTACGTTGGGATGAAAGACAAATCCAGCTTTCCACCATTTTGCAAGCCATTGCCGCTATCGGCTATCGCGCTCAGCCTTATGATCAAGCCCGCCAAGAAGAAGGCTGGCAAAAACAGCGTAAAAGTGCGCTCTTTCGGCTATGGGTAGCCGGCCTTTCCATGATGCAAGTCATGATGTTTTCTGTGCCGATTTATATGTCTAAAGCGGGTGAGATTGCACCGGATTGGCTGCAGCTGATGAACTGGGCAAGCCTTATCCTTACCCTGCCTGTCGTGCTGTATTCTGCAACGCCCTTCTATATTTCCAGCTGGCGCGATTTAAAACGCCGCCGCACTGGCATGGATTTGCCCATTGCAATTGGAGTGCTCGCCACGTTTATTGCCAGCAGCTATTCGCTCATTACTGGCCATGGCGAGATTTATTTTGATTCTGTTTCGATGTTTGTCTTCTTACTACTTACCGGCCGCTACCTAGAAATGAGCGCAAGGCGTAAGGCAGGCGCAGCCACCGAGCAACTGGTCAAACTCATCCCCGCTTTTGCACACAAAATAAACGCGCAAGGCACAGAGGAAGTCACCGTTAATAGCTTGCAAATTGGCGAGCAGATTTTAGTCAAATCAGGCGAAACTATTCCGGTCGATGGCATTGTTCGCCAAGGCAGTGGCGAGGTTAGCGAAGCCCTGCTCACAGGGGAAAGTCTTGCGATCCCTAAGACTGCAGGGATGCAAGTGACGGGCGGCACGTTGAATTTAGCCTCACCCTTGCATATTGAAGTCAGCCAAATTGGCGAAAACACTCGCCTTGCCGCCATTGTGCGTTTGCTCGATCAAGCCTTGGCACAAAAGCCACGCCTTGCCTTACTGGCCGAACAAGTTTCTGGCTGGTTCGTTAGTATTTTATTGATTACGGCGGCGCTTGCTTGGCTGTATTGGCATCTACATGATCCTATCCACGCCCTGCCGATTATGGTGGCCGTACTGGTAATTTCTTGCCCCTGCGCATTGGCACTCGCCACGCCTGTCGCCCTAACCGCGGCCACTGGGCATTTAGCCCAGCTTGGCCTAATGGTGGCGCGTAGCCCCGCTTTAGAAACGCTGGCGCAAATTACCGATGTGATACTCGATAAAACCGGCACGCTCACCCATGGCGAGCCGCGTATTCAGCACTATATCGCCAGCCATAGCTCAGAAGAAAACGCACGCGCCATTGCTGCATCACTCGAAGCCACTTCTGCCCACCCCCTCGCCCGTGCCTTTGTTATGTCAGGCGCACCCTTAGCGCAAGAAATGCAAACTTACCCCAGTGGTGGCTTAAGCGGCATCGTGGATGGGGTGTTGTATTACATCGGCCATCCAGAGTTTGTAAACAGCCAATGCGCCATGCTGATGCCCGATTCAATCCGTCATGCAGAAGGAAGTTTAATCGCACTTGCTTCAACGACAACTTGGCTGGGTACCTTTGTTGTCGCTGACACATTACGGCACGATGCTGCCGCGTCTATCCAAGCACTGCATGATGCAGGCTTACGCTTGCACCTTGTATCGGGCGATAGTAACGCTACCGTGCAGGCTTTGGCTTTAAACATGCATATTAAAAACGCTGTCGGTAGAGCAACACCTAGCGACAAACTGGCTTACATCAGCGCACTTCAACAACAGGGTCGCCGTGTACTGATGATAGGAGATGGCGTAAACGACGCCCCTGTCTTAGCGAAAGCCGATGTATCGGTGGCCATGGGAGCAGGCGTTGATGTGGCTCATGCAGCAGGCGATATGGTTTTGCTTAACAATCAACTCGCCCGGCTTCCTCAAGCACTGGCCTTAGCAAAAAAAACCCGCAATATCATTCAACAAAATTTGGTTTGGGCTGTGGCTTACAATTTAGCAGCACTTCCTTTAGCAGTAAGTGGCCATATCACCCCATGGATTGCAAGCTTGGGCATGGCGAGTAGCTCTCTTTTTGTGGTATTTAACGCGCTACGCTTAAGCAAAAAGAAAGGAGCAGCCTAATGGAAAGCCTTTACTTACTCATTCCTCTTTCTGTACTGCTGGTTTTTTTTATTGGGATTCTTTTTTGGTGGTCAGTTAAAGGAGGGCAATTTGATGACATGGAAGGGCCTGGCTGGCAGATCCTGCAAGATGATGACAGCATGCAGACGAAAGAAAGTTCCCCTGACGAAAGAAAAAACAAAGAATTAAAGTCTGACGGGGTGTAAAATGCCGCGATCTGATGAAAGGCATTGATGTTCGTCAATAAGACTGCTGACAAGGGCAGGTAAAGTTCCGTTGGCATAATTACAAAAGTAACATTCACAAGCAACAGCAAAACCGTGTTTTCCTTACACACGATTATATGCTGACACCTTGTTCATTTTTCAAGTCGTATTTTTAAAGTCCAAGCTGTTGGAGATCAAACGGAGCTCGCATGGAACACCAAGCTACATACAACTACAAAGTGGTGCGGCAATTTGCCATCATGACGGTCATTTGGGGGATTGTCGGGATGCTGGTTGGCGTGATCATTGCCGCCCAGATGTACTGGCCAGAACTTAACTTTGGCCCTTATTTTCATTTTGGCCGCTTGCGCCCATTGCATACGAACGCGGTTATTTTTGCGTTTGGCGGCAGTGGCTTATTCGCAACGTCTTATTACGTGGTTCAGCGCACCTGTAATGTGCGTTTGATCTCCGACAAGCTCGCCGCCTTCCATTTTTGGGGCTGGCAGTTGGTGATCGTTCTCGCCGCGATTACTTTGCCTATGGGTTTAACCCGCGGTAAAGAATACGCCGAGCTAGAATGGCCTATCACTTGGCTGATCGCCGTGATTTGGGTGGCTTACGCGATTGTGTTTTTCGGCACGATTGCTAAGCGCAAAGTGAAGCATATTTACGTCGCCAACTGGTTTTATGGCGCGTTTATTCTTGCTGTTGCCCTGCTACACATCGTTAACGGCTTAGCGATCCCTGTCTCCGCCACCAAGTCCTACTCGGTTTACTCTGGCGCAGTCGATGCCATGGTGCAATGGTGGTACGGCCATAATGCCGTGGGTTTCTTCCTGACAGCCGGTTTCTTGGGCATGATGTATTACTTTGTACCCAAGCAAGCGGGTCGTCCGGTTTACTCCTATCGCCTGTCAGTTGTTCACTTCTGGGCGCTGTCGTTCACCTATATGTGGGCCGGCCCTCACCATCTGCATTACACCGCTCTGCCTGACTGGACTCAATCATTAGGCATGGTGTTCTCTTTGATTCTGCTTGCGCCAAGCTGGGGTGGGATGATCAACGGGATTATGACCTTGTCAGGTGCATGGCATAAGCTGCGTACCGATCCTATCTTGAAATTCCTTGTTACTGCGCTGTCTTTCTACGGCATGTCCACTTTTGAAGGCCCAATGATGGCCATCAAAACTGTCAATGCACTGTCACATTACACCGATTGGACCATTGGTCACGTTCACTCCGGTGCATTAGGCTGGGTAGCGATGATTACCATCGGCTCGATTTACTACCTGATCCCACGTTTATTCAATAAAGAAGAAATGTATTCGGTAAAACTGATCGATACCCACTTCTGGATTGCAACGATTGGTGTGGTGCTTTACATCTCATCCATGTGGATTGCCGGTGTAACGCAAGGTTTGATGTGGCGTGCTGTAAACACGGATGGCACTTTAACTTACGCGTTTATTGATTCAGTTAAAGCATCATACCCGTACTACTTTATCCGCTTCTTGGGTGGCCTGTGCTTCTTGTCTGGCATGATTTTGATGCTTTACAACGTGATACGTACCGCTGCTTCTGGCCAAGCCGTCGATGCCAAAATTCCGGCCATCGCCCAACACGCCTGATAGATCGGAGAAAAAAATCATGAAAAACTTTATGAACCAGCTGCAAGCTAAGGTTGAACAAAACGTCGCCTACTTAATCGTTCTGACGCTACTGACCTTGAGCGTTGCGATGTTGGTAGAAATTTTACCGCTGATGTTTAGTCATTCCACCACCAAACCCATTGATGGGGTAAAGCCTTACACTGCACTGGCATTAGCTGGGCGCGATATTTTTGTTCGTGAAGGCTGTTACAACTGCCACTCACAAATGATTCGCCCTTTCCGTGCAGAAACAGAGCGCTATGGCCATTACTCGGTAGCCGGCGAATCTGTTTACGATCGTCCATTTCAATGGGGCTCTAAGCGTACAGGGCCTGATTTGGCTCGTGTTGGCGCTCGTTACTCTGATGAATGGCATCGTACTCACTTAATGAATCCACGCGATGTCGTGCCTGAATCGAATATGCCCGCCTTCCCTTGGCTTGCAGCAAACAAGGTCGATTCTGCCATTATGCCCGCTAAAATGACGGCATTGCGTAAGCTGGGCGACCCTTACACCGATGCAGACATCAAAGGCTCGGTCGCAGCAACTGAGGGCAAAACGGAAATGGAAGCGGTGATTTTCTACCTACAAGGCTTGGGTCTTGCGCTCAAGAACAAGAGGTAATTCATCATGGAAATATTAAACGATCTACGCGTGCTCTCTACCGTAGCCAGTTTTATCTGCTTTGTTGGCATCATCATTTGGGCCTATAGCAAAAACAGCAAAGCATCCTTTGATGAAGCGGCCAATCAGCCGCTCCTTGATGATGATCTGCCCTCATCAAACAAGACCTCCTGATTTCTAGAGGATATAAAAAATGACAGACTTTCAAAGTATCTTTTGGAATTATTGGATCGCAATCATTGTGATTGGCGGTATTGTGGCAATGACTTTGCTCTTAATGAGCCAAGGCGTTGTTAAGCTTAAAAAAGGTGAAAATGCCGATGTAACCGGCCACAAATGGGATGGGGATTTAGAAGAATTCAACAACCCACTCCCAGGCTGGTGGGTCATGATGTTCTATATGACCATTGTATTTGGCGTCATCTACCTGATCATCTACCCAGGCATATGGGGAGGATCGGGCATTAACGGCAAAAAATGGACATCCACCTCGCAGTATAATATCGAAATGGCGCAAGCCAATTCCAAGTATCAGGGCCTGTATGACAAGTATTCCGCCATGCCGATTGCGGCTATTGCACAGAATCAAGAAGCCAAGGACATGGGTAAGCGCCTGTTCCTGACTTACTGTATTCAGTGCCATGGCGCGGATGCACGTGGTGCAAAAGGTTTCCCTAACCTCACCGATGGCGATTGGTTACATGGCGGTAGCCCAGAGAAAATCTTGGAAAGCATTGCTAATGGTCGTCATGGTCAGATGCCTGCTTGGGGGGCCGTTTTTGGTGAAGAAAAAGTAAAAGACGTTGCTAACTATGTGCTGCAATTATCTGGCAAACCACGCAATGAACTGCGTGCTAGCCGTGGTGCAGAAACATTCAAGCAAACTTGTGTTGCATGTCATGGCGCGGAAGGTAAGGGCAATCAAGATTTGGGCGCTCCTAACCTGACCGATAATATTTGGCTTTATGGTGGATCAGAAGCCACAATCATTGAAACCATTACCAATGGCCGCAGCAATGTAATGCCTGCTTGGAAAGAATTCTTAGGCGATGCCAAAGTGCATTTATTGGCTGGCTATGTCTACGGTCTTTCCAACAAGGAAAAAGCCAAGTAAAAAAACGTAGGGCTGGCATGCTTTTATGTGTCCGCGCGAATCAGCAATCCCTTACGCGTGGGCACACAATCAGCACACCCTACATTATTAGAAACGGGCGGGACTTACCCGCCCGTTTTTCCTTGATCAAAATGGTTTGCACGGCGCTACGCTACCGCAAACCATTTTGCTTGGAGCAATGAAAATGAGTAAAAAATTACGTGATATTCCCATCACCGTAATTCAAGACGATGGCGAATACGAAGAGATCCACCTTTACAGCAAGCATAAAAAAATCTACCCGCGCTGGATTAATGGTTTATTTAATCGCTGGCGCATCTTCTTTGTGGTTATCACTCAGCTCTTCTTCTACGGCATGCCTTGGCTACAAATGAATGGCCGCCAAGCGCTGCTCTTCAATATTACCGAACACACCTTTTATATTTACGGCTTTGTATTCTTGCCGCAAGACTTCATCTATCTCACCGCCCTGCTTTTAGCCAGCGCCATTGGCCTGTTTGCTTGGACCACCGCTGGCGGGCGGCTTTGGTGTGGTTATGCCTGTCCGCAAACGGTCTACACCGAAATTTTTCTGTGGATAGAAAAATGGGTAGAGGGCGATCGCATGGCGCGTATCAAGCTCGACAACGCCCCCACAACCGCTCGTAAAATTCGCCTAAAAGCCATCAAACATAGCGCTTGGATTGCACTTTCGCTTTGGACAGGCTTTACTTTTGTCGGCTATTTCACACCGATTCGTTCACTCTGGAGCGAAATCACTCAATTTGGCCTTGGCCCTTGGGAAACGTTCTGGGTGTTTTTCTATGCCTTTGCCACCTACGGCAATGCAGGCTGGATGCGTGAGCAAGTCTGTAAATATATGTGCCCTTACGCACGTTTTCAAAGCACCATGTTTGATGCCGACACCTTAATTATTTCTTACGACGCCGAGCGTGGTGATGCACGTGGCAGCCGTAAAAAAGGCACGGATTACAAAGCAGCAGGCTTAGGTGATTGCATCGATTGCACGGTGTGCGTACAGGTTTGTCCAGTGGGGATCGATATCCGCGATGGCTTGCAATACGAGTGTATTGGTTGCGCCGCCTGTATTGATGCCTGTGATGAAATCATGGATAAGATGCAATATCCACGCGGGCTAATCCGCTACACCACCGAAAATGCGCTGGAACACAAATATCCAGAGCGCGATATCATCAAAAAAATCACTCGCCCACGCGTGATGATGTATGTGCTGGTGCTGGTCGTGATTTTGGGCATTACCATTGGCTCCCTAGTGATGCGTAAACCAATCAAGGTGAACATTTCGCGTGATCGAGTGGCGATGGTCAGAGAAGCTGACGACGGCTGGCTAGAAAACAGCTATCGCTTACAGATTCAAAATGCCGATGAAAAGGCCCACAGCTATATCATCACCACCGATGGCCTGCCTAACTCAAGAACTATTGTTGAAGGTAATGGTCAGATTTTTGTACCCGCCACCGGCAGCCAAGATATTGGTGTGCGCGTGCAAGTTGCTCCAAGCCAAGCAGGCCCCGGCGGGCATGAAATGCACTTCATCATTACCGCAACAGATAATCCTGCACTGACGGTACGCGAAAAATCCAGCTTTTTAGGACGATAAATATGCAAAAAGATCCGATGGAAAATGAACCTTGGTATAAGCATCGCCATGTATGGCTGCTAATCCTTTTTCCTGCTGCTGCCGTGATAGGCGGCTTTAATATGCTATATCAAGCCATTAAAACGGATGATGGCTTGGTTAGCGATGACTATTACAAGGAAGGCCAAGAAATAAATAGCCAGATCCACCGCGATACAAAAGCAGCTGCACTTGGCCTGAGCGGCCAACTGATGCTAGGCGCGGATGGCAAATCGATACGCATCCAGCTTAATAAAGTCATCAAAGATGATTTGGTCCTTAAACTCATGCACCCCACTCGTGCAGGCCAAGATCAAACGATTATCCTAAGCCAACAAGCACCACAGTTTTATGTGGGCAAGCTAGAAAACGCACTCACCCAGCCCCGCTGGCAAGTCGAGTTGGCTGATACTCAACGTCAATGGCGCTTAAAAGCGGAATGGAAAATAAGTGATGCAGAAGCCTTAGCGCTTACTCCAGCACTCTAAGCATCAACACTAAATAGCCAATAGCCCACCCTATGGTGGGCTATTTTTTATCTGCGCATTGAAAGCAATTTAACCCCACCAAAAAGATTACTAGCAAAAAAAAGAAGTAACGACCTTGATGTAAAAGAAGCCACAGGTTTGGTGTAAATTACCGCCAAAATAAGCTAGGCTAAATCATCCCCAAAACCCTTGCGGCCCCGATATGAATATTGACGATGTTCGACGCAAGGCGTTTGCCATGCCACTCACCAGTCCTGCATTTCCACCGGGGCCTTACCGATTTGTAAATCGCGAATATCTCATCGTCACCTACCGTACCGACCCTAACTTGCTGCGCGCGATATTGCCTGAGCCGCTCAGCTTTGATGAGCCTATCGTCAAATATGAATTTATCCGTATGCCTGACAGCACTGGCTTTGGCGATTACACCGAATCGGGCCAGGTGATTCCCGTTCGATTTGAGGGCAAACCGGGCAGCTATGTGCATTCGATGTACTTAAATGCCGAAGCCCCCATCGCGGGTGGGCGTGAATTATGGGGCTTTCCCAAAAAGCTCGCCTCACCTTCTCTGACCGTTGAAAAAAACACCTATTTGGGCACCCTAGACTATGGCCCTGTGCGCGTCGTTACCGCCACCATGGGCTACAAATATCAAGCACTAGACAATGCCAAAGTGCGAGAAAGCCTACTGGCAGCAAACTATTTGCTCAAAATTATTCCGCATGTTGATGGCAGCCCACGCATCTGCGAATTAGTCCGCTACTTTTTAGAAGATGTAAGCATAAAAGGCGCATGGACAGGCCCTGCCGCCTTAGAGCTAGCGCAGCACGCCTTAGCCCCCGTCGCACAATTACCCGTACTTGAAGTCATCAGTGGCACGCATATTCTGGCGGATCTCACCCTAGGAATGGGCAGCGTGGTTTACGACTATTTAGCCCCCCGATAAATAACACGCTCTGAGGCTGGGAGAGCCTAGACATCAACAGGTCTCTCTCTGTGACAAGTCAGTCAACTCGCAACTATATGACTTGATGATGATTACAAAATGACAGCCATGCACAGCAAATAAGCCATCCCTGTGTGAATAGCCAGCCAAATGACATACAATTCCTTATCACCCTTCCCATTACGGCATCGTGCGCGAATTTATTCTGACTACTCAGTGGTATGAAATCATGGGCGTTGGCGTATTGTTTTTTGCCGCGCTGTATTTTGGCTTTGGTGCGCTCACTTGGTTTTTAAGCCATCAACTGCTGCCCAAAATCGCTCATGGACATGTACTTGATCCACGGCGGCAGGGGCCAGAGCAGCAGCGCCGCGAACTCAGTCTTTCGCTACTCACCATTTTTTTATTTGGCACGGGTATGGTTTTTCCTTGGGGCTTATTGCAGCTGGGCTGGGCACACCTAGCCTTGCAGGCATCGGCTACACAGCTAAGCATCGAGATCGGTGCCTTAGTTATTTGGAATGAAATCCATTTTTATATCAACCACCGCCTGCTGCATACCCGTTGGCTAAAGCGTTTTCATTTGCCTCACCATCGCTCGATTGTGACCACACCTTGGTCGACCTATAGCTTGCACCCCATCGAAGCCATCATGCTGGGTAATGTGATTATGCTGCCGATGCTGGTGCACGATTTTTCTATCTATTCACTCACCGCCGTTCCCATTTTTAGCATTATTTTCAATAATATCGGCCATTCCAATTACGATTTTTTACCTGATGCCCATCATGATCGCTGGTGGCTCAATGGTGCGCGCCGCCATCATTTGCACCATGCTTGTTTTCACGGCAATTACGGCTTTATGTTTCCGTTTATGGACCGCTTATTAAACACCGCCCTGCCGCCGGATGCCGCCGACAAGCAGATTAAGCGCCATGCTGCGTAATCAACGCGACTGGCAAAGCCTGAGCTATTTAATCCTGCAACCGCTGCTGGTGATTTGGCTGTGGCACACGGGGCTATCCTCGCTGATCAATCAAATCCTCTTTGCCATCGGATTGTTTCTTACCCTCGGCATTGGCGTTATTCACCACAACCACACGCATCTGCGGATGTGGCGCAGTAAATCACTCAACCGAATCAGCGATTTCTGGATCACGCTCCTGCAAGGCCACCCCACTTTTGTGTTTTATCCGGCGCATATCCGCAATCATCATCGCTATCGCCATGGCCCCAAAGATGTGGCGCGCACCTATCGTTTTGGTCGCGACAGCAACGATCTGATCGGCTATCTTTTACACCCACTACAAGCCACGATTGTGCTCTACCCGCTGTTTATAGATTGGTTATTGGGCTTAAAACAGCGGCATTCTGGCGTATTTTATTACTGCCTGCGTCAATACGCCGCCGTGCTTTTACTCTGGGGCATTCTGGCTTGGCTGAACTGGCAAAAGTTTCTGATATTTGTCTTACTGCCGCAGCTTCATGGCCTGCACTGGCTGCTCGCCACCAATTACCTGCAACACGCCCATGCCGATGGTAATTCACCCATTAATTTTGCCCGCAATTTTGAAGGCTGGGTTAACCCGCTACTGTTTAATATTGGCCTGCATACGGCGCACCATCGCCACCCACGCGCGCATTGGTCGGCGCTCACTAAACTCCATCTACAATATCGCGATCAAGTCGATCCCCGCCTTAATGCCGGCCCACTGCTCTGGTATATGTGCCGCAGCTATTTTCTAAGCCCAATTTTTCCGCGCTGGCGTAGCGATAGCCTGATGAAACCCACTAAGGAATCCTGATGCCGATTCAGTTTGAACATGTTTACCTTGCCGCAGCAGGGCTGCATCTACCTGGGCCAGCCATCAACAACGAAGAAATGGATGCCTTTATTGCCCCCATCAACCGGATTTCTATGCGCATCAAAAGCCGCATTTTGGCGGAGAATGGCATTCAAACTCGGCATTACGGCATTGATGAACAGGGCCAGACTGTTGAAAACCACGCCCAGATGGCCGCCGCCGCAGTGCATCAGTGTTTAGATAGAGCACAGCTATCGCTCAATGAAGTCAGCTTGTTGGCCGTAGGCTCATCCGGGGGCGACGCGCTGATGCCGGGCTTTGCCAATATGATTCAGGGCGAGCTGGCGGCTCCTCCGATGCAAACCGTTTCCTGCCAAGGCGTCTGTGCGGCAGGCGTCAGTGCAATTGAATTTGCCGCGCAAGCGATTGAGCTTGGCGCTCACCAGCAAGCACTGGCCGTGGCCGCTGAAATGCCATCGCGCATGTTCAAAAAAAGTCGCTTTGCCCCGCGCGGCTATCAATGTGATTTTGACGCACACTTTTTGCGCTGGATGCTATCCGACGGTGCGGGCGCACTGCTACTTAGCCGCCAGCCCAGGGCGGGGCTGAATATCAAGCTTAAATGGATACATCAAAAGAGCTTTTCTGGAGATTACCCAGTGTGTATGCAGCTGGGGCTGACGGAAGATCGTAGCCAGTCTTTCCTCGATTTTGCCTCATCCGGCGAGGCCGAAGCCGCAGGAGCGATGTCGCTGCGCCAAGATATCCGCATGCTGCCGCAGCTGTTTGATGTGTGTATTCATGAGTATGTAAAGCTGGTTGATGAAGGCTGGATTAAATCGACCGACATCGACCATTTTCTTTGCCATTACTCATCGGCTAAATTTATGCCGGTGGTGGAGGATTTACTCGCAAAAGCAGGGCTGAGCATCCCGCCAGAGCGCTGGTATAGCAATCTGGCAACGCGTGGCAACACGGGAGCAGCGTCTATTTTTATTATGCTGGCCGATTTTTTACAAACAAAGCCGCTTAAAGCCGGTGAAAAGATTTTCTGTTTTATCCCAGAATCAGGGCGAATCAGCGCGGCGTATATGTTGTTTGAAGTGGTAGAGGGCGAAGCCAGCAGCCAGCCTATCGCTCCAGCCCTCGCCGCCGCCCCCACTCGCACCTTCGATCCCAATATCCCAGCACCGCATCAGGCGGAAAATGCCCCGCTTGCGCTGCAACCACTACTCACTCAGCTCGCCAGCCTATGGCAAGATTATCGCTCGCAAGTCTGGCGCAGCCCTGTGATCTCACAGCTAGTGAGCCAGCGTTTTGACGTGGCGAGCTACCGCAACTGGACCGCAGCATGGGTGCCACAAGTGCGCGAAGGCAGCTTATGGATGAGGGAAGCAGCCGCATCACTCAGCGGCGACTTTGCCCCACTCGCCAGCTTGATCGAGCTGCACGCCGATGATGAACAACACGATTTTGAAATCCTATATCAGGACTACCAAGCCGCTGGCGGCGAGCTGCCGCTGACCGCACTTAAACGCAACCCCGGCGGCGAAGCGCTTAATAGTTACCTGCATGCCCTCGCCGCCACCCCCAACCCAATCGGCCTCCTAGGGGCGATTTATATTATCGAAGGCACTGGCCAGCGCATAGTACCTGCTCTTTTACCGATGCTGCGTCAGCAAGTAGCCCTGCCGCCGCACGCCTTTAAATTCTTGGAATACCATGGCGTCAACGACGAACACCATCTAGCCCGCTGGCTGGCCGCAGTAGAAATCACCCTCGCCATAGATCCAAAAGCAGCTCACGCCATACTCAATACAGCCAAACGCTGCGCACAGCTTTATTTAATGCAGTTTGAGCATATTTAGTAAAACCCAAATCTTGAACCACGGAGGTCACAGAGAACACGGAGTTTCACGGAGAAAAACAGGCTTTGAATCAAGTTGTCTTCCCTTAGGTTTTAATGATTTTTGAAGCCTAAATAATCTGTAGTTTCATCACTACTAGTAGCACGAGGCTTAAATATCCCCTTGAAACACGCCGGAGCGAGGAACGAGCCAATCCCGCCCGCCGCCGCCTCGATTGTCCGCAACGTAGGGGCCTTCGTGTTTCGTGGGGTCGCCTTCTTTGCTTACTTTCTTGGCGAAGCAGAAATTAAAGACTTCGCGGGGATGCCGCACCTAAACACCGTGCCGAAGGCACTATCTTTTTGACTTTGCTTGTGCATCTGAACATTTAGCCACACACACTCGATCCGTGCTCGAACCCCATCAAAATATCGGAACAGCCCATGCCTAAAGATGATTTCTTACAAGCAGCACACGACCCGAGTGATCCTAATCCTTGGCTTGCCATGTATCTGGATCAAAGCACTCCGCTGCCCGATCATGTAAAACGCGCTTGGCTGAGCGAGCTGGCCTCACCTTCACGCCAGTATCTGCTGCCCTTTGTGCGGCCTATTGCAAGGCTTTGCATGATTCTGATTCAGATATTAAAAGTCATTCTGCCCAAACGCTGGTCAGCCTCCAAAACGCTGCACCGTATTCTGGTCTGGGGGCTAAAGGGCTTTGTGTCACCAGAAGCCAACTGGCTGATCTTGCGGCACTTTCATTTAGGCGCGCAGATTATTGAATTTATTGAAAGCAACGCCCCCGTCAGCGTGCCGCTTGCATCGCTGCGCCCACTGGTCATTGATGATTTGGCCGATGAATTATTTCTAAAACACGATTTAAACCTATTTAATTTTGTCATTAGGCTTAACCAAGCCCTGCGTAACGAAGGCAAAACACTCTCTGCCGTTGCAAACATCGATTTCAGCATGATCAGCGAACCGTCTCTGGCGTTAAAATCCATGCCGCAGGGGCGCTTAAACTGGATAGATGTACAAACAGCGATTGAAATATTCACACCGGTTTACCAGCTATTTCTTACAGATAACGATTTCTGGCGCGCGGCCAATTCGCTGCAGATGGATGAAACAATGGGCGTTTACGTGGCCACCTTGCTCAATACGCCACAGCATTTATTACTGCTAAATAATAAACACCCCTTGGTTCCGCTCTCTACCTTACACGCAGGGCACCGGCTGGTTTTACATGGGCTATCAACCGAAATGCTGCATTGTCTGCTTTACCAGATGAAACACGCCCAAGCCTCAGCGCTTAATTGACTCATCTTGCCAACGTCATTATTTCTCACCTCGCAAGCCACGTTAGGTGATAAAAAACATGCTCTTTGAGAAAATTGGCAGCTAAACGAAAGGCACTGCATCATCCAGTGACATCTTTGTGTTGTAAATTTGCAAACGAAATTCAGTTCAACTATTTCTTTGTAATTATTACGCTAAGCCAATGTTACTAAAGGAAGTTTGACAGATAAAAGCATTCTGTTACTCTAGCCTCCGGTCGAATTTAAGACTGCGCTGTAACAAAAATCAGATAAATCCTATTGATTAGTGTTAAGCCAGCGATTCACCCCCAGACGCAAATCGGAATCAAACCGACCTTTCTTCTTCTAACGAACGCCCTTGCTACCTTCTTAGCCAGCGCATTTTATCGGCCATCCTATGCCTCGTATGATTCAAGATTTTGTTAAAAGAATGAGCAATCGCTCTGCCAAGGCTACACCCCGCTTTATTTCCCGCAGCTGGCTTCTTGTTTTAATTCCCTCTTGCATCACGCTCACCGCCTATGGCGTTGCTGAGTTTGGGCCTAAGGAAGAAATCAAGCTCAACACCCAAACCGAATCGATTGCGACTCCCTCTTTAATATTTGCTCAGAGTAATAGCCCCATCTGGCACGAAGATGTTATTCGTGCAGGAGACTCTGTATCGGCCGTACTTAATCGGCTGAACGTGGATGACAAAGAGGCCAGTCAATTCATTAAAACCGACCCTATCGCCAAAGCACTATTTGAGCTGCATGCGGGCCGCAGCCTACGCGCCAAAACAGAGCGCTCTGGTGCCTTGCTTGAGCTGCATTACCTCAACAATAAAAACCAAGAAATTAAAATCACCCGTCAGAGCAATGGATTTAAAGCCAGCATTGATGAAGCCACCACCCAGCAACACACGGTGGTTAAATCCGGCACCATCAATAGCTCGTTTTACGCTAGCACTGATCAACTTAATATTCCTGACGATGTAACCAAGCAATTGATCGACATTTTCTCTGGCCAGATCGACTTTCACCGTGGCTTGCAAAAAGGGGACCGCTTTAGTGTGGTGTATGAAAGCTTTACTCATGACGGAATTGAAATTAAAACGGGGAAAATTCTAGCCGCCGAATTCAGCGATAAAGATAAAACCTTGCAAGCTATGTGGTACACCCCTCCGGGCAGTAGCGAGGGCGCTTATTACACGCCGGACGGCAATAGCTTGAAGCAATCTTTCCTGAAAAATCCAGTTGAATTCTCAAGAATCAGCTCAGGCTTTAAGCTACGCTTTCATCCCGTGTTAAAATCATGGCGGCAACATAAGGGAGTCGATTTTGCGGCGACCACCGGCACCAAGATTATGTCCACCGCGGATGGTGTGATTAGCAAAATCACCCAAGACAATAGCGGCTACGGTAAGCATATTGAAATTAACCATGATGGCAAATTCAGTACGCTGTATGCGCATATGTCGGCATTTACCCCAGGCTTAAAGCAAGGCTCCAAAATCAAGCAAGGTGAAGTGATTGGTCTTGTGGGTGCAACAGGCCGCGTTACTGGCCCACATCTGCATTACGAATTCAAAGTAAATGGCCAGCAAGTGGACCCAGTCGCACTGAAACTACCAACCGCCAAACCGATTGAAGGCCGCTACTTAGCGCACTTTCAGCCGATTGCCACTCAAACCAAGAGCCAGCTGGCTTTCTTGCAGAGAATCGAGCAAGCGCGTGCAGAGTAAATACGCGCTTTGCATTTAAAGCGCACAGACGAGAGATAAAGATTGAACGGGCAGCGACTATTTTTAGGTTTAATGACGGGCACTAGCCTCGATGGTATTGATGTGGCCTTGGTGGATTTTTCCTGCACGCCACCCCGTTTGATTGCCGCTCAAGGCACGCCACTCAGTAATGATCTACGCAGCCAGTTGCTTGCCCTGCAATCGCCTCAGCCCAACGAGCTGCATTTGGCCCAGCTTGCCGCCAACACGCATTCTGATGCTTGCGCCGATGCCATCCTTGCCTTGTTAGTACAAGCGGGCTATGCGGCCAGCGATATTGAAGCCATCGGCAATCACGGCCAAACCATCCGTCACCGCCCGGAATGCGGCTACACCTTGCAAATTGGCAATCACGCCCGCTTGGCCGAAAAAACTGGCATCAGTGTGGTGGGTGATTTTAGGTCACGCGATGTGGCAGCAGGCGGGCAAGGTGCGCCGCTGGTGCCAGCGTTCCATCAGGCACTCTTTGCCAGCCCCACGCAAAGACGCGCCTTGGTCAATATCGGCGGCATCGCCAATATCTCGCTGCTTATCCCTAATCAAAACACCTGCGGCTTTGATACAGGGCCGGGCAATGTGTTGATGGATTTATGGATTAACCAGCATCAAGGTCTGCGTTACGACAAAGACGGCGCATGGGCAGCTAGCGGGCAAGTCTTGCCGGATTTACTCGAGCAATTTTTGCAAGACCCCTACTTCGCCCTCAAAGCCCCAAAAAGCACAGGACGGGATTTATTTCATCAGGAGTGGCTTAACGCCCACCTAGCCCATCGCAACGATTCCCCCAGCAGCGTACAAGCCACGCTCTGTGCTCTAAGTGCCCGCAGCATTGCCGACACACTGCGAGCACAAGAGATCGAAGCCCTTTATGTCTGCGGCGGAGGGGCGCACAACCAGGCCCTAATGCGCATGCTTGCCCTTGAATTGCCACAGACCCAAATCACCACCACCGCAGCTTTAGGTGTCGCACCAGACTGGATGGAAACCTACGCCTTTGCATGGCTGGCAAAATGCTGCATAGACCGTCACCCTGCCAACCTACCGGAAGTCACTGGAGCAGAAGGGCGACGCATCCTTGGTGCAATTTGGCCAGCATAAAGCTCAAACTAAAGCCCCAAATACCCAAGCAGCTCAAGACGCCAAACACAAGACTCAAACAAAACGAACAAAAAGCCGTTCTTCAATACCCTCTTCTCAGTTAGACTTGGGCAAAATTCCCTGCGGATAAGATTTATGCACCAGACAAACCAATTCGATCTCCTTAAATCCCGTCGTTTCCTACCCCTATTTATTACGCAATCACTCGGGGCATTTAATGACAACCTATTTAAAAATGCCCTACTCGTGATGATCACCTTTCACGGACTATCCGCAGCAGGCCTAAGTGCTGACGCACTCGTTAATGCCGCTGCAGGCATTTTTATTCTGCCATTTTTCTTGTTCTCCTCTTTTGCTGGGCAATTGGCAGAGAAATACGATAAAGCCCGCGTCGCCCAATGGGTGAAAATAATGGAAATCGGCATTATGCTGGCAGCAGGCATTGGCTTCTGGCAAAAAGATGCTGCCATTTTAATGAGCTGCTTATTTATGATGGGCGTTCATTCCGCACTCTTTGGCCCATTAAAATATTCTATCTTGCCGCAATATTTAAAAGACCAAGAATTACTAGGCGGCAATGGCTTAATTGAAATGGGCACTTTTGTAGCGATTTTACTAGGGCAAATCGCGGGAACCATCATTATTCAGCATCAACCACATGGTGAATCATTAATCATCTGGGCCTGCCTTGGTGTTGCCATCTTAGGCTGGATTAGCAGCCGCAGCATGCCTGCAGCCCCAGCTCCCGTTAAAGACCTTAAAATCAACTGGAATGTATTCTCTGAAACATGGCAAATTATTAAGCATGTAAAAGAAAATAAAACCGTATTTAATAGCTTATTAGGTATTTCATGGTTTTGGTTTTTTGGCGCGGTGTATTTAACCCAACTACCTAGCTTATCCAAGAATATTTTAGGTGGCGATGCCTCTGTTTACACCTTGCTGGTCGCGCTATTTTCAATTGGTGTAGGCCTTGGCTCCATCCTTTGCGAGCAGCTATCTGGCCGTAAAATTGAATTAGGCCTAGTCCCTTTTGGTTCACTAGGACTTTCTTTCTTTGGTATTGATCTATTTTTTGCCATTGGCCAGCCTAGTTCGGCCCATTACACCCTTAGCGAATTTCTTAGCCTCGCCTCGCATTGGCGCATCATGGTTGATATTGGCTTCATGGGGGTATTTGGCGGCTTATTTATTGTGCCGCTCTATGCGCTGGTACAAATACGTACCGAAAAAGAATTCACCTCACGTGCCATTGCCGCAAATAATATTTTGAATTCTTTGTTTATGGTGGTGGCGGCGGGGATGAGCCTTGCGCTATTAAGTACTGGCCTATCTATTCGTGGCTTATTATTGATTGTGGCACTCATGAACATCGGCGTATCGATTTATATCTACACGCTTATTCCAGAGTTTATGATGCGATTTTTAGTATGGATTATGACCCACACCCTGTATCGAGTGCGCCATCAAGGCTTAGACAATATCCCTGAAAAAGGCCCTTGCGTACTAGTCTGCAATCATGTGAGCTTTATGGACGCCCTGATTATTGCAGGCGCAGTACGCCGCCCTGTGCGTTTTGTGATGGATCACCGTATTTTCAAAATACCGATTCTAAATTTTATTTTTCGTACCGCAGGCACCATTCCCATCGCCCCAATGCGTGAAGACCCAAATATGAAAGGGCAAGCCTTTGATAAAGTCGCTCAATACTTAAATGATGGTGAAATCATTTGTATTTTCCCTGAAGGAAAAATCACCCATACCGGTGAAATCAACACCTTTAAACCAGGGATTGATGAAATCATTAAACGCACCCCAGTACCCGTTATTCCGATTGCCTTGCAAGGCCTATGGGGTAGTTTCTTTAGCCGCAAAGATGGTGCCGCCATGATGAAAATGCCACGCAGCATTTGGGCAAAAATCGGCTTTACTGTGGGGGAACCCATACCTGCAGAATTAGCTAGCCGCCAGCATTTAGAGCAGCAAGTTCGAATATTGCGCGCCGATTGGAAATAAAAAAAACCAGCCAGAGATTTTCTCTGGCTGGTTTTTTTTAAGTAACACTACCTCTCTATTCCTGGCTAATCACAAAGACCGTCACCCAAACCCAATCCACGCCTTTTTCAATAACTGAGCCTAAACGAACCATAAAGATACGCTCACGTGCCTGAACGCGGTAGATTTTGTCCGTCCCATAATCTGCCGAATGCAAAATCAAGGTATTCACATTCTTCCCCTCAATTTGATGCGGCAAATATAAGGCCGTGCGAACATGGGGTAGATCGGCAACACCCATTACAGAATCTGCAGCAAGAGAGATTTGCTCTTTTCGCTCTTCTCTTTCCATATATAAATTCACGGCAATCGGCGCAATAGCAAGCGACTGAATTCCCACATAAACTTCATCATCACCAAGGCGATTAAGGCGGCGAATAACGCCTAAATTCCAATTTTCATTTCGCCCAAGCCGATTAGCCAATAACAAACCCGGCCTAACCCATTCATTTTCAGAAAGATGAACCACCGCACCATAGCCACCTACACTTTCATTTTCAATACTCCAAACTTGCCAATCGTGCTGTTTATTTTCGACCGTCTTGGCAGGCGTGGCTTTTTCTTTAGTTCGGGTAGAAACAAAACCATAAAGACGCATATCCATGATTTCATCGTAATCCACTTTACCTCTATCATCAGTGGCATTCTTCCGGACATTTTTATCATTATCTAAACGCACATGCCCGATAATAGAATCTAAACCACTCACAATATCTGCAATTTTAGCAACTTTTTTGCGCTCGCTTCTTTGCACCACACTATTACGAATGCTCATCAGCCAAAAAATATCGAGATGCTTTAATAGTTCGACAGCCAGCGGCGCTGGGCACTCTTTGCCCATACCTAAATCTCGTGGTGTTGCACCATTTTCTAAGCGACGTAAAGTGTCTTCTAATTCATGCATTAAATCATGCAAACTCCAATAGCGAAATGGCTCACCCTCGCTCTCTGATTGGATTTTTTGCACACCTTCTGGTGCTTGCAAATTAACGCATAAATGATAACGGCCTTCTTGGAATTTACGGGACAATTGAATCAATTTAGACCATTGATTTAGCCATTGATCCACCCAATCAATTTGCCGTACCGATAAATTATTATTTGATATTGACCCTAACATCAATATTTGAATATATTCGTCCGCACACGAAGTAACCTCATTGAGATGCGAGGTATACAAAGGGAAAGGATTACTATCACACCCCTCTATTTCAGATAGGCGATAAAGTTGATGTGATAAGGTCCACAATTTTGGCGGGGCTTTTTCAAACCTAAAATAATGCCATTTAGCTTGCAGCGATAAATAATGCAAGCTGCGAGCCAATATCTTAGGCATGAGCAATGCTAATTCAGTTTTTTTACTATTTTCAATTTCTGCCTGCACAAACAACTGATAAATCGCCACCATATCAAAAGCAAAGCCTGTGATTTGTTTCCACAACCGGCTTTCAATTTCTTTGGACATACGAGGGTTTGCAATGTATTGATAGCAAACTGCCTCGTAGGAGGGCTGAGCTGCATCATCAATCAGCAACAACGCCTGCAGGCTATCTAAGCTTGCAGCTCTGCCTTCACTCATAAAGGCAGCGACTGCCGCATGAATTTTCAATTGTTGGGATTGCATATCAATTTCTTGCAGACGTTTACACCACGATGTAGCTGCTTTCGCATTTACAAAAGGTGATTTATCTTTAGAAAAAATAGCCGCCAAAATATTACGCATAAATTCGCCTATCCGGCATTAGTTTGCATCATCAGAGGCAGATTCTTCAGCAAGCCAAGCCTTTGCATCATCGGTCTCTGTAAATAGCCCGATTTCTGCATCCGTAAATAGGCGGCTAATCCATGCAGACCATGTGACCCATTGATCAGAGCTCACCACGGCAACACGCTGAAATGCATGCCCATGCGTTCGTATAAATTTAACTTCTTCTAATGCCATGTCCAGCGTGTAGCTCAACATTCCACTTAAATCAAATAATAAAGCCACAGGACCATGGAATTCAGACTGATAAAGAATAGCTTGTTCAAATTCGCGATAATCTTGCAAGGTAAACTCACCCAGCACGACCGTTTGAATAAAATCATTTTCATGTGAAATGCTAATCATCACGAGCTCCTATTTAGGAAAACCTACTATCACCGCATAGCCATAAAAATAAGCGTTCCTTTAGTTTACTTAGCTTCCCCCTGCTTCGACAAGGATTACATTTATTTTGATTATTTATACCACGGTCTATTGATTAAACCATTCGATTAACTGCGGCACGCACAAAAAGTGGATTCAATTGAGTATAAGCACATTCAAATAAGCTCCTTTTATGGATTTTATTTATCTACTTTATTAGCCATGCCAATCACTATAGAAAAAAATGTTCACTTTCAACAGCCACACGCACTTATAGTTTTTGTAAATCAATCAGTAGTTGACGCGTATGCAAAGAAACATCGCCCAGAATGGCAGAAAAAGCCTGCCGCATCAGCATTTTCCCCTGTGCAGCTGCATTTTCATAATCGCCCGCAGCAAAGGCCAGCAAGGCTTTGCCATCATATTGTGGCAAATGCGCTTCTGCACTCACAAGCCCCTGAGTGGGATCAAAGCTGTAACGTCGGCCCTCTTCAACAGCGCGGCCCTCACATTGCGTCCAATCCGCGCCATAGCCCATTTCATCGAGCAAGTGGCGCTCAAACTCACGCAAAATAGGCTCAACCCCCACGCCATTTGCAGGCAAGGCGGATAAAGCACGAATCGCTTCAAAGTAACTGCCAAACAAGAGGGAATGGGGCTCATCACGAGGCAGAAGGCGTAATAGCAGCTCGTTGAGATAAAAGCCGCACAAGAGAGGCAAGCCACTGAGTTGTGGAATCCCCCCCTGCCAATCGGCAGAGTGCAGGGTTTTGAGCTCCCCCACACCAAACCAAGCCAGCAGTACCGGCTGAAAGCTCAGCAAGATACTGCGTAGCTGTGACCCAGGGCGTTGGGCGCCCCGAGCCACCATCATGACGCGGCCATGATCGCGGCTAAATACATCGAGCAGGCGACTGGTTTCTTTATACGGGTATTGGTGCAGTACAAAGGCCGCCTGGGTGTCGACGCGCTGCTTAGCCGCTCTTACCACGTTTTATTCGTAGCCGTACTGACGAACCAAGCGCGTATCATCCGCCCAGCCGCTTTTTACTTTAACCCACACTTCCAAAAACACTTTGGCATCAAAGAGTTTTTCCATATCTTGGCGTGCTTCGGTAGCGATGCGTTTGAGCTTTTCACCATTTTGACCAATCAACATGGCTTTTTGTCCGTCACGATCAACTAATACAGCAGCATGAATACGACGTAATTCACGGCCATCACGCGTTTCATCGTCTTCAAATTTTTCGATCTCTACTGTCATGGAGTAAGGCAACTCTTCACCCATTAAACGGAAAATCTTTTCACGAATAATTTCTGCCGCCAAAAAACGCTCGTTGCGATCGGTGACTTGGTCTACATCGTACAAAGCCACGGAAACCGGCAATAAGGGCTCAACCACATTGAGCAATACATCCATGCTCAAGCCTTTTTGTGCAGAAATCGGCACAATGGCATGGAAATCAAAACGCGCATTCATCGCTTCAATAAAAGGGAAGAGTTGGTTTTTATCCGTGACTTCATCAATTTTATTTAAAACAAGAATAACGGGGCGATTCTTAGGCAGAAGCTTTAATACTTCGTCATCGGCAGGGCTAAAATAACCCGCTTCAATCACATACATAATCACATCGACATCGGCCAAAGTGCTGGTCACGCTGCGATTCATCGCCTGATTCAAGGCGTTTTGATATTTGGTTTGAAACCCTGGGGTATCCACAAATACAAATTGTGATTTATCGGTGCTATGCACGCCGGTAATACGATGACGGGTCGTTTGTGCTTTACGCGATGTAATGCTGATTTTTTGCCCAATCAATTGATTGAGCATGGTTGATTTACCCACGTTTGGGCGACCAACAATGGCGACAAAACCACAATGAAAATCAGCGGCGTCGTTCTGGATTTCTAATTCGCTCATGAGCGTTTACCTTTACTTGCTAGTGTTGCTGCGTGTTTGCTTTTTAGCGGGGCATTAGCCGCGCTTTTATGCTTACCTGGAAACTGTTCCATAAGGATAGTCAGAGCTGTTTCAGCCGCCAATTGTTCAGCTGCGCGGCGGCTGGTCGCCACACCTTGAGTGAGCAATTTAGCTTCAACAATACAACAGCTCACTTCAAAAATTTGATCTGGCGATTCGCCATCTTGGCGAAGAATAGTGTACGCCGGCAGCTCATAGCGGCGCGCTTGTAGCCACTCTTGCAAGCTGGTTTTAGCGTCTTTTGCACCCAATAGCGGATCAATGGCTGCAATGCGGCTGGCAAACAATTGCTTAACCACAGCCTGCACCGCATCAAAACCACCATCCAGCCAAATCGAGCCTAAAATCGCCTCGAGTGCATCGGCTAAGATAGATGGGCGGCGATGGCCACCACTTTTTAACTCGCCCTCACCTAGCCAAATAAAATCGCCTAAGTTGAGTTCGGTTGCAATGCTGGCCAAAGCTTCTTGCCGCACTAAGCTGGCCCTCAAGCGGGACAAATCCCCCTCGGGCAGCTTAGGAAAAGTTTGATACAAGGCCAGTGCAATCAAAGAATTTAAAATGCCGTCGCCAATAAACTCTAAACGCTCATTATGCGTAGAAGAAAAACTACGATGCGTTAACGCTTGTTTAAATAGCTTAGGCTCTTTAAAAGTATAAGAGAGCACCCTTAAAAGGCGCTCAGGGGGAAGAACAACACTCACGACTAATTACCCGCAGCTTGCTGCGTATTCGATTTTTGGATTTCAAAAGCGAACAACAGACTCATATTTCCCACGACCGGAACAACCCGCTCGTAGCTTAAACTCACCGTCGTACCACTACCGGCCTGAGTCACTTGCAACTCAGCAGCACTGATATTCCGAATATTATCAACCGATGCTTGTCGCATAAATGCCTCTCTAATTGCGGAGGGAGGCTGTGCGCCATTCTCTTTTACCGTACGCTCTATGGCTTTTTTAACCGTAAAGTATTCTAAATAGGTAGGAACGACTTTAAGTACCGTAATCGCGACTACCGCTACCACAATAGAAAGCATTAAAAACGTACCAAAAGACAAGCCACGTTGGCGACTAAGCATTATTGATTTCCTTTAGCGAATCGAGGTGCCAACGCGCCCCAAATCCTTAAAATTAAGCCAGACCAGAAAAGCCTTACCGACTACGTATTTATCTGGAACAAAGCCCCAATAACGGCCATCGGCACTGTGATCTCGATTATCGCCCATCATAAAGAAATTGCCTTCAGGCACTTTGCAAACAAAGCCTTCTTCATCATAGCGGCAATTTTCGCGACTAGGAAAATCACGCACTTCACCCAAATTAACCGAAGGTACATCCGCCATCGCTAAAGTTGAATAATCGTGTTTACCTAGTTTTTCATTGAATTGCTTATTGTTAATCAAGTAAGTGCCCTGCTCAACATATTCATGATCTGGCATATCCGTCGTTGGTACGGCTTGGCCATTCACGGTTAATTTCTTATTACGATATTCAATGGTGTCCCCCGGCAAACCAATCACCCGTTTAATATAATTAAGCGATGGATTTTCTGGGTAATTAAACACCATTACATCACCATGCTCTGGCTTACCCACCGGAATCATCACATTATTAATGACGGGGGTACGCAGACCATAGGCAAATTTATTCACCAGAATAAAATCACCTACCACTAAACCTGGACGCATTGAGCTAGATGGAATTTGAAATGGCTCTACAAGAAATGAGCGCAATACAAAAACGGCAAGCAACACAGGAAAGAAGCCACGGCCATATTCAACCCAATCGGAAACCGGCTTATCGCCGCGCTTCTTCCCCCAGACAAACCGATCCAAACCCCAGATCACTCCCGTCACCAATACAAAGATCAGCATTGCAGCAGAGATAGAGCAATATTGCACCAACACAATAAATAGCCCCATCACCACACAAAGATAGCCGTACTGCACTAAAGAAGGTGGCTCACTGCCTTTGCGTTCATGCTTGGCACCTATTGCCACCAGCACCGGCCCTAAAATGACGAAAACAATTCCGAGAAACAACCAGTTCATCCGTTTTCCTTTTTATTTGTTAAGTACTTAGGCAAAAGTTTTCGAGCAAGGCATCCTGACAAAGACAGTATGAATAATACGGCGAGGAAGGATAACGAAGCTCGAAGACTTTTATTAGGGCACTTATTTGTCGCTCACTTGCAAAATCGCAAGGAAGGCTTCTTGTGGGATTTCAACGTTACCGACTTGCTTCATGCGCTTCTTACCCGCTTTTTGCTTATCGAGCAGTTTACGCTTACGCGAAACATCGCCACCATAACATTTTGCCAATACATCTTTACGCGTGGCTTTTACCGTTTCACGCGCCACAATCTGGCTACCAATTGCAGCCTGAATCGCCACGTCATACATTTGGCGCGGAATCAGCTCACGCATTTTGGCGACCAGCTCACGACCACGATACTGGCTGCTGCTGCGGTGAATAATCAAGCTTAAAGCATCTACACGCTCGCTATTCACCAGCACGTCAAGCTTGATCAAATCGGCCACTTGGAATTCTTTAAAATCGTAATCCAAGGATGCATAACCCCGGCTTACTGACTTAAGACGATCAAAGAAATCCATCACAACTTCTGCCATTGGCAAATCGTAGCTCAGCATGACCTGACGGCCCATGTATTGCATATTGCGTTGATTGCCGCGCTTTTGATTACACAGCGTCATCACCGCGCCCACATAATCATGCGGCACTAAGATGGTGGCCGTAATAATCGGCTCACGAATTTCTTCGTACTTTGAAGGATCCGGCAGCTTAGATGGGTTTTCTACATGCACCACTTCGCCCGATTTGAGCAGCAACTCATATACCACCGTCGGCGCAGTGGTAATGAGATCCATATCAAATTCGCGTTCTAAACGCTCTTGCACGATTTCTAAGTGCAATAGGCCCAAGAAGCCACAACGAAAACCAAAACCGAGTGCTTGCGAAACTTCAGGCTCGTAATGCAAAGACGCATCGTTTAGCTTCAGTTTTTCTAAAGCATCACGCAATTTTTCGTAATCATGGCCTTCGATCGGGTATAAGCCCGCGAACACCTGTGATTTTACTTCTTTAAAACCAGGCAAAGGCTCAGTCGCAGGCTCTTTAGCCGTGGTGATCGTGTCGCCTACCTTTGCATTGGAGATTTCTTTAATCCCCGCAATGATAAAGCCCACTTCACCCGCTTTCAGCACCGTTCTTTGCACCGTTTTAGGCGTGAATACACCGACTTGTTCGCAAAGATGCTGCGACTTATTCGACATAAACATGATTTTTTCTTTCGGGCTAATCTGGCCATCGACCACACGCACCAACATCACCACGCCCACGTAGTTATCAAACCACGAGTCAATGATCAATGCTTTAAGCGGGCCAGTCGGGTTCCCCTTAGGAGCGGGCACTTTGACAATCAAAGATTCAAGAATATCTTCGATACCAATGCCGCTTTTTGCGGAGGCATGCACCGCATCGGTCGCTTCGATACCGATAATGTCTTCAATTTCTTGAATCACACGCTCAGGATCGGCCGCAGGCAAGTCGATTTTATTTAATACCGCCACCACTTCAACGCCCTGCTCCAGCGCGGTGTAGCAGTTAGCCACAGTTTGCGCTTCAACACCTTGCGAGGCGTCAACAACCAGCAGCGCGCCTTCGCAGGCAGCTAGAGATCGGCTCACTTCATAAGAGAAGTCAACGTGTCCTGGGGTGTCGATCAAATTAAGATTATAAATCTCACCATTACGGGCTTTATATGTCAGCGCAGCAGTCTGCGCCTTAATCGTGATACCACGCTCTTTTTCAATGTCCATCGAGTCAAGCACTTGCGCGCTCATCTCGCGCAGCTCTAAGCCGCCGCAGAATTGGATAAAGCGATCAGCTAGCGTGCTTTTGCCGTGATCGATGTGAGCGATGATCGAGAAATTACGAATATGATCCATTTGCCTGCCAGATATTTCACGAAAAAGGGGTACGCGATCGTACCCCAAATATTAATTTGGACTGATTTTAACGGAAATTAGCAATATAGGCATCAAGAGCCGCTTGATTAAGGTGGTAATGGCAAATTTCCACCCCATCCGGCCCCTCTAAAACAGGCACCCATTCGCCGTATTTCTCTTCTAGAGGCTCGATATCGTCGATATCAATCCACTCCAATTCAAAGCCCTGTGCCTGCTGCTGCAAAGCATCTCGCATCACCACGCACAGGCCGCAGTATTCCCGCCCATAAAGCTTTAGTCGAATCATTTAGCAGGCGCACGCAAAGTAAGGAACATCGAGGCATCCCCTCGAATCACTCTTAGTGCAGTTGCTTCATTAGGCTTTAAAGCAGTCAGAGATTGCTTGAGCTGAGCAAGGCTCGTTAATTCTTGATTGGCAACCCCCACAATCAAATCGCCCCCTTGCAGCCCCGCTTTTGCAGCCGGGCCACGCGCGGCTTGCACCAATACTGCAAATTTCAAGCCCATCCCTTTTAGCTGAGCGGCCTCTACGGCCTGCAATGACAGGCCAAAGCGCCCTCCTTCATCATTTTGATTGCCACGGTATTCGCGTTCAGCGGTAGTTCGATCAGATTGCTCAAGCATGCCGATGGTAACGCTGACATCACGCAAGGCTTTATCACGCCAGATCTGGACTGGCACTTTTGTGCCAGGACGAACAGCAGCCACATACTTAGGCAAATCGCTCGCCGTGCCGATAGTTTGGCCATTAAATTTGAGAATCACATCACCCGGCTTTAAGCCCGCTTTATCTGCAGGGCCATCTTTCTCTACGCTCGCCAAAAGCGTGCCGTTGATTTTACTCAGACCAAAGCTCTTTGCTAAATCTTCATTTAGCTCTTGAATGGCCACACCAATTCGGCCGCGTGTGACTTTACCTGAGGCCTTTAACTCTTCAGCCACTTTCAAAACCACATCCACCGGAATCGAGAACGACAAGCCCATAAAGCCACCCGAGCGGCTATAAATTTGCGAGTTAATCCCGACTACTTCACCAGCCATGTTAAAGAGTGGCCCGCCAGAATTACCTGGGTTAATTGCCACATCTGTTTGAATAAATGGCACAAAGGTTTCATCGGGCAGGCTGCGGCCCTTGGCCGAAACAATGCCAGCCGTCACCGTACTTTCAAAGCCAAAGGGCGAGCCAATGGCCACCACCCACTCACCCACTTTTAATTTATTGGCATCCCCTAGCGTTACCTTAGGCAAGCCAGTTGCTTCAATTTTAAGCAAGGCCACATCGGTACGTGCATCCGCACCGATCACTTTGGCCTTGAAAGTACGTTTATCCGTTAGCTTGACGGTAATTTCATCCGCCTGAGCAATCACATGGGCATTGGTCAAGATATAGCCGTCAGCTGCCATGATAAAACCTGAGCCTAAGGATTGAGCCTGACGCTCGCGTGGCTGCTGTTGCTGACCATTTCTAGGCAACATGCGTGGCACAGGGAAACCAAAACGGCGAAAAATATCCATGCCGTCTTCGTCACCCACCTGCTGCTGCTCTTTAATTGTGGAGGTGGTAGAAATATTCACCACCGCCCGCCCTTCTTTTTCAACCAACTGGGTGAAATCAGGCAAATTGGCTGCCGCACTCACTGACGCCGAAACAAAGCCCAAAGTAATGCAAATAAATAATTTTTTCATCATGGTTTACGTTTCATCTGACAAGGACTAAGAAACGGCAAGTCACTTGATATTGCATGACTCGCCACAATGACTGGCTCAGCAGACGCCGCCAGCTGGTGCTGCTGTTTCAGCAGCACAAAACCCACTACAAAACCTAAAAACCCGCCCAACAAAGAATATTCGGCATTTTGTGGTGCAAACCATTGGCCGATAGCCGCCCCTGCAATCAGCAGTAGCAGTGGCACGCCATAGGCCCAGACGGCACTTTTAAGGAGGGATTGCTCTTCTACGGCAACCGTCACTAAATCACCAATTTGTGAAGCCAAGGGGTTTTTAACTCGAAATCCTTGCTGAGCCTGAGCAAAGAGACGGCTCACTGCGGCAGCTTTGCAGCCGGTTTGGGGATCGCATTGCCCACAGGGAGTATGCGGCTTGATTTTCACCCAAGCGTGTACGCCATCTAATCCCACTACCTGCGCCTCAGTTTCTATCATTTAGCTCTACTTAATGGGATTAAAGGCATGGGCAAATGCTTTGACGGCCTCAGAAGGCACTTCACCCAATACCGTCACCATTTTTCCATTAACTTGCCGCACATACATGTGCATCGCCCCCTGATGAGACGCGCCTTCTTTTACCTCGGCAACTGCAGGTTCTAAGAACACAGACACCGTCACCAGACCATCACTATATAAATGTTGAACGACCGGCATTTCTCTGGCAATCAAAGTGCGCTTGATACTTTTCAGGAAGCGAAAGCCATAGGGTAGGCGCTCAATTTGCCAAGCTGGCTCAAGCGGAGCACTCGCCACGCCCTGATTTGTTTCAATCACGACAGGGCGCAACGGGTTAATAGGCTCGAGCAAGGCGCGATCCACTTTCCCCATCAGCAAAGAAGAAAACACAAACAGCTCAACCGGCTGAGAAGATGGGCCCAAGCGCTCTGACTTCAGAATTAAGCCGCTATCTACGTGCATCCATAAACGCAGTGGAAACCGAAACGCATCCCGAGGCTGCAGCTCATACATTTGTGCATTTAAGCCGGCGACTCGCTCAATGCCAACTCGCTTCAGCTTATAGTTAAGAAGCACTGTTTCTGCATTTTCTGGCAAATGCTGCGGAAACAATTTCGAGCTAAAGCGCCGATCCAAAGAGACTGCCCGTTTAGAAGGCAAATAGATGCTTATTTGGTCGCCTTTGCGAAAATACTCGCGTCTCGGCCCATCCAGGGATTCACGGCGCTCTATTTCTACGGGCTCGCTCCCCACATGCACAATGCGAAACGTCTCTGTAGAATCGCCATGCTGGTGGGTAAATAAACCCTGAAAATCATTTTGCTTGGCTGCCGCGACCATCTTATTCAAAACAATCGCCGCATCGGCGTTATTCAACTCACTTCCCGCCCATACGCTCACCGGCAAGAACAAGCTGACGCATAACACTAGCGGCTTTAGTCTATTTAGCAAATCGGCCATTTAGCGCACGCTCTCCACGCCAAAATCTGCATAGACGATATCTCGCTCAGCCAATACATTGCCCGACTCTTGGCTATGCGCCGCTAAATATGCACGCACAACTGGCACTTTATTTGTGGCCTTCACAGACTGCGCGGCCACCATGGCGGGTTGCGCATTAAAGGTGGTATTAGATTGCCACACGGCTACACCGACAAAGGCGATCGATGCTACGGCGGTCAAAGGGACTAATAATTTTTTAATGACGGAGCTGCGCTTTAAGCGTTGCGGAGCCACAACCGTCGGCTCTGCCGCCAAGCGCGCGGAGAAACGCGCCATAAAATGGGGAGACAACAGGGGATGCTCTTGCAAGCTATCGCTGGCTTGATGCCAATACTGCCAATCATTAATGAGTTCTGGATTGCTTCGCATTTCAGCCATCAAGGCATCCAACTCGCTTGTATCCAGCTCGCCATCCATCAAGGCGGAAAGTTTTTCTTTCATCACATAACCCTCTTCTATTCCTTGCAAAGCCTACCAGCGCTTATCTTTACCAATCACATTCAATAAGGGCCTTAGCTTGGTCGCTATTGCCTCTCGGGCGCGAAAAATGCGTGAACGCACAGTGCCGATGGGGCAATTCATCAAGGCAGCAATCTCTTCGTAGCTCAAGCCATCCATTTCACGCAGCGTAATCGCGGTGCGTAACTCAGAAGGCAGCTCATCAACCACTGCATTCACTGTAGAGACAATCTGCCGATTAGAGAGTTCAGTTTCTGGCGTATGGTAATCCGGTATTTGTGCAGCCACATCTAAAACATCGCCATCTTCGTCCTCAAAATCGCCCAATAACTGTGGCCGACGCCCCAGCGTGGACAAATGATTTTTGGCCGTATTGATTGCGATGCGGTAGAGCCACGTATAAAAAGCACTTTCACCCCGAAAAGACGGCAAGGCTCGATAAGCCTTAATAAAAGACTCTTGCGACACATCTTCAATTTCATTCTGATCACGAATTAAGCGCGACAGCAAGCGTGCCACGCGGCGCTGGTATTTCACCACCAGCAGCTCAAATGCACGCTTGTCTCCTGCCTGCGCCCGTACTACAAGCTCCTGATCGATGTCACGATCGGTACGCTGAATCAAGGATACCTCCAAAAGGAATTTCTAAACCTGGGGCTATTTTCTAATGACATGGGGTTAACCATGATATTTATCAAGTCAATCTGCACTTGTACAGCCAGATTTGGCTTTATACACGGCGAAGAGGCCCTAGCGTCTGTTAATATTCCATTTTTATGGCAATGGAACACCGGCAATGCGGGAATTTGATGCATTAATCATTGGCAGCGGCCTTGGCGGAATGACCATGGCACTGCATTTGGCGGATCATATAAAAGTGGGCCTCATTACCAAACGCGAGCTAAGAGATGGCGGCAGCGGCTGGGCACAGGGCGGCATTGCAGCGGTACTCGATGGCACCGATAGTGTTGAACTACATATTCGCGACACCCATGTTGCGGGTGCAGGCTTATGTGATCATGACAGCACACGCTTTATTATTGAGCATTCCAAAGAAGCCATCGATTGGCTCATCCAAATGGGTGTGCCTTTCACAAAAGACACCGAAGGAGATAGCGCCTATCAAGGCTATCACCTGACCCGCGAAGGCGGACACAGCCATCGGCGCATTATCCACGCCGCCGATGCCACCGGAGCCGCCGTAATCGACACGCTGGCGCATAAAGTAGCTGCCCATCCTAATATCACCGTACTTGAATCGCATATTGCCCTTGATTTAATCACCGATCAAAAACTAGGACGCGAAGGCAAAAACTGCTACGGCGCCTATGTTTACGACAAAGAAACCGACCGCGTTGAAACCATAGTGGCCAAATCCACCGTACTCGCCAGCGGCGGCGCGGGCAAAGTGTATCTTTACACCACCAACCCCGACGTAGCGACCGGCGACGGCATCGCCATGGGCTGGCGTGCAGGTTGCCGCGTAGCCAATATGGAATTCATCCAATTTCACCCCACCTGCCTTTACCACCCGCACGCCAAATCATTTTTGATTACCGAAGCCGTGCGCGGCGAAGGCGGCATCTTAAAGCTGCCAGATGGCACTCGCTTTATGCCCCAGCACGACGAGCGCGCCGAGCTGGCCCCCCGCGATATCGTGGCCCGCGCCATCGACTTTGAAATGAAAAAAGGCGGTTTTGACTGCGTTTATCTGGATATTTCCTATAAACCTGCCGCCTTTATTAAAGAACACTTCCCAAATATCTACCTGCGCTGCCTAGAGCTGGGCATCGACATCACCAAAGAGCCCATCCCTGTTGTGCCTGCCGCACACTACACCTGCGGCGGCGTAGTCAGCGATACAGCGGGACGCACCGACGTAGCCAATCTCTACGCTGTAGGTGAAGTCGCCTGCACCGGCCTGCATGGCGCTAACCGCCTTGCATCCAATTCATTATTAGAATGCATGGTGCTTGGCAAGGCAGCAGCGACCGATATTCTGGAAACGCCTAAAAGCGATCGCCCTCATATTCCAGAATGGGATGAAAGCCAAGTCACAGATCCTGACGAAGAAGTGGTGATTTCGCACAACTGGGATGAATTACGCCGCTTTATGTGGGATTACGTCGGCATTGTGCGCACCAACAAACGCCTAGAGCGCGCCCTGCACCGCATCGAATTGCTGCAACATGAAATCGACGACTACTACAGCAACTTCCGCGTTTCTAACGACTTAATTGAGCTGCGTAATCTGGTTCAATCTGCCGAGCTGATCGTGCGCTGCGCAATGGATAGAAAAGAAAGCCGCGGCCTGCACTACAGCCGAGATTACCCCGGCATGTTAAGCGAGGCGAAGAACACCATACTTAGCCCTAATTAAACAGGCCGACTTAAAAACACCCAAGCCCGCAAGATTGCGGGCTTGGGTGTTTATCCCTAAAAGCCATAAAGCATTGATCGAACGCTCTCTGTATACCAACTAATACCCCTAGATTTGCTTACACAGCGTGTTAAAATCCGCCGCATGCTTATCTACCCGCTCCCTAATCCTTGCCGCCTGCTTTCAGCACTGCTGCTTTTCATGATCAGCGCCTGCGGCACTGCGCCTTTGGGGGATGGTTTATATCAAGTCAAAGCGGGTGACACGCTTTATAGTATTGCTCGCAACACGGGCCGAAGTGTGGGTGAGCTTCAGCGCTTAAATCAGCTCAGTGATAACACGATTCAGATTGGGCAAATTCTGAAGGTTGGAGCACATTCTGTCGCGCCACACACACCTCCCACTCCTGCTCGCCCCAACACGCCCACACCGAAACCTACTCCACCCCCCGCTCCAGCCACCCCCGCCATCGAGCTTGCTTGGCCCAGCAAGGGATCAGTCTTACAGCGCTATAACGGCAAGAGCAATAAGGGGATCGATATTGTGGGCGCAGCAGGCTCACCTATTTTTGCAGCAGCTAGCGGCAAGGTGGCTTATGCGGGCAATGGCATACGCAGCTATGGCAATCTGCTGATTATTAAGCATGACAAAGATTACCTTACTGCTTATGCCCATAATCAGCGCATCTTGGTTAAAGAAGGCGACACCGTAAAACAGGGACAAAATGTGGCCGAGATGGGCAGCTCCGGCAGTGATAAAGTAAAGCTGCATTTTGAATTGCGCTTCAAAGGAAAGGCGATCAACCCTTCCCCGTTTTTACCTTAAGAACTTGATTCGCATTAACCCGCCACGGCCAAAAGGCCAAGCGGGGCCATTTCGTGCCATATCTTAAAGCTTAAACACCCCCGCCACCCACTACCTCAAGCTAAAACAAATACCCCAAACCCAACAAAATCACATCGGTATCTTTATCGTACGATGTAACGGTTCTATTCCAAGCGACACGAGCGCGCCAGTGCTCACTAAAACGGTAGCTACTTGCCAAAGTAATCAGCCCTGATACAGTTTTTTTATCAATATCTGGCTGATGATTTCGATAGCGTTTCCCCACCGAAAAGTACGGCCCTAAACCTAAGCCCACACTGAATTTATCGTCAAAAAAACTAGGCTCATACCATACTTGCAGGGCAATGCCACTACGGCGTAAACGATCGGTTTCGCCTTCTTGAATAAACTCAGCAGAGGCTTTTAGCCCCGGCGCAAAGGTATAGCGATATTCTAACGCCCCTGCATCGGCCACTTCTGAGCCAAAGCTATTCACGATGGTTTGCCCTAGATACACCACCACTTCTTGCTTGCCTCTGGCTCCGGGCCAGCTGGCATCATCAAATGCCATCGGCGAGAGCGCATAGCCCATACCAAACATAATTGAATTGGTATCAATGCTATGTGGTGTTTCTATTCGATTTAAGCGTAATTGATATTGCCAATTACTTTCACCCTGCCATGTGGCTTGTAGGCTAAAAATCCCACCCCAACCGTGCTCGTTTAAATAGCCACGACTACCTGGCGATCGTCTTGTGGTATCAAAATAACGATAGGGCCCAACACCGGCAGCCAGCGTTAAGTTTGGATGCAAGACTTTTGTTTTTCCCCACAATTGAAAAGTGTGGCCATCACGGTGGTGTTCATCCACATGACCTTCATTCAACCAAGAAAAACTGAACGCTAGATTTTCGTTAATGTCATGCATATAAGACAAAGTCCATGCATACGAAGATTGATCGCTTTGATCGCTATTCATTGCACCAGCGAGCACCGACAAATTATCAGCCTGAGCCAAGGGCGCACAAAGAAGCATCGAGGCAAGGCTACATTTAATCCAATTACGCATATTCATCCTAATTTATGATGCAGGCCATTGTTAATAACACGCGCTCAAAGCAGCGCAAAACCGTTTAAAATACCCCCACGCAGCTTGCACAACACTTACAGAAGAAAATCATGCACGAGTTGGAATGGGATAGTGAACATCAGGCCATTTTTAATTGGCTAGAACATCCTGACCACCACCAGTCCGGCCTCATTTGTGCCCGCGCAGGCACAGGGAAAACCACTACCTTAGTCGCAGCCTACAAGCAGCTACGCAGCCAAGGCCACAGCCCGCTGGTGCTTACTTTTTCCAACAGCGGACGAGACACCTTTATTAAACGTTGCCGCAGCCACTATCCCGAACTACCGCCACCGCAAACCTACACCTTTGATGGCTATGCCCTGCGCGTGTTTGCACAGCACTCTGGCAGATCTCGACTCAGGCCTCGGCGGCAGCGGCCAGACGTGCTGGCTAATTTAATTGACACCGCCATCAACGAATCCATCGACATCATTAACGATAGCCTGTCTGAAGATGAAATACGCATCCCGCGCGACAGTCAGTCTTTGTCCATGCTGCAGCAGTTTATCGACGATGCAAAAGTAAGTCTGTCATTTAATACCCCCCCATTCGCCTTATGGGGGGAGCTAGACGAGGAAGAAGACGAATACGATGTAGACGATGCGTTGATGCGCTTAGGCCTTAGCCGTCAGCGCTACCGCTTATTTAAACGCTTTGAAAATGCGCGCGAGCGATTAGAATTTTTGGCCCCAGGGGATGCGGCCTTTGATTTACTGCGTGAGCCAGAAATGATCGCCAAAGATTTAAAGCAGCTTGGCATACGCTGGGTATTGGTAGACGAGTTTCACGATACCAAACCGGTGCACGAGCAAATTTTGCGGCATATGCAAGCGGCCGGCGTTCGTATGCTAGCCGTGGGCGATGATGCGCAGGATATTTACGAATGGCGCGGCCTGACTACGTTTTCGGCATTTAAAGCATGGGAAGCGCAATCCACGCTATTTGGCCTATCGCGCTCTTTTCGCTTTGGCCGCCCCCTCGATCAAATCGCCACCCGCCTAATTAAGCCCTTAGGTAGCAGCATTGAAGTCCGCTCCAAAGCCAGCCATTACACGCGGCCTAAATTACGTAAAGTTGCCCTAGAAGCCGACACCAGCGCCATTTTGGAAGACTGGCAAGCCACCGGCCGCAGCCTTAGCGAATGCGCCATCTTGGTGCGCGAAGCCGATGCATCCAAGCCGATCGAAGACGCGCTGTTTAAAGCAGGCATCAGCTATCGCATGGAAGGCAGCCGCCCCTATTTCTTACGCCAAGCGGCGCTACTTTGCCAAGCCATTAGCTACCTTGCCAGCAACAAACCCGCCGTTCACGACAGCAGTGATGTCGACGCATTCCTAGCGCTGATCCAATCGCCTGCATGGGAAATCAGCGAAGAGCAAATCGGCAATTTCCATAAAGAGCTGATCAGCACAGATCATGAAAACAAACCGCTCTACCGCCTAGACTGGCTACCCGATGCTTACGCCATTTTAAAAGGACTGATCCCAGCCCCTATGGCGCATCTGGCTTTTGTCAGAATCAAAGAAGAAAAAACGCCCTTATCTATACGCCTAGAAGAGCTAATCGATCAGCTCAACTTAAAACCCCTCGTTGCCCTCAGTGCGCCTACCGCCCGCGCCGCCAAAGCGCGCTTGCAGCTACTCAAAACACTGATCGCCGAGCTAGGCAAAGTCGGCCCTGATGCACTCAGCAAAGACTGGCTCAAGCGCCGCCAGCGCTATCAGCAATTTAATAAACAACGCGTGGTGGTCAGCAGCGTGCAACAAGCCAAGGGGCGGGAATGGGCGCATGTGATCTTGCCACAACTAGGCGATTGGGTGCTCAGGGAGGGTGCAGATTCGGCCAATGAGCGCAGGCATTTTTATGTAGCCATCACCCGCGCACGCGAATACTTAACACTATTAGCCAACGAGCAAAGCATCGCGCAAAGCCCTTGGCTAGTGGAAATCGGGATTAAGTAAACAGGACACTGTTGGTTTTTATAGGCTGTGCAAGTGTTTTTCTTGCGCACCCTATAAAAATATTCGTAGCTTATGGCAAGCCGGCCCCGATAATTACTTACATTATTACAAAAAGCCCTGATGTAAAAATAACAAGCCGCATCAAAAGAAAGGCAAAATAGCGCTGACTCCCTTCTTGTGGTGCTGACGCAATGATGACTCTTTACACATTTGGCCCTGCTTTTGGCTTGCCGGATATGAGCCCCTTTGTCACCAAGGCTGAAGTCCTCCTTAAAATGGCAGGCTGCGACTATCAATGCAAAACGGGAGGCTATGCCCAAGCCCCCAAGAGCAAGCTGCCTTATCTGCAAACAGGCGAGGACATCATTGATGACTCCACCCTGATTCGCTTTTATTTAGAGCAAAAACATCAGATTAATTTTGATGCCGCTCTTAGCCCTGCCGAGCGCGGCATTGCTTGGGCCTTTGAAAAAATGCTGGAAGAGCATCTTTACTATATTTCCCTTCGAGATCGCTGGGCGATTGATGCCAATTTTGATAAAGGCCCAAGAAAAATATTCAAGCGAATTCCTGTATTGATCCGTGGGCTAGTGATTTGGAAAGTACGACGCAAAATGAATGCTAAATTGCGCTTTCAGGGCATTGCGCTACATAAGGAAACCGACATTTTTCAGCTGGCTAAAAAAGATTTAGATGCGCTGGCTGACTTTCTTGCCGATAAACCTTATTTAATGGGTGATCAAATATGCGCAGCCGATGCCACGGTGTATGCCTTTATGCGCAGCGCGCTTTGCCCCATTTTTGATTCGGCCATGCATCAATATGCACTCAGTAAGCCTAATTTGATTAGCTACTGCGATCGTCTTAGCAAAAAATTCTATCCCGCAGCCTAAAACAATTGGCGAGCGAAGGGGTTTTGTCCTAAGCTCGCCCTTTTGCATGAATTGGCCCAAATCGTGTTGCCCCGTAAACTCAGCCCCGTTTTACTTTGCACCCTGCTTGCAGCGTGTGCCAGCGCCCCTATTTTACCGACTGCCAGCAATACGCCCACACCGGCCAGTGCGCCAGTCGCCACGCCAGCTCCCGCACCAACACCGATCCCAACACCCGCTCCCATAGCCCCACCCCCTGTGATCGTGGCACCGCCACTACCCACGGTGAAGTCGATCAGCCAACTAGAAGCGCAAACACTGGTTGGCAAATTGCTCCCCGCTAAAATCAGCGAGCGTAATGGCTGGAAAAATGATTTAGTCGACGCCTTTACCGCGCTGAAAATACCTTATACACCGGAGTATTTTTGCGCCGTCATGGCCGTGATCGAGCAAGAATCGAGCTGGCAAGGTGATCCGTCTGTACCGGGCTTGGGCAAAATCGTATGGAAGCAAATCGAAGAAAAAGCGGGCAAATATCATATCCCGCTCATTGCCGTACAAACTGCCCTGCTCAAAAGCTCACCCAATGGGCGCAGCTATAAGGAGCGTATCGATAAGCTACAAACCGAAGCGCAAATGAATGCGGTGTTTGAAGACCTTGCTCACGATGCCAAGCGCCTAAGCCTACCTTTTAATATGAGCAACCCCATCCGCACAGGCGGCCCCATGCAAGTCAGTGTGGAATTCGCCGAAGGCCATGTGCGTGCCTGGCCCTATCCCTATGCCCGTCGCAGCACTGTAAGAAATGAAGTATTTACCCGCAAAGGCGGCGTGTATTTTGGTACCGCCATCCTGCTGCAATACCCCGCGCCTTATAGCAAAATGGTCTACCGCTTTGCTGACTTTAATGCGGGGCGCTATGCCAGCCGCAATGCGGCTTTTCAAGCGGCGCTTAATAAATTAGCCGGGGATAGTATGGATCTAGATGGCGATTTATTGCGCTATGAAAAAGGCTATCCCATGAGCCAAAGCAGCGGCACAGAAAAAGCCCTGCAAAAGCTAGCGAAGCGCTTAAACCTAAGCCATGAAGAAATCCGCCGCGATCTTTTATTAGAGAAAGTCACAGGATTTAGCCAAACACCGCTTTATCAGCGGGTATTTAGCTTAGCGGGCAATCCAAGCCGTGAAGCCATGCCGCAAATTGATTTACACAGCCCCAAAATCACTCGCAAACTCACCACCGAATGGTTTGCTAAACGTGTCGATGGTCGCTATCAAACATGCTTAAGCCGAGCACCGGCAATTTAAGACCACAAAAAAGCCAGCATTTGAACTACATTGCTGGCTTTTTTAGTAGGGGGCGATAAATTCTAGAAGCCAACCCCTGATAACAACTGCAGCGCCGCTGACGCGGAGGCAGGTAAAGCCAAAGGGAAAAACAGATGGCAGGTAATCATCACCCAAAGCACAATCACCACCAAGGATACAGCCAGCTCAAACTTTTCTGAAAACACGAAACACCCCCTATCCATCAGGAAACCCAGCTTCTGCACTTTTTAGACACATCTGTTAAAGGCATCGCCAGTCTTTAACATCTCTACTTTTCAATGACTTTCAAACTGCAATTATCTCATCACGCCAGAAGGTAGAAACGTGCGCCACTCACTTGCAAAGAATCTGCACATCGATGGCTATAGACAGATAATATTCTTATTGCTCTTTATAAATATTAAGGAATATCAAGGTTTTCGTGTAAGCCTTATAGAGGATTAAAAAAAGAAACCTCGCCGACTACTCGAATAGTATGGCAATTATCATAAATCGCTCCTGTTCTGAAAAACGCCATGCGTAAAAATGATTGCTTAGCAATCAGCACAAAAAATGTATTAAATATGCGACATAAATCAGCGCCCTAATGAGCATCAAGATGCGGCCTAACCCATCCTAAGATGACCTTTTTTTTCTACAGAAATGGTGTAGATACTTATGTTTCCTAAGAAAAAACGTTCATAAAACAGACACAATCCTCTGACACCTTAATTTCGACACTTAATCCTCTCTGACGGCTTTCTGTCGCAAATGCAGAAATAATCACAGTAGCTCTTTAAGATAGCCTGCGTAAGCCGCCTACTCGCTCAGCCCAATCTTTAGGAGCTCCAATGCTTAAATCATCTTTGCTTGTGCTATTACTTGCCCCTTTTAGCTTTGCCCACGCAGCCACCAAAATTGATATGACCCTAACGCCACTTGCTACCCCTAAATTTGATTTTGATAATGGGGGCCAAGCCCGCTTAGAAAGCCTACAAGCCAGCTTTGGCCTCAGTCATGATTTAAACCAGCAGCATAGTATTGGCTTGAATATTCAACTTACCCGCGAGAAATGGCACTTTGAACAAAGCCCATGGAAAGTCGCCGAGCCTTGGCAGCAATTAGAAAGAGTGACTTTTTCTATGCCCTATCGTTACACCAGCCAAAGTGGCTGGTTTTACTCTGTGACGGCTGACGCCAGCAATAGCAAAGAGAAAAATGCGGAAGCCAAAGAGAGCTGGATTTACGGCATGAACGCCTCAGTAGCGCACGCTTTTTCACCTACGTTATTGCTCGGTGTGGGCGCTGGCGTGTATCGCCAATTAGAAGAAACATCGGGATTTCCTTTCCTAATTATCAACTGGAAAATCACCCCCAACCTGACCCTAGCTAATCCATTCACAGTTGGGCCCGTTGGCCCTGCTGGGCTAGAGCTAAGTTGGAGCTTTACGCCACAATTTGAGATCGGCGTCGGTGCTGCTATGCGCCAGTCTCAATATCGCCTAGCCAAAAATAACCCTCTTGCCCCAGATGGCGTATTAGAAGAGCAATACGCACCGCTCTTTTTACATGCGACCTATAAAATCCAACCCAACTGGCGGTTTGATGCTTACACAGGCGTGGCTGCAGGCGGCAAGTTCACCATTTTGGATAAAAATGGTAATGAATTAAGCAATGAAAAAGCCAAGAAAATCCCCTTCTTTGGCTTTGCCGTAAATGGTCGCTTCTAAGCACTCTCCACGGGGGATGGCTTAAAGAATAAGGCGTGGCGGTAAGGATCAGAAGGAGAGCGGATGGATTCCGCCTCCTTATTTTCGCGCTGCACTTGCCCCATATTATTTAAATAATTTTTCTTACGTTAATCTTAAAAAGAAACGAACCCAACCATGTAACCGAGCATGTTTTCTACGCCCAAATCAATACTGATCCCACTCTTTCGGCCGAGCATAAAAACTGGCGCTGGTATCCATTTGAAGCCGCGCTTGAAATGCTTAGCTTTGAAAACAATGCAAACTGCTTAAAAGCTGCACAAGCCTGTATCGCACTTACAGAGAAACCCCATGAATATCAACCCGTCTGAGCAATTTTTAATTGATTTTCATAACCAGCACCCCGGTATTACATCCCATGCTTACCAAGGGCTGAGCGCGACGATGGGCGGGCAGCGTTATGCTTCGTCTTACGAATGCCTTGCAAAAGATGTGGCGACGGATGCCACGGTGCTGGATTTAGCGTGTGGTGATGGTTTTTTGCTTTCTCTTTTGAGTGCTCACACCCTCATCGGCGTTGATATGAGCGCAGGCGAGCTGGCTGCAGCGCAGCAAAGGCTAGGCACTCGCGCTACTTTGTACCACGGCAAGGCGCAATCTCTGCCTTTAGAAAATCATAGTTGTGATGAAGTGCTGTGCCATATGGCCTTGATGCTGATGGATCAGCTTGATGATGTGCTGGGAGAAGTTCATCGGGTATTGAAGCACAATGGGCGCTTCTCTTTTGTGATTAGCACGGCTGCGCCAGCTAGCGCGGTGATGGAGGGCTATGTGGCAAGACTTAGGGCGCTTTATAAGCACGAAACCGCCAGAGCGCTGCGATTTGGCGATCATCGCCTTGGCAAGAATGAGGGCATCATCAGCGCACTAACACCTTATTTTTCCCAGATTAATATTGAGAAAATAACGATCAGCCGCCGCTACACGCCTGCTGAGATTTGGGTATGGTTTGAGGGCTGCTATGACTTGGCATTTTTAGCCAGCGCGCCGCGCCAGCAATTTCATGACGAGTATTTACTTGAGCTAACGGCGCTGTGCGAAGCAGATGGAAAAATTGAGTTTTTAGATGCGATGCTGCGGGTGAGTTGCGTCGCGACGCATAAATCAGCAACCCGCGACTAAACCTCGCCATTCCCACGTGAATTTGGCGGGAATCCAGCGACATCGCTGGATTCCCGATAAAAACATATAGGGATGGCGATTCAATCAGTCCATCCTTAACGCTTTAAGGCTTAGGCTGAATATCAAATTCAATTTTCCAATTTTTGGCACTCGTCGCATTACTTGGGTCAGCGTATTTAATATCGGTCAAATGAACTCGGGCATAACTATTGCCTTCTGCAGAGCGAATCATGGTTGCAACCTCTGGATTAGCTTTTAACATATGCGCAGCCGCTAAACCCGCCTTAGTGGCGGCCGTTGCTTCACCATAATAGGTATACCAACCATAATCTAATACAGGGTAATTACCTTTAGCAGCGGGGCTAAGTGGGGAAGCATTTTTATCGCTCAGCCATTTTTTTGGTTTTGCTGGCACTACATCTGCCGTAGTCAGTAATGCACGGGTTTGTTCTAGATTCTTGATATCAGTAAATTTGGCAGCAATTACTTTGCCATCTGCGGTATAGAAACCATCCGGCATTGCCGCCACAAAGCCACCTAGCGGCTTAGCTGCAATGCTGCTATTTAATTTCATGCTATTGCGATTAAATGCGATATGCCATGTGCCAGTTTCTGTGCTTAACGCATTTTTTTCTAAATCAAAATATGCCCAGCCATTCCTTGCATCAATCGTGGCATTAGATTCATTATTTGTAGAACGATCTACCCAGCGGATTGAAGGAAAACCGGATTCTGCCCCACCCTTGCCGCCGTAATAACCTGTTACTTGCAAGGCAAACTTCTTAGCCTCAGGGTTAGTACTGTCATCAGTAATTACAAACACATTAAAATTAGGGCTGAGTTTATGATCACCAGCTAAATCATATTCAAAAGCTGCCGATTTAATGCCATTTGTGCCGGTAAATACGCCTTCTGCATAATCTTTTAGATAGGAATTGGTATCCAGCGCACCGTTTACAGGGTCAGTCATCGCATTCAGCCATTTTTTCAAATCTGCCCATTTGCTATCAAAGGGGCTGCTGAGCGCTCCGCCTTTACCTGCACCGCTGGTGCCGCTATTGCTAAAAAAGCTAGCTATGCCACGACCATCGCTTTTTGCTTTGAAATCCCAAGTCTCGCTAGCGCAATCTACGGCTTTTTGAGTATCGATATCAAAACACTGCTCCCCTCCTTTAGCATCAAAGGCCAGATCCCACGTCGCATTTTTAGTAAAGCTGGAAACAGGCGCAGGTGCAGGAGTGGGTGACGGAGTAGGCCCAGGTGCAACGGCAGCGTCCTCGCTGCCCCCGCAAGCGCTCAATAATAAAGTCACCGCAAAACCTGCCAATGCAAAAGATGGCTTGATATTCATTTTCTAAACTCTCCTATTTATTTTTAATTAACAACAAACTCACTCAAACACCCCAAGCAAAACGACTGCCCAGATAAATAAAACGCCCTGCAATAGGACCAAAATCATTTGGATTACTAAAATCACGCTGTATATCTTGCACATTATCAATGCCGATATAGGCCGTTATATTTTTATTAATTTGTTGATTAAATTTAATATCTGTCGTCATCCATGCATCCGATCGAGTATTTTTTTCTGAACTAATTAATTCACTGCTTTGATAGCGGCTGCGTAAAGTCAAAGTACTCCCTTCGATCACATCCCAATCCACACCGATACGAGCGATATTTTCTGGCCGACGTGTGAGCGCTTTAGCAAGATCTAAATCTTTGCTTTGGCTATAGGTATAAGAGGCATTTACTTTTACTGGGTCAGCAATCCGCCAATCTAGCGCGGTTTCAATACCCCATGTTTCGGTACGGGCAATGTTTTTATAGGTATATTTTGAAATACCTGAAACAAGTTGAGCATTAGCTTCATCGACTTGAATTAAATCTTTCACCTGATTTAAATACGCATTTATATCGATAGATATATTTTTGGCAAAGGCTAAATTGCCACCTAATTGCCAGCTATTTGACGATTCAGGTTTTAAATTAGGATTGCCTAGCACCATATAGCCCAGCGAGCTATGGTCAAATAAGAAATGCCGTTCTTTTAGATTGGGCACGCGATAGCCTTGGCCAAAGCTGGCTCGTAATACGCCCTTCCAGTCTCCGCTTTCCCATACATTGCCGCGTAGTGCAATTTTAGGTGCGGCATGCGTGCCAAAATCAGAATCATCTTGGATGCGTAGACCCAATACGACTTCCCAATCATCGCCCAAGAAAATATCATTTTGCGCAAATAGCTCGCGGCTTTCTTTGCTAACTTGTGTTGAGCCAAAAAACTCAGAAACGCCATCAACCGACTGGCTGACACTTTCTTTGCGCCAATCCACGCCAAATTGCCAAAGCTGACTATACCAAGCAGGTAAATCGACCTGAGCCGTCAGATGATTTAAATGCTGCTCAAAACGGCGCAGCGACATCAAATCACCCTGCGAGTATTCCCGGCCTTCGCTATGATATTTTTCATCCAAAAGCTGAGCCTGCACGCGCACGCCATTTTCAAAACTTGTCTTAGCCCCTGCCACCCAACGATCCCGCACAATACCCTCAGTTTTCTCCTTAGACAGTAATTTAGGCGCTAAAAAGGCTTCATAGCGCTGCACATCGTCTTCGCGATAACGGCTACCTTCCAACCAAAGCTCATCCCCTCCCTGCGGCAACCAGCTTAGCTTTGCACCATATTGCTGACGCTTAGACGCATCCCCCTGACGTGACCAACCTTCAGGCTTTACAGCAAAACCTGCATCATCGAGTAAATCACCGCTCAAACGCGCTCGCCATTGCTCGCTACCGCCTTCTAGCTGGAATTGGCCATGCCGAACGCCTGTATCCCAAGATTTTCCTGAATCGTTTTGCCTGCCATAGCTACCCAGATCGCCCTCTACACTGCCAGAGAAACCTGCTTTCACGCGGCGAGTAATCACATTAATCACCCCGCCCATCGCCGAGCTACCGTATTGCGCTGAAGCAGCCCCTTTAATCACCTCGATATGGTCCACGTCAGCAAGTAAGTATTGGCTTAAATTAACAGTCGAGCCGGTACTGGCCGCAATCGGCAGGCCATCGATCAAAACCAAAACCTGATCGCTGCTTAAGCCTTGTAAAGACAACTCGTAGCCTGATTTACCGTGCACTTCTCTGAGCTGTAAGCCGGGGATATTCTCGATGGCGTCTTTGAGCGTACGCGCGTGGGTCTTTTCGATCTCTGCATGACTGATCACTTCGGTACGCACCGGCGTATCTTCCACTCGTCTTTCGGTGCGCGTCGCCGTGACCACTACCGTATCAAGCGTGACATCTGCAAAGGCAAAGGATGAAGCCAGCAGCAACATCAGCGGTGTGTGGGCTTTAAGAAGGGAAGAAGGCGAAGTGCGGCATGAGAATAAGAAAGAATCAGTCACGGGAGCAAGTACATTCCAATAAATTAATGATAATCATTATCATACTCATTGGTAATTGTTGTCAATGACATTAACTTACTACTTACTGCAAACACGCATTCCTAGCCCCTCCCCCGTAAGAAAAAACGCCCACTTATAAAATCGGCCGCATCTGCGCCTTGCTAATATAGCGCTGCTTCATCTTGTGCTGGGCATAGGGGTAAAGCTTCATCACTTTGGCCACGTAATCTCGTGTTTCGGGGTATGGCGGCACGCCACGGTAGCGGTCTACCGCTTTTTCTCCCGCGTTATAACTTGCCGCCACCAGTACCACATTGCCTTGGTAGCGATCGAGCAACCAGCGCAAATAACGCACTCCGCCCCTGATATTTTGGCTGGCATTAAACGCATCCTTCACATTAAAGCGCTCGGCAGTTTCAGGGATCAGCTGCATCACACCTTGCGCCGATTTCAGCGATAAAGCCTGTGGATTAAGCTGCGACTCCACCCTAGCAATACTCAATGCAAATTGCGGATCAACGTCGTGCCACATAGCAATTTGCTGCACGATGCGGGCAATTTTCTGCTGATTAGCATTCAAGGTGGGTAAAGCGGGCACAGGCAACGGGGGTAATTTCTCTGGCTTTACATCGGCCAAAATACAAGGCGGCAAAACGCTCGCGCCTAGTCTGATCGTTTCTAGCATCACTTGCGCACGCACATGCCCCTGACCTGCCGCACTCGAAAAAAGCGTGGCGGCCATTTTTCTATTTTCAGGCACGCCCTCGCCAAAGGCATACAACATCCCCAAACGATACTGCGCCTCGGTAGAGCCTTTTCTTGCTGCGGCACAATAGAGCGCTGCGGCCTCCCAAGCATCTTGTGACTCAAGCCTAGCGGCAGCAAGCAAACTTTCAGCCAATACGGGCGCTTCGCCCACATTAGGAACAGGGGCGAGTACCAGCGACACACTAAACAGCAAATTCAGCATCATGACCGCCAACCCTTCCAAAAAATCAAGTCAATTAACAGCTTATTCCTGCGCAAAAAGATGCATAGCTTTAACAGATCAGAGGAGCAAAACAAGTGGCCAACAATGGCGCTGTAAGCATCTTCATGCTAAGTCATCGGCCGTGCACGCATAAAATCAAGCAGGATTCTTACTTTGGCAGGTAAATAGCGCGCGCTCGGATAAACGGCATAAATGCCACCCGCAGGCATGGTCCATTCGGGCAAAAGATGCACCAAGCGCCCCGCGGCTAGATCTTCTGCCACCATAAAATCAGGCAAGACCGACAAGCCTGCACCGCTTCTAACCAGCGCCAACACAGAAGACGGTGCGCTGGCCCGCATCACTGCCCGCATTCTGACCGTGCACGATTCATCACCATGATTAAACTTCCAAGTCAGTGGCGCTTGTAGCCGCGTCATCGCCACCCAAGGCAGCGCGGATAATTCCTGAGGATGAGTCAGCGCAGGATACTTCGCCACACACAAGGGGGACGCCACTACGCATTCGGCAAATTGCGCCAGCTTAATCGCATGCAGTGCTGAATCTTGCAAACGCCCCAAGCGAAACGCCACATCGATCCGCTCGGCCAAGAGATCAAGCACCTCATCGGTGGCAAGCAATTCAATTTCAAGCAGAGGATGCAAAGCAGCAAACTCGGCCAGAAGCGGGGCCAACACCGCGCCTGCGTAATCCACCGGCACGGTAATGCGCAGCAGCCCCGATGCCTTCACTTGCCCAAGCCGATCAAGCGCCTCATTTGCTGCCAGCAGCAGCGGGGCAATATCAGCATAAAGCTGCTCGCCAATTTCGGTGAGCAGCACTTTGCGCGTACTACGCGTCAGCAGCGCCACCCCAAGCTGCGATTCCAACTTACTAATTTGCTGACTCACCAAGGATTTAGCCATCCCCAGCCTATCGCCAGCCGCCGTAAATCCACCCGACTCCACCACGGCCACAAAAGTGGCGAGACGATTTAAATCCAACATAAGACTATTCCGTTTATTGGTTTATGAAATAGGGCATTGGCCCCGTATGAACGAACCAAGCTAAAACACAATGACTACGCTCTCTGCATGGGGCTTTTACCCCCCCTTGAAGCACGCCGAAGCGAGGAACAAGCGGGCGGGGTTTCGGCGAGGACTGTCTGAGCGAAGCGAGTTCCGCAGCCGCCGCTCGATTGTCCGCAGATGAGGGGCCTTCGTGCTGGCTGGGGCGGCCTTCTTTTGGTTCTTTTCTTGGCCGTTCAAGAAAAGAACGCCCCCGCGGTGGCTACCGCTCCTAAATTAACGTGCCGAAGGCACTAAAAAGATCTTTTTGAATTTTAGTTACTCCCCCATCCTACATTGTTCCATATTTATAAACATTCAATTCTTAATTGGCGTATTTATCTAATCAATCAAGGCAGGCAAGATAGCAGCATATTCTTTAGGACGCACAACATGCTACATCTCTTATTTGATCCTCTTTGCGGTTGGTGTTACGGCGCAGCACCTGCTCTTGCTGCTTTAAAAGCACACACAAGCCTGAAATGGCAGTTACACCCAACGGGGCTATTTTCCCACCCGCAAGCGATGAATGTAGAGATGGCGAGCTATTTTTGGAGCAACGATCAGCGCATCGCCACAATGACTGGCCAAGAATTTAGCCAAGCTTATAAAGAACAAGTTTTGGCCGATTTGGATACACCCTTTGATTCAACGCCATCCACCTTGGCCTATTACCTGATTAGTCTAGCCGTGCCCGAGCAAGCAATTGATGTGCTACACCGTGTGCAGCACCTACGCTACGCCAAAGGCACGCAAGAAGCTGCGGCCTTTATTGAGCTAGCAGTGGAATTTGGCCTTGATACCGAACAATTTACTCAAGACTTTGCAGCAGGCTGGCCAAAAGAATTACGCGCTATAGCAGAGAAGGCTCAAGCCTTAATGCAAGAAAACGGCTTGCGCGGCGTACCGACGCTGCTATTACAAAAGGGCGATCAACTGTCTGTTGTTCCTAGCGCTTTGATGTACCAAGACCCACAAGATTTAATTGATTTTGTAGCAAAGCAGCAATAAATTCGCTCCATACACTGATATTTAAACAAGGAATTACCATGAAAATCGCAATCATCGGCGCAACAGGTTATGTCGGCTCTAAACTCTTAAACGAAGCACTTGAGCGCGGCCATCAAGTCAGCGCCTTGGTACAAAACATCAGCAAACTACCTACTCACGCAGCCCTTACCGCTATCAAAGCCGATGTCAACGACGAAGCCGCACTGACCGCCCAATTAGCGGGCCACGACTTAGTGATCAGCGCATTCAGCGGCCATGCGGCTGGCGATGTTTACCAATATTTTGTCGATGGCTTTCAGCACATTTTGAACAGCGTAAAAGCATCGGCTGTGCCACGCTTTCTAGTGGTAGGCGGCGCAGGCAGCTTAGAAGTTGCCCCTGGCGTGCAAGTGGTTGACACACCCAATTTCCCTGCTGAATGGAAAGGCTCAGCACTCGGCGCACGCACCGCACTAGAATTACTGCGCAAAGAAAGCGCGCTGGACTGGACACTGCTCAGCCCATCTGCCCATTTAGAGCCGGGCGCACGCACAGGTCAATTCCGCCTAGGTGGCGATCAATTGCTACTTGATGCTCAAGGTGAAAGCCGTATTTCGGTAGAGGATTACGCCGTAGCCATGCTCAATGAAGCAGAAAACGCCCAACATAGTCGTCAACGTTTTACCGTTGGGTACTAAACCCCTCACACCTTTAAAGAGGGAAGTCTGTAAACGCCATATAAACGCATTTACTGACCGTATAGCCCCGTGATAGTTAAACCCATCACAGTCGACTCTTTAAATTGAAAAAGCGGCCCTTTATGGAGCCGCTTTTTTATGTAGAAAACAACTTGTTTTAAAGTAAAACAGCCCTAGCGAAAACAACATCTCACAGAACACAACGGTCATACCGATTGAGTTTGCAGGCTTTATACTTCCCCTAAGTTCTTTTTGCCAAAAACATAAGGCATACTGAATTTTATGGCCCAAAACAGCGCGAAATGCATGCAAACACCTGCGTGGCCCCACTGAATTTCAGCATAAAAACCCATCAAGAAATAGGCTTTAAAACTCTGCGAATCCACTATCAACATGGGATAAAAGCAAAGACTCCAAAGCCAAAATAGACTCTTCCAAGGCAAAAACCGCAGCGGCTAATTCTGCTGGCTGATGGGGGCTTTTACAAAGAGCCTCCAGCACCTCACAACTCCTCATCAGCTCACCCGCATTTACAACCTGAGCGGCCCCCTTGATTTTATGCGCCAAACCACCCAAGCCTACTTTATCTGCCACATCAAAAAGATTTAAAAGTGTAACTAAATCATCCCGATTGTTATTGATTAGCTCATTCAAAAATCGAGTAGCTAACTTAGGATTATTGCCAGTTAGCTTCATAAGCTGTTCAATTTTAACCTCACCGTAATCTTTTCTCGCTTCCCCCAACAATAACAAGGGAGAAAGTACGGAGCTTGTTAAGTATTTCGCTAAATCATCGACGCCCACGGGCTTAAACATACAATCATCCATCCCTACTGCCTTACAGTGCTCACGCTCCTCCTCTTGAGCATTAGCGGTATAGCCAAGTACACGGCATGGTGGCAAGCGGCTTGTTTTTTCAGCTTTGCGAATCGCCTGGGTTAGCTCATAGCCACTCATCACTGGCATATTGCAATCTGTAATGACCACATCAAAGTGGTTTGCCTTCCACACACTAAGCCCCTCTGCACCATCTTCTGCGGATCGGACCCCATGCCCCAGATAGATAAGCTGCTCACACAGCAATAAACGATTCGCCGCGTGATCATCCACCACTAACACCATTAAAGGCTTTTGCTCCTGCGGCCCTTGCTCTACCCAGCCCTGAGCA
>JAPLQI010000121.1 GCA_026399755.1 Pseudomonadota bacterium
TGCTCAATTGAGCGTTGGGCGGCGTCTACGGCTGTGACTTGCTTACCTTCGCGGCCAAGCAAAATCGCCGTTACACCTTGGCTGCAGCCAACATCCAAGACTTTAGAGCCTTGGACTTGGCTGCATATCCAGTGGATGCGCTGCTGTGTTTCACGCATAAACTGTGGCCCCATCTTGCCGTAATAGGCTTCCGTTACACGATCATGAATATCGACAAGCGGCTGAGGTGTTGGAATGCTTGTTGCAGTAATTTCGGGCTGAGTTTTTGCGTTCATTCTTTACTCTTTTTTGCTTAAGCAGCGTCAATGCCGATGGCGTCAATCAGGATGGTGTTGGTATTCAGTTTTGCTTTAATCGCTGAAAATTCCCGATGCTTAACGAGCAGGATAACCACGTCAGCTACAGCGATTGCATTCTCTACAGATACCAACTCTTGATCCGCTAAATGGGCTGGTGGCGTTTCAATATTTGGCTCAACGAGGATGAGTTTACTTTGGCTTGTAGCTGCAAATTTCTTAGCGATGTGTACCGCAGGGCTTTCGCGTAGGTCGTCAATATTGGGCTTAAATGCAAGGCCCAGCAGTGCTACCGTGATAGATGCTTCTTCACGGCCAGTTGCTACTAGGGTGGCAATAGCAGCCTTGATTTTGCTAAGTACCCACTCTGGTTTTTGATCGTTTACTTCACGAGCGGTACGAATCATTCTGGCTTCATCGGGGGTTTTATTGACGATGAACCATGGATCAACAGCAATACAATGCCCGCCAACGCCACAACCAGGTTGCAGGATATTTACACGAGGGTGATGGTTGGCCAGTTTGATCAGCTCCCAAACATTAATGTCTAGTTTGTCGCTGATTAGTGATAGTTCGTTGGCAAACGCGATGTTCACATCACGGAAGGAGTTTTCCGTTAATTTAGCCATTTCTGCGGTTCGGGCGTTGGTAAATAGCAACTCGCCTTCTACAAACACGCGGTAAATTTCTGCCGCTCTTTTTGAGCATGCATCACTTAGCCCCCCGATGATGCGGTCGTTGTCTACCAGCTCACGAATCACATGGCCAGGTAGAACACGCTCAGGGCAATAGGCGATATTTACATCGATATCAGCAGCCGTTACTCCTTCCATTGGGAAGCAAAGATCTGGCCGGGCTGCGGACAGCCATTGCAGCATTTGCTCCGTGGTTCCAACAGGCGAAGTTGATTCAAGGATAACGATGTCACCCTTTTTGAGAACGGGGGCAATGGATTCGGCAGCGGCGCGGACATAGCTTAAATCTGGCTCGTGGTCACCTTTAAATGGTGTTGGCACGGCTATTAGAAACGCGTCAGCAGGCTCCACAATGTGGATTCTGCCTTGGTTGATGGTGTCAACCGCGTGCTGGTTGATATCAATGCCAATTACTTTAACTTTGCGCGAAGCAAACATGGCCGCCGTAGGCAGGCCAATATAGCCAAGGCCAATAACAGAGACTGTGGATACCTTAGATTGCTTCGGCATATTCTTTCCTTTTTTGATTTTGTTTAATGATATTTACAATGCGCTCGCATGCTTTACCATCGCCATATGGGTTATGGGCAATGCTCATTTGCTGGTATTCAATAGGGTCGTTCAGTAGTGTTGTAACGGCTTGAATAATGTTTTCAGCATCAGTGCCGACCAGTTTGACAGTGCCTGCGGCTACAGCTTCTGGGCGCTCGGTTGTGTCGCGCATTACGAGCACCGGCTTGCCTAGCGAAGGCGCTTCTTCTTGAATGCCACCAGAGTCCGTTAAAATAATGTGAGCCTTAGTCATCAAGTAGACAAAGGGCAGATAGTCCTGTGGCTCAATTAAATGGACGTTGCTTACCCCTTGCAAAATGCGGCCAACAGGCTCGCGCACGTTCGGGTTAAGGTGAACTGGGTAGAGAAAATCAACATCAGGAAAATCACTGGCTAAGGTACGGATTGCTGCGCAGATCCGCTCAAAACCATCACCAAAATTCTCACGGCGATGGCCTGTGATCAGTACCAAGCGTGCGTCATCCCGCAGAAAGGGGAAGGTTTGGCGTAGCTTTTTTGTAAGGTTCAAGTCGGTTTCTAACTTTTGCTTAACCCATAGCAGCGCATCAATAACTGTATTGCCGCTAACGTAGATGTTTTCCTGCTTTACCCCTTCTTGCAGCAGATTCTGTTGAGACTGTGTGGTAGGGGCGAAGTGATGTTTAGCTAAGGTACTGGTTAGTTTACGGTTAGCCTCTTCTGGCCATGGCGAATAAATATTGCCAGTGCGCAAGCCGGCCTCCACATGACCTACCGCAATTTGCTGATAGTAGGCGGCAAGTGTGGCTGCAAAAGTGGTGGATGTATCGCCATGCACAAGCACTAGATCAGGGCGGAACTCCATCAGCACAGGTTCAAGATTGGTTAAAATCTCGCTACTGATGCCTGACAGTGTTTGGCCTGGCTTCATGATGTTGAGGTCATAGTCAGGTGTGATTTCAAATAGCTCTAAGACTTGGTCTAGCATCTGACGATGCTGAGCCGTTACGCATACCTTAGATTCAATATTGGCTTCATTTGCTAGGGCCTTTACCAGCGGGGCCATTTTGATGGCTTCAGGTCTTGTTCCAAAAACAGTTAATACTTTCATTACTTACACTCTTCTTAATTAAAGTCCTAAAACAACCTTGGCACTTACCGCAATCTGGTAAATGATCTGTGTCATATCTTTCCAAATCTGCCTTGATTTCACGTCAATTTTTGGTAGTACTAGAATCTCGTCGCCAGATTGAATGGCGATTTTGCTTTTGGCGGAGCCA
>JAPLQI010000032.1 GCA_026399755.1 Pseudomonadota bacterium
ATATTGTAATTATAAATCAGTGAGTTGCGATTGATTAAAGATGTTGCCGCATGCCTTGAATAAAGGCAAGCGGCTTAAGTTGATAGGATTGGGTGAAAAGTGCCTTGGAAACTGTAGCAGTTATATTTAGATTACAAAGATATTTTTTTTTCTTCCTTTAGAATTAATTAATTTTGTCATTGGTGTAATTTATTTAGGCGATACAAGCAGTGTTCTTGCAAGAAATGGCCCTCTGGCACTTTAGGGTGCATAAAAGTGTCGGCATCGCGCTGCATGCCTAGTTTTTGCATCACGGCCTGTGAACGCAAATTAGGCAGGGCAGTAAATGACACGATCTCATCCAATTGCAGGGTATTAAAGCCAAAATCTAAAGCTGCTCGAGCAGCCTCGCTGGCGTAACCCTTACCCCAATGCTCAAAAGCCAGCCGCCAGCCTATTTCTACACAGGGGGAGCATGGCAGTTCGGGAAGCGGAATATGCAGGCCGGTAAAGCCAATAAACTGCTGCGTTTCTTTCAGCTCCAGCGCCCAAAGTCCCCAGCCACGTTTGGCAATTGGCTGTGTTAGCCGCTCTTGCATCACCAAGCTGGCCGCTGTATCTATAGGCCCAAGCAGATATTCCATCACGCGTGGATCGCTGCTCATTTGGGCGAAAGCTTCAGTATCCGACGCCCGCCATTGGCGTAAGCACAAGCGCTCGGTGGATAGTTCGATGATTTTTGGCATAGGATTAAATTTACATTGGTTTTGGATTTTCGTAGGGTGTGCAAGTTGCTTTTCTTGCGCACCGCTCTTGTGACACTGCGGTGCGTAACGCCTACGGCGTTTTGCACCCTACGAAGGTGAAGTTATTTTGATGGTTTATGCTGATGGATAAATAGCCGCTTATATGGGGAAAGAAAATGCCCAATTACCGCCGATATCAAGCCATCAGTACCTGTTATTTTTTTACGATAGTGACACATCAGCGGCAGATGATTTTAACTGATGAATTGTTTCGCAATACTTTACGAAAAGCAATATTGAAAGTGCGCGCTCAATATCCTTTTAAGATCGATGCTTGGGTATTACTTCCCGATCATTTACATTGTATTTGGACTTTACCCGCTGGCGATACAAATTTTAGTTTGCGTTGGAATTGGATTAAAAGCTTTGTGACGCGTCATATTGCTGATAAATATCAGCGAGCTGATTTACTTTCTGATTCTCGGCTTCATCGTGGCGAATCAACGCTGTGGCAAAGGCGTTTTTGGGAGCATGCCATTTTGAGTGAGGCCGATTATATTGCGCATATGGAATATGTGCATATCAATCCTTTAAAGCATGGATTGGTCGCTCAAGTTAAAGATTGGCCTTATTCAACATTTCATCGTTTAGTGCGCGAAGGGGTTTATCCGCCTGATTGGGCGGGGAGTGGCGACGATGTTTTATTTGATTTTGATAAGTAGTTTTTCTTGCTACACCATTTTGCCACGGTGCGTAACGCCTACGGCGTTTTGTACCCTATGAAAGTACGCCCAAGGCAAGGATGGTGGGCTTCCCCATAAAAAAAGCCAGCCCTCATCAGGCTGGCTTTTGCGTGGGCAGTGAAGCAATTAGCCAACAAATTGACGTGCATTGCGGAACATACGCATCCATGCGCCGTCGTCGGTCCAATCGCTTGGGTGCCATGAGTTTTGCACGGTGCGGAATACGCGTTCTGGGTGCGGCATCATGATGCTGAAGCGGCCATCGGCGGTGGTGACACCGGCAATTCCCTGTGGGCTGCCGTTTGGATTAGCTGGATAAGCCTCGGTGGTTTTACCGTGGCTATCAACATAACGCATGGCGATTAAGGCTTTGTTAATATCGCCTTGCTGGCTGAAGTTGGCAAAGCCTTCGCCGTGCGATACCACTACAGGCATACGGCTGCCGGCCATTTCGCTGAAGAAGAGCGATGGAGATTTTGTCAGCTCAGCCATTACCAAGCGTGCTTCAAACTGCTCGCTTTGATTACGGGTGAATTTAGGCCAGTGTGCAGCACCGGGGATAATGCCGGAGAGATTCGCCATCATCTGGCAACCATTACACACGCCCAAACCAAAGGTGTCTGTGCGGCCAAAGAAGGCTTCAAATTGCGCGCGGGCCGATGCATTAAATAAGATCGATTTAGCCCAGCCTTCGCCTGCACCCAGAACATCGCCGTAGCTAAAGCCACCGCAAGCGGCCAAGCCTTGGAAATCTGCCAGTTGTACGCGGCCAGAAATCACATCGCTCATATGCACGTCAACGGCCGTAAAGCCTGCACGGGTAAAGGCCGCGGCCATTTCTACATGGCCATTCACGCCTTGCTCACGCAGCACGGCGATCTTAGGGCGAATACCGGTAGAGATATACGGCGCGGCGATGTCGATATTCTGATCAAAGCTTAGCTTGGCGAATAAGCCTTTCTCGTGCTTATCGCTAAGGCGTGCATATTCCGCATCGGCACCGGCAGGATTATCCCGCAGGCGTTGAATGCGCCAGCTGGTTTCCGACCATGCTTTATGCAGATCAATGCGTGATTCTTCAAAGACCAAGCGATTACGCGCCTTGATTTTGAGCTTGTCGTCGTGGTTGGTGCTACCAATTACATGCAGCTCGGAGCGAATATCAACGTTCGCAAAGGCGGCAATCACGGCGGCAGTATCGGTGCGCTTCACTTGTAATACCGCGCCCAGCTCTTCGTTAAACAGCACGCCCATCACGCGGGCATTGGCATCACGAACCACGTCCTCAGCGGTGATTTCATCTTGCTGACGCTGGCGGCGACGACGCTCGATACACAGCTCGTCTACTTCCAAGGTCACGCCAACATGGCTGGCGAACATCATTTCAGAAATCGTGGCAAACAGGCCGCCATCAGAGCGGTCGTGGTATGCCAGCAATTTGCCTTCTGCATTGAGCTGCTGAACCGTAGCAAAGAAGGATTTAAGGTGCGGCACATTCACGATATCAGGCGCGCTATTACCAATCTGCTTATAAACCTGCGCCAGTGCAGAGCCACCTAAGCGGCATTTGCCATCACCCAAGTCGATCAGAATCAGATCAGAATCAACGCCAGTTTGCAGCTCAGGGGTCAGCGTCTTGCGTACATCGGTGACCGGTGCAAAGGCAGAAATCACTAAGGACAGCGGCGCGACCACTTGCTTGGCGTCGCCTGCCTCATCCCAGACAGTCTTCATTGATAATGAATCTTTACCGACCGGAATCGATACACCCAGCTCGCGGCAAAGCTCTAAGCCGACAGCTTGTACGGTGTCATAAAGATTAGCGTCTTCACCTGCATGGCCAGCAGGGGCCATCCAGTTAGCAGAAAGCTTAACATCAGATAGCTGACGAATTGGCGCAGCGGCAATATTGGTCAGCGCTTCACCCACCGCCATACGGCCAGAAGCCGGGCCAGAAATCAGCGCCAGCGGCGTGCGCTCGCCCATCGCCATGGCTTCGCCTAAATAGCTATCGTAAGCCATGGCGGTCACGGCCACGTCAGCCACCGGTACTTGCCAAGGGCCAACCATTTGGTCGCGAGCGGTAAAGCCGCCCACGGTGCGATCGCCGATATTAATCAGGAAAGATTTATCGGAAACGGAAGGCAAGCGCAATACGCGGTAAGCGGCTTCTTTCAGCTCCAAATCAGAAGCGTCAAAAACAGCCAGCTCAGGCGTAATACGGCTCACGTCGCGTGTCATTTTGGGTGGCTTGCCGAGTAAGACATTCATCGGCATATCGACAGGCTTGTTCTCGAAATGATCATCAGCCAAGACCAGATGCTTTTCGTCGGTAACACGGCCAACCACGGCAAACGGGCAACGCTCACGTTCGCAAATCGCTTCAAAAGCCAGCAAATCTTTAGGATCGATCGCCAATACATAACGCTCTTGGCTTTCGTTCGACCAGATTTCCTTAGGCGCCATGCCTTTTTCTTCGATATTGACTTTGCGTAGATTAAATACCGCGCCTTGGCCTGCATCATTCACCAGCTCTGGGAAGGCATTAGAAATACCACCCGCGCCTACATCGTGAATCGACAACACTGGGTTGTTTGCACCCAGCTGCCAGCAGCGATCAATCACTTCTTGCGCACGGCGTTGGATTTCTGGGTTGCCGCGCTGTACTGAATCGAAATCCAGATTGGCTGCATTATCCCCAGTTGCCATTGAGCTGGCCGCGCTGCCGCCCATACCAATCAACATGCCGGGGCCGCCGATTTGGATGAGGAGCGAGCCATCAGGCAAGCCGTTTTTCTTAACGTGCAGGGCGCTGATATTGCCTAAACCACCGGCAATCATAATCGGCTTATGGTAGCCACGACGCTCGCCGTTCAGGTCTTCTTCAAAGGTGCGGAAGTAACCACAAATATTAGGGCGGCCAAATTCATTATTAAATGCGGCAGCGCCAATCGGGCCTTCGATCATGATATCCAGCGCGCTGGCAATACGATCTGGCTTGCCGTAAGGCTGAGCTTCCCAAGGCTGCTCGGCCCCCGGAATGTTTAAGTTGGATACGGTAAATCCTGCCAAGCCAGCCTTAGGCTTAGAGCCACGGCCCGTTGCGCCTTCGTCGCGAATTTCACCACCCGAGCCGGTTGCGGCTCCGGCAAACGGCGAAATAGCTGTTGGGTGGTTATGCGTTTCCACCTTCATTAAAATATGCGTTTGTTCGGTGCTGAATGCGTATTCGGCGCTGCCTGCTTGTGGATAAAAGCGGCCGATTTCTGCGCCTTCAATCACCGAAGAGTTATCCGAATAAGCCACGACCGTGCCCGCTGGTGCCGCTTTATGCGTTTCGCGAATCATGCCAAACAGGCTGTAATCTTGTTTCTCGCCATTGATAATAAAATCGGCGTTAAAAATCTTGTGGCGACAGTGCTCAGAATTAGCCTGCGCAAACATGGTCAGCTCAACGTCAGTGGGGTTACGGCCCAGCTTGTTGAAGTTTTCTACCAAGTAATCAATTTCATCATCGCTCAGTGCCAAGCCAAATTCGCTATTGGCTTTGACCAACGCGGTTTTGCCACCACCGAGGATATCGACAGTCAGAAAAGGCTTAGGCTCAAAGTGGCGGAATAAGTCACGGCCAGCCTCCAAGCTACTAAATACTTCTTCGGTCATTCTGTCGTGAATCAAGGGGAGAAGCAGGCTTTGTTCTGCTGCTGATAAGGGGCTGCCGCCTTCCTTGCTGGCGTAAATCACGACGCCGCGCTCAATACGTTGGATATTTTTCAAACCACAATGCTGAGCAATATCGGTGGCTTTCGACGACCAAGGAGAAATTGTCCCCAAGCGCGGCAATACCATAATCAGGCTACCGACGGCTAAGTCAGGCTGAGCGGGCTCGCCATAGTGCAGAATCTTGCTGAGGATGGAGTTTTCATCTTCCGTCAGCGCAGCGCTGGTTTCGGCAAAGTGCCAATACTCAGCATAAATCTGCGCGGAAATACCCTTAGCAGCGAGAGCGGCGGTCAGTTTTTCGACCCGGAAAGATGAAAGCGCGGTACCGCCGCGCAATTGGAGAACGTCAGCCATGTCTTTGATCTTTGATAGGTAAGCCTCGGGAAGTCGCAATGATACCCAAAAACGACTCATTTCGCCTCGAATATCGGCAAAGTTCACGAACTATATGGGTGGTTTAGCAGGGCATGCTGACTTATGAAAGGAGTTTTCTTGGTTTTGCTTACTGTTAGTTTGGGGAAATATTTTAATATGCTTAAGCTGTTGTTGTGGCATAGATATGAAAGGCTGTTGATAGCGTCTTGAAAATTTAGGGATTTAACTTTCTGTACGAATCAAAAATGCCAGATTGCTGCACGGTAAAATCAAAGGCTTATGAGTGCTTTATTTATAAAAAATTGATTGGTGCAGGGGTTGGAACATAATAATTAGAGCGTAAAAAGGGCAAAGTCATTCCGACTTTGCCCTTTTTGTTTGAAACTTAGGCGCTGATTAATTCACGTCACCAAACCCAATTAAACAGTGAGGGATTAGCGAGTTAATTGTGCTTAAATTATTACTTTTATGAAAAATAGATATGATTACTTCAACCTACAGGGCCAGATCGACCCTACAGGAGATTTGCTTTCTTAGAACGAGTACTTAACGCCAACTTGGTAAAAGGTGCCGCGTGCTGTATATAACGGAGCAAACCCAGGTGCAGAAAACGTTCCAGCGGCCACACCCGAGAACTCAGGCATACGGTCAAATACGTTCTTCACCGCTGCATCAATCCTCAGATTTTTGATACCGGTGTAAGCCAGCGTCAGATCAACCTCGGAGTAACTAGCAACATGGGGAGCTTCTGGATCGTAGTTCGCCTTATCGTCCGGGCTGGCATTAACGTCTTGGAAGCTGGCCGTAGTACGCACAGCTGCCCCACCTGTCCAACCGCCATGCTCTACATCGAAGCGGAAGGTATTACGCCATTGTGGCGAGCCATAGGTATCAACCCATTCTTCCATCGACCCCGTATCGTTTGATTTTTTCAAACTGACGTAATAGGTGTTGTTATTGCTGAAGGTGAATGTTGCTAGTGAAGTCGGAAAGCGCAGCTTCATATCGGTATCAATACCGACATTCTCTTGCTTGTTACGGTTTTTCTTCTTCTGCGTCATCATCCAGCCATACTCGGCGCTAGGGGCAATCTGACCTGCTTGCAGTGCTTCAAGGTATGTTTGATCAGAAATAACATCATCTTTCTTGACCATCCACCAGTCCAGCGAGCCGCTAAATGGACCCGCCTCACCCACTATGCCTAGATTGATCGACTGACCTTTTTCGGGTTTCAGCTCAGCATTGCTACTTGTAGTGCGCTGACCATTAATGCCATTTTTCTTGCAATCAGCTAGATCGGCAGCATTCAGGTTTGGAATGTAATCACACTCTGCATCTGTAAAGGTATGCGCGCCTTGTGATGGACCTTGATACAAATCCTGCAGCGTAGGCATGCGGAAGCTTTCGGAGTACGAAGCGCGAAACATCAGGTTTGAAATAGGCTGGAAACGTGCCGCCAAACGTGGTGAAACTTTGGAATGCCCCCCTTGGTAGCTGTCGTAACGCAATGCAGCTTGCAGCTCAAGCGATTCGAGAACCGGGGCAATAACTTCCCCAAAGATCGCTTTACCCGTGCGTGAGCCTTCGGTGACAACCTGCTTGATCGAACCATAAACTTGGTCGTTTTGCTGTAGCTGATCAGGAACGTCTGATAGCTTCTCATGCGTCAAGCTGGTGCCGACCGCAAATACAACTGCGCCACCGGCCAGTTTCAGACCCGTTTCACCGCTAATTTTGGTATCAAAAAACGCTTGTTCCAGTTTGGCTTCACGCTGAGACAAAATCTTCAGGCTATCAACCATCGATTGATTGTTGTTCATTGAAGTTGGATCAATTTGCTGCTTAGCTAGCGCATCAAAGAACTTACCCTTATGCACCCCGCTATCACTATTTGTGTTACGGCTTACCCCATAACCCCCTGCTATGCTCCAGTCAAAATCAATAATTTGACCATCAACCCCGAGCACAACATGACTAAGCGTATTTTCTTTTTCCGAAATACGTCGCCCCGGCTGCATAAAACGACCGTTAAAGTAAACTTGCTTCGCTGGGTCGGTTGTCACCGCGCCAGTACTGTCGATCATCTGGCCATTTTTGTAATATGGCATGCCACCTGGTGCAGGGTGCCCTTCAAATCGATCTTTGCTCTCTGTGTAGAGGTATTGAGCATAGGCCTGTGTCGTCTCGTTAAGTTTAACGCGACCGAGTAACATCAGGTTTTTGCGGTCAGCACCCGTACTTAATGTCAATACATCTTGGTTAAAGTCGTAAGCACACTGACCATTGCTCCTGAGTAACTCAGCTGGGCAGCCAGGTGCAACTTGCTGCCATTTTTTATTAATTAGAACATTGCCATAAGGAGACAAACCGCTACGAGAATCTTTGCCACCAAAACGGCGATAATCTGCTGTTTTTGAAATCTCTCGGTCTTTGGTATAAATCGGATCGCGTTTTAAAACATCAAACGATCCAAATACATTAAAGCCTTGCTCATCAAGGTCACCATAACCGCCCGTTATACCTGCTGTTTTTTCGGTGCCATCACCACGGCTGGATTGGCCAAATGAGCTGCGAATCTCACCGCCCTGATAATTTTTCTTGGTAATAAAGTTCACGACACCAGCGACTGCATCGGCGCCATAAATGGCAGAACCACCGTCCTTAAGTATGTCCACACGCTCGATGCCAGACATCGGTAGGGCGTTAATATCAAAAGATTCACCACCAGTCATCGCGTGCTTGGGCAAACGATGGCCATCCAGCAGGATCAAGGTATTACTACTGTCCAAGCCACGCATGCTGATAAATGCACTACCCGAAGCGGACGGATAGTTCGATTTTTGCTCGTAAGAATCATCAAAATCGAGGCTGGCCACGTTTTTAACGACTTCCTGTACCGTGGTTGCGGCTGTTTTTTCCAGCGCTTTACGGTTTAGTGTTTCTACTACGGCTGCACCCTCTTTCTGAATGCGCTTAATGCTTGAGCCCGTTACTTCAACACGTTGAACTTTGTTAGGAGCATCTTCTGCTGCAGCAATAGATACATAGCTGATGCTGGCAATTGCTAAGGTTAGTGCTTTTAAAGGGAATTTCATCTTTGTGTATCCTCGGGTAGAACTTGTTTTTTTGATTGCGTGTGGCCGAAAAAAAGCACGTAACCCGATCGTAACAATTGCCTAGGTAATATTCCCGTATTAAACGTAAATATGTGTAGTTTGTTGCGCATCTATGACACATAAGGCAATGAATCACCTTGATTTTGGCTAAAGGCTGCATGTGGGCTTGATTAACACAGGGGTGGGGTGAAATCAGGAGTCAGTGAATTGCGCAATATGGGCAAAGTGCGTGGCTGGTTTCGCTAAGTGATTGACCCTACACTCGCCTTGCTCAATACGAGTGCGATGTTTCTTTAGCTAAATACATAAAATGATAAAAATGGAGCAGACCAGATGACGCAGCCAGCGGGTGCACATATACAGTTGAAGTGGGAATGCCTGACTAATCATTACGAGGGTGATCACTTTTTAGCCGAGCTGACGATTACTAATCTGTCGGATGTGGCTTTAAGCGGGCAAGATTGGGCGATTTATTTCAATACCTGCCGCAAGATTAAGCCAGAGACGGTGCAAGGCGGCGTGGTGATGGAGCATGTAAACGGCGACGTTTCGCGCTTTATTCCCGCAGCGGATTTTGTGGGCTTGCCTGCGGGCGCATCGATGGTGGTTCGCTATCAGGGGATTTTCTGGGTAATTAACGAAACTGATGCGCCACTGGGTTTTTATATTGTTTATGGCAATGCGGTGGCTGATGCGATTGGCGATCCGGAGATCGTGCCTTTTAGCCGCCCGGAGCAATGTAATCGTAATTTAGTAGATGCTGTGCCTTTGATGACGCCTGCATTACGCTTTGCTGAGAACCAAACACTTACGCTCTTGCCTAGCGATGCCGTTGGCAAGATTACGCCAACACCGCTCGAGGCGCGTTGGGATGCGGGTCAGTATCTGATTACGGCGGCAACTTTGATTGTGCATGGCGAAGCGCTGGCTAAAGAAGCGGCCTTTTTGCGTGCTGCTTTGTGCGATGTATCAGGCGTGGAGCTACAAAGAGCCAGCCGTGGTGCGGGCATTATCTTGCAAGTGGCTAAGGTGGATGTGCCCCAGAGTGGCGCGCCGCTAGAGGCTTATAGCTTAGAAATTAGCGCGACAGGAATTGTGATTAGCGGTGCAAGCGCGGCAGGCGTGATGAATGGGATTCAATCGCTGCGTCAGCTTTTACCCGTAGATAGCTATCTTAATCCACAGGCTAGCTTGGCCGTGCCTTTCGGCTATGTGATTGATGCACCCCGTTTTGCTTATCGCGGCATGCAGCTGGATGTGGGGCGTAATTTCTCTAGCAAGGAAACGGTGCTGCGCCTTTTAGATTGCATGGCTTTATATAAGCTGAATAAATTCCACTTTCATTTAACTGATGATGAAGGCTGGCGTTTAGAGATTCCATCCCTGCCCGAGTTAACCGAATTCGGTTCCTTGCGTGGCTTTAGTCCTAATGAAGAAAGTAGCTTGCTGCCAAGCTTTGGCTCGGGCGCTGTAGTGCAAGGTTCGGCGGGGACTGGTTTTTATAGCCGTGCCGATTTTATCGAAATCTTGCAATTTGCTACCGCTCGCCATATCGAAGTAATCCCAGAGATCGACGTGCCAGGCCATGCCCGCGCCGCAATCAAGGCGATGGAATTGCGTTATGAGCGTTTAAAAGCGGCGGGCGATTTGGTGGGGGCAGAAGAATATCTGCTTAGCGATTTCAACGATCAATCTAAATATGAATCGGTGCAGCTGTGGCACGATAATGTGATGTGTATCGGCCAGGAATCTTGCTACCGCTTTATTGAAACGGTGTTGGTGGATATGAAGGCGATGTTTGCCGAGGCAGGCGCACCGCTCACCACCATGCATACCGGTGGCGATGAAGTGCCTCACGGCGCATGGGAAGGCTCGCCTGTGTGTCAGGCATTTATGCAAGAGCAGGGTATTACTTCGATTCAGGCCTTACAAAATTATTTCCTTGCCCGTTATCGCACCCTGCTGCAAAAACATAATCTGGTATTCGGCGGCTGGGAAGAAATTGCTTTATCTAAGCAAGACGGCAAGCACGGCCCGAATCCAGAATTTGTGGATGCCAAATTCCAGCCCTATGTTTGGAATAATGTCTGGGGCTGGGGGCAGGAGGATTTTGCTTATCAGCTTGCCAATGCAGGCTATCAAGTGGTGCTGTCGAATGTGACAAATCTGTATTTCGATTTGTCCTACGCGAAAGACCCGCAAGAGCCGGGCTATTACTGGGGGGGGGTTATTGAAACGCGCGGCGCTTATGAATTCTGCCCGTTGGATATTTACACTACCGCTACGGTTGATCTGTTTGGTAATCCGCTTAATGCGGATAGTCTTGCCAAAATGCAGCGCCTGACGCCTGAGGGCACTAAAAATATTTTGGGAATGCAGGGCCAGCTTTGGGGCGAAAATACACGTAGCCAAGAGCGAGTTGAATACCTTGCGATGCCACGAGTGATTGCGCTGGCAGAGCGTGCTTGGGCAGCGGACCCGGGCTGGACCAAGATGAGCGACGTGGCCGCACGCTCTGCAAAAATGGATGCAGATTGGAATCAATTTGCTAACCGCTTGGGCCAGCGCGATATGCCGCGTTTGGATGGTTTTTTAGGTGGCTACGGCTACCGGATTCCCTTGCCGGGCGTACAGCGTGTGGATGGCAAGCTTGCGCTGAATATATCTGCGCCGGGCTTGGCTTTGCGTTACACCTTGGATGGCAGCGAGCCAACGGTTGAATCGGCGCTGTATACCGAGCCGTTTGCAGCAGATGGGGCCGTAAAAGTTGCAAGCTTTAGCCGTACAGGGCGTAAGAGTAAGACGGTCGTAGCTTAAAGCTGAGGGCGTTTCGTAGGGTGTGCAAGTCGCTTTTCTTGCGCACCGCTTTGTCGCGGTGCGTAACGCCTCTGGCGTTTTGCACCCTACGTTTATGTTTCTATTTCGCCGACGCCGCTTTCAACATCTCTTCAATCTGCTGAACAATCGCCGCTTCTTTATCTGCATCGTATTGCTTAATCGCAGGCGTATGGATATGGCCAACAGGGATTTTTACCCCGAGCTGATCGCGCAGGCGTAGGCTGCGGTAGGAAATCTCATTGGATAAATAACCGCCACCAGAGCCTTCTACCGATACTTCATTCGCTAATGCAGCCTGATTTTTTGGGCAAAACTCTTTTTGCCGCAGGCTGCTAATGGTGCAATTTTCGTGCACGATAAACGGCGTTTGCACGGTGAGCATATTTTTGATCGGTAGGCTGAATTCTACAAATTCTGCTCCAGCTAAGGTGCTGCCTTTGAGTTGTGGCAGCACGGGTTTGGTCAGTGTGCCGCCCGTTTTAACATTCAAATTGTCCGGAAAATCAGCCGAGCGGCGTTTGCCCGGGTAGCGCTCTAAATCAAAATCTTTGCGTCCCATGCTGACAGTCACAATTAAATCGACAGGATTTTTTAGATAGGGCGTGAGCAGGTCTTCCACAAAGCCTGCGTCAAAATCGGCAAAGCGTACGGGTGCAATGGCAGTTTCGATTTGCGCCCGCTGGCCATTTAATTCAATAAACTTACCATCAAGTAGCAGTGCGGCCAGCCCTGATGGATTACTTTGATTGATGTTTCTATCCAGTAGAAATGGGTCAAAACCCGTGAGCAAGATGCGCCGCACACCTTGGGTGTAGCGAATATCTTGAATGCCACGGCTGTTTTGCTCAAAGAGCGCTAGCCAGCTATTACGCTGGGCAATATCGGCTTCAAAACCTAATTTTCCATCGCGAATTTGTTGGGTGATTGCGAGGCGAGCCCAGTAAAGCGGCCTGTCGTCCGTGGTTTGCCGCGCTTGTTGGCGAGCATCGCTCCATAGAGTATGCCCAGCACTGATCAATAAGGCATCGATTTCCGCACTGTTTTTTGCCGTGGCCAAGTTAATGCTCAACTTGCTGATTTGAGTCTCAAAAGGGGCGAGTAAATGCGGCATAGCGGCTTTGGCAGCATCTAAGCGTTTTTCTTCCACATTGGCTGCAAAGCTGGAGGCGCTAACAATCAGGCTAAGGCAGAGGCAGGCCGCTTTTAATATCATTCTATTTTGTCCGGTTTGGGGGCTTGTATTGAGTGCGTAAGCATAAGCTGATCGCAATGATAGCAGGCATAAAAAAACGCCTGAGCTCACATACTGTTGTATGTAAGCGCCAGACGTTTTTTAAGTATGAGCATGTTGGGTTACGCTATGTTGTTAGCCATAAACCGGCTGACAACATAGCTAACCGCAACCTACGGCAACTTGTATTTAGGAGTCAATTAAGCAGCTAAGCGTGCAGCAACAACATCCCAGTCAACCAGCTTCCAGAAACCTGTCAGGTAGTTAGGGCGGCTATTACGGTAGTCGATGTAATAAGCATGTTCCCAAACATCACAGGTCAACAGCGCTGTGTCAGCGGTAGTGAGCGGTGTTGCAGCTGCAGAAGTGTTTACGAGATCGAGTGAACCATCTGCTTTCTTAACTAGCCATGTCCAGCCAGAGCCAAAGTTACCAGCAGCAGAAGCATTGAAAGCTTCTTGGAACTTAGCAAACGAGCCCCATTTTGCATCGATAGCAGCAGCCAAAGCGCCCGCAGGTGCGCGGTCTGCAGCCTCAGCATTTGGCTTAAAGCCTAGCCAGAAGAAAGTGTGGTTCCAAACTTGCGCTGCATTATTAAACAGGCCGCCAGCAGGGGCTTTTTTAACGATTTCTTCAAGCGACAATGATTCGTTATCAGTGCCTTTGATTAAATTGTTAAGGTTGGTGATGTAAGTTTGATGATGCTTGCCGTAGTGATACGACAGCGTTTCAGCTGACATAAATGGAGCGAGTGCATCTTGTGCATAAGGCAATTCAGGTAGCTTGTGTTCCATCGTGATCTCCGATCGGGTATGTTTTTAGGCGCGAAACAGCTTAAATAAACATTGGGACTAAGCTTTGTTTTTTCAAGCGTCCAGCTAAGTGACAGCCAGTATTTTGCCAGCTTTCCGGTAAATTAAGTCGGTAATCTGTGCCAAATAAGATACGCAGCGCTTTATGCTTAGAGTGTGGCTTGAAATTAATCCCTGTATGTAAAACCGTCATCCCCGAGTGTTTTTATCGGGGATTCCGCCGCGCCGCTGGATTCCTGCTAAAGACACGCGGGAATGACGACACTTCAGAGTGGGAAGTTAAGACGAACCTGCTCCTTCGCGGATGTTTGTAATTAATAAGACGTTGCCCCTGTGCTATGTAAGCACACTTGGTTTTGGGGCAAGCACCTGCCTGTGGTATCTTTCGCCGTCTGCTAGTAGTCGGTAAGACCGGCTTTGGGAATCTTAAATGACCATTCTTGCACTTATTATTGCACTGGCGCTGGAGCAGTTCCGGCCCTTATCGAATCGCAATCTGTTTACTTTGGCCTTTGTGCGCCTTGCTAATCAATTAGAGCGTGGCCTGAATGCCGGCGAATACCGAAATGGTATGGGTGCTTGGTTGATACTGGTATTGCCTTTATTGATTGTGTCCTTCGTGGTGTACATGATGCTGTGTCGCGTTAATGTGGGCTTTGCCCTGATTTGGGACGTGGCTATCTTGTATCTGACGATGGGCTTTCGCCAGTTTAGCCATGCTTTTTCTGGGATTTCTAAAGCCTTGCAGGCTGACGATCTAGATACGGCGCGCGCCTTACTGGCCGATTGGAATGGTCAGCATACTTCTGAAATGAGCGCTGATGAAGTCTCCAGAATGGCCATCGAGCAAGGTCTTGCGGATTCTTATCGCTATGTATTTGGTACTCTATTTTGGTTTGTGGTGCTGGCGTGGTTTGCTGGCCCTGCTGGTGCGCTGCTTTATCGCTCAGCGAGTTTACTTGCGCAAAAATGGGGCCGCAGCTCAGGCACGTTTGGCCGCTTCTCGCTGATGGCGCTGGAAATTCTCGATTACCTGCCGGTGCGTCTTACCGCTGCCAGCTTTGCGATTATGGGTAATTTTGAAGATGCTGTTTACTGCTGGCGCACACAAGCTCAAAGCTGGACAGACTATATCGATGGTATTTTGTTATCGAGTGGTGCTGGCGCGATTGGCGTGCGTTTGGGCGACACCTTGCATCAAGACCACACGGTAAAATTCCGCCCCGAGCTGGGTGTGGGTGAGGCGGCGACGCCTGATTATTTGGCGAGTGCGGTAGGCCTGATCTGGCGCACGGCTATTTTGTGGATTGCACTGGTATTACTGTTCAGCCTTGGCTCGTGGCTTGGGCGCGTTTAATCGTCAGGCTTGATTTTTAGGTCAAGCTCATTTAAAAGCGGGCATTCGTCCGCTTTTTTTTATCTGAGGAAGTTGCTCATGCCCAGTATTCAAATCGATCAAACTAAGCTTAGTGTTAATAATATTTTCTGTGTTGCTCGCAATTATGTGGCCCACGCGGCAGAAATGGGCGCAAGTATAGGCAGCGAGCCGGTGGTATTTATTAAGCCGAATTCCGCCATTTTGCAGTCTGGCCAAGCCTTGCAGCTACCAAGCTGGTCTAAGGATGTTCATCACGAAGCAGAGCTCGTGGTGGCGATTGGTCGTGGCGGTAAGAATATCAGCAAGGAAAACGCGCTGGGGCATGTGGCTGGCTACGCACTGGGGCTGGATTTAACGGCACGTGATGTGCAGACAGAGGCCAAGCGAACAGGTATGCCATGGACTTTGGCGAAGGGCTTTGATGGGGCCGCCGTGCTCACGCATTTTGTACCTGCGAGTGCCATTGGTAATCCATCCGAATTAGAATTCACTTTAGAAATTAACGGCAAAAGTAAGCAGCATGCCGATACGCGATTGATGGCTTTTGATGTAGCCACACTGATTGCGTGGATTTCTAGCCGCTTTACGCTGCAAGCGGGTGATTTAATTTATACCGGCACGCCTGAAGGCGTAGGTCAGCTTCATTCTGGCGACCAGTTGCATCTGAGCTTGGCTGATCTGATTAATGAGAAGTTTGTAGTGGCTTGATGGCATTGGTCTGAAATAAGGCCGATGAGCAAGAAAACTGCTCTGCACACCGGTCCTCGATTTAAACCGCAGGCAAGCTAGATAAATCCCAGCGGGGTTGCACGGCATAGCTGCCAGCGGGTGTGGCAAACTTCAAACGTTGTGCACCCGCAAAGGCAATCATCGCGCCATTGTCGGTACATAATTCGAGTGGCGGATAAAACACTTCAAAGCGACGTTTTTTAGCTGCGGCATCAAGGCCAGCACGCAGCTGCTTGTTCGCGCCTACACCACCGGCAATCACCAAGCGATTCATTCCTGTTTGCTTGAGTGCGGCCAAGCATTTTTTGCTCAGCACTTCTACCACCGCTTCTTGAAACGCGGCGCAAATATCGGCTTGTGTTTGTGGATCAAGCGCTTCTTGCTTGTTGGCTAAAGTCAGCACGGCCGTTTTTAGTCCGCTAAAACTAAAATCTAAGTTGCCAGAATGCAACATCGGCCGTGGCAGGGTAAAGCGCTTCGCATCGCCAAGCTCGGCCAATTTAGATAGCGCCGGGCCGCCGGGATAGCCTAGGCCTAATAATTTGGCAGATTTATCAAATGCTTCACCCGCAGCATCGTCGACCGTCTCCCCCAGAATTTCATACTGCCCAATGCCGCGCACGGCCATCAGCTGGGTGTGGCCACCAGAAACGAGCAAGGCAATAAAGGGGAATTGGGGGGCTGGGCTCGCTAAGAGCGGAGAAAGTAAGTGTCCCTCTAGGTGATGCACAGCAACCACAGGCTTGCCTAATGAGAACGCGAGGGCATTGGCCACCGAAGCGCCGACTAAAAGCGCGCCAGCCAGCCCTGGGCCAGCTGTATAGGCAATGGCATCAATATCAGCTAATGATTTTCCAGATTCGGCTAGGCACGCGGCAGTCAGCGGCAGGGCGCGGCGAATGTGATCGCGCGAAGCGAGCTCGGGCACAACGCCACCATATTCGGTGTGCATGGCGATTTGCGAGTGGATTTGATGCGCAAGCAAACCTGCGTCAGTGTCGTATAGCGCAATGCCGGTTTCGTCACAAGAAGATTCAATGCCTAATACCAACATGCCAATAACTCTAAAAGGTGGAGATAATCTGCTATAGTAACGGGCTGTTGCAGATCTATAAAGCACTGATGCTCGATTGTCCTTTGACAGGTAGCAATAGTTTATGGATAATGCTACGCCTTGATTGATGTAAACGATTCGGTCTTTCAGATCATCGTAAAACAGGATTGCTCGATGCCTAACGTACGCGTAAAAGAAAATGAACCGTTTGAAGTTGCGATGCGTCGCTTCAAGCGTGCAATTCTACGAAAAGCCAACGGCTGAACGTAAACGCAAACAAGCTGCTGCTGTAAAGCGTCAGCACAAGCGTCTGCGTAGCCAAACACTGCCACCAAAACTCTACTAAGAGTTTTTGTAGTAGCGCATGCCGGAAGGTCGCCTAGAGCGGCCTTTTAGCATTTCTACTTAATTAGATCGTTGCAAATGCGAAGACCCAAAGGCCACAAACCGGCGGTGAGCTTGGCTAATGCAGCGATTTAATCCAATCACAGGAAATGATCATGACTCTTAGACTGCAAATCCAGAACGATATGAAAGCTGCAATGAAAGCGAAAGAAGCGGACCGCCTCGGTACGATTCGACTTCTGTGGTCGGCGGTTAAGCAGCGTGAAGTGGATGAGCGCATTGAGCTTGATGATGTGGCAATTACTGCCGTAATTGAAAAAATGTTGAAGCAGCGTAAAGACAGCATTCAACAGTTTGAAGCGGCTAATCGCCAAGATTTGGCAGATAAAGAAAAGCTAGAGGTCGAGGTATTGGTGGCTTATATGCCGCAACAATGCTCCCCGGAAGAAGTTGCTGCTGCGGTTGCTGCGGCAATTACTAGCCACGGCAAAACACCTGCCGCAATGGGCAAGATTATGGCTGAGCTGAAAGCTGCTTTGTCTGGCCGTGCCGATATGAGCGAAGTATCTAAGCTAGTTAAAGCTGGGATGGCTGCTTAAGTTTTGTAGGGGCGACTGAAATCTGTTGCCCAGAAATGATGAGTCCATCTTTTAAGGCATAAAAACAGCACAAGATGGCAAAAATACCTGACGATTTTATTCAAGATCTCCTTAACCGCGTTGATATTGTTGACGTCGTTGAGCGCTATCTGCCGCTTAAAAAAGCGGGTCAGAATTACAGTGCTTGTTGTCCGTTTCATAAAGAAAAATCCCCCTCGTTTACGGTGAGCCAGACTAAGCAGTTTTATCACTGTTTTGGCTGTGGTGCGCATGGCTCGGCGGTGGGTTTTGTGATGGAGCATCAGGGAATGAGTTTTCCTGATGCGGTGCGGATGCTGGCCGAATCGGTGGGCATGCAAGTGCCGGTGAGTGACGCGCCGATGAGTGAAAAAGCCAAGGCCGCTCCAGGTATTTATGACGTATTAAAAACCGCCATGAATTATTACCGTGCGCAGCTTAAAACGGCATCGGCAGCGATTGAATACTTAAAAAGCCGAGGCGTAGAAGGTAAAACGGCCGCTCGCTTTGGCTTGGGCTTTGCACCCAGCGCAGGGCAATCGTTAAAAGCGGTGTTCGCTGATTACGATAAAAATCCTGTTATTAAAGACGCTGGGCTGGTGGCCGAAGAAGAAAATACCTTGCGGCGCTATGATCGATTTCGCTCGCGGGTGTTGTTTCCTATTTTGAACCAACGCAGCCAAGTGATTGGTTTTGGTGGCCGAATTATGGGCAATGGTGCGCCCAAGTACTTGAATTCACCAGAAACGCCCGTATTTGAAAAGGGTAAAGAGCTGTATGGCCTGCCGCAAGCCAGAGCCGCGATTCGTGATCGTGGCCGTGTGCTGGTCGTGGAGGGCTATATGGATGTGGTGATGCTGAATCAGCATGGCGTGGAATACGCCGTCGCCTCCTTAGGGACAGCATGCACGCCCGAGCATATCCGCAAATTACTGAAGCTGGCTGACGAAGTGTATTTTTGCTTCGATGGTGATAAAGCCGGTAAAAAAGCCGCATGGCGAGCGCTAGAAAATAGTTTAGAGCAACTAGTTGATGGCAAGAAATTAGCATTCTTATTTTTACCCGCTGAGCATGACCCAGATTCTTATGTGCAAGAATTTGGCCAAGTTCGCTTTGAAAATGCTTTGTTGCAAGATTCTGTGCCGTTGGCGCAGTTTTTATTGAAAGAATTATCCGGGCAAGTTGAGTTAGAAAGTGAAGAGGGCAGGGCAAAACTGATTTCTTTGGCGGCCCCAATGCTGAGCCAAGTGAAAGCGCCCGCCTTTGGTATGATGATTAGAAAGCGTTTGGCTGAGCTGTCTCGCTTAGAAATGAGCGAATTAAGCACCGTTTTAGACGGTAGCCCTGTAAGATCTGTGCCCGAATATGTGCCAAGTGAAAGTTATCAGGGTGAATCTGCTCCCGAGCCTTGGCAAGATAATCAGACTTGGGCGAATGATTGGCAGCCTAGTCAGCAGCAAAATCAGCCAAATACACAATATGCTAGGCAAAGTAACCGGCCAGCTTGGAAGCCTAATTGGCAGCCCAAAGGTAAGTGGAAGGGGCGTGGTGACGAACGGATGCCTGCGCATATGATGCCAAGGCCAGCGCCTAGGGCGGCACCTACGGGGCCAGTGCATAAATTAATTCAACTGGTTTTGGCGCATCCCAATTTGGTGCGCCGTAGTGAGCCAGTATGGTTATCGTGGCCAGAGACCGATGCGATGGGTCTGGCACAAGAGTTGCTTCAAAAGATTTGTAACTATCCTGATTTGGCTAGTTTGCAAATCGTTGAATCATGGCAGGGCATGTTTGACTACGATGTTTTACATCGTTTGCTGATTTCTGGAGGGGAGTATTTTGATAAAGCCTCAGAAGCAGAGCTGGAAGAGCAACTTGCCGCTACGCTAAAAGCGGTGGAAGTCAGCGTGATTCGCCCTATGATGCAAGAGCGGTTTTATGCTCTGACCTATAAGCAAGCGAATGGTGGACTAACGGAGGCAGAAAAACTGGAATTTGCAGCACTCGTATCTCGCCGATAATCATCGTTGCCAACCAATTGTAGCGATTGTTGTCTAAATAACCTGCGTTTACAGCGTAAACGAGGACTATGGTGGCTTATTGTCACAACATCATCGGCATTGGTTTCGCAGTGAGATGCGGTGGATTTACTTAGGCCGAAGAAAGGTCACGTATTTGTGATACAATCTACGGTTTTTCCGAACATACCTGAATTCGAGAAACATGGCGGCAGATCAAGAAATCGACAAAGACGGTCAAGAGCTAGCTGATTCCCGTGAGGTTAACGGGCAATCTGCTGAGCAGAAGGCCGATCCCGAACAACGTAAAGCGAAGTTTAAGATGCTGATCGTGCTCGGTAAAGAGCGCGGCTATCTAACCTACGCCGAGATCAACGACCACCTGCCAGATGACATGCTGGATGCCGAGCAAATCGAAGGCATCATCAGCATGATCAGCAATATGGGCATCCAGGTGTACGACGAAGCACCGGACGCAGAAGATATGCTGATGTCCGATGCCGCGCCGTCTGTGCCCGATGAGGACGCTGCTGAGGAAGCTGAAGCAGCTTTATCTTCTGTCGATGCAGAGTTTGGTCGCACTACTGACCCAGTGCGCATGTATATGCGTGAAATGGGTACGGTAGAGCTCTTAACCCGTGAAGGCGAAATTGAAATCGCCAAGCGGATTGAGGACGGCTTAAAGCACATGATCCAAGCGATCTCTGCCTGCCCAACTACCGTTGCCTACATTTTAGGCTTGGTAGAAAAAGGTTTGGCTGACGAGATTCGCATTGATGATGTGATCGATGGCTTTATCGACCCTAATGCTGATGAAAACACCCCACCGCCAATCGAAGTGATTGAAGCGGAAGCTGCGGAAGCAGCTGAGGATGCGGACGAGGCAGTAGACGAAGAAGAAGCCGAAGAAGACGACGGTAGCGCAGCAGCTAAAGCCAATCTTGAGCTGTTAAAAGTTCAAGTGCGCGAGCATTTCGACATCGTGCGCGAGCACTTTGACAAAATGATCAAAGCACTGGCCAAAGAAGGCGCGCACGGCAAAACCTATCTCGAACATCAGCAAGCGATTGCTGGGATTTTCCTGATTACCCGTTTCTCGGCTCGCCAAGTTGAATCGCTTTGCGATCAACTACGTGGCATGGTGGATGAAATCCGCAGCTGCGAACGTGAAATCATGGACATCTGTACCGTTCGGGTAAAAATGCCGCGTGAGCACTTCATCAAAACCTTCCCAGGCCGTGAAACAGATACGACTTGGGTAGTGGATGAAATCAACTTCGGCCACAAATATTCCGCTATTTTGGCACGCTATCAGCACGCCATTGTGGAGAAGCAACAAACACTCGCACAGTTGCAAGTTAACGCAATGATCATGATTAAGGACCTTAAAGAAATCAACCGTCATATGTCGACGGGTGAAGCTAAGGCCAAACGCGCTAAACGCGAAATGATCGAAGCCAACTTGCGCTTAGTGATTTCGATTGCTAAAAAATACACCAATCGTGGTTTACAGTTCCTTGACCTGATTCAGGAAGGCAATATTGGCCTGATGAAAGCGGTAGATAAGTTTGAATATCGCCGTGGTTACAAGTTCTCGACCTACGCAACATGGTGGATTCGCCAAGCGATTACCCGTTCGATTGCCGATCAGGCACGTACCATTCGTATTCCGGTGCACATGATCGAAACAATCAACAAGATGAACCGCATTCAGCGGCAAATCTTGCAGGAAACCGGCATTGAGCCGACTCCGGACGAGCTCGCTGAAAGAATGGAAATGCCGGAAGACAAGATCCGCAAAATCCTCAAGATCGCTAAAGAACCGATCTCGATGGAAACGCCGATCGGTGACGACGATGATTCCCATTTAGGCGACTTCATCGAAGACGCAAACAACTTGGCCCCTGCTGAGGCAGCTATCTACGCAGGCCTGCGTGAAGCGACCAAGGAAGTGCTGGATACCCTGACACCACGTGAAGCCAAAGTGCTGCGTATGCGCTTTGGTATTGATATGAATACCGATCACACGCTGGAAGAAGTGGGTAAGCAGTTCGATGTTACGCGTGAGCGTATCCGTCAGATCGAAGCTAAGGCCTTACGTAAGCTTCGCCACCCGACTCGTTCAGAAAGACTGAAAAGTTTTGTTGAAAGTCAGGCTAGCGAAGGTTAGAATGGCGCCTCTTTTCGAGTCCGCTCGAAAATAAAAGAATGACGGGCCTGTAGCTCAGTTGGTTAGAGCAGAGGACTCATAATCCTTTGGTCGTCGGTTCAAGTCCGACCGGGCCCACCAGTATCGCAATAGAAAAATACCCAGCCATGTGCTGGGTTTTTTTTCGTCTTTTACTTCCCTTTTTGCTTCGCAGTTCGACGCCCTCACAAATTTTGTCTTGGCATTTTTTGTATTCATACTTATTGGTTGAGTGAACGAGTTTTGTTATTTTTTGCAAACTGTAAGGATATGGAGGAGAAAATTTAATCAGAAGCTACTCTAGTATCGTTCATTAGCATTTTATAATGTAAATCAAAGTATGCAGTAAGTTACAAATACAGGTAAACTAAGAAAAAACTATATAAAAATGTAATAATTAGCCTAGGTTTTTAGTAGGAATTCTGAAATACACTATGTGTATATTCTTTCTAAGAATAGTAAAACAAGTAAGGATTAGGATAGATGTGGTTTCGTGTTTGCCTGCTAGGGCTCTGTATGGCTGATGCTGCTCAAGCTGCCTATGACTCAGAAGACCCGTTTAAGTTGAATGCAAACGTAAACTATCAATATGATAGTAATTTTTTTAAACTAGCTGAAAATAGTAGCAATGCGCAGGTCAATCGACATGGAAAGCGCTCTGAGTCTAAATTAGAAGCAAAATTAAGTGGGCGTTTAGATTTAAAGCTATCTCGCCAGCTCGTCTCTTTGACTGCAGATATTAATCAGATAAATTATAAAAATTTTAAAGAACTAAACCATTCAGAATGGAGTTCAGGTTTAACGTGGAATTGGGCTGTTGGTAGTTTGCTTAGTGGGCAATTAAATGCAAGCACCTCAACTAAAATGTCCTCATTTGAAGATAACATATTGGATGGCGCTGATAATAGCGCTTTGGATATGCAGCGCCAGAATAGTCTATATTTTCAAACGGTGTTAAAGCTAAAAAGCACTGTTGATTTAATTGCAACGGTGGGAGTAAGCACGGAAGAGCATGATTTTAAAAAATATATAAATGCAAAAAGTATGACTACGAGTATTGCCACTCGTTATCGATCAGACCAAGGAAATTATATTTCTGCTCGGTATAGTCGACGAAAATATACATATGATTTAGATTTGCCTTTTAGATCGGGTTTTACCGAGCAAGTTGGCTCTGTAGATATGGGGTATTCCCCGAGTAGCAAAATAGATATAAGTTTAAATTTAGGCCTAGGTCGCTGGGAATCGGCATTTAATGGGCAGAGTCAAACAACCCCGCAGGGGGATGTGGGGCTAAGCTGGCGTGCCACAAATAAAACAACATTTAAATTTGTTTATGGCCAAAATTTTTCTGAGTTTACAAGTGGAGCGGGTCGAAATTTAGACCGTTATTATGGCTTAACGACTAAATGGCTAATGACAGAAAAAACAGCGTGGGATTTTGATTTAAATCGTCGAGAACGTAGCCTTGAAGTGGCAGGACGCGGTGGGGTTAATGATGAAGATACAAATAGCGCACGCTTTGCACTTACTTATAAAATACTACCCACTGTAAATCTTAGTAGTTATATTCAAGCAGAACAACGTATTAGCAATAATATCAGTGGCAATTATAAGGATTACCAATTTGGGTTAAATGCAGGGCTTGATTACTAACTTTTTTTCATAATGAAAGTGTTTAGTTCCTATATTCGCATAGAGATAGAATTATAGGGATTTTAGGTGGTTTTAAATGATGAGGGTACTTGATATTGTGAACGAACCAATAAAAAATATGGATCAATATCTTGACAAGAGTTCTTTAGAATCGAGCATTGTTGCTTCGCCTAGCTTGCTTGCTGATCGTTTTCGTGAGTTTTCTAATGCAGCCCCATTTATAAGTTTTTTTAAATTATTTATAGACCCTGTATTAGTTGTTGCTTCATTGTATTTATTATCGATTCCATTCAATGTTGCAATGGATGGATATGAGTTTGTTTTAGCTGCATTATCATTTTTGCTGACCGCCATAATGCTAGATGGTATGTTTTTATTTATGCCGGGCTATTCTAAACTCTGGGTAGGCCTTGGGCGGTTTGTTGCCGAATGGCTAGCAGTAGTTGTTGCTTTAATACTGATTGGGCGAATTTCTGGTTTTATTGATTATTATTATCCACCATTTATATTTACATGGTTTATTGTTGCACCAATCACTTTGATTTGTATACATATAGCTATTCGTGAATATATTTTACGAGTTGATTTAGGTGATGATTCAGAACGTAGTAAGGTGGTAGTGGTTGGGATAAATCAACCAAGTCAAATATTAGTAAAAAATATAAATGAAGAACCATTTTTAAAAATGGACTTTATGGGGTACTTTGATGATAGAGCCGTCAGTCGATTACCAAAAAATGCATCAGCACAGCTTATTGGTAGCCTAGATGTCCTTCCTCTATATATAAAAAAAAATGCTATTAAAAAAATATATATCTCTCTGCCAATGAGCTCACAGCCAAGGGTTCTTGAGTTAATTGATGAGTTAAAGGATAGCACTGCTTCTATTTATTTTATCCCAGATTTATTTGTATTTGATTTGATTAATGCACGCTTTGATAATGTTGCGGGTATGCCCATGGTGGCGATCTGCGAGAGTCCTTTTATGGGGCTAAATGGGGTAATAAAGCGTATTAGCGATGTTGTATTGTCTTTATTTATTTTGGCGATGATTTGGCCTATTCTATTAATCATTGCGCTTGCCGTTAAATTTACATCGGCTGGACCTGTTATTTTCAAGCAACGTCGCTATGGAGAAAATGGCGATAGTGTTCTGGTGTATAAATTTCGCTCGATGACGGTCATGGAAGATAGTGAGCAAGTCGTTCAGGCGATTAAGAATGATCAGCGTCTAACACCCATTGGTCGATTTTTGCGTAAATCATCATTAGACGAGCTGCCACAGTTTATTAATGTATTAGAAGGGAAAATGAGTATTGTTGGTCCTCGGCCACATGCAAATGCCCATAATGAGCAATATAGGAAACTGATCAAAGGTTATATGATTCGCCATAAAGTGAAGCCAGGGATTACAGGCTGGGCTCAGGTGAATGGTTTTAGAGGGGAGACAGATACTCTTGAAAAAATGCAAAATAGAATTAAATATGATTTAGATTATCTACGTAATTGGTCCGTATGGTTGGATGTGAAAATTATTTTGATGACCATTTTAGTTGTATTCAAAGATAGAAATGCATACTAATTTCAATACACAACAATAGATTGGAGTAGATTTCAAATGCTAAAAACAACAATAAAACCTTTGGTACTCACTTTTACTGCTGCTATGTTATTGGTGGGCTGCGGGGATAAAGAAGAGAAAAAGTCTCCGAGCCAAGTATTGGCTAAAGTGAATAGCACAGAAATTACAGTGCATCAATTAAATACTTTATTGGGGCAAGTTCAGAAGGCTACGCCACAAATTAAACAGAGCATGCTAGATCAGCTGATTGATCAAGAGTTGTTAGTGCAAAAAGCTAGCGAGCTAAAATTAGATAGGGAGCCGAACGTTTTACAGTCTATTGAAACAGCTAAGCGCCAGATTTTGGCTCAAGCTGCGGCAGGCCGTATTTTTGCTAAGGCAGAAGAGCTAAAGCCTGCAGATATTGAGTTGTTTTATAGTAAAAATCCAGCCCTATTTGCGGAGAGAAAAGTATATGACTTTGAAATTTTTAGCTTTGATAAAAAAGCCTACGACGATGCTTTAATCAAACAGCTGGATAAAATAAATAGTGCTCAGGAAGTAAAAGCAATACTAAGTACAGCTCAAATTAAATTTACCGAAAACGGAGTAAAGCGTACTGCTGAGCAATTACCTATCGCGCTATTAAATAAATTTGCTGCTATGAAGAACGGCGATATTATGGCAATGCCAGAAGCAGAAAAAATAGTTCTATTGGTATTAAAAGAAAGTATTGCTGCTCCTGTTGAAAAAGATAAGGCCGCTCCTGTTATTAAAAGTTATTTGCAGAACGATAAAGCACAAACTGATGCAAAGCTTAAAATAAAATCTCTGCGTGATGCTGCAAAAATTGAATATGTACAAAAATTTGCAGAGAGCAAAATAGATGCGGCAAGTGCACCTGTGAATGATAACAGTGGCATTTCTGCAGGGTTAAAAGGGCTTAAATAATGAAAGCTTGGCAAATAGTTTTAGCGTTTATCTTAACTTTTAGCGCTGCTGCTATGGCAGCGCCAAGTGCTGAATATCGCCTTGGGCCTGGCGATATCGTTAAAATTAGTGTCTATGACCACCCTGACTTAACCACAGAATTGCAGTTAAGTGATAAAGGGACAGTCGCATTTCCATTATTGGGTGATATTAAGCTATTGGGCCTGCCCTATGTGGAGGCTGAGGCGTTAATTAGCGCAGGTTTAAAAAATGGTGGTTTTATTAATAGCCCTAATGTCAGTGTTTTAATTACTCAGTATCGAAGTCAGAGAATAGCTGTGATTGGTGAGGTAAATCGGGCTGGGCGTTATGCATTAGAAGGTGCGACGGATGTAGTTGATTTGCTTGCGCTTGCTGGTGGATTAAATCCAAATGCAGGCGATAAGATAATCATATTACGCGGAGCAGATCGGATTGAATATCAGCTAAGCCAAGCGATGAAATTAACTGATCAAACAAAACGCAATATGTCGATTGTTAATGGCGATGTAGTGTATGTACCGAAGGCACAACAATTTTATGTATACGGAGAAGTAAACCGCCCTGGTGTTTTCCGTTTAGAGCCACAAATGACAGTAATGCAAGCTTTGGCCATGGCAGGTGGGTTTAATCCACGAGCATCTCGTAGAACAATAGAACTTCATCGTGTAGATAAGAATGGTGCGGTCACTAGGGTTGAAGTGAAATTAAATGATTTGCTAGTAGAAAATGACACGATTTTTGTTGAAGAAAGTATTTTTTAATATCCAAAGTATGCGTTATTTATATTAAGGCATAGCGCTGAAGGCCTCTGAAAATCAGACGGCCTTTTTATTCCTTTTTGAACGAAACCCAGCAATGCTAAATTCCAGATTTATCGGGATTAGCTACTCTTGCAAGCCAATAATGCATACCCCTAGAGGGGCAGAGTTTAATTACTATGACATTCGAACAATTTATAAATATTTTACGGGCTAGAAAGTGGATTGGAATTGCAATCTTCCTGACTGTTATTTTAGCGACAATGATAATTAGTATTTTGTTGCCAAAGCAATACTCCTCGGAGGCTACTTTGGCAGTAGATGTGAAAGCTACAGACCCCGTTACAGGCCAACAAATTGCGGGTTTCTTAGCCCCTAGTTATATGGCGACACAGGTAGAAATGATTTCCAGCCAAAACGGTGCATTAAAAGTGGTTGATGCGCTTGGCCTGGCTAAATTGCCTGAAGCACAAGCTCAATTTATGCAAGCAACGCAAGGTAGAGGCGATATACGCGTGTGGTTTGCTGATTCATTACTCAAAGGCCTAGAAGTAAAACCAAGCCGTGAAAGTAATGTCATTAATTTGACCTATACCGGAACAGATCCACAATTTGCGGCGGCCTTGGCCAATGCATTTACCCAAGCATATATTCGTACTACGGTTGATATTAAGGTTGCCGCTGCACAGCAGAATAATGTATTTTTTCAAGAGCAATTAAAATCGTTGCAATCCAATTTAGAAAAAACACAGCAAAAATTATCAGAATATCAGCAAGAAAAAGGCATTGTCGCCACTGATGAGCGTTTAGACATTGAAATGCAAAGGCTCAATGAAATATCTAGCCAATTGGTAGGGGCACAATCACAAACCTTTGATGCACAGGCCAGAGCTCGTGGCGGCCAAAGTGCACCAGATGTATTGAATAATCCATTGATTTTACAATTAAAAGGACTGCTTTCTGCTCAAGAAGCAAAGCTAAAAGAATTGGCAGAAAAGAATGGCCCTAATCACCCTCATTATCGCCAAGCATTAGCAGAAGTCACTGCAACGCAGAGTCAACTCAAGGAATTAATGCAGCAGTATTCGGGAGGCTTAAGCGGAGTAGCAGGGAACTCGCAATCTCGGCAGGCAGCATTAACTGAAGCCATGAAGACACAAAAGGAACGGGTCTTAGAACTAAAGTCTGGACGTGCCAGCATTGATGTCTTGCAGCGTAATGTAGATAACGCACAGCGCAGTTATGATCAAGCCTTGCAACGTTTTAGCCAGACCATGCTAGAAAGCCGTTCCGATCAAAGTAATATCACCATATTAAAATCAGCCTCTGCGCCATTAACACATTCAAAACCTAGAACCGTATTGAATATGCTTTTAGCTAGTTTTGTTGGAACATTGCTAGCTGTCGCTTCAATTCTAATTTTTGAATTATTAAATAGGCGAGTGCGCACTAAAGTTGATATTGAAAATTATTTGGGCTTACATGTATTAGCAGAGCTTGGGAAAAAGGATGCAAAGAAATTATTTGGTAATAAATATAAAGGCAAAAAAAGAGTCATCATAGGGGAAGTCTCGTGACAATTGCTCAATTAGATCAAGCAAAGTCTAGTAGTAATATTGGTAAGTTATTATTGGATAATGGTAAATTAGATAGCAGCCAAGCAGAAAAAATATTGTTGTTACAAAAAGAAGAGGGGATACGTTTTGGAGAGGCTGCAATTCGACTCGGTTTTATTAGTGAAGATGATATACAGCAAGTGTTGGCTTTGCAGTTTTCATATCCCTACTTGCAAATTGGAAAATCAAAACTAAGTGCAAGCTTAGTGGCTGCTTATGATCCTTTTGATAAGATTGTTGAAGAAGTTCGCTGTTTGCGAAGTCAGATTTTACTACGTTGGATTGGGCTTGGGCATAAAAGCGTATTGATTGCATCATGTGATGAAGTGGCGGGTGAATTAATAGCCAATTTAGCCATTGTGTTTTCTCAAATGGGTGAAAAAACCTTATTGGTTGATGCAAATTTACGTCAGCCACATCAGCATGAATTATTCGGTTTACAAAATCGCCAAGGATTTAGTGAAGTATTAGCAGCAAGAGTACCATTGCAAGCTGCGATTCAGCATGTTGATGGTTTATTGGATTTAAGTATTTTAACTGCAGGAACAAAAGCACCTAATCCTCAAGAGCTATTATCGAAGGGAGATATGGGGCGGTTTACTGCAGAATTAGAATCTGTTTACGACATTATATTATACGATGCTCCTGCAAGTAGTAAGGCTGCAGATGTGCAATTATTAGCAGCAAGAACCAAGGGGGTTATTTTGGTCGCGGTGCGTAATAAAACGACACTTAAAGATTTGGCACAATTACGCGATCAATGTGAAATGGCCGGAGCCGAAGTATTGGGTTGTGTTTTGCTAGGATCATAAAAATGAACTCTATTCAGACTCGCTTTGCGCCAGCAGCGGTTTTAAAATATTTACAAGAATATGGCTGGATAATATTGGGTATTTGCATTCTTGGGGGGCCTACTTTATTTGATTTAAATAAAGAACTATGGAATACCCCCGAGCAAGGTCATGGTCCTTTTATTTTAATTATTGTTTTATGGCTATTTTATAAATCAAAAAATAATAATGTGCTCGCTCAGCAACAGCCTGATACCGTGCTAGGGGGGGGATTATTTTCTATTGGCGCTTTGTCTTATATATTGGGCAGATCTCAAGAAATTTGGTTATTTGAAGTCGGGGCATTTATTCCGCTTTTAGCGGGTATTATATTGTTGGCGGAGGGTAGAGCTTCATTTCGTAAATATTTTTTTGCAATTTCATTTCTTGTTTTTTTAATTCCTTTGCCTGGCGTTGTGGTCGATGCACTTACTACGGGCTTAAAAAGCCATGTATCACATTGGGCTGAAGTATTGCTCTATGCGGCAAACTATCCTGTCGCCCGTTCTGGTGTAATGCTGGTTGTAGGACAATATCAATTACTGGTGGCAGATGCATGCTCTGGGATGAACTCATTATTTAGTTTGTTTTCTCTTGGGCTGTTATATATCCATATCGGTGGATATGGTTTTAGCTGGCGAGGCGTATTATTATTTTTATGCGTGATACCCATTGCATTTATTGCGAATGTAGTTCGTGTCATGATTTTGATACTAGTGACTTATCATTTTGGAGATGAAGCGGGGCAGGGGTTTATCCATGACTTTGCTGGGATGGTGGTTTTTGCTGTCGCGTTGATTGCCTTTTTTGCGATTGATTTTATATTAGGTATCTTGCTCGTTAAAAAGGTAGCAAAATGATTGTAAATAAAAAAATCGTATTGTTTATCCTAATGAGTATTACTGCGGGTTTAACTTATTTTTTGACCCCCCATATCGTTATGGCCGATATGCACCATATTGAACTAGAAAAAATGGTGCCTAACCACTTTGACGATTGGAAAAAAGAAGAAACAGCTGCTGCTTTAGTACAAGCACCAGATGTAGAGGCGCTATTAAGTAAACTATATTCAAATTTATTAATGCGAACCTATATAAACAGCAAGGGCGAGCGCATGATGTTATCGATCGCCTATGGCCCAGATCAGCGGGATAATGGCGGCAGGCAGGTACATCGTCCTGAAGTCTGCTATCCAGCACAGGGCTTTAATATTGTGGCTAATCAAGCCGCGATATTTAGCTCTCAATACGGTGAAATACCGGTAAGGCATTTAATCGCAAAGCAGAATAATAGGGTTGAGCCCATTACCTATTGGTTGACTGTTGGTTTAATTGCCGTTAATAACACTTCGAGCTTTAAATTTAGCCAGCTCTCCTATGGTGTAAAAGGCTATATACCTGATGGAATGCTTATTCGTGTTTCTAGTATCGATGCAAATACTGAAGAAGCCTATAAAAAACAAGCTGCCTTTTTAAATAAACTAGCTGCTGCATTACCTGAAAAAAATAGAAAAAACTTTGGCTTTAATTAAAATAATTACTAGGATAATGCTTTATGTTTCAAAAGAAGGTTGCATTAATTACAGGGATTACAGGGCAGGATGGATCATATCTAGCTGAATTACTATTAGAAAAAGGTTATGAAGTACATGGCATTAAGCGGCGTGCCTCATCGTTTAATACCCAGCGCGTTGATCATATTTACCAAGACCCTCACCTTGAAAATAATAGCTTCAAATTACATTATGGTGATTTAAGCGATTCATCAAATTTAACGCGTATTTTACAAGAAGTGCAGCCGGATGAAGTTTATAACCTTGGTGCTCAATCGCATGTCGCTGTTAGCTTTGAATCGCCAGAATACACCGCCGATGTGGATGGCATGGGCACACTACGCTTATTAGAAGCGATTCGTTTTCTTGGCCTAGAAAAGAAAACACGTTTCTATCAAGCGTCTACTTCTGAGCTATTTGGTTTGGTGCAAGAAATACCGCAAAAAGAAACTACGCCATTCCACCCTCGTAGCCCATATGCAGTGGCTAAAATGTATGCTTATTGGATTGTGGTTAATTATCGTGAAGCTTATGGCATGTACGCATGCAACGGTATTTTGTTTAACCATGAAAGCCCACGTCGTGGAGAAACATTTGTTACACGTAAGATTAGCCGTGGCTTAGCAAATATCGCCCAAGGCTTAGAAAAATGCTTATTTATGGGTAATATCGATTCATTGCGTGATTGGGGCCATGCCCGTGATTACGTCAAAATGCAATGGATGATGTTGCAACAAGAAGTGGCAGATGATTTTGTAATTGCTACGGGTGTGCAGTATAGCGTGCGTGATTTTATCCGTATGGCAGCCCGTGAATTAGGCGTGTCGCTTAATTTTGTGGGCGAAGGAGTGGATGAAACCGCTATTGTTGCCAAAATTGAAGGCGATAAAGCACCTGCGCTGCAAGTGGGGGATATCATTATGCGAGTAGACCCACGTTATTTTCGCCCTGCCGAAGTTGAAACCCTTTTAGGCGATCCAACAAAAGCGAAAGATAAATTAGGCTGGATACCAGAAACAAGCTTGCCTGAATTAGTACAAGAAATGGTTGCTTATGATTTAGTTCAAGCTCGTCAACATGCTTTGCTTAAAATACATGGCTATAAGATTGCGGTCTCTACAGAGCAATAATTTGGATTAGACATTGCGTGTCGTTTTAACGCTAATAAGTTAAAGGTACCTAACGTCTTATATCTAAGCTATGCATGCAATTTATATTGCAGGTCTTTGTGAGATAGTTGATTTTGATATTGTAACGCAGCTGATAAATATCAGTGCCGCTGGAAATCTAGCCATTCGTGAGTTAGCAAGCACTATTCGTGCAGTGCTGGGTTTATAGTGCAATTTATCTTTGATGCCAGCAATATCAACAGCACGATTAGTCAGCGATAAGAAGCTCGTCAACTGATTGGCCATAGGCTGGAAAGATAAATAAAGTTTCGTCACGGTTTAGCTATTGCTTATCAAGAGTTCTTTGAAAGATTAGGCATTTAGTATTTAAAAGGTGTCATAAGTGTCTGATTTAAATAAAGTAAAGCTGGGAATGAGCTGGGGGGGCGCTTCAACGGTTGTAGTTGCAGGGTTTCAAATTGTTTTTATGGCAATTTTAGCTCGATTAATTGAACCTGCAGCCTTTGGATTGGTGGCACTTTCTGGCCTAGGCCTACGGTTTTTAAGCTATTTTGCTCAGTTGGGCATAGGCCCAGCAATTATTCAGCGTGAAAAATTGGATGATAAGGATATTGTTGCTGCTCTATATGTATCAGTTAGTGTAGCTGCATTTTTTTCTATTATCGCAATCTGCCTTGCTCCATATTTTTCAAATTACTTTGCTATGCCAAAGCTAACGCCTGTATTGCAGGTATTAGCCTTAAACTTTGTAATTAGTGGATTTTCTGTTGTTGCTCAAAGTCTTTTACGTAGAAATATGAGATTTAAAGCGATCTCAGTTATTGATGTAATATCTTATACTGTATCTTATGGTGTAATTGGCGTGAGTGCAGCCTATATGGGCCTTGGTGTTTGGGCCCTTGTCGCTGCTGTGTCATCTCAATTATTATTAAATGCCTTACTATCCTATTATCTAGTTTGCCATCCAATTGTTGGGAAAATTGATATGCCGAGGTGTAAAGAATTATTTTTATACGGTGGAAAATATTCTTTAATTGGGTTTGTTGAGTTTTTCTCATTAACTGTTGATGCTCTTATTGTCGGAAAACTACATGGTGATGTTGTAGCTGGCCAATATACACGTGGTCAAATTATCTCTCAGCTACCGATACAAAACATTGTAAATTTATATACCAAAATTATTTTCCCTATCATGTCTCGAAAGGCAGAGGAGCAAGGAAATATTGCAAATTATTTTGTACTGAGCATATTAGCGATAGGTTTGTACGCATTTCCTATCGGAATTTATATGCACATCTATGCCAGTGATATTATAGCGATCTTGTTAGGCAAAGGGTGGGGGCAAGCAGCTGAAGTAATGTCCTTATTTTGTTTGGTGGTTGGTTTTACATTTTTAAATCAAATATGTGGAATGACTTTAGATGTTTTGGGCGAAGTTAATATAAAATTAAAAATACAAACTTCTGCTTTTGCTCTTTTGTTGCTGTTGATGTCAATTTTATATCCAATTTTTAGCATTTCAGGGCTCATTTTTTCAATGTTAATCGTTGAATTTACTCGATTTTGTGTTTTTTCATTCTTGATGATTATTAGGCTAAAAATCAAGTGGCGTGAGTATATGAAAATTTTGATATTCATTGCATTGGTTGTAGTCACTTCGGTAGCTCCAATATATTTATTAAAAATTTATTGTTTGGTTGAATTTTTACCCATTTTTAGATTGCTGATATCTGGGATTGTATTTGTATTTATATATGCTTGCGCAATTTTTATCTATTCAACTATTGTTAATAAAATTGAATGTATTATTGTATTTTGTCAGAGGGTTCCATTTTTAGCACGATTAGTTTAAAGGGGGGGGGTATGCATATTGGCATAGCTGGTCCACTATCGTTTCAAGATATCGCACACCTCTTACCAATGGCAGATCCAATGACTGCTAGTGAGATGAAAGGATCATCGTTATTGGTCTGTTTAATTGAGGAGCTTCTTAGGCGTGGTTATAAAGTTTCAGCATATACAACCGAGCCAGGGCTAGATCTTGATGGGCCCGAGTATTTACTGACTCAAAGTGCAAATTTTTTATTTTATCAGGTGCCTTTGAGGAAAAAAGGGTTTAGAACTGATCGAGGCAGATGTGGGCGAATGCTTGATCTATTTGCTTTCGAGCGCAAATGCATCCAGGCTGCAATAGAGCATAGTAAGGTGGATATAGTTCATGCACATTGGAGCTATGAATTTGCTTGGGCGGCTCAAAATACAAAAGTACCTTTGCTAATTACATGTCACGATGCACCTTGGAAAATATTAAAGCTAATGCCTGATCTTTATCGCCTTGGGCGTTTATTAATGGCGCATTTTGTATTGGCTAGGGCAAAGTATCTGACTGCAGTCTCACCCTATGTTATTGATAATATTAAATGGATGCACAGAGCAAAAATAGAAATCATCCCCAACCCATTGCCAGATGGTTTATTTACCGATAGTAAGAATGAAAATAGTCCACTTATTATTGGAATGATTATAAATAATTGGTCTAAGCTAAAAAATGGTGCGGCTGGAATGACGGCATTACGCGAATTGAAGCAGCAATTCCCAAAAGTAAAGCTTCATCTTTATGGCCCCGGAATGGGTATCCATGAGGCGGCATGGCAATGGGCAAAGCTGCATAATTGTGTTGATGATTTTGTTTTTTTTGGCTCTCAGCCTTATGCTGTAATTAAATCCGCCATTATAAATTTCAAAATACTATTGCATCCCTCACTAGAAGAATCATTTGGTATGACCATTGCGGAGGCAATGGCAGTAGGGGTCCCTGTTATTGCTGGGGAAAAGAGTGGAGCTGTTCCATGGGTGCTAAGTAATACGGGATTGTTAGTAGATGTGAGGCAGCCAAAATTGATGCTCAATGCACTCATACTATTATTGAATAACCAAACGCTTTATGAGGAATGTGTTAAATCTGGGAGACGTAGGGCAAAAGAATACTTTGCCGTTAAATCGGTTGTTGAACAGTATATTACACAGTATAAATTAATATTAAGGTGTCAATGTAGTGAAAAATAAAACGGTGAGAGTACTACATATTTTAAATGAGTTAAATCCATCAGGGGCTGAAACTATGTTGTATTCTGCGGCATCTCGATGGAGTCAGCATGGGATTGATTGTGATATTTTATCAACAGGTGCTCAGATTGGCCCCTATGCAGAAAATTTACAGAGTGTAGGATACGGTATTTTTCATATTCACAATACTAAACGCCCCAAGTTTTTTATTGAACTAAAGAAATTAATTGAATCTGGTTGTTATGATGTTATTCATCAGCATGCAGAGGGCGTTAGTTTTTGGACTATGCTTTTAGCAAAGCTTATGGGGAAAAAAGTAATTAGAACGGTGCATAATAATTTCAACTTTTCTGGTAATTTGTGCATACGCAGAAAAATACAAAGAAAGATATTAAGTATATTGGGTGTAATGTATGTCTCTATTTCAGAGAGTGTACAAAAAAATGAATTGCTTCGTTTTGGGTTAAGAACTAAAAAGATAAATAACTGGGCATCAATAGATTATTTTTTACCTCCAAATACGGTACAAAGAAGTAATGCAAGAGAAACTTTTGGTTTTAAAGATTCAGATTTAGTCATGGTCAGTGTTGGAAATTGTAATGAAGTTAAAAATCATGAAAGTATTATCGAGGCAATTGCGAAATTAGTAAATTATTCTAGCTTGAAATACTTACACATTGGGGATGGTTCCGCTTGTGCTCATGAGCAGCAACTTGTTGCAAGCTTGAATATTGGAGAGCAAGTTGTCTTTGCTGGGCAGCAAAATCCTTTACCCGCTTTATATGCTGCTGATTTCTTTATTATGCCCTCGAGATATGAGGGGTTTGGTATTGCTGCTTTAGAGGCATACTCAACTAATTTACCATGTATTTTGGCGGATGTAGCGGGTTTGCGTGATTTTAAATCATTATTTAAAAATACAGTTTATTGTAATGCTGAAGGAAATGATTTGGATGTGTGTATATTAAACATGATTGAAAATATTGATCTATATAGAGCACACGCTTTAGCTTATCATGATGTTGCTAAAACAAACTTTTCTATTGAGGATGGTGTAGCCTCCTATTCAATGGCATATATTGATTTGTTAATCTAAATTAGATATGTCATGTCAAACTAGGCTCTAACTTAATTAAAAAGTTAGTGATATTTTTATTTTATATTTACCTCTTTATTTAAAATGTGTGTAAGGTTGGTTTTAAATTGTGGATTATTCTTTGTAAAATTTTTTATATTGGCGTTTAATATATGTACGATATTATTAATTTTTTCACTTACTTTATTCCATTTTCTTTTGCAATTATTTCTGCTGTTTTGTTAGTATGGTACATCTATTGCTGCTCTGAAAATGTGTTATATGGTGCAGTTTTAATTGCATTTTCGTATATTTTAGAAACTGCTTTTGTTACGGCGCCAAAAATTAGTGTCGGCATGATGTTGAGTAGTAATGATTGCATGATTGCTATACTTATTTCTTCACTCATGTTGAGAGTATTAATTTATGGGGTCAATGGAGTCAATAAGGGCGTAGTCATATGGTTGATGATGCTTGTATTGTTTGCATATAACCTATCGATTGGCTTATTGCACTTTGGTAGCAAAGCGGGCGTCGAAGCTAGAGAGGATTTTTATTTCCTTATCGTTGGATTGTATTTTATGTCATTTTCATTTTCAGAAAAAATGATAAAAAATATTTCCAAAATCGGACTATTTATGATTTATGCTATTGTGTTTATTAGCGTATATCGTTTTATTGGCGTTGAGCTGGGCTTTGTTTCTAAAGGTGAGGTCCATCAAATTGGTGCTAGCAACGAATTTAGGGTGGTAGGGTCTGGTCAGGCATTATTATTTTCTGCTATTGGCGGTGTTTTTTTTCACCTTTGGCTTATTCATAATAAAGCTCAACTTGCTTATTGTAGCGTTATATTTTTTCTTCTCGTCATTGTTCTTCAACATCGAAGTGTGTGGGTCGCTTCAATATTTTTATTGATCATGCTCGCATTCTTAAATACAAATGCTTTTCTAGCAAGAAGTAAAAAGATGATTCCAGCATTTGTATTTATGGCAATTTCAGTTTTATTTATATTTGCTTATTATTCTGGGGCGACAGTATTTGATTCCCTTGGGAAATCGATTATGTCAGCAACAGATACTGAAAATGGTACGCAGGTGGATCGTTGGGAGACATGGGTGCTTTTAATGTCACGATGGGCTAATTCATCAATAGGAAATTATTTAACGGGCCTAGATTATGGCTCAGGCTGGAATCGATATCAACGTGGTAGGTTTTTAGAATTTGCGCCGCATAATCAGTATGTTTACGTTTTATTAAGGCAAGGTGTTTTAGGGTTGTTATTGTTTATAAGTATGATTTTTATACTTGTTGCTGGATTAAAAAGAGAAATAGCAAATTGTAATATGGCAATCATACTGATGAGCTTAATAGTTGCGTTGATGATTTACTATATACCGTATCAGATTCATTACATTCATGCTATTTTATTTGGTGTGAGCACTAGCTATTTAGCACGAAAAAAGAGTGAATAAAATGAGGAAATTATTATACTTATTTCTATTGTTTATTCATGTCTCGGCTATTGCTGGGCTGGTTATTAAGCATGATAGTAATATAACTCGTTACGCATCTAGTTTTGGGATGCATTTTCATCGTATTGGTTGTGAAAAAATTGAAGGGGGCGATGATGGGGGGAGATGGCCGACTTCATTTGTCGTTCCCATAGTTCGTTTGTGGGATTCAGGGGTTGATTGGCGAAGAATTGAGCCTGCAGCAAACACATATGATTTTCGTTGTTTTGATCATTTCATTCGAAATGTTCAAAGACACGAATCAAAAATTATTTATACATTTGCAAATAGCCCACAATGGGCATCGGCTCGGCCATATGAGCCTTGTGCCTATGGTTTTGGGTGTGCGGCAGAGCCATTGCATATGGGGGATTGGGAGCGCTATGTTCGTGAAGTCATTATCCGTTATCGCGGGAAAATTGATTATTACGAAGTGTGGAATGAGCCTATGTTACAAGAGATACTCACTGATAAAGGCAAGATTGGTTTTTACTCTGGATCAGTTAAAAAATTAATAGAAATGACCAGGATTGTACGCAAGGTTATAAATGAGCAAGATCCAAATGCAAAATTACTTTCACCTGCATTTACTAATGGAGCTGACCGGCTTGATTTATTTTTAAAAGAGGGAGGCCTACAGCTTATTGATGGTGTGGCTTATCATTTTTATGCGGGGTCGATGTATAGTTTTTTTGAAGTGTTTTTGCCAGTTCAAGCGGTAATGAATAAGTATGGTATTTCTGATATGCCACTTTTGAATACTGAATGGGGGGTGGGACGTACTCCGGCGGGTGTTCCTGCTAAAGATATATTAAAAGAAAGCAATGAAAGCGTGGCAGATTTTATTGCTCAGACCATGGTTTTAAATTTGGCTGCAAATTTTAAGTACTCAGTGTATTACGCATATGATGATGAAGTTTTAGGGCTTGTTGATACAATAAATAAAAGAACATTGCCCCAGTATAAAATGTTTGAATTTATGCGAGAAATATTGAAAGACTATGCAATAGAAGCTTGTAACGTAGAAAAAAGCTCTGCTGTATTTTGTGATGGATTGATATTAAAAGAGCCCGTGCGACTTTTTTGGTCTAGTGTGCCTTTAAAGTATAAGGTGAAAATACCAGCTAAATATCATTATGCTGTACTTTCGCCTCTTTCCTCTTCTGAAGGGGGGGGAGGGGAAGTGCGAATAAGAGATGGAGATCTTATAAACTCCATGAATAAAATACAAATTTTACGATTTAAAGCGATCAAATAACTTTATGATTATCTATGTATAAAATTACTGCGGTGCTTACTTCTTTTAATCGAAAAGATAAAACGACAAATTGCTTGCGTTTATTTGAGATTTCCTGCCTTGACGCGGGTGTGATGTACGAGGCTATTTTAGTTGATGATGGTTCGACCGATGGCACAGCTGATTATATTGCTGAATTTTTTCCGTGGGTTGATGTGATCAAGGGGAGCGGTGATTTATTTTGGTGTCGTGGTATGAATATTGCTATGAGTGCCGCATTTGATAAAAAGTCAGATTATATATTGTGGTTAAATGACGATACTGATTTATACGAAAGTGCAATTAATAAACTATTGACGTGTTTTTTCGATAAAACATATAAAGGCCAATTACCTATTGTGGTGGGAAGTACTACATCAGATGGCGTAAATATTACTTACGGTGGGCAGGTTAAGAAAAGTATTATTCAGCGTTTTACATATGAAAAAGTGTGCTCTGATTTAGAGCCTTTAGAGTGCGATGTAATGAATGGGAATGTTGTTTTAATTCCTTTTGAAGTGGCATTGAAAGTTGGAAATTTAGATCCTGCTTATGAGCATGCGATGGGAGATATTGATTACTCCTTGCGAGCAGCGGCGCTGGGGGTAAAAGTCTTTGTAGCTCCTGGTCGTGTTGGCCATTGCAGTAATAATTCAACGGATGACTCATATACGGATACTCAATATTCGTTAGCTGAGCGTTGGAAAAAAATGAAAAGCAAAAAGGGATTGCCCATTAAATCGTGGAGGCATTTTACGCATAGGCATGGTGGATTTTTTTGGGGAATATATTTTGCTTACCCATATATAAAATTTTTTGCTAAAGCTATTTTATTAAAAAAATAATTAAGTAATAGCTTATTTAGGATAAATAATGATTTTTATTACAAGTAAAAGAATATCATTTCGAGGTGAAGGGCTGGGGAATGAATTATTGCCTGTTGGAAAAGCATTAACAGCAAAGAGATTGTTGCCAAATGCATTTTTAGTTAAACACGCTTGGGGTTTAAATAGGCGAGGTTATCGAAATTTATTTAATTCTTCTGTCTTTGATTGGATTTTTCAAGCATTAATAACTTTTATTTTCCCCGTTTATGTTTTTGATAAATGTGAATTCTCGACGGGAAGCTTTTATAATGATTTAGCGCTGTGGATTGATAAAAAAAATATTAGAATTAAAAAAATTGCAGTCGTTCAACTTGAAGGTATGTGGGGGGGGTATCCTGCAATTGCTGAGGTCTTGCCTGATATTCAAGAAATGCTTTATAAATCGCATCGGGCTTCTAGCAATATTAAGGACACTATTTTTTCCTACCCAAAGGATAAAATAATTATTGGTATACATATTCGTCAAGGTGATTTTAGCCAGCCAATTCCTATTGATGAATACAAGAATAAATTTAATGTTTCCATTCCTTTAAAGTGGTATGACCATGTCTGTACATCGCTACTAACGGAGCTGGAAAAAAGCGTCCAGTTTGTTTTTTTTTGCGACGTATTTTCTGATGAAATACATGCTTTAATAAAAAAATTTAATGGTATTACGCCATCACAAAAATATCGTGCGGATGCAAGTGATGTTTTGTTGTTGGCAAATTGTGATTTAATTTGCTGCTCTATTTCATCTTTTTCACTTTTAGCGGTTGCTCTAGGAAAAAATCCTTATATATGGTTCGAGCATCAACTACATTGTGAAAATGGGATGTGCAGCATATGGGGGCATGAAGAAAATCACGCTTTAGAATTTGATTCATCACTCAATGTTGGCAGAGGGTTTCCTGTTAGGATCGATGGTGTTATAGATCCAATCTTATTGGAATATCTCAATATGATAAAAATGTTCAGAAATCCAAAAACAGATCTTTCACTTTATGGGGCTTTGTTGCAGAAATAATGTATGAAATATGTATAATATATTAGTGTAAATTCGAAGAATAGAATATGTATTAGGCGATTTTCATCGTTTTTTAATGAAGATGAGCTTACGCAATATTATTTTACAGGTGCGATATGTTATTTTTAACCTCCTGGGATGATGGTCACCCATCTGATCTTCGGCTAGCAGAGCTGTTAAATAAATATGATCTAAAAGGTACTTTCTTTGTGCCTGTTACAAATAAAGAAGGCTATGAAGTTTTAGATTCTGCTCAGTTAAAAGTACTGGATAAAAATTTTGAAATTGGCGGCCATACGCTTAGCCACAGTTATTTACAGGGCTTGCCGCATCAAGAATTAAATAATGAAATTGTTCGTGGAAAAGAGATAATTGAAGATATCCTTGGACATTCAATCGATGGTTTTTGTTATCCGGGAGGAGTTTTTGATAGAAAGGTGATCCAAGCTGTCAAATCAGCTGGTTTTTCTTATGCTAGAACTGTAGAGAATTTATGTTTTGATTTAGGTGAGTCTGCTTGGGAAATGCCAACTAGCTTTCAGTTTTATCCACATAGTGCCTATGTATTTGCGAAGAATTCGCTTAAATATCTGAAAATATCAAAAATTAATATTGTCAAAATGCGTTGGAGTGAGAGTGATTTTTTACGCTTTATGGAAAAACAGCTGATATTAGCTAGTTATCAGCAGAGTGTGTTTCATATATGGGGACATAGCTGGGAATTGGATGAGTTTCATTTATGGAATAAGCTTGAGATGTTTTTTAAATTACTTGCAAACTTTCCGATTCAAGCTATGACCTTAGCTGAAGCGAATAAACTTAATAAGTCGTGATTTTTTTAAAGCTAATCAAAATGATAATGAAATCATGATTGATCAAAACCTTTCTGCAACTTCTCCTGTCGTTCTCTTTGTACAAAGGCGATTGCCACATTATCGCGTACCATTTTTTGAGGCTTTAAAGAAGGAGTTAGATGCGAGGGGGTGCCATTTGCGTTTGCTGCATGGCTTGCCTAATGCCGAGGAGTTGCATAAGAATGATTCCGGTGACTTGCCATGGGCTGAGTCATTACCTAATAGATACTTTTTTGGTGGGAAAATATGTTGGCAATCCTTTGCAAGTCAGTCTAAAGGGGCTGATCTGGTTATTTGCAGTCATGAAAATAAATTAATATTTAACTTATTGTTTCAATATTTTTATACAAAAACAAAATTTGGGCTATTGGGGCATGGCGCTAATTTACAGGGTAAGTCTAGTAGCCTACGTGAGCGATTTAAGCGTAAAGCAGCAAGCAAAGCAGATTGGTGGTTTGCTTATACCTCAATGAGTTTGCCTTTAATTAAGGGTTTTGGTTTTCCTGAAGATAGAATTACTATCGCAAATAATTCTATAGATACCCATGGGCTTGCTCATCATTTTAATAGAATAGATGATATTGAGCCTATTCGTAATAGGCTAGGCATTACTGGTAGTAAGGTTGGGGTTTATATCGGATCTTTTTATTCTGAAAAGAGAATTGAGTTTTTATTGAATTCTCTTCTTTTAATTAGGAATGAAATCAGTGATTTTGAAATGATTATTGCTGGGGATGGGGTTGAGCGACCTTTAATTGAAGCTTTTTGTGCTAAACATCCATGGACAAGATATGTAGGTTTGGTCAAGGGAGCTGCCAAGGCAGAAATATTAGCTACTGCTGATGTTATGCTTAACCCAGGTTTAGTTGGATTAAGTGTATTAGATTCTTTTGTTTGCGCTGTTCCAATGTTTACTACCGATTGTGGCTTACATAGCCCTGAAGTTGTTTATCTTAAAAATGGTGTCAATGGCTATATATCGGCAAATACCATGGCTGATTATGTAGAGTCAGTTGTATATTATATTCAGAATGCAGATAAATTAGCAGAAATGCAAAAAGCGTGCATACAAAGTGCCGCTTATTTTAGTGTTGAGAATATGGCTAAAAATTTTGCGGATGGAATTATGGCATGTTTAAGTATGCCTTTGTATAGAAATGGTTTTTGATGTTGCGCATTCTTATTGTTCATAATTCATACCAACAAAAGGGTGGGGAAGATTCAGTTGTTGATAATGAAACTGCGCTATTAAAGGCATGTGGGCATCAGGTCGAACTTTATTTGCGGCACAATAATGAATTACACGGCCTATCTAAATTCTCTATTTTAAAGCAGGCTGTTTGGTCTAAGCAAACTTCGCGAGATTTACATGTTTTACTGCAGCAGTTTAAGCCTGATGTGATTCATGTTCACAATACTTTGTCTGTTATTTCCCCTTCATTGTATTGGGCGGCAGCTAAATTAAATATTCCTGTTGTACAAACATTACATAATTTTCGTTTGCTATGCCCTCAAGCGATGTTTTTACGTAAAGGAAAAGTTTGTGAAAGTTGCATGGGGCGAAGCACTTGGCGGAGTGTAATTTATCGCTGTTATCGTTCATCGGCTTCTCAATCTGCAGTGATATCTGGAATTATTCATTTTCATCGAGGGCTGGGTACATATAAAAAAAATGTGAGCCGCTATATCGCATTAAATACCTTTTGTAAGGATAAGTTTATTGAGGGCGGTTTGCCTGAAAATAAGATTCGTATTAAGCCAAATTTTGTAGCAGATGTAATACCTATCGCTGTCGCTAGAAATGGTTTTTTATTTGTTGGGCGACTCTCTGCCGAAAAAGGGTTGCGAACTTTAACGGATGCTTTTAATTATCAATTGCACGGTCAATTAAGCGTGGTTGGAGGTGGTGAAGATTTTGAGTTGCTCAGAGAGCGAGCTGAAATAAAATCACTAGGTGTGCTGGCTTCTAATGAGATTAATTTTGAAATGCAAAGAAGCTGTGCACTGATTTTACCAAGTATCTGGTATGAAAATATGCCGATGACTTTGGTTGAGGCCTTTATGAATGGTTTGCCGGTTATCGCTAGCAAAATTGGTGCTTTAGCTGAGTTGGTAGAGGATGGTGTGACTGGCTTATTATTCAGGGCTGGTGATGCAGATGATTTATCAAAGAAAATGAAATGGGCGGTTGATCACCCTGTGTTAATGCTGCAAATGGGGATGAATGCGAGAAATAAATATTTAAGCTCTTACTGCCCAGAGGTGAATATTAAATTACTTGTTGATATATATCATGAGGCAATTTCAAGCATGGCTGTTGATGGTTTACCTGTTGGGGAATGTTATTCGAGTACAGCAATACAGGCCTAGATTAAGTATTTCTAATGGTGATTGTCTTAATATTATAAGAATGAAATGCTTGAGTGCTATGTTGGGTTTTTTTGAGATAGCTAATGAAAAAAATTTTAATTGTTCATAATATCTACCAGCAAAATGGCGGTGAGGATTCTGTAGTTGTTAATGAGGCTGCATTGCTTAGAAAATATGGCCATCAGGTTGATATCTATTTCCGCCATAATAATGATATTGCTGGACAGACTAGTGTTAGTTTATTAGCACAGGCGGTTTACTCAAATAAATCTTATGCAGATATTATTGATAAAATAACATCGTTTAAGCCTGATATTATTCATGTTCACAATACACTTCCTTTAGTCTCGCCCTCTGTTTTTTGGGCCGCTCATGCTTCAAATGTCGCTATTGTGCAAACGCTGCATAATTTTCGCTTACTTTGCCCGCAGGCTACTTTTTTACGGGCAGGAAAAATTTGTGAAGATTGTATTGGCAAAATGCCATGGCGAGGGGTTTTGCATCGGTGCTATAGAAAATCGTTTACTCAGACAGCGGCACTGACTAGCGTGCTACTTGTGCATCGTGTGATAGGTACATATCGAAAAAAAATTGATGCTTTTATTGCTTTGAATACATTTAGTAAGAATAAATATATTCAAGGTGGCATGCTTGCTGAGAAAATTTATATCAAGCCGAATTTTGCAGAAGATTTAGGTGTCGGTATAGAGAGCCGTGCAGATTTTTTATATGTGGGCCGCTTATCTCCTGAAAAAGGCGCTAGGATTTTTGCTAAAGCATTTGATATAGAAAATCATGGGCTTTTAAAAGTTGTGGGCGATGGTGAAGAACGTACTTTTTTAGCTTCAATTAATCATATTGAGCTATTAGGTGCCTTATCTCAAGCTGAGGTTAGGCAGCTAATGAAGTCGTGCCTTGCTTTAGTTTTACCGAGTATTTGTTATGAAAATATGCCAATGACTTTGGTTGAGGCATACTCCTGCGGATTACCTGTGATTGCCAGCCGCCTAGGCGCTCTTTGTCATTTGGTTGAGGATGGCGTAACTGGATTATTATTCAATGCCGGTGATGCGAATGATTTAGCAGAAAAAATGACTTGGGCTAAAGCTCATCCTGAGGAAATGGCCGTGATGGGACGTAATGCACGGGACAAGTATTTAAAAGAATATACTCCAGAAAAAAATTACGAAATTTTGATGAACATCTATGACAAGGCGTTACTTTCATGTCAGAAGTAGAGGTAGATCTTATCTTTAATAGAAAAAAAGTGTCTGTTCTAGGTGTATTTATTGACGTTTTAGATTGGGATCTTGTATTACATAAAATTAAAGTATGGGGTAGTCTTCGGGATTCTCGTTATGTGTGCATATGTAATGTGCATTCTATTGTAACGACAAGTAGTGATATTGAATTTTATAATGCAGTTAAGAATGCCGATATGGCAACCCCCGATGGGGCGCCGATTGCATGGTTTATGAGAATGTTAGATTGCACTAGGCAGCAGCGGATTAATGGCCCAGATCTAATGTGGAGGTATTGCCTTGAAGCCAATAGGCAGGATGATTGGCCTTCGATCTATTTGTATGGTTCAAGGGAAGAAACATTAAGTATTTTACAGCAAAGATTGGCCGATCAATTTCCAAAGCTAAGCATAGTAGGAGCATATTCTCCTCCTTTTCGAGCGCTAAATTCAAATGAAGAACTCAATATAATCAATGACATTAATGATTCTGGGGCGGGAGTTATCTGGGTTAGTTTGGGTTGTCCTAAGCAGGAAAAATGGATGGCCGCACAGCAGGGTAAAGTGAGGGGTGTGATGATTGGGGTGGGGGCAGCCTTTGATTACCATGCCGGCACGGTTGTTAGAGCCCCTTTGTGGATGCAGTATTCGGGTTTGGAATGGTTGCATCGTTTGTGCTCGGAGCCACGGCGATTATGGAGGCGTTATTTGGTAACAAATACCATCTTTATTATCAAAGTGATCAAACAACTGTTGAAAAATAATTAAATGTAGGGGTATTTGTTATGAAAATTACAGTAATTGGTTCGGGCTATGTAGGCTTGGTAACCGGCACTTGCTTGGCCGAGTATGGCAATGATGTGCTGTGTTTAGACGTTGATGCTAATAAGATTCGCATCTTACAAGAAGGCGGCGTGCCGATTTTTGAGCCTGGCCTCGAGGAGATGATTAAGCGTAATGTGGCTGTAGGGCGTCTGCGTTTTACCACCGATATTAAAGAATCGGTAGAGCATGGCACGATTCAGTTTATTGCCGTAGGCACACCTCCCGATGAAGATGGCTCGGCAGATTTGAAATATGTGTTGGCTGCGGCACGTAGTATTGGCCGCCACATGAATGGCTATAAAGTGATTGTGGATAAATCCACTGTGCCGGTGGGGACTGGGGATAAGGTGCGTGCTGCAATTAGCGATGAGTTGGCTCAGCGTGGCGAGCAAACGAGTTTTGCGATTGTTTCTAATCCAGAGTTCTTGAAAGAAGGCGCGGCAATTGAAGACTTTATGCGACCTGATCGAATTGTGATTGGTGCAGATGATGAAACAGCTAAAGACTTGATGGGCTCTTTATATGCCCCACTGGTGCGTAATCATGATCGTATTTTATTTATGGATGTGCGTTCGGCTGAAATGACCAAATATGCGGCTAATGCCATGCTGGCAACGCGTATTTCATTTATGAATGAATTGGCCAATTTATCAGAAGTTATGGGGGCAGATATTGAGCTGGTGCGTAAAGGCATTGGTTCTGATCCACGCATTGGCTATCACTTTTTATATCCAGGGGTGGGCTACGGCGGCTCTTGTTTTCCTAAAGATGTACAAGCTTTGCAGCGCACGGCAGAAGAGCACGGTATTAGCCTGAAGGTATTGGATGCGGTAGAAAAAGCCAATCATGCGCAAAAGTCTGTGCTTGTGGATAAAATTGTTAAACGCTTTGGTAGTGATTTAAAAGGTAAGCATTTTGCGATATGGGGCTTAGCATTTAAGCCTAATACCGACGATATGCGCGACGCGCCCAGCCGTGTGATTATCGAGTATCTGCTTAACCAAGGTGCAACCGTGGCAGCGCATGATCCGGTGGCGATGCATGAAGCACAGCGCGTGATGCCGAGTTGGCAAGGTCTGACTTATGGCGAGAACCCACAGGCAGTATTGCCTAAGGCGGATGCGCTGATTATTGTTACCGAATGGAAAGCATTCCGTAGCCCTGATTTTACAGAAATGAAGAAACAGCTTAAAACGCCAGTTATTTTTGACGGCCGTAACCTATTTGATCCAAAGCGTATGCAAAAAGAAGGCTTTGAGTATTACCCTATTGGTCGTCAGCAGGTTACGGAATAATTATTCTGCATTCTTGAATAGGATGTTTTTCAGGCTGGTGATAATGGGGTATTTATTCCTTAGCGGCTTGAAACATAATTCAGAGCGCTCCTTTTGGGGCCTCTGCTTAAAACAATATATAAATTATGGTGCTCAGTAAATCAATGGCTTATGGCTATTTTCTTCTTTTACTAGCTAATTGAATGTAAGTTTCAAATTTAATGCGAATTAAATTATTATCCAATTTAGATTTTGAATGCTTGCTTGCTCAAAAATCATTAAGATAGTGCTAATCAGCCTGTTGTAATAGTATTTGCTAATATTTATTTTTTAATTAATTTATTGGGTCATTCATGTCAATAACTCCAGTCATTCTTTGTGGTGGTTCAGGTAGCCGTATGTGGCCGTTGTCTCGTGGCGGTTATCCTAAGCAGTTTTTAAAATTGCATGGTGATCAAAGCTTGCTACAGCAAACGGCAACACGCTTGCAGGGGATGCCGGATGTAGCCACGCCTTTATTGATTAGTAATCAAGAACATCGCTTTTTGGTGGCCGAGCAATTACGCGCCGTGGGCATGGGCGACTCAAAGGTGGTTTTAGAGCCGATGGGGCGCAATACTGCACCTGCTGTGGCCGCTGCGGCTTTGATTGCGCTGGAAGACAATCCAGACGCCATGCTGCTAGTGTTGCCATCGGATCATGTGATTCAGTTTGGCGATGTGTTTCAATCTTTGGTGGCGCAGGCCGCAAGCGTGGCTGCAACAGGCAAGTTGGTTACTTTCGGGATTACGCCAACTGAGCCACAAACGGGCTATGGCTATATTCGCCGTGGTGAGCGCCTATCGGGGGATGCTTATGCCGTCGCCGCCTTTGTAGAAAAACCGAATGCTGAGCGCGCTGCTGAGTTTTTAGCTTCTGGCGATTACTATTGGAATAGCGGCATGTTTATGTTCCGCGCCGATGCGTATGTGCGTGAAATGGCGGCTTACCAGCCTGCCATGTTGCAAGCGGTGCAGGCAGCGGTTTCTAAAGGTGTGCGCGATTTAGACTTCTTGCGCTTAGATAGCGATGCGTTTGCGGCATGTGAATCGGATTCAATCGATTACGCGGTGATGGAAAAAACCGCTCATGCGGCGGTGATTGCGGCGGCAGGCTTGGGCTGGAGTGATATTGGCTCTTGGTCGGCATTGCGCGATGTCACGCCTCAGGATGAAGCAGGCAATAGCGTACTGGGCGATGTGATGCTAGATCGTGTATCGGGCAGCTATATCCGTAGCGAGACCCGCATGATTGCTGCGATTGGCGTGCAAGATCTGGTGATTGTAGAGACCGCCGATGCGATTTTGGTGGCGCATAAAGACCATGTGCAGGACGTGAAAAAGATTGTTGAGCGCTTAAATAAAGCGGGTCGCAGCGAATCGGTTACGCATCGCCGCGTGTATCGCCCTTGGGGCAGCTATGAAGGCATCGATGCCGGTTCGCGCTTCCAAGTGAAGCGGATTGTGGTTAATCCGGGTGCATCGCTTAGCCTGCAAATGCATTACCACCGTGCTGAACATTGGATAGTGGTGAAAGGTACGGCTAAGGTGGTGAACGGGGATCAAGTGATTCTCTTGTCAGAAAACCAATCGACTTATATCCCATTAGGCACGACGCATCGTTTAGAAAACCCGGGCAAGATGCCGCTAGAGCTAATCGAAGTGCAATCTGGCTCCTATTTGGGTGAAGACGATATCGTGCGCTTTGAAGATGTATATGGCCGCAGTAAGTAAGCCCACAGCCAGCCTGCTGCCGTTTGCGGATTTTTTGCAAGTGGTTGAGCGCGCACCCCTGATCTCGATTGATCTGGTGGTGCAAAACTCAGCAGGCGAAGCCCTGCTGGGCTGGCGCACCAACCAACCCGCCTGCGATCACTGGTTTGTGCCGGGCGGGCGGGTGCAAAAAAACGAAACGCTAGATGCGGCTTTTTTACTGAGTTGGGTGTGGCTTTGCTGCGTTCTTCTGCCCAGTGGCTGGGTGTTTACGAGCACTTTTACGATAGCAATGCCGGGCGTGTGGAAGGCTTTGGTACGCATTATGTGGTGCTTGCTTATACCTTGCAGCTGAATGAATCCGATATGGCCTTGCCACTGGGCGAGCAGCATTCCCAGTATCGCTGGGCCAGCAAGGAAGAGATCTTGCTAGATGAGACTGTTCACCTGCATTCCCGCGCCTATTTTGAGTAAAGCTTTAAAACCCAAACCTTGAACCACGGAGAACACAGAGAACACGGAGTTTCACGGAGAAAACCTTAGGGGCTGTTGCCACGTGGGGAATGATAAGGCAGCGTCCACCCTAAACGTGTTTCGTCGTGCACAAACTCGTATTGCCTTTCTCCGTGACCCTCCGTGTTCTCCTTATCTCCATGTTTTAAGACTTGGTTTTTCGCCTATCTTCAGCACCTGTTTGCAATGACTATTTCGAGTAAATCTATGACTTCTCTAACTTGTTTTAAAGCCTACGATATCCGTGGCCAGCTGGGTACCGAGCTTAATACTGATATTGCTTATCGTATTGGTCGCGCTTATGGCCAGCTGCTCAAACCTAAGCGTGTTGCGCTCGGTGGCGATGTTCGCCTGACCAGTGAAGAGTTAAAACAAGCGCTGGCGAATGGCTTGATGGATGCCGGTAGCGATGTGGTTGATTTAGGTATGACCGGCACAGAGGAAGTCTATTTCGCTGCGTTTCATTTAGATGTGGATGGCGGGATTGAAGTGACTGCCAGCCATAATCCAATGGATTACAACGGCATGAAGCTGGTGAAGCGCGGTGCGGTGCCGATTAGCGGCGATACCGGCCTGCGTGATATTCAGCAGCTGGCCGAATCGGCTGATTTTGCCCCGATTGCTCAGCGCGGTAGTAGCAGCTCGCTGTCTATTTTGGATGCTTATATCGAACACTTGATGGGCTATGTGGATTTATCCGCCTTGCGCCCATTAAAAATTGTGCTGAATTCAGGCAATGGCGCGGCTGGCCATGTGGTGGATGCGCTGGAGGCCAAATTTAAAGCGGCGCAAGTGCCGGTTGAGTTTATCAAAGTACATAACCAGCCTGACGGTACCTTCCCACACGGCATCCCTAATCCACTCTTGCCAGAAAACCGCGCAGACACCGCCAATGCGGTGATTACGAATGGCGCTGATTTGGGAATTGCTTGGGATGGCGATTTTGATCGTTGCTTCTTGTTTGACGAGCGTGGCGATTTTATTGAAGGCTATTACATAGTTGGCCTCTTGGCTGAGGCCTTTTTGCAAAAGAACCCAGGGCAAAAAATCATTCATGATCCGCGTTTAACCTGGAATACGGTTGATGTGGTGCAAGCTGCTGGCGGTGTAGCGATCCAAAGCAAAACCGGCCACGCCTTTATTAAAGAGCGGATGCGCTTGGAGGACGCGGTGTATGGTGGCGAAATGAGCGCACATCATTACTTCCGCGATTTTGCCTATTGCGATAGCGGCATGATTCCATGGTTATTAGTGATCGAGCTGATGAGCCGCCGCGAGCAAAAATTGTCCGCCATGGTGGAGCAGCGCATTGCGGCTTATCCATCGTCAGGCGAAATTAACCGCAAGCTGACAGACGCCAAAGCGGCGATTGCTCGTGTTTGTGCGGCGTATCAAAGCGACGCTTTAATCGTCGATACGACGGACGGCATCAGCATGGAATACGCGGATTGGCGCTTTAATCTGCGCTCGAGTAATACCGAGCCAGTGGTGCGTTTAAATGTGGAATCGCGTGCGGATATGGCTTTAATGCAAAAGCATACTGAGGCAATTTTGCAGCTGTTAGACGCATAAAGATGTATTGGAATAACGAAAAACGCCTCCGATGAGGCGTTTTTTTTGTGAACCTAATTTATATTCGCTACTTAAATTTTCAGCGCCGCATCTAAGCTGGCCTGAAAATAGCTCATCGCCTCGGCGGCTAATTCTGGCTCTGCGGTAATACTAAATTCAATATGTGGCTCAGGGTGAAGCTCGTTGCCATAAGAGGGCAGGCTGCTAAAGCCAACCTGAGGGTAACGCGTGGTAAATGCTTGCATCACGCCAATCAATTCGCCTTCGCGGGCATTAAGTAAAACGATGGATAGCGTGGCCTCATGCGCCTCGTCTCTATAGTGCTGATCGAGTATCCAATCGAGCATCGGCCAGGCCATGCTGGGAAAACCCGGCACAAGATAATGATGCTGTAAAAAGCAGCCCGCCACTTGATTTACAGGGTTGGGAATTAGCTCGCAGCCCTTTGGAAAGTAGGCCATCTGAATACGATGCGGGTAAGCGGCGTCGGCAAAGCGGGTGGTGATCAGCTCAGCCGCTTCTGGATGCAAGCTCAGCGGCAGCCCTAGTGCATTGGCAAAGGCCAAACGGGTGTGATCATCGGGCGTAGCGCCTATGCCGCCACAAGAAATCACATGTTGGCCTGCACTGAGGCTGCGTTTAAAGGCCTCGGTTAGAGCCGCGCTATCGTCTGGTAAATAAGACGCGCTGCCTACTTTATGCCCTCTTTTTTTAAGCGTTTCTAAAATATGGGCAAAGTGCTTATCTTGACGGCGGCCAGATAGGATTTCGTCGCCAATAATAAATAGATGAAATGTAGCCATTGGGCGTCTCTTTTTGTGAGCTTTAAAGCGGGGTCATGCTTATCTAGGCATATTTTTTCGGGGAGGGTGAAATCAATGTGCAATACTCATTATAAATACGCGGGTTTCTCCCACTTTGCGATATCTATATAAGCCACGCAATTAAACAGTATGTTCTGTGAATTTTATCATCGCAATGATTGATTTTATATCCATTAAGCATAATGAACTTATGTGAGTTTTATCTGCCCAAGCAGTAAGGTAAAAATAATACTTTGATCGAACAGATCCCTTGTTTATGATCAATCCTTTCAGACCCGCTTATTCAAAATGCCCACATATCCTAGCCCTTCATTTGAACAAAAAATTTGCCCGCCAGAAGAATTGGCCGCAAGGCTAGCTAGCTTGCCTCGCCCACTGGTGTTTACCAATGGCTGCTTTGATATTTTGCACCGTGGTCATGTGACTTGCCTAGCTCAGGCGCGAGCCTTGGGCGCGGGCTTGGTGGTGGCGATTAATACCGATGCGTCGGTAAAGCGCCTTGGTAAGGGGGACGATAGGCCTGTGAATCATACTGAGCAGCGTGCTGCTGTATTAGCCGCCTTGGAGTGTGTGAGCTTGGTGACATGGTTTGATGCAGATACGCCGCTGGATATCATCTTGGCTGTGCGCCCTGATGTGTTGGTCAAGGGCGGCGATTGGGCGCCCGAGCATATTGTGGGCAGCCAGCAAGTTCTGGAGTGGGGGGGTAGCGTGCATTCTATTCCCTTCTTATTTGCGACTTCCACCACCGAAACGATTAAGCGGATACGCCAAAGCTCATGAGCACACGTAATAACTTATTGATTGATTTTGTAAATGATCTTGCAGATCAAGGCTATTTACATCCGCAGTTTTTTGCCCAGATCGGCATGGTTTTATTAGCCTTGGGATTGTCTTGGTGGGTGAATCGTAGTGTAAAGCGCAGAGTGAGCCCTGATCAAAATAGCTGGCACTGGCGCATGGGGGGAGAGGGATTACTGCGGGCTTTTTTCCCTTTAAATGCTTATTTGTTGGTTATTTTATCGGGCGTCATTCTTAACGTATGGTTTACGCCGCCTTTTAAATTTATTGCTCTGGCGAGTGTGTTGTTATTGGCGATGGCCAATATTCGCATTTTGGTTTATGTGATTCGCCGTGTTTTTGATGGTGCATCTTGGGTCATGCGCTGGGAGAAATATATTGCGGGGGCAATCTGGTTTATCTATGCCTTGCATGTCTTGGGAATCTCACCTGAAGTCGCTGAAATGCTTGATAGCATCAGCTTACCTATAGGCAAAGCGCATATCTCGGTATTAACGATTGGGCAGGGCTTGCTATCTGTTGCGGCGACCTTGCTGATAGCCATGTGGATGGGCCGAGAATTAGAGCGGCGCTTAATGTCCAGCCAAATGATGGATATGAACGTCCGCGTGGTGCTTTCTAAAATATCTAGCGTACTATTGCTGATTATTGCCATCGTGATTGCTCTACCCTTGGTGGGCATTGATTTAACCGTTTTATCCGTTTTTGGTGGTGCAGTGGGTGTGGGCTTGGGTTTTGGCTTGCAGAAAATTGCATCTAATTATTTATCGGGCTTTATTATTTTGCTTGATCGCTCAATCAAAATTGGCGATTTAGTTCAAATTGATAATCGACTAGGTACCATTAGCAGTATTACGGCGCGCTATGTGGTTTTAAAATCAGCCGATGGCACCGAGGCTTTGGTGCCTAATGACACGCTGATTACCTCAACGGTGGTCAATCAATCTTATAACGATAAATCGGTATGGATTTCATTGCCGATACAGGTGGCTTACGGCACTGATTTAGATTTTGTTTTAGAATTATTGCGCTCAATGACGGTAGATGAAGAGCGAATTTTAAAAGATCCAGCGCCCAATGCCTTTGTTTCAGCCTTTGCAGATAGCGGAATTAATTTACTCTTGGGCTTTTGGCTGGCCGATCCTGAAAATGGCCAACTTTCTTTACGATCTAGTCTAAATCTAAAGATCTGGCACTTGTTTCAAGAGCACAATATTGAAATCCCTTACCCTAGGCGTGAAGTGACCTTGCTTAACACTGCGGCATTGCAAAAGCCACTTGATACTGCCTAATTGGCAAGTCTTGCGTAGAATCCGTGCTTACAAAAAATAAAACAGGCTACTGGCCTGTGTGGAGATAAGAGATGACTTGGCTCAATGGGCTGATTGACCTACCTTGGTGGGCTTATATCGTGGTAACGCTGGTACTGACGCATATTACTATTGCCTCAGTCACCATTTTTTTACATCGCCATCAGGCGCATCGAGCGCTGGATTTGCACGCTATTCCTAGTCATTTCTTTCGCTTCTGGCTTTGGTTGACCACAGGGCAGATCACCAAAGAATGGGCGTCTATTCACCGCAAACACCATGCCAAATGCGAGACGGCGGAAGACCCGCATAGCCCGCAAATTTACGGCATTAAGAAAGTATTTTGGGAAGGCTACGAGCTGTATCGCGCCGAAGCCGCGAATAAAGAAACCATGCAAAAGTATGGGCATGGCACGCCAGATGATTTCTTAGAGCGTCATCTCTATAGCAAGCACAATACCCTTGGCCCTGTGGTGATGCTGCTGATTGATCTTTGCCTGTTTGGCGCAAATGGGATCTGGATTTGGGCCGTGCAAATGATGTGGATCCCCATTACCGCTGCCGGCATTATTAATGGGATTGGTCATTACTGGGGCTATCGCAATTTTGAATGTGAGGATGCTTCAACCAATATTGTTCCTTGGGGAATTATGATTGGTGGTGAAGAGCTGCATAATAATCACCACACTTTTGGCACATCGGCCAAGCTGTCTTATAAATGGTTTGAGTTCGATATTGGCTGGATGTATATCCGCATTATTGAAATGCTCGGCCTTGCCAAAGTACGCAAAATTGCACCGAAGATGACGCTTTCAGCTGCTGCAAAACGCGAGCTGGATGAAGCCTCTTTGCAGGCGATTATTGCTAATCGTTATGCGATTGCCGCCAATTACGCACGCACTTTAAAAGATACCGTGGGTGAAGAGGTGGAAAGGATGCGTAGCTCGGCGAAATTGCCACAGATCGATTTTGATCCGGTGCGGCAGATGAAAATCTGGCTCAAGCAAGATGCTAAAGATACGCCAGAGCAAGATCAGCAGCTCTTGGCCAAGGTCTTAGCAGAAAGCACGGTGCTGGAGCAGATTTACCAAATGCGCCAGGAATTAACCCGGCTTTGGGAGCGCTCTACCTTATCCCGCCCAGAGTTGCTAACGCTGCTGCAAGATTGGTGTAATCGAGCGGAAGCCAGTGGCATTAAAGCACTGCAAGACTTCTCATTCCGACTGCGCACCGTGGTTTGATGATATAAAAAAGGCGAACGAGGGTTCGCCTTTTTTGTCATTAATATGTAACAGCAGCAATTCCACCCCAGCTTAAAACCCAAACCTTGAAACACGGAGATCTCAGAGGACACGGAGTTTCACAGAGAAAACCTTTATTTATGTATGTTTTTCTCCGTGGCCCTCTGTGTTCTCCTTTTCCTCCGTGGTTTAAGATTTGGGTTTTGCTGAGTGGTTTTATATTTGGCAATCTCAGCACATTGTGGGATTATTTTTAATATTATTTAACTCAGGAGTTCTAAATGTCTTCAATTCAACGTTATCACGTCGGCCCGCGTTTATCTGAAATTGTGGTGCACAACAATACGGTTTATTTAGCTGGGCAAATTGCTGAAAATTTGGAAGCTGATGCAAAAAGCCAAACCGTTGAAGTATTAGGCTTTATTGATAAATTATTAGGTGAAATTGGCTCGGATAAACAAAAGATTCTTTCGGTCACTATTTATCTGGCAGATATGGCCGATTATGATGCAATGAATATTGCTTGGTCAGAATGGGTGCCTGCCGGTCATACCCCTTGCCGTGCAACGGTTGAAGCTCGTTTGGCTGATCCGCGTTATAAAGTAGAAATGTCGGTGATCGCAGCCCTGTAAGCTGGGCATGGTTGAGAGTAGATGAGGGCGCTATGAAACATATTTTATTGGGCTATATCGCAGGCTGGTCTGATTGGACTGGGCTGCCGCTGGAGCGGGATGCTGCAAGGCTCACGCATATTTGCTATGCCTTTGCCAATATTCAGGATGGTGAAGTGGTGTTGTTTACCGAGCAGAGCAAAGATCAAAGTCAGCCCCGTGCTGTGGAGGGGATCGCCCATTTGCGTGGCCTGCGCTCTCGGCACCCTCATCTTAAATTACTGATTTCAATTGGTGGCTGGGGAGCAGAAGGCTTCTCGGATGCGGCTTTAACCGCCCGCTCGCGCGCGCAATTTGCAGCATCGGCAATTCGCTTTATGCATCTGCATGGTTTTGATGGTATTGATCTGGATTGGGAGTACCCAGCTAATGATATGGCGGGGATTAAGGCAAGGCCGGAAGACAAGCATAATTTTACGCTGCTCTTGGCTGAATTACGCCGCCAGCTGAATGCAGAATCCCAAGCTGGTGGTGATCGTTATTTGCTGACTATTGCTGCCGGTGCTGGCCAGTATTATCTCGATGGCGTAGAGATGCCTGCAGTGGCCGAGCTATGCGATTTGGTTAATTTAATGACTTACGATTTTTATAATGGCTGGGCGACGCGTGCTGGTCATCACAGCAATCTATTTAATAGCCCGATTGATCCCGAAGGTGATAGTTGCGCTAAATCGGTGGCGCTCTTTACCGCTCATGGCGTACCGGCAAATAAACTGGTTTTAGGTTGCGCATTTTATGGCCGCAGCCTGATTGCGCCTGCCTTAGGTGAGACTGGGGTCGCCAAGAGTAATGGCGGAGCGAGCTATAGCCAAATTGTTCACGAGCTGATCCCCGCAGGCGCGGTGCGGCATTGGGATGATGAGGCTAAAGCGCCATGGTTGATGGCGGGTGAGCGCTTTGTGAGCTATGAAGACGAAGCTTCCATTGCCCACAAAATGGCTTTTGTGAAGCAGCATGGCTTAGCAGGCGCTTTCTTTTGGGAATATTCAGAAGACCGAGATGGCATCTTGATGGATGCGCTGTGGGAAGGCTTGCAGTATTCCTAGGGCGCTAGCCAAGCGTTTTTTGCTTGGCTTTATTACTCCGCATGGGGATTGCGAATACACGGTGCAATACGTCTGGATAAAGTCTCAAACTTATTGCACCCTAAGTTTTTATTTAAACAAACTACCTATCCGCTGTTCTGCGGACAAGATGTATTTCTGGCCGTTGTCTTGCAAGGCTTTGCCATCAAAGCGATCAATACGATAGATCGTGCCAAAAGAGAAGGTTGGCGCGGCAACGCCGGCTCCACCGACTACTTCTGCCCCACGGCGTACATTATCGGCCATCCATGAAGTTAAACGCAGATGGTAAGGATTGCGTTGTACTTCGCCTACATGGCAAGCCAGTGCTGCGATGAGGTCGGCGGTGTCAGCAATATTCGTTTCGATCAGCGTATTCGGTGTGGCCATAGCGCGCCAAAATTCAGATTGCACCACAAAGCAGGCGTGGCCGAGTTTAGCCAGCGCATCCAGTAATAAATAATGCGTGCCGATATGCGCGGCGTGGCCATCGTTGTCGTTAGGCACGACGCATACGGTAGGCTGGTATTGCTTAATCAACGCGGCAATCACATCGACTTTTTCTGCCCATGCGGCAGGATCGCTATCACGAGTCTTAGGGTTAACGGCCGTCAGGCCACCCGGAATGCTATCTTGTAATTCAAAACCTAGTACCTGACAGGCACGATCTAGCTCGGCTAGGCGTTCTGGCTGGCGCGGCAAATTTGAGCCGAGTGTGACGGCAACATTGATCACACGATAGCCATCTTCACGGGCTAAACGCAGTGGCAGGGCACCGATAATGCATTCATCGTCTGGGTGAGGCGCAAAAATCATGGCAACGGGCGCTGCCGTATTGTCTTGCTTCGCCGCAATACTCAGGCCATCTAGCGTGGTAAATAAGGGAGCGTCTTGTTTTTGTAATAGGGCGTCGTGGGCCTTAACCAGCTCGATATACGGATTGCTCATTAACGTCTTCTCCAAGTTGTTAAGTGGAACTACTTACGCAGTATATGCTTTTGCGCTAATGGAAGGGAGAGGGGGACTTTGATGTAGATCGTGATTGGGCGGGCTTCCCGTGTAGGCAGGAGTGGTGCCCCCACTCCCATCTATCTTTATCCTCTGTTTACAAAGCGGCCAATATTTTGCCGTGCACGCCACCAAAGCCGCCGTTGCTCATAATCAAAATATGGTCCCCCGCTTGTGCCGCTTGGCGAACGGCTTCAATGAGCTGGGTGAGATCATCGAAGCTTTGGGCTTTTTTGCCTAAGCATGCAAGGGCGTCACTGCTGCTCCAGCCTAAGTTAGCGCCGTAGCAGAAAATTAGGTCAGCATCTTGCAAGCTACCTGGCAGGGCTTCTTTCATGCTGCCTAGTTTCATGGTGTTGGAGCGTGGCTCCAAGACGGCCAAGATGCGGGCATTGCCAATTTTTTGGCGCAAACCGGCTACGGTGGTGGCAATGGCTGTAGGGTGATGAGCAAAGTCGTCGTAAACGGTAATGCCTTTGGTGTGACCTTTGATTTCCATGCGGCGTTTTACATTTTCAAATTCAGCCAGTGCAGCGATGGCAATCTGCGGTGTAACACCCACATGGCGCGCTGCGGCAATCGCAGCTAGCGCATTCATTTGGTTGTGCTCGCCCATCAAGGCCCAATGCAATTCGCCTTGTGGCTGATCACCCAGTAGTACTTCAAAGCCATCGTCAAAGCATTTCCCTACGCGCCAGCCGGATGCGCCGCCAAAGTATTCCACTTCGCTCCAGCAGCCTTTATCTAAGACTCGTTTTAGGCTTTCTTCCTTACCATTGACGAGCAGCCGGCCAAGGCCGGGGACGGTGCGTACTAAATGGTGGAATTGGGTTTCGATGGCGGCCAGATCGGCAAAAATATCGGCGTGGTCAAATTCCAGATTATTCAAGACGGCGGTGCGTGGCCGGTAATGAACAAATTTGCTGCGCTTATCAAAAAATGCCGTGTCGTATTCGTCGGCTTCCAACACAAAGAAAGGCGAGGTGGAGGCGGCATCTTGCTTCGGTATGCCGGGCACGCGGGCAGAAATCCCAAAGTTTTCTGGAATGCCACCAATTAAGAATCCCGGGGCCAAACCTGCGTATTCTAAAATCCATGCCAGCATCGAGCTGGTGCTGGTTTTACCGTGAGTACCTGCAACGCAGAGCACCCATTTATCGCGCAGCAGATTGTCGCCTAGCCATTGTGGGCCTGATGTATAAGGCAAGCCGCGATTAAGGATTTCTTCCATTAGCGGGTTGCCACGGGTGACCACATTGCCGATCACATAGAGATCCGCACCTAAGGTCAGCTGGTCTAAACCCCAGCCTTCGATGAGCTCAATACCGAGCGCTTCAAGCTGGGTAGACATTGGCGGATAAACATTGGCGTCGCAGCCGGTCACTTTATGGCCACTGCTACGGGCAAGTGCTGCAATACCCCCCATAAATGTGCCGCAGATGCCAAGGATATGTATATGCATATTGATTCAAATTCCTAGGGTAATAAGGGTATTGTCATAGATTCATTAGTCGTGATTGCGTACAATCGTTCGTCTAAACTATTGTGCAATGGCTTTGTGTATCTATGTCTAATGTCTCAGCGTCTATAAATCCGGTAGAAATTGCACGGATCGCACTCAAAAAGCTTTCGGAACGTGGATTGGCACCTACGCCAGAAAATTACACTAAATTTTACAATGCTATTGCCACAATTAAGTCCCCCGATGCCAAGTCCTCGTTTGAAACCTTACAAGCATGGCAGTTGCTTTACAAGGTAGAAGATATACTTGGTGATATGGGCGAAACAACTGAGCAGCTACTGACCGCTTTAGCGGGCGGTAATGAAACTATGTCGGCTAGCTTGGATCAGTTACAAGATACTCGACGCGCCCATTTAGAGCAGGGCGCTAGCGCTGATGATACGCATAGCAAATTAGAGTCGTTACTTAATAAGATTATTAGCTCTACCTCTGAATTACATACGTCGGTGTCATTATCCAGCACAGATTTATTAGCGATTCGTGAATCGGTTCGCAGCATCGAAGAAAACCTCGCCGTGAATCGACAGATTTTAGAGCAAGATGCGTTAACAGGGGCGATGAATCGGCAAGGTTTTGATAATCGCCTCGTGCGTGAAGCCAAACTTGCACACCGCCACGGGCATAAATTATCGGTGGTGCTGTTTGATTTAGACGACTTTAAATTAGTGAATGATCGTTTTGGCCATGCGGTTGGCGATAATGTTTTAATTCATATTGCAGGACTCGCTAAATCGGTATTAAGAGAATCCGATATTCTCGTGCGCTATGGCGGTGAAGAGTTTTTGATTTTACTTGCAGAAACAGATATTCACGGTGCTCGTTATGTATTGGAGCGCTTACAGCAAATGACTCGCCGTAATCCATTTATGTATAAGCAGCAGCGATTAGAAGTGACTTTCTCAACAGGCATTGCGATGCTGCGCGACGATGAAAATGGCCGTGCTTTGGTATTACGAGCCGATGAAGCCTTATACGTGGCTAAACGCAATGGTCGTGGTTTAATTGAAATGGCTGAGTAAGATGCGGCTGGGCTTAAATATACTGTGTTTAAGCCCATCGTTTAACGTACTTTTTTGGTAAAGACAGATACTTGATTTCTGCCATTATGCTTGGCGGCATAAAGCGCTAAATCGGCATATTCGAGTAATTTTTTAGAATTCTCAGTGTGTTGTGGGTAAACGGCGATACCTGCTGAAAAAGTCAGCTTAAATTCATTATTTTGATAATGAATCAATATTTTAGAAAAATCATCTCGGTATTGGTCAATTTTCATTTGGGCATTATCGCCCGATGCACCCATCATCAAAATCAGAAATTCTTCCCCACCTAATCGGCAAACGATATCGCTGGTGCGGGCTTGCGCGCTTAAAAATTGCGCTAGGCATTTAAGTGCCTCATCTCCAGTTGGGTGGCCATAGCTATCGTTGACGTCTTTAAAATGGTCGATATCAATCATCACTGCGCTTAGAGGCACTTTATTTCGTGTGGCTTGGGCGAGCATGATATCGAGTGTTTCTGTTAAGTAACGGCGGTTGTATAGGCCGGTAAGCGGGTCTCTTACTGCGGCTTCTAACAGCTTTTCTTGCAAAGAAACGATCTCTGTTAGCTTAGTTTCTAGCTTGATCTTGGCGTCTTGCAGCGCATCAAAAGTGTGTTTTCTTTGGGTGATATCTTCGTAGGCTCCCACTATTCCAATCACCGATCCATCTGTTTCTAATAGGGGGACATGATTGAGGCTGATGTGGGTAAGCTTGCCATCATGGGTGGTAATTGCCCCTTCTTGATTGAGTAGGCTTTGGCCTGTGGTGATCACGGTATGGGCGAAGGCTTGCAGGGCAAAGGCACGTTCGGGCATTAAGTCAAAATCTGTTCTACCGATAATCTCTTCAGAAGAATTCATGCCGTTATCATTGGCAAAATGACGATTACAGCCAATATAGCGTGCATCAGGATCTTTCCAAAAAACACGGATAGGGATTGCATCTAATACAGCATTAAGTAAGCGCTTGGATTTATCGGCTTCTAGCTCTTTTTGCTCTAGCTCTTGGGAAAAAGCTAACAGCTTATCTTTCATTTTCTTTTGCAAAATATGAGCACGAACTCTAGCCCGCAAGGTAGTGCAGCTAATTGGCTTGCTTACATAGTCCACTGCTCCAAGCGCAAAGCCACGTTCTTCATCTGCCGCATTGAGTAAAGCCGTTACAAAGATAATAGGAATTTCAGTAGTACAGGGCTGGGCTTTGAGCTGTTCGCATACGCCGTAGCCATCTAGATTGGACATCACCACATCGAGCAAAATCAAATCAGGTAAATGGCGGGCGGCAAGTTCGATGGCGGTATGGCCGTTGTTTGCAGTGAGCAGGTGATATTCATCGGCTAGGCAAGACGACAAGATGGTGATGCTTTCCAACATATCATCGACGATTAAAACAGTAGCCTTGTTTTCGGTTTCGGTACTCATATTGGACCGCGATGTTTTATAAGTGCGTTTAAATACAAAAATTATAGGATTAGCAATCGCCACTTGCGCTGAAAAGGTGAACGTTGGCATCGTCGATGCTGAATATCTATTCGGCGCATAACTTACAGCATATACACCACGCAAAATGATTAGGGTTAAGCTTACCCTGTGAGAATGTTCACAAGACCATTACGTCGATCAACGGCTGGCACACAAGTGGCAAGTGTTAAACCAAACCTTAAGCACAGAGTCAAATCCCGTGGCCTCCCTGTTTTAAGGTTTTGGTTTTAATTTGCAAAATCAGCGACTTAATTTAGACCCCGTTTTCCTAGCAAAGGGCCTACGTCAGCAGTGTGGCCTCTAAAAGCAAGGTAGCTTTGGGCGGGGTCTACTGAATTACCCACGCTATAAATATGCTGATAGAGGCGCTCTGCCGTGGCTGGATCAAATGGATTGCCACTTTCTATAAAGGCATCAAAGGCATCAGCCTCTAAAACTTCAGCCCACATATATACGTAGTAGCCTGCAGCATAGCCATCGCTGGCAAAAATATGCCCAAAATGCGGCAGGCGGTGGTTGATCCCCACCGCTTTTGGCAGGCCGATTTTCTTTAGCGTGGCGGCTTCAAAAGCACTGATATCATTTACATCGCTTGATAAATCTAAATGGATTTGCAGATCAAGCAAGGCCGAGCCTAAATAGCGAACGGTCTCAAAACCCTGATTAAAAAAGCGCGCGTTTTTGATTTTGGCCAGCAGCGCATCGGGGATGGCTGCGCCGGTTTCGATATGTAGCGCGTGTTTTTTGAGCACTTCATCTTGCTCAGCCCAGTTTTCATACAACTGTGATGGCAGCTCTACATAATCTCGTGCAACCGCAGGCCCTGCTAGTTGCCGGTATTCCACATCGGATAGCAGCCCGTGCAAACCATGGCCAAATTCGTGGAAGAGGGTACGCACATCATCAAACGACAGTAGGGTCGCTTGGCCAGCGGGCGCTTTAGAAAAATTATTATTGTTGATCACAATCGGCACAATGCGTTGGCCTTCGCTGCGGCTTTGGCTGCGAAATTCATGCATCCACGCCCCGCCTTGCTTGCTGGTGCGGGAGAAATTATCGCCAATAAAGAGCCCAATCACGGCCCCTTGGCGGCTTACTTCCCATAGCCTTGCATCGGGGTGATACAGCGGTACATCAAAGCGCTCTTTAAAGCTCAGGCCAAATAAACGATGTGCACAGTCAAAAGCGGCGGCAATCATATTCTCTAGGGCAAAGTAAGGCTTGATTTCCGCATCGTCTAAATCAAATCGCGCCAAGCGCTGTTGCTCGGCCAAATAAAACCAATCCCAAGGCTGAATATCAAGCGGCTCGCCCAGCTCCGCAGCCAGTGTTTGCAAATCGGCTTGCTCTTCCAAAACGCGTTTAAGTGCCGGTGTCCACACTTTTTGCAGTAAATCTAAAGCCGCTTGCGGCGTGCCTGCCATGCGATCGCTCAGGGCGTAATCGGCAAAATTGGCGTAGCCCAGCAATTGGGATTGCTCAAGGCGCAGCGCCAAAATACGTGGAGCGATGGGGCGATTATCGGCATTCCCAGCATTTTCACCACGTGCTTTCCAAGCCTTGTGGGCCACTTCGCGTAAATCACGGCGGCTAGAGTAGGTGAGGAAAGGCACAACAGATGAGCGGCTGAGGGTAATCACATAGCCATCTACACCGCGATCAGCTGCAGCTTGCTTGGCTGAGCTTTTAATCGAATCGGGCAAGCCCGCTAAATCATTTTCATGATTAAGCACTAAGCGATATTCCGCTTCATCACTGCGTACATTTTGGGCAAATTGCGTGCAGAGCGTCGCCAGCTCGGCCACGATGGCCGCAAAGCGCAGCCGAGGCTCGCCGCTTAACTTGGCACCATTTCTGACGAAATCTAAATGAATCCGCTCTAAGAGGCGCATTTTTTCGGTGTTCAGGCCAAGGTCTCGGCGCTGCTGATACAGCGCATCCAAGCGAATAAACACGCCGTCCTGCTGGTAAACCGCATTACGGTGCGCCGCTAATTGCGGTGCGAGGGTGAGCTCAATGGCTTCAAGCGCGGGAGATGTTTCAGAGGCGGTCAGGTTTTCAAATACGCCCTGAATGCGCGCAAGTAATAATCCGGCATTGGCAAAGCTTTCTACTGTATTGGCAAAGTCTGGCAGGCTGGTTTGTGCTGCAAGGGTATTTAATTCATCAAGATGCAAAAGAATGGCGGTCGCAAAAGCGGGAGAGAAATGCTCAGGCAGAATTTGATCAAATGGGGGCAGGCCATAAGGCGTTTGCCAATCTTGCAATAAAGGGTTGTTCTCTGAACTCATGATTGCGGCCCGAATTGGTTAGATGATTGATCTTATTACATCGGCATGTAGCTGGCTATTGGCACATTCGGAATAAATACTTAATGCCACAACCTTTTGAAATTATTAGATTATGGAAATTTTTTTGAAGGAAAAAAGTCATGTTTTTATGAAAATATGGGTTTGTTTTCTGATGCGATATCAGTGGGAGTAGGCCCTTTGATGCCACTGTTATCATTGCAGCTGTAGTCGAATCGCTTATTCTGTGAATAATAATGAGAAATTTTAGAATTGAAACCGGCCACAGGGTGCTATAAACATCGTCATCTTTTAAGTATAAAATCAGCAAATGATGATGTAATGATTATGGGCTGAAGCATCAATATGGAATGAAAGGTGGCAGGGCGAGAGGATTGCTTGAGTAGGTCGCTCAGGAAGTGCGGATTGATTTAGCTTGTCATTCCCTCGTCGTAAAAAACAGCTCAAGGAGAAAGCGATGGAGAATAATCAGCTATTACACACTTCTGTGGTGCTATTGGCAGCAGCAGTGATTGCAGTTCCCATATTTAAGCGTTTTAATTTAGGATCAATCTTAGGTTACTTGGTGGCTGGCGTAATCGTTGGTCCCTATTTCCTCGGCTTTATTGATAACCCAACTGCGGTATTAGATTTTGCTGAAATAGGTGTGGTGCTGTTGTTATTTGTTTTAGGTTTAGAGTTAAATCCTAAGTCACTTTGGCAAATGCGTAAAAAAATTCTTGGCTTAGGCGGGGCTCAGTTATTGTTTTGTGGTTTGGCTTTAGCGGGCTTATCCATACTGTTTTTGAGCGTTGATTTTAAAGCCTCATTATTGATTGGCGTGACCTTAGCGCTCTCTTCTACGGCTTTTGCAATTCAGCTCTTAAAAGAGCGCAGTATGCTTAATCAGCCGATTGGCCGAATTGGCTTTGCTATTTTGCTGATGCAAGATCTGGCGGTGATTCCGGTATTACTTAGTTTACAAGCAATGGCACCTGATTCTAGTGGCCATGTTGCGCCATGGTGGCTGGGTTTAATGGCGGTATTGATTACCCTGTTTGTGGGTACTTATTTGCTTAATCCACTACTAAAAATAGTCGCAAAATATGGCAATTCAGAAGTAATGACGGCCGCAGCGCTACTGATTGTATTAGGTGCAGCACTTGGTTTTGATTATGCTGGTTTATCGATGGCCATGGGTGCTTTTACTGCGGGGATTATGCTGGCAAATTCTAGCTTTAGGCATCAATTAGAAGCAGATATTGAGCCTTTTAAAGGATTATTGCTAGGTTTGTTTTTTATTACCATTGGCACCAGTATTAATTTAAAAATGCTGTTAGCAGACCCGTGGTTTTTATTGGCAGGCGCTTTATTATTACTCTTGGTTAAAAGCTCGGTGATTGCGGCTTTGATTACTTTGACGACGGGGCAATCAAAGCTAAGTAGCTTTAGGCTAGGGCTAATGTTGGCACAAGGCGGCGAATTTGCTTTTGTGGTGATGGCACAGGCTTTGTCTTTGCATATTCTAGATAGCCAAATTACTGAAGAAATTACCATTGTCGTTGGTTTGTCGATGGCTTTGAATGCACCTTTGTTAATGCTATTTGAGCGCTTAATTCAGCGCAAAGGCAAAGAAAAGAAAGTAGATTATAGCAATGTGAAGTTTGAAACCAATAAAGTCATTATTGCTGGATTTGGCCGTTTTGGTCAGGCCACGGGGCGCTTATTGGCTGCTAAGGGCATGCAATTCACAGCCTTAGATAAAGATCCTGAGCATATTGAGTTTTTAAAAAAAGTAGGTCATAAAATCTATTTTGGTGATGCCACGCGTTATGATTTATTAAGAAAAGCAGGTGCAAAGCAAGCCACTGTATTATTAATCGCCATTGATAATATCAGTGATTCTTTGCATTTAGCGCAAATGGCCAAGCGCAAGTTTCCTCATTTGCAGATTATTGCTCGGGCGCATAATCGCACTCATGCATTGTCTTTAATGGATTTAAATGTGGATGTGGTGATTCGTGAAGTATGGGAAAGCAGCTTAACAGCGGCAGAGCATACTTTATTAGCCTTGGGATATTCTCCTGCCCATGCAGAGCGAATGATTGATATTTTTCAGCGCCACGATGAAGCGTCTTTACTTGAGCAATTAGAGCACAAAGACGATATGCCCGCCCTAATGGCCTTGGCAAAAGCTAATCGCCAACAAATGAGTGATTTATTTGTGGCCGATAGAAATGTTTATGCTGCGGAAGAAAAAAAGTGATTGAGTAATGAATAACACCGTTCGTTGGGATATTTTTTGCCGTGTAATTGATAATTACGGCGATATTGGCGTGTGCTGGCGTTTAGCGCGGCAATTGTCGCTAGAGCATGGCTTTGCCGTGCGGCTAATGGTGGATGATTTAGCGAGCTTTCAGCGGATTCAATCTGATATTTGCACCGATCAGGCTCAGCAGTTTTGCTCAGGGGTAGAAGTGCTGCATTGGGGCGATAGCCCGCTTGAAATAGAGCCGGGTGAGGTGGTGATCGAGGCTTTTGCCTGTGATTTGCCTGCCAGCTATATCGCCGCGATGAAAGCGAAGCCTAGCGGCCTTGTTTGGCTGAATCTGGAGTATTTATCTGCAGAAGACTGGGTACTGGGCTGCCACGGCCTGCCGTCCCCCGCTCAGGGCTTAGCTAAGTTTTTCTTTTTCCCCGGTTTTGTTGATGGCACAGGCGGCTTATTAGGTGAGCAGGCTCAGCTTAGCGCTCGGGCGGCTTGGTCGCAGGCCGATAGCGAGGACTATTTGGGCCAATGGCAGGCGGTGGATGCCCATAGTCTTAAAGTGTCTCTCTTTGCCTATGAAAATCAGGGCTTGGCCGATTTGTTGAGTCTGTGGCAGCAATCAGATATCCCCGTGCAGGTGTTTATGCCTGAAGGCTTATTACTGCCTTTAGCTGAAGCTGCATTAGGGCAGGCATTGCCGGTGGGGGGGACAATTTGCCTTGGCGCGCTCAGCTTGTCGGTGCTGCCTATGCAATCGCAGGATGAGTACGATCGGCTACTTTGGAGCTGTGATCTTAATTTTGTGCGCGGTGAAGATTCATTTGTGCGCGCACAGTGGGCAGCACTGCCCTTGGTCTGGCATATCTATCCGCAGGATGACGACGCACATCGCGTGAAATTAGATGCATTTTTGGCGCATTATTTGTCCGCTTGTCCAAGTGAATCTGCACAGGCTTTAAATGATTTTTGGCAGGTTTGGAATCATGGTGGCGATCTGCAAGCCGCGTGGCATATGCTTTTGCCGCAGATTTCTGTTTTAACTACACACGCAGCACTTTGGCGTGAGAATTTGATCAAAAGGGGGGATCTCGCCACTAATCTGGTCAGATTCGTGAATAGCAAGGTAAAATGACGCGTTAAATTTTAACCATCACTTAAGCTCTAGGTAAACACCGCAATGGCAATCAAAACCGCACAAGAAGTTCGCGTTGGTAACGTAATCATGGTTGATGCACAACCTTGGGTCGTTCAAAAAACCGAATACAGCAAATCTGGCCGTAACTCTTCTGTTGTAAAAGTAAAAGCAAAAAGCTTGCTGGGCACTTCTGCTTCAGAAAACGTTTACAAAGCAGACGAAAAGTTTGAAGTTGTAACGCTTGATCGTAAAGAATGTACTTACACTTACTTCGCTGATCCAATGTATGTATTTATGGATACAGAGTTTGAACAGTACGAAATCGAAAAAGACAATCTGGGCGACACACTCAACTTTATCGAAGACGGCATGCAAGATGTTTGCGATGTAACCTTCTACGAAGGCAAGGCTATTTCGGTTGAAATGCCTACCACCATCGTGCGTGAAGTGGTTTACACCGAGCCAGCAGTTCGTGGCGATACATCAGGTAAAGTAATGAAGCCAGCTCGTCTGGTGAATGGCTTTGAATTGCCAGTTGCTGCATTTATTGAAATTGGCGACAAAATCGAAATCGACACACGCTTCAATGAATTCAAAAAACGCGCTTAATCGCCGTTTAGAATCAAATGAGCCACCTTTACGAAGGTGGCTTTTTTTATGTTTGAATAAACTTAATTTAAACATAAAGCATCTGATGAAGTTGCTTGCAATAGCTATAGTGGTATCAGCCTTATTGGATATCACTCTTTATGACTATGCCCCCTATTCCCCCTGACGAGACCGAGCGCTTGCATCTTTTGCATGCTTTAGAGCTGCTTGATAGTGAGGCAGAGCCCGCTTTTGATCTAATTACACGCTTAGTTTCTCAAATCCTGCATGTGCCTATTGCCTTGGTTTCTTTGGTTGATGAGAACCGGCAATGGTTTAAATCCCGAGTAGGGCTAGATGCCACAGAAACCCCGCGTGAATTCGCTTTTTGCGCGCATAGCATTATGGATAGAGGGCCTATGCTTGTGCAGGATGCCACGCAAGACGAGCGCTTTGCGGATAATCCTTTGGTCACTGGTCAGCCCAATATTCGTTTTTATGCTGGAGTCCCGATTCGAAGCACTGGTGGTTTAGCCCTTGGTACGCTCTGTGCCATTGATTCAAAGCCCCGCATTCTCACCCCAGATGAAGTGAGTATTTTGATTGCTCTCACTGACTTGATTAATAAAGAAGTACAAATGCGTGAAGCAGTGCTACTGACACGCAGCCAGATGAGTTATTCAGAGAAAAAAATTGAGGCGGGTGAGACACGATTCCGTACTGTATTTGAGCGAGCCGGGGTGGGTATTGCCTTGCTTGCACCAGATGGCAGTTGGATTAGTATGAATGAAGCGCTTTGTCAGATCGTTGGTTATAGCAAGGCTGAATTACTTCAGCTTACATTTCAGGATATTACCTATCCAGAGGATCTCGACGCTGATCTTCATCTTTTACAGCAGCTAGTGGCTGATAAAATTGATCGTTACCAGCTTGAAAAGCGCTATATCCGTAAAAACGGTAGTACGGTGTGGGTGAATTTGGTGGTGACCAAGTATGTGGGCCAGAAGGGCGAGCTTGATTATTTTGTATCGATTATTAAAGACATACAAGATAGGAAAGAGGCAGAAGAATCACTTGCTACTTTACGGCTTTCTTTGGAAGAGCGTGTACTGGCTCGTACTCATGATTTACAAGAGGCGAATGAAAAACTTTCTTTCGCCATGGCTCAGCAGCTGCAATCAGAGTTAGCTTTGCGTAAACGTGAAGCTGAATTAAGCATGGTGATTGAAAATGCCAATGATGCTTATGTATGCATGGATCAAGCAGGCGTCATCATTGAGTGGAATCATCAGGCTGAGCAGACTTTTGGCTGGAGCGCGTCAGAAGCCATAGGCTGTGCCCTAGATGAATTGATTATTCCCCCAGAAATGCGTGAGGCTCACCGAGTAGGGATGAAGCGTTATCACGCTTCTGGTGAGCACAAGGTGCTTAATCAGCGGCTAGAGCTGATGGCCTTGCGGCGTGATGGGAGTGTGTTGCCTACAGAGGTCAGAGTTCGAGCTTTACATCTTGAAGGGCACGTTATTTTTAGTGCTTTTTTGCATGATATTACTGAGCGCAAGCAGGCGGAATTAAAGCGCGAACATGAGGCTGGGCATGACGCGCTGACTGGCCTACCTAATCGGCGTACGTTGTTTGAGCTGATTCCACTAGCGATCGCAAGGGCAAATCGTCAGCGAATTCCTCTGGCCATTGTATTTCTTGATTTAGATGGCTTTAAAGCTGTAAACGACACTCAGGGGCATGAAGCGGGCGATGCTGTTTTATGTGCAGTTGCCCAGCGTTTGCGCGAAAGTGTGCGGGATACAGATACTGTTGTACGCTTGGCTGGGGATGAATTTACGCTGATTTTAGAGTTTTTAAGTGGGGGTATTCAGGATGCGCAGCGATTGGCAGAAAAGTTGCTGCTGCGTATTCAGGAACCCATTCTCATTGGAAAGAATACCGCACATGTGAGTGCCAGTATTGGTCTTACGCTTTATTTGCCGGGCTCTGAAACAACCCCGAATCAATTAGTTAGCACCGCCGATGCCGCAATGTACGAGGCTAAGCGAGCGGGTAAATCGAGAGTGTGTGTGCAATAGCTTTCTGCAAAATATCATGGCTTAGCTTAGGGCTAAAAACAGCCCTAAGCTAAGCCATGATTACTTCAACATCTTCCACAAAAAGCTGTATTCCAGCGCAGTCATGTCGGCTTTCTGGCTGTTGTCTGCCGCGCCTGCATGGCCGCCTTCCATATTTTCAAAGTACCACGCCGATTTCACGCCCTCGTTTTGCATTTTTGCCATCATTTTACGCGCGTGTCCTGGGTGGACTCGATCGTCGCGGGTGGAGGTGGTAAACAGAATATTTGGGTATTGCGTCTTGGCTTTGATATTGTGATACGGCGAGTATTTGCTGATGTAATCCCACTCGGCAGCCACATCCGGATTGCCATATTCGCCCATCCATGAAGCCCCTGCCAGCAGCTGATTAAAGCGGCGCATATCTAAGAGCGGCACTTGGCAAACCACCGCACCAAATAAATCTGGGCGCTGCGTCATCATCACCCCCATCAAAAGCCCCCCATTGCTGCCGCCCATAATGCCGAGCTTTTTAGGCTGGGTGATTTTCTTGGCAACGAGGTCTTCCGCCACGGCGATAAAATCATCGTAAGCTTTTTGGCGATTTTCTTTTAGTGCCGCCTGATGCCAGCGCGGGCCAAATTCACCGCCGCCACGAATATTAGCCAGCACATACACGCCGCCTTTTTCTAGCCATGCCTTACCTACCCCTGCCGAATAATACGGCGTGAGGCTAACTTCAAAGCCACCGTAGCCATAGAGTAGCGTGGGGGTATTGGCATCGAGTTTTAAGTTTTTAGGCTTGACGATAAAGTAAGGAATACGCGTGCCATCTTTAGAAACGGCTTCGTTTTGCGCGATTTCCATACTACTAGCGTCAAAGAAAGCAGGGCGCTGCTTCAGTAGCTCGCGCTCATCGTTGCCTGCATGGGCAAGGTAGAGCGAATCAGGCGTGAGGAAATCGGCATGGGTGAAGAAGTAATCGTCCGAGCTATCCGCATCAATGGCGGTTGCACCGATCGTGCCAAAAGCAGGTGCATTGATAGCGCGTTGCGACCACAGCCCATCTTTAAAGCGCCATTCAGTCAGGCGGCCTTTTACATTATCGAGCGCCTCAACGATCAGAAAGTTTTTGGTGGCGGTGGTGCCATTGAGTGCTGTGGTTGGGCTTGGGCTAAAGAGCTGAGTAAATTGGCGCTCGCCCGCTTGAAACTTCTCAAAGTCACTAGCGATTAAGCTGCCGCTAGGCCAAGTCTTACCGCCAATCGTCCATGCAGATTTCAGCGTGATCAGGATTTGCGGGCCAAAAAAGCTGATATTGGCATCATCTGGCACGGCAATGCGGCTGAGCTTTTCGCCGCTGCGTAAATAGGTTTCATTGGTATAAAAGGTAACGCCTCGGCGGATAATCTCGCGGCGGTAGCCTGCCTCTTCGGCCACAAAGGCAGAGACAGAAATATCTGTCTTTTGCCCTTCATAAATTGTTTTAGCGGCGCTGAGTGGCGTGCCGCGTTGCCAAAGCTTTACGATGCGCGGGTAGCCTGAGTTAGTTTGACTGTCTTTGCCAAAATCGCTGGCCACAAAAATGGCATCTTTGCCCTGCCAGCTCAGCTCTGATTTAGCCTCAGGCAAACTAAAGCCGTCTTTTACAAAGGTTTTTTTATTTAAATCGAATTCACGTACTTCTACCGCATCGGCTCCGCCGCGTGAAAGGCTAATTAAGCATCTATCGTATTGGGGATAGCGGCAGTCTGCGCCCTTATAAACCCAATTGGCGCTTTCGGCTTTGGCCAATGCATCTAAATCTAATACGGTTTCCCAGTTTGGATTGGCTGTTTTATAACTCGCCAATGTAGTGCGCCGCCAAATACCGCGCTGATGATCGCCATCGCGCCAGAAATTATAAAAATAGCCGCCCATTTTATTCACATAGGCAATGCGCTCTTTAGAATTAAGAATATCCAGCACTTGATTTTTAAGCGGATTAAAACCTGCTTCTTTTTCTAACATGCCGTGGCTAATGGCATTCTGCGCCTTCACCCAATCTAATGATTTTTTACCGCCTACATCTTCTAGCCACTCAAATTGATCGCTGGCGGCATTAGAAAGTAGGCTGGCGCTGGCCAGTGCCATTGAAAGTAATACTTTTTGCATATTCTTCCTTACTGAAATCAAAGATTAAACAGGCTGGCAGGCGGGCTTGCGCAAATATGCCATTCGGGTCGGAAAATATAGCATATTTGCCCAAGGCAGGAGGGGATTAAGCAATAAGTGGCATCTGTGTGCGTTTTGTAGGGCGGGTGAAACCCAATCCTATCAACTTAAGCTCAAACCCCTGATTTATAGGCTGTAAAATCATGCGGCTTAGGGTGTTTGGGGCGATCTTTTTTTGCATGAGGGTCGAAGTAAATCACTGCTTTGCATAGCTCA